>LJSY01000002.1 GCA_001314805.1 Rhodobacteraceae bacterium HLUCCO18 | reverse complement strand
CGGTGCCCAGCCTGGTGATCGTGGCGGTGGGGCTTTTGCCCGTCGCGCTTCTGTGCTGGAGCCTCGGGCGGGAGGGGCGGCCCACGCGGGAGGCGGTGATCGCGACCGAGACGCAGGCGAACGAGCCGACGTGAACGAAAACGGGCGCCCCGAGGGGCGCCCGCCTGGATCGGTCAGACCGGGATCGGCCTTATTCCCATCCGGCGTTGTTCAGCACATCGACCGCAGCACCGACATTGTCGGCGATATCGGACAGTTCGATCGTGTCGGGCCGGAAGATGCCGAGCGATGCCACGGAAGGCGCAAGGCCCACGCCGGGGACCGCCGGATACTCGTCATTGCCGGCCGAGAAGTAATCCTGCGCCTGGTCGGAGGCGAGGTATTCGAGGAAGGCGATCGCGTTCTCGCGGTTCGGCGCATTGGCCGCCACACCGCCGCCCGAGATGTTCATGTGCGCGCCGATGTCGTTCTGGTTGGGGAAGACCCACCCGATGTTCGCCAGATCCTCCTCGGACATCTGGCTGTCGCCCTTCCGCAGCGCGCGGGCGTAGTAGTAGGTGTTGGACATGGCGATGTCGCACTCGCCCGAGGCGATGCCGCGCAGCTGGTCGGTGTCGCCACCCTGCGGGTCGCGGGCGAAGTTGCCGACGACGGCCGTGGCCCAGTCCTGCACGGCCTCCTCACCCAGATGCGCGATCAACGCCGCGACGATGTTCTGGGTATAGACATTGGTCGCCGAGCGGATGCAGACCAGCCCCTCGTATTCCGGGTTCGCGAGGTCCTGGTAGCTCTGTGGCGGGTTTTCGACGTCGGTCTTGTCGTAGAACAGGATCCGCGCGCGCTGCGAGAAGGCGAACCATTGGTTGTCGTCATCCTGCAGGTAGGCGGGGATGCGACGCTCCAGCACGTCGCTTTCGATCGACTGCAGCAGGCCCAGATCGGCGGCGCGGGCAAGGCGCACGGTGTCGACGGTCAGGAACACGTCGGCGGGGCTGTTGGCGCCTTCGGCCTCCATCCGGGCGATCAGTTCGTCGGCATTGCCTTCGATCCGGTTGACCGTGATGCCGGTCGCCTCGGTAAATTCGGAATAGAGACGCTCGTCGGTGTCGTAGTGGCGCGAGGAATAGAGGTTGAGCTCCTGCGCCTGGGCCGCGGTCAGCGTGGAGGCGGCGATGGCGGTGCCCAGAAGGGCGGCGAGGGTACGGGTCATCATGTGGGTCTCCCTGGTTGTCCCGAACGAATACCTGACTGAAACGCTCAGCTAGGTTGTCGCCGTTGAAACGGGAATCCGGCGCGCTGTCAACATTCCCGACAAAAAAGATCGGAAACCGCGTCCGCTTGCCGCTGGCCGCCCGCCGGTGCAGGGTCCGCCGGATAATTCGGGGGGGAGGCCCATGCGCGCCGGGATCGCGTTCCTGATCGTCGCCTACACGCTCAGCCAGTTCTACCGCGCGTTCCTCGCCGTGCTCGCCCCGGCGCTGGAGGCCGATCTCGGCGCCACGACCGAGGACCTCGCGCGCGCCTCGGGGCTCTGGTTCGCGGCCTTCGCGCTGATGCAGCTGCCGGTGGGCTGGGCGCTGGACACGCTGGGGCCCCGGCGCACGGCCTCGGTCCTGTTTCTCGGCGGCGGCGCGGGGGGTGCGGCGCTTTTCGCCATGGCGCAGGGTCCGGGCGCCATCACCGGCGCGATGATCCTGATCGGGATCGGCTGCGCGCCGGTCCTGATGTCGACCTATTTCATCTTTGCCCGCACACTGCCCGCCGCCATCTTCGGCACGCTGGCGGGCCTGACGGTCGGGGTGTCCTCGCTGGGCAACATCCTGTCGGCCGCGCCAATGGCATGGGCGGTGGAGGTCTTCGGCTGGCGCGAAACGGTGGCGGGCTTCGCAGTATTGACGGCGCTTGTCGGGCTGGGCATCGCGGCCCTTGTCCGCGACCCGCCCAAGCCGCAAGGGGAGCCGCGCGGATCGCTGTTCGACCTGCTGAAGATGCCCGCGCTCTGGCCGATCCTGATCGCGATGTTCGTCTGCTACGCGCCGGCGGCTGGCGTGCGCGGCCTCTGGATCAGCCCCTACGTGGCCGAGGTGCATGGCGCGGCGCTGGCGCAGATCGGGACCGCGACGCTGGTCATGGGGCTGGCGATGGTGACGGGAAATTTCGTCTACGGACCGATCGACCGGTGGGTGGGATCGCGCAAGGGGCCGATCATGGCGGGCAACCTCGCGGTCGCGGTCCTGCTTCTGTTTCTGTGGCTGTTCCCGCCCTCGGGCTTCACCGGGGCCATCGTGATCTTCGCGCTCATCGGCCTGTTCGGCGCGTCCTACCCGATCGTCATTTCCCATGGCCGCAGCTTCCTGCCGCCGCACCTGACGGGGCGGGGCGTGACGCTTCTGAACCTCTTCGGCATGGGCGGCGCGGGCGCGATGCAGTTCGCTTCGGGCCCGATCTATGCCGGCCTCGCGCGGGGCAGCAGCCCGGCCGAGGCCTTCGGTCCCCTCTTCGCGCTTTTCGCGCTGGTGATCCTCATCGGCATGGCGGTCTACGCCTTCGCCCGGGATCGCGTGGACTAGGCGCGCCCGCGCGATTTTTTTTGCCACAGCACCGGACACCCCGATGCCCGGCCCCTTCCCACTGCCGCGCGCCTCCTGTAAGCGCCGCGCATCCTGACATGTAAGGAAAAGGATCATGGGATATCGCGTCGTCGTCGCGGGCGCCACGGGCAACGTGGGCCGCGAAATGCTGAACATCCTCGCCGAGCGGGAGTTTCCCGTGGACGAGATCGCCGCGCTTGCCTCGCGCAAGTCGCTCGGCACCGCCTGCTCGTTCGGCGACAAGACGGTGATGACGAAGGACCTCGACACGTTCGACTTCACCGGCTGGGACATCGCGCTGTTCGCCATCGGGTCGGAAGCGACGGCGAAATACGCGCCCAGGGCCGCCAAGGCCGGCTGCGTCGTGATCGACAACTCCTCGCTCTACCGCTACGACCCTGACGTTCCGCTCGTGGTGCCAGAGGTCAACGCCGAGGCCGTCGAGGGCTACGCGAAGAAGAACATCATCGCAAATCCCAATTGCTCCACCGCGCAGATGGTCGTGGCGCTCAAGCCCTTGCATGACCGTGCCACGATCAAGCGCGTCGTCGTCTCCACCTACCAGTCCGTGTCGGGCGCCGGGAAGGACGGGATGGACGAGCTGTGGGACCAGACCAAGGGCATGTACGTCCCCGGACAGGAACGCGAAGCCGCGAAGTTCACCAAGCAGATCGCCTTCAACGTCATTCCCCATATCGACAAGTTCATGGACGACGGGTCGACCAAGGAGGAATGGAAGATGGTCGCGGAAACCAAGAAGATCATGGACACCAGGATCAAGGTCACCGCCACCTGCGTGCGCGTCCCCGTCTTCGTGGGCCACTCCGAGGCGATCAACATCGAGTTCGAGGAATTCCTCGACGAGGACGAGGCCCGCGAGATCCTGCGCATCGCCCCCGGCATCCTCGTCGTCGACAAGCGCGAGGACGGCGGCTACGTCACGCCGGTCGAATGCGTCGGCGACTATGCCACCTTCATCAGCCGCATCCGGCAGGATTCGACGATCGAGAACGGCCTGAATCTCTGGTGCGTGTCGGACAACCTCCGCAAGGGCGCGGCCCTGAATGCCGTTCAGATCGCCGAGACCCTCGGCAACCGGGTGCTGAAAAAGGGCTGAGGCGCGTCGGTTATTGAATAGCCGCCGACAAAGGGCGACCCTTTCCACAGGATCTACATGGAAGGGGTCCCCGATGCGTTTTCTCGCAACCACCGCGCTTGTCCTCGGCCTGCCCGGCATGGCGTTCGCCGACGAGGTTCTGCTGCGCGCCGATATCGCCGAAGCGCTGGTCTTCGCCCGGGGCGCGGAGGTCACGCGGCGCGTCGCCGTGGACCTGCCCGAGGGCACCCACAGTATCGTCATCCCGATGCGGGATCTGGGCGATGCGTCCCTGATCGAGGTGACCGGCCCGGACGGCCTGAGCATCGGTGCGCCCGTCCCGCTCGACCGCATCGCCATCGCCGAGGGCAGCCTCGACAGCGCGGCCGAGGCCGAGGCGCGGGCGGCGGTCGATGCGGCCGAGGACGCGGTGCAGGCGGCGCGGGACGCATTGGCCCGCCGGGACGCGGAGATCGGCGGCATCGAGACACAACTCGCCTACCTCGCCGCGCTGTCGCGGGGCGGCGCAGATGGCGCGGCGATGCCGCCGGACCCTGCCGACCTGTCGGAGCTTCTGGCGACCCTCGGGCGCGAGACGGCGCGCATCGGCACCGCGCTTCAGACCGCGCGGGAGGCCCGCCGCACCGATGAGGACGCCCTCGCGGAGCGGTTGGACGACCTGCAGACGGCTCAGATCGCGCTCGACGCGCTCGAACCCTTCGGCACCGAAATGCGCGGCATCCGCATCGACGTGCAGACCGGCGAAGCGGTCAATGGCGCGTTGGAGATCACCTACCTCACCCAGGATGCGGAATGGCGGCCAAGCTACGCCCTTCGCCTCGACACGGAGGCCGACCGGCTCGACATCGAACGGTCGATCACGCTTCACGAGTACGGACCTGCCGTCTGGCGCAATGTGGCCTTGCGGTTCTCGACGGCCATTCCCGACCGTCGTCGCGTGCCCGCGGGCATCTGGCCCGACCCCGTGCGGATCGCCCCGCCCATGCCGGAGCCATCCGTGCGCAGCGGACTGAACACCGCGGACATGGCTCCCGCCATTGAACCGGCCGTCATCGTGGAGGATGCCGCGCGCATGACGGTCAGCGGGCTGTCCGTCGTCTATGACTACACGGCGCCGGTCACGATCGGCGCATCGGGTCAGGTGACCCTGCCCTTCGACGACCTCGGCCTCGCGGTCGATCTGGAAAACCGCGCCATCCCGCGCCGCGACGCCACCGCGTTCCTGATCGCGATGGGGCGGAACACCACCGGCGAGACGATCCTTCCGGGCGATGCGCGGTTCTTTCGTGACGGGGACCTGGTGGGCGAGGATGCGCTGCCCCTCATCCCGCCGGGCGCCGAGGTCGAGATGGGGTTCGGCCCGCTCGATCACCTGCGCCTGACCTGGCAGGACCTGTCGCTGGACGAGGGCGACCGCGGGATCTTCATCTCGGAGAACGAACAGCGGCGCAGGATCGCGTTCTCGGTCGAGAACACCTCCGACGCGGCCGAAACCGTCCGGCTTCTTTACGCCACCCCCTTCGCGGAGCAGGAGGATATCGACGTCGACGTGAGCTTCTCGCGGGCACCGGGTGAAACGGGCGTGGACGACCTGCGCGGCGTCGCGGAATGGGCGCTCGATGTGCCGCCGGGCGAAACCACGCGGATCGAGATGGAGGTCGGTCTCACATGGCCGGAGGAGATGATCCTCGACTGGCGGCCCTGACACGGCGGTCCTGACACGGTGGCCCTGATACGGCGGCCCTGGACAAGGGCGCGCCGGGGCATGCCGGGCCACGGCGCTCAGGTCTTCACGAAATGGCGCACCGTTCCGTCGAATGTCTCGAGATCCATGTCCGCGATATCCGTCCAGAGCCCGTGCAACGTCAGGCGCCCGGCATCCACCGCCTCGGCCACGAAGGGATAGCCCAACAGGTTCTCGAGGCTCAGCTGGATGCCCTCCTTCTCCAGCGCGGTCTGCCGGTCTTCGAGGCTTTGCACATCGGTCACGCGTCCGTAGGCGGGTCTGAGCACATCGAGCCATCGCCCCACGAGGCTGCCGGGCGCGTCGAGGGCGGGCGCGTCGCCCCGGCACATGTCGATGCAGCCGCGCACGCCGCCACACTGGGAATGGCCCATCACGAGGATATGCTCGACCTTCAGGAAGGTGACGGCGAATTCCAGCGCCGCGCCGGTGCCGTGGTGCTTTCCGTCCGGCGTGTAGGGCGGCACGAGATTGGCGATGTTGCGGTGCACGAACAACTCGCCTGTCCGCTGCCCGAAGACGGAGTTGACCGCGACGCGGCTGTCGCAGCAGGCGACCACCATGGCCCTGGGATGCTGCCCCTCGATGGCAAGCTTGCGAAACCAGTCGCTGTGTTCCGGAAAACTCGACTGTTTCCAATGGTCGTAGCGTTCCCGAAGGTATTCGGGCAGGGATTTCACGCGATGCATTGCCGTCTCCTCGCAGTGTTCGGTTGATACCGTGCATTGCCCCAAAATTGGACAAGCTTTTCGCCGCGCCCTCAACCGTTTGTTCAGGAGCCTCGCGCACGGTCCGCACACCGCGGTGGGGGCCGCAGGTGGAGTGCAAGATGAGTGGAAAACGGGGTCACGGCCGGGACCCGGTGCGTGTGTGTGTGCGTCGCGGTCGGAACGGGGAGGACAGGGGCAAGGCCCGTGCCCCGAGCATCGGGAATCGGCAAGGCGCCGTCATCCGCCTGTGTCCGGAGGAGCCGGCGCGCTTCAATCCGGACATGCTCGAGGCCCTGTGCCGGCGAATCGGTGAGACGCGCGCGGAGGCCGAGGTCGCGCGGGCGCTCGAACGGATCTCCATCACCGTGGCGGCACTGGACACGCTCGCCACGGACGCCGACGCCGCGCTGCTGGCAGCGGCCCTGCGCTCGCTGATCCGGGACGCCGACATGATCGGCATGGTCACGCTGGCGCGGGTGTCGCGCAGCGTGCTGGCCTGCCTGGGGTCCGGCGACAGGCTTGCCTACTCCGCGACGCTTGCGCGTCTGGAGCGGGTCGGAAGGCGCTCGATCCACGCGGTCTGGGATCTGGAGGACCTCTCGGGCTGATCCGGGCTTGCGGCGGCGCGGCGGACCGCTAGGCTGGCGGGAAAACCGACCCGAGGCCCGACATGCCGCTTTCCTTCGCCGCCGAGGCGGACGCCGCCATTCCGATCCGCCTTGTCGACAAGGCCGACGCAAAAGACGCTCTCGCCACGCTGTCCGGGCCTGCCTCTGGCTGGGCGGAGCATCACGGCTTTGCCGGCACTCTCGGCCAGACCTGCGCCATACCCGGCGCGTCCGGGCGGCCCGACCTCGTGCTGCTGGGCACTGGCGACGCGGCGGACCGCGAACGCACACGCTTCGCGATCGGTGCCGCGATCGCGAAACTGCCCGAGGCGGTCTATGCCATCGAGACATGGCCCGACGGTCCCCTCGCCAGCGAGATCGCGCTGGGCTACCTGTTCTCGCGCTACCGGTTCTCGCGCTATCGCAACCAATCGGCGCCCAAGGCGCGGCTTGTCGCGCCCATGCATATAGATGCCGCCCGGCTCGAGCGGATCGCGACCGCCGAGACGCTGACCCGCGACCTGATCAACACGCCCGCCGAGGACATGGGCCCACGTGACCTGGAACATGCCGCCCATGATCTGGCCGAACTGCACGGCGCGCATGTCATCGGCACCCATGGCGACAGCCTGCTCGACGCGAACCTGCCGCTTATCCACATTGTCGGCCGCGCCAGCGACGAGGCCCCACGCCTGATCGACATGAGCTGGGGCGACAGCGGGCCGCGCCTGACCCTCGTGGGCAAGGGGGTCTGCTTCGACACCGGCGGGCTCAACCTCAAGCCCGGCGCGTCCATGGGGCTCATGAAAAAGGACATGGGCGGCGCGGCGAACGTTCTGGGCCTTGCGCACATGATCATGGCCGAGGGCCTGCCCCTGCGCTTGCGCGTGCTGATCCCGGCGGTGGAGAATGCCGTCGCGGGCAACGCGTTCCGGCCCGGCGACATCCTGACCGCACGGGACGGCCAGACGATCGAGATCAACAACACCGACGCCGAGGGCCGGCTGGTGCTGGCCGACGCGCTGGCGCTCGCCTCGGAGGAGGCGCCCGACCTGCTGGTCTCCATGGCGACGCTGACCGGCGCGGCGCGCGTGGCGGTGGGGGCCGATATCGCGCCCTTCTACACCGATGACGAGGCGCTGGCGGCCGCGCTGTCCGAGGCTGCGCGCGAGGTGGCCGATCCCGTCTGGCGCCTGCCGTTCCATGCGCCTTACGAAAAGCTGATCGAGCCCGGCATCGCCGATCTCGACAACGCGCCCAAGGGCGGGTTCGCAGGCTCGATCACCGCCGCGTTGTTCCTGCGCCGCTTTACCGCGCAGGCCCGCGCCTATGCCCATTTCGACATCTACGCGTGGTCTGCAAGCGACGCGCCCGGGCGCCCCAAGGGCGGGCTGGGCCAAGGCGCGCGCGCGCTTTTCGAAATCCTTCCGAAGGTCCTGAACCTATGACCCGCGATCCCCGCATGACACCCTCGAACGGCCGCTACGCCCATGTGTCCCTTCAGGGTGAGGTCGAGGCGGAGAGTTTCGTCGAGGGCGACTGGATGACGGTGCAGCAGCCCATCGCCAACCTCGCCCGAGAACCCGGCGGCCCCCGCGAAAGCCAGCTTCTGTTCGGGGAAAGGTTCCTTGTGCTGGAGGTGGCCGACGGCCATGCCTTCGGTCAGGCGGAACGCGACGGCTATGTCGGCTGGGTCGGGTCGGCGGCGCTGACCCAGGCCCCGGAGGCAACCCATTGGGTCATCGCGCCGGCCACGCATCTCTATCCCCGCCCGGACGTCAAGGCGCAGGCGGAGGTGGCCCTGTTCTTCGGATCGGCGGTGAACGTGACAGCGGAACGGCAGGGGTTTCACCGCATCCAGACGGGGCACTTCGTGCCGCGTCAGCACCTGATGCCCATCGCGGCGCGCTTCGACGACCCGGTCGGCGTGGCCGACCTTTTCCTCGGCACGCCTTACCTTTGGGGCGGGAGCAGCCGCTGGGGCCTCGACTGTTCCGGCCTCGTGCAACTCGCGCTGGCGGCCTGCGGCACGAACTGCCCCCGCGACAGCGACCAGCAGGCCGAGGCCCTTGGCGAGGATATCGACGCGCATGAGCCGCTCAAACGCGGCGACCTCGTTTTCTGGAAGGGCCATTGCGGCCTGATGGCGGATGCGAAGATGTTGCTGCACGCCAATGCGCATCACATGTCCGTCGCCTATGAACCGCTGAAGGACGCCGCGGCGCGCATCGAAACCGCCGGCGAGGGACCGGTGACGCGGCGAAAGCGGCTGTCGGCGGGTTAACCGATCGCGCGGATCAGCTTGCGTTCCAGCACCCGCAGCACGGTCTTCAGGTCATGGCCGCGCTTGAGGATACGCCCGTCCATGCCGATCACGGAATACTGCCCCTGCGCGCGCGCCAGCCTCGGCCGCTTTTCGATGCGGTAGAGCGGATGCTCCGCCGTCCTGCGGAACACGGCGAAAATGGCGGCGTCGGAGAGATGGGAGATCCCGTAGTCCCGCCATTCCCCGGCGGCGACCATGCGCCCGTAAAGCCCGAGGATCAGCCCCAGCTCCCACCGGTCGAAGGCGACGGTCTCGGGCTGACCGTAGGGCGTGGTCTGGATGTTCATCAGATGATGGTGGGCGGGTCGGGGCCGGAAATCAAGTGATGAAGAGCTTGTGGGCATGGCCCGTAAGAAGAAAAACGAGTCGTTAGAATCACTTACAAGTAGCTGAAATATTTGACTTTTGTGTGAATATATGATTCCCTTGCTACAACGTGGGAGTGCAAAATGGATATTATCGAAGCTGTAAAGGATCACTTCTCCAGCGGAACCATTGAGGACGTTGAACTCAAAGTGGAACGCTCCGCCGATGGCGCACCTGTTCTGAAGATCCGTGTCATTTACGACGGCAGCGCGACGACATTGCTACCCGATGAAATGCTTTCACTCTCTATGTCCATGCGTCCCATTACGGAATCGCTCTATGAGGACACTGGGTTCCCCGTGGTGAGTTATCTGGACATGAGAGATATTGAGCCTTTGCATGCTGCTCAGTGAAGGCTTCCTTTTGGAAGCAAAGCGGCGAGTGGAGGCTCAATCCCAGCTATCCGAGGCCGCACTTCGGCGTTGCATGAGCGACCTTTACTTTGCGTTATTCCACTGCGTCTGCGAAGCTCTGGCGTCGCCGCTACAAGAGCACTCTCATTTGGTTGTGGTAAGAGAGGCATGGGCTCGAATTTACAGGTTGCCTGACCATGGCATGGTCGCAAAACAATGCGACGATGGAAGAATTAGGGAGTTTCCTGATGCCATTCAGAAGTTTGCAAGCCAATTGAAAGGGTTGAAGGCAAGCAGAGAGGAGGCTGACTATGATGCCAGCATCCAACTTGAGACATCCGAGGTCCGAAACTCAATCCAAATCGTTGAGACTGCGATACAAGGCTTCAAAGATTCCGATCAGCAACTTCAGTTCGCATTCGCAGTCTTTGTTTCAAACAGGAGGCGCGGGCATTAAGCCCGCACCAGTTCCTCATAGGACGTCGCCACGTCCCGGGTCATCGCACCGACCTCGAAATTGTAGTCGCCGATCTGGCCCACGGGCGTGACTTCGGCTGCCGTGCCGGTCAGCCAGCATTGCTCGAAGCTCTCCAGTTCGCCGGGCAGGATGTGGCGCTGGTGGACCTTCACCTGCCGCTCTTCGAGCATGCCGATCACCGTCTGGCGCGTGATCCCGTTGAGGAAGACATCCGCCGTGGGCGTATGCACCTCGCCGTCCTTGACGAAGAAGATGTTGGCGCCCGTGGCCTCGGCCACGTAGCCGCGATAGTCCATGAACAGCGCATCCGAACAGCCCTTCGCCTCGGCTGCATGCTTGGACATGGTGCAGATCATGTAGAGACCGGCGGCCTTTGCATGGACGGGGATCGTCTCGGGGCTCGGGCGCTTCCACTTGGAGATGTCGAGCTTCGCGCCCTTCATCTTGGCGTCGCCGTAATAGCTGCCCCATTCCCAGGCCGCGACGGCCAGCCGGACCGGGTTCTTGGCGGAACTGACGCCCATGTCCTCACCCGAGCCGCGCCATGCGACGGCGCGCACATAGGCATCGGTCAGACCGTTGGCCTTCATCACCTCGTATTTCGCCACCTCGATCTCGTCCACGGTCCAGGGGATATCGACGTCCAGCATCCGGCCCGAGGCCAGCAGGCGCTCGGAATGCCGGCGGCTTTCGAAGATCTTGCCGTTATAGGCGCGCTCCCCCTCGAAGACGGAGGATGCGTAATGCATCGCATGGGTCAGGATGTGCACATTGGCCTGGCGCCAGTCCACCAGCTTGCCATCCATCCAGATCCAGCCGTCGCGATCGTCATAGGCTCCTGCCATGATCCCTTCCTTCGCAATATCACCCGGGTTTCCGGTCATTTTTTCGATTGTTGCGCAAAATATTGCTGAAGCTGACAGAATATTTCGCCAAACCGGTCCGGAGCTAACAATTGATTCTTGGAAAGTCAACAAGGCTGACATAAACTGTGACCGAGATGCCGGACAACCGGCACGGGAAGGGACATGGTCAATGGCTGAACGCGCGCCCCAGACATCGATGGGAAGAAGCGAGACCCTTCTTTTCCTGACGGACGAACAGCTGCGCCGCGGGATCGAGGCGATGTTCTTCGCCTATCGCGGATTCACCGCCGATCCGGACAAGATCCTTCAAGAATACGGCTATGGCCGCGCCCATCACCGCGCAATCCATTTCATCAACCGCGCCCCGGGCACGACGGTGAACAACCTTTTGTCGATCCTCGGCGTCACCAAGCAATCCCTCAACCGCGTGCTGCGGACCCTGGTCGACGATGGCCTCGTCGAAAGCCGTGTTGGCACACGCGACAAGCGTGAACGGCACCTCTACCTGACCGAGGCGGGCGCCGATCTGGAACGCCAGCTTTCCGAGGCGCAGCGCAACCGGATGCGGGCGGCGTTCCGCAACGCGGGCCCCGAGGCAGTGGCGGGCTTTCGCGCGGTGCTGGAGGAGATGATGGACGCGGACATGCGCCGTCACTACCTCGATGGCGGGGACGGAAGCGGGGGCGGGGCGCCATGATCGATATCGGTGCGCATCTGCTGATCGTCGACGACGACGAGCGCATTCGCGGCCTGTTGCAGAAATTCCTCGTGCGAAATGGCTTCATGACCACCGCCGCGCGGGATGCGGCCCATGCGCGTCGTCTTCTCGCGGGTCTCGATTTCGACCTGATCGTGCTGGATGTGATGATGCCGGGCGAGGATGGCCTGAGCCTCACGCGGGACCTGCGCCAGACGCTCACCACGCCCATCCTGCTCCTGACCGCGAAGGGCGAGGCCGACGACCGGATCACCGGGTTCGAGGCCGGGGCGGACGATTACCTGACCAAACCCTTCGAGCCCAAGGAGCTGCTTTTGCGCGTCAACGCGATCCTGCGCCGGATGCCAAAGCAGCCGGAGGAGTCGCAGGTCGCGCAGGTCCTGCATCTGGGCCCCATTCGCTACGACATGGAACGTTCTGAGCTTTGGCACGGGCAGAGCATCGTGCGCCTGACCGCGACCGAGGCGTCGCTGATGCGGATCTTTTCGGGCCAGCCCAACCAGCCCTTCACGCGCGGCGAACTCGTGGGCCTGCTCAACCGCGACAAGGGTGCCGCCAGCGATCACGTGCAGGAACGCGCCATCGACGTGCAGATCACGCGGCTGCGCAAGAAGATCGAAGTGAATCCGAAACAACCGCGCTACCTGCAGACCGTGCGCGGTGCGGGTTACATGCTGGCGCCAGACTGAACGGACAGACCCATGACGACACTGCTGATAGAGAACCCGGCGGGGCTGGGACACCTCATGCCCCCCGGCCACCCCGAACAGGTGGCGCGGCTAGAGGCCGTGACGGACGCGCTCGCCGCGCAGCCCTTCGCCGCGCTTGTCCGGCAGGAGGCGCCGCTGGCCGAAGAGGCTGACCTGCTGCTCGGCCATCCGCAGGCCTATGTCGACCGTATCAGGGCGGCAATGCCCGAGGCGGGTCTGGTCGCGCTCGACCCCGACACCCACGCAAGCCCCGGATCGTGGGAGGCCGCGCTCAAGGGCGTCGGCGGCATGATCGCGGGCATCGACGCCGTGCTCGACGGTCGCGCGACCAACGCCTTCGTCGCCACGCGCCCGCCCGGGCACCACGCCGAACGAACGCGGGCCATGGGCTTCTGCTTTTTCGGCACGATCGCCATCGGCGCGCGTCATGCGCTGGAACGGCGCGGCCTGTCGCGGGTGGCCGTGGTCGATTTCGACGTGCATCACGGCAACGGCACGCAGGATATCCTCTGGGACGAGCCGCGCGCGCTGTTCGTCTCCAGCCACCAGATGCCGCTGTTTCCCGGCACCGGCGCCGCCTCGGAACGGGGCGGGTCGAACAACATCCTCAACATCCCGCTGCCGCCGGGATCGGACGGGGCGCATATGCGGTCGCTTTACGAGACGCGCGTCTTCCCCGCCTTGCGCGCCTTCGCGCCCGAGATGATCCTCGTCTCCGCCGGGTTCGACGCCCATCGCGCCGATCCGCTGGCGAACCTGACATGGGACGAGACCGATTTCGCATGGCTCACGCGCGAGATCTGCGACCTCGCCGATGAGCTCTGCGACGGGCGCGTGGTCTCGACACTCGAAGGCGGCTATGATCTTCCTGCGCTTGCCGCATCGGTTGCGGCGCATGTGACGGAACTGATGGAGAGGCGCGGATGAGCGACGAGAAACCGGTCGGAGAGATGAGCTTCGAAGAGGCCATTCGCGAGTTCGAATCCGTGGTCGCCGCGCTCGACCGGGGGGACGTGCCGCTGGAGGATTCCATCACGCTCTACAAACGCGGCGCCGCGCTGCGCGCCCATTGCGAGGCCCGCCTGAAAGAGGCCGAGGAGCAGGTCGAACAGATCACGCTCGACGCCAATGGCAATGCCACCGGCACGAAGCCCGCAGAAGGCCTCTGACCCATGTTCCAGGACGCGCTGGGCCAAGCGCAGGACGCGATCGCGTCCTTCCTGACGCAGGAGCTTGCGCGATACGGCGACGACCGCTTGGCTGAAGGCATGCGCTACGCGACCGAGGGCGGCAAGCGCCTGCGCGGGTTTCTTGTACTGGAAACGGCGGGTCTGTTCGACGTGCCGCAGGCGCAGGCGCTTCATGCGGCGGCGGCCGTGGAATGCGTCCATGCCTACAGCCTCGTGCATGACGACCTGCCCTGCATGGACGATGACGACCTGCGGCGCGGACGGCCCACGGTGCACCGCAAATGGGACGAGGCGACCGCCGTTCTGGTGGGGGACGCGCTCCAGACCTTCGCCTTCGAGCTTCTGACCGACCCGGCGGCGGGGGATGCCGAGCAGCGGATCGCGCTGGTCTCCGGGCTCGCGCGGGCCAGCGGGGCCGAGGGCATGGTTCTGGGACAGGCGCAGGACATCGCGGCGGAAACCGCCGGGCGGCAACTTGACCTCGACGAGATAACGGTTCTTCAGCGCAACAAGACCGGCCGCCTGATCGAATGGCCGGCGGAGGCCGGCGCCATCCTCGGCCGCGCCGATCCCGGACCGCTCGGGACCTATGCCCGCGCCATCGGGTTGGCCTTTCAGATCGCCGACGATATTCTCGACGTGACGGGCGACAGCGAGAAGGCGGGCAAGGCGCTGCGCAAGGATGCCGAGGCGGGCAAGGCGACCTTCGTCTCGCTTCTCGGCCTCGACGGCGCACGGGACCGCGAGAAGGCGCTGGTCGAGGAGGCCTGCGAGGCGTTGGCGCCATACGGCGACAGGTCGCAGACCTTGCAGGCGCTGGCCCGCTACATTATCGCCCGCGAGATGTGAAACCGGGGGCCGGCAGGCCCGGGAGCCCAGCGATGAGCCAGAGACCCGTGACCCCACTTCTGGACCGTGTGACCTCACCTGCCGACCTGAAGCGGTTCTCCGACGCGGATCTCGAGCGGCTGGCGAGCGAACTCAGGGCCGAGACGATCTGGTCCGTCAGCCAGACGGGCGGGCATTTCGGCGCGGGCCTTGGCGTGGTCGAGATGACGGTCGCGATCCACGCCGTGTTCGACACGCCCCGGGACAAGCTGATCTGGGACGTGTCCCACCAGTGCTATCCGCACAAGATCCTGACGGGCCGTCGCGACCGGATGCTGACCATCCGGCAGAAGGACGGCCTGTCCGGCTTCACCAAGCGCAGCGAGTCCCCCTACGACCCGTTCGGCGCCGCGCATGCTTCTACAAGTATTTCCGCCGCCCTCGGCTTCGCCCTTGCGCGCGAGCTGGGCGGCGACTGCCCCACCGGCCATGGCGACGCCATCGCGGTGATCGGCGACGGCGCGTTGTCGGGCGGCATGGCCTACGAGGCGATGAACAACGCGGGCCACCTCGGCACTCGGCTGATCGTGATCCTCAACGACAACGAGATGTCCATCGCGCCGCCAACGGGGGCTATGTCCTCCTACCTCTCGCGGCTTTACGCGGGCGCCCCGTTCCAGGAGTTGAAGGCGGCGGCCAAGGGGGCCGTCTCCCTCCTGCCCGAGCCCTTCCAGGAAGGCGCGCGGCGGGCCAAGGAACTGCTGAAGGCCGCGACGGTGGGCGGGACGCTCTTCGAGGAACTGGGGTTCAACTATATCGGCCCCATCGACGGCCACGACATGGAACAGCTTCTGGCCGTCCTGCGCACCGTCAAGGCGCGCGCCGACGGGCCGATCCTGATCCACGCGATCACGAAGAAGGGCAAGGGCTACGCCGAGCACCGGCCCGACCGCGGCCACGCCACCGCGAAATTCGACGTGGCGACCGGCGAGCAGAAGAAAGCGCCCTCCAACGCGCCGAGCTACACCAAGGTCTTCGCCCGCACCCTGATCCGCGAGGCGGAGGACGATCCCAAGATCGTCGCCGTCACCGCCGCGATGCCGGACGGTACCGGCCTCGACCTCTTCGGCGAACGGTTCCCGACCCGCACCTTCGACGTGGGCATCGCCGAACAGCACGCCGTGACCCTCTGCGCGGGCATGGCGGCGGGCGGGTTGAAACCCTTCGCCGCGATCTATTCCACCTTCCTGCAGCGCGGCTATGACCAGGTCGTCCATGACGTGGCGATCCAGCGTCTGCCCGTCCGCTTCGCCATCGACCGCGCGGGGCTGGTGGGCGCCGATGGCGCGACGCATGCCGGCAGCTACGACATCGCCTACCTCGCGAACCTGCCGGGCTTCGTGGTGATGGCCGCCGCCGACGAGGCGGAGCTCGTCCACATGATCCGCACCGCGCTCGAGATCGAGGATCGGCCCAGCGCCTTCCGCTATCCGCGTGGCGAAGGTGTCGGCGTGGAGATGCCCGAACGCGGCACGGCCCTCGAGATCGGCCGGGGCCGCATGATCGCCGAGGGCAACCGCGTCGCGATCCTGAACTTCGGCGCCCGCCTGAAAGAGGTGCAGGAGGCCGCCGAGACGCTCGCGCAGCGCGGCCTGACCCCGACGGTGGCCGATGCCCGTTTCGCCAAACCGCTGGACGAGGAGATGATCCTGCAACTCGCCCGCCACCACGAGGCGCTGATCACCATCGAGGAAGGCGCGGTGGGCGGCTTCGGCTCCCACGTCGCGCATCTCTTGGCGGAGCGCGGCGTGTTCGACACGGGGCTCAAGTATCGCTCCATGGTCCTGCCCGACGTGTTCATCGACCAGGCCAGCCCCGAGGACATGTACACGGTGGCGAAGATGAACGCGGGCGATATCGTTGAGAAGGTGCTGACGACGCTTGGCGTGGCGACGCTGGAGAAGCGGGCGTAAAAAAAGCGAAGCCCCGCGAGGACCTTTCGGCTGTCGCGGGGCTCTAACAAATTGGGGGCTTACACCTACCCCCGACGTCTGACATGTGGTGCCGTTTGGCACAAAAGTCAATATCTATTGACTCTGCAATAAAACTGTGAGCCGCCTTGTAGCTGTTGATTCTACAGGTACAATATATTGATTAAAGAGGTTATCGATCATCTCTCGAACGACCGCTTCGCCACCTATCTTGAAGCGTCTGGCTTCGATCAGGGACGTGCGCTGCGCTTGTACGGATGGAATATGCGTATCTCTGCATCATTCTACCCGCTTCTATCCTCTATAGAGGTCTGTCTGCGCAACAGGATGGAAAAGCGTCTATGCGAGGTATTCAGGGAGGAGTGGTGGACGGATCAGGGCTTTATTGAACTCTTGGGCAAGAAGGGAAAGCCAATAGTCCTTCGAGCGGCGTCGGATATCGAGAAGAGAGGTAAAACCCCGACCAGTGGGCGCATGACCGCTGAGTTAAGTTTTGGGTTTTGGACGAATATGCTCCTTCCGAAGTACGAGGCTCCGTTGTGGAGTGAGTTGATACTCCACTTCCCCGACCTTCCAGCAGCCCTTACTCAGTCCGAATTCCACGACAGGTGCGAAGTGGTTCGAGAGTTTCGCAACCGTATCTCGCATCATGAACCCATCTTCATGCGCGACCTGACCGCGGATTACAGTAAATGCTTGGAATTGTTGCGCTGGATAGGGCCCGCCAAGGCGGCATGGATCAAGCCACAACTAGATACAATGAGGATTTTGCGTGAGAGGCCTTAGCCCGGGAACCGCGACCGGGTTCGGTTGGCGAAGGCCACGAGGCTCAGCATCACGGGCACCTCGACCAGAACGCCGACGACCGTGACCAGCGCCGCGCCGGAGTCCAGCCCGAAAAGCCCGATCGCAACGGCCACCGCCAGTTCGAAGAAATTCGACGTGCCGATCAGGGCGCAGGGGGCGGCGACGCGATGGGGCACGCGCCAGACCCAGGCCCACGCATAGGCCAGCGCGAAGATCCCGTAGGACTGGATCAGGATCGGCATCGCCAGCAGCACGATCAGGAACGGCTGGGCGAGGATCACCGAGCCCTGGAACCCGAACAGCAGGACCACCGTGGCCAGCAGGCCGAAGACGGAGGCGGGCTTGATCCGTGCGGTGAAGCCCTCGACCGCCGCCTGCCCGCCCCGATCGAGCAGCCATGACCGCGTCAGGAGCCCCGCCGCCAACGGGATCACCACGTAAAGCCCTACCGACAATAGCAGCGTCTCCCACGGCACGGCGATATCCGTGACCCCCAGCAAGAACGCCACGATCGGCGCGAAGGCGAAGACCATGATGACGTCGTTCAGCGACACCTGCACCAGCGTGTAGTTCGGGTCTCCCTTCGTCAGTTGCGACCAGACGAAGACCATCGCCGTGCACGGTGCCGCGCCCAGCAGGATCAGGCCGGCGATGTACTGGCTGGCATCGGCCGGGTCGATCAGGTCGGCAAAGACGTATTCGAAGAACAGGACGCCCAGCGCGGCCATGGTGAAGGGCTTGATCAGCCAGTTGACGACCACCGTGATCATCAGGCCCTTGGGCTTGCGGCCGATGCCGCCGAGGCTGCGCAAGTCCACGCCGATCATCATCGGGTAGACCATCGCCCAGATCAGGACCGCCACGATCAGGTTGACCGAGGCGTATTCGACCGACGCGAGCGTCGCGAAAAGGCCCGGAAAGACCTGTCCCAGCGCAAGGCCCACGAGGATGGCCGCCAGCACCCAGAGGGACAGGAAACGCTCGAATCCACCCATGTCGCGGTCCCGCTCCGGCTGTCTCGGTCAGGGGCGCTTAAAGCATCGCCGCCGCCGGTTCGAAAGCCCCTTTCGGGACGGGACCCGCTACTTCTCCAGCTTCTCCTCGATCTGCCTCAGCCGCTCCAGCACCTCGTCGCGATAGGCGTCCGTCGCTGCGTTGCTTTCCTCCGAGTGGGCGTCCTGCATGGAGTTCACGACGAGGCCCACGATCAGGTTCACCACCGCGAAGGTCGTGACCATGATGAAGGGCACGAAGAAGGCCCAGGCGTAGGGATAGACCTCGAGCACCGGGCGGACGATGCCCATGGACCAGGATTCAAGCGTCATGATTTGGAACAGCGTATAGAGCGAATCGCCCAGCGTGCCGAACCAGTCGGGGAAGCTGTCGGAGAAGAGCTTGGTCGCCATGACCGCGCCGATGTAGAAGATGATCGACATCAGCAGGAAGACCGATCCCATCCCCGGCAGCGCGGTCATCAGACCTTCCACCACGCGGCGCAGCGACGGGACCACCGACAGGATGCGCAGCACCCGCAGGATGCGCAGCGCCCGCAGGACCGACAGGCCCTGCGCCGCCGGAACCAGCGCGATGCCCACGATGACGAAGTCGAACAGGTTCCAGCCCGAGCGGAAGAACCGCGTGCCGTGGGCCACGAGCTTCAGCGCGATCTCGATCACGAAGATTGCCAGGCAGGCCCGGTCGAGGGCGAGGATCATCGGACCCCAGGACGCCATCAGCGTGTCCGACGTCTCCATCCCGAGAATGATGGCATTGAACACGATCACGCCGATGATCGTGTTGCGCACCTGCGGCCGGTCCAGCCAGTCGGCCAGACGCGTGCGGAAACCCTCGGGGGCGGCTGTGTCGGACATGGGTCATCTCTCGCGGTTCAGAGGTCGATATGGGCGAGGGTGAGCGACGCGGCAAGCTCCACATGCGTCGACCATCGAAACTGGTCAACGGGTTGCACCCAATTGAGGCGATATCCCGCGCGCGTGAGGATCGCGGCGTCGCGCGCGAAGGTCACCGGGTTGCAGGACACCGCCGCGATACGCGGCACACGCGCCTCGGCCAGCGCACGGGTCTGTGCCTCCGCGCCGGCGCGGGGCGGGTCGATGACCACGGCGTCGTAGGCGGAGAGTTCGGAGACCATCATCGGGCGGCGGAAAAGGTCGCGCATCTCCGTCGTGACGGGTTTCAGCCCCCGCGCATGGCGCGCGCCGGCGTCGAGCGCGGCCAGCAGGGACGCCTCCCCCTCGACGGCATGGACCGCGGCGCGCCGCGCCAGCGGCAGCGCGAAGGTGCCGCACCCGGCGAAGAGGTCCGCGATGCGGCTGGCTCCGTCCGTCACTTCCTCGACGGCCGACAGGAGCGCCGCCTCCCCATGCGCCGTCGCCTGAAGGAACGCCCCCGGCGGCGGTGTGACGGCCGCGTTTCCGAGCCGCACCAGCGGCGATGTGGCGGCAAAGATCGGCTCATCCTCCCATGTCAGACGCACGAAGTGGCCCGCGAACCCGCCCAGCGCCGCCCGCAGCGGCCCGTCGAGCGGCTTGCCCCCCGTCACGCGCAGGTCCACGCCGCTCTCCGTCTGGGTCATCGCGAAGGAAAGCACCCCGGCCCGCGAGCCGCCAAGCCGGGTGATGTCCTCCAACACCGGCACGGCTGCCATAAGAACCGGTGCCAGAACGTGACAGTCGGTGATGGGCACGATCGTGTCGGACCGACGCGCGTGGAAACCCACCAGCGCGCCCTTCTTCGTCCGCCGCCCGGCGAGGGTGGCGCGCCGCCGCGACCGGGGCGGGGAGGTCGCGATGGGTCGTATGGCTGCATCGAGGCCCTGCGCGGCCAGCGCGGTTGCGATGACTTGCGTTTTCCAGTCCGCGACGAAGCTGTCCGAGGCATGCATCAGGGCGCAGCCCCCGCAGCTCCGGTAATGCAGGCAAGGCGCGCTCACCCGCTCCGCAGCAGGCGCCACGATGGCGGGCGTCTCGATCCTGTCGCCATCGATTTCGCCCGCGATCACCTCGCCCGGCAGCGTGCGCGCGGCGTAGATCGTCCGGCCATCGGGGCCCTCCCCGATCCCGTCGCCGCGATGGCCCAGCCGTGTGATCGCGATCTCCGTCACGGCTCAGCCAACATGCACGGCTGGGGAAAACGCGTAGCCCTCGGGGCTCAGCACGGTGCATTCGCGCAGCCCGTGCGGTTTGTCTGCTGGCGGCTCCGGTACCATGTATCCCGCCGCTTGCGCCCGCGCAGCCGCCGCGTCCGGGTCGATGCCGAAGAGGTAGAACTGCGCCCCACCCCCGCGTGGCGGGGTTTCGGGCACGAGGCCAAGCACGGGGTGTGCGCGGAACGTCCCGTCGTGGTGGAGTTGAAACATAGCGCCATCATGGATGACGATGGCGAAATCGTCGCTGAGCCGGTGGACGGAGAGACCGAAGACCTCGCTCAGAAACGCCGCCAGCGCCCGCACATCCGGCGACAGCAGGTTCACCCCCAGCCCCATGAGGCTGCGCCCGAAATCCGCGGCTGAGACCGTCTCGAAATCCATCGACCCCTTCCCTTCAGGACGGGCCGTTTCTGTCATGGGGCGCGCCCCGCGACCAGCCTATTCGGCCGCCTCCGCATGGATGAAGCCGCCCGATTGCCGGTTCCAGTAACGCGCGTAAAGCCCGTCCTTCGCAAGCAGCTGCTGGTGCGTCCCGTCCTCCACGATCCGGCCCGCGTCCAGAACGATGATCCGGTCCATCGCGGCCAGCGTGGACAGGCGGTGCGCGATGGCGATCACCGTCTTGCCCTCCATCACGTCGGCAAGGGTGGACTGGATCGCGGCCTCGACCTCGCTGTCGAGCGCACTCGTGGCCTCGTCCAGCACCAGCACCGGTGCGTCCTTCAGGAAGGCGCGCGCCAGCGCGATGCGCTGCCGCTGTCCGCCCGATAGCTTCACGCCCCGTTCGCCCAGATGCGCCCCATAGCCTTCGCGCCCCCGATGATCGCGCAGCGACAGGATGAAGTCATGCGCCTCGGCCCGTTTCGCGGCGGCGTAGACCTCCTCGTCGGTGGCCTCGGGCCGGCCGTAACGGATGTTCTCCATCGCGGAGCGGTTGAACATCGCCGTCTCCTGCGTGACCATCGCGATCTGGTGGCGCAGGCTGTCCTGCGTCACATCGCGAATGTCGGTCCCGTCCAGCGTGATGCGCCCCTCCTCGGTGTCGTAGAGCCGCAGGAGAAGCGACACGAGCGTAGACTTGCCCGCGCCCGACGCGCCGACGATGCCCAGTTTCTGCCCCGGTTCGATCACCAGGTCGATGTCCTCGACGCCGCCCGCCTGCCGGCCATAGGCGAAACTCACGTCCTCATAGGCGATCCGCCCCTCGATCCGCGGCAGGGTCCGCGCGTCCGGATCGTCGGTCAGGGTGTGGGGCGGGGTCAGCGTGCGCATCCCGTCCTCGATCTCGCCCACATTCGCGTAGACGGCCATCAGCGTGAAACTGACCCAGCCGGTCATCTGCGCGATGCGCATGGCGATCGCGCCCGTCGCCGCGATCTCGCCGGGCGTGGCCTGACCGTTCTGCCAAAGCAGGACGGCGCCCAGCACGAGGATCACGGGCAGAAGCCCCGCCGTCGCCATCAGCGCGAAGCGGAAGCCGGTGGAGAGGTAACCGAAGGCCAGCGCGGTCTGGCGATAGCCCTGCAGCGCGTCGATGGCGGCCTCGTCCTCGTGATCGACATGGCCGAACAGCTTGACCGTCTTGATGTTGGTGATCGTGTCGACGATCTGCCCCGTCACGTTGGCCCGCGCCGCCGCCCGGTCCTTGGACCGCACGCGAATGCGGGGCAGGAACCAGCGGATCATCACGATATAGCCCGCAAGCCACAGAAGCAGCGCCAGACCGATGCGCCAGTCGATCGCCGCCAGCATGACGACGGACCCGATCAGCGTGGCGACGGCGAAGGCGCCGGCGTTGATCACCTCGGTCACCACGTTCACCAGCGCCGTCGCCGTCTGCATCTGCTTCTGCGCGATGCGGCCCGCGAAATCGTTGTCGAAGAAGGTCACCGAATGCCCCAGCGACCAGCGGTGCAACCGGCTCTGGATCAGCGGCGACAGGTTCGGCGGCAGGACGATGCCGTTGAACGCCGCCGACGTACCGAAGAACAGCGGCCGGAGCGCGAGGTAGAACACGACGTAAAGGACGACGAGGCCGAGGTTTTCCGAAAAATACCCCTCGCTGCCCGCGGCGGTGCTGTCGACCAGCACCCCCAGGAGCCACGCCGCGCCCACCTCCATCACGCCCGCAAGACCCGAGAGGATCGCCGCCACGATGATGACCGGCCACGACCCGGCAAGGCACCAGCGGATGAAGGGCCAGAGCATGCGGGGCGGCGCGCCTTCGGCGGGCTGGAAGCCGTCGATAAGGCTGCCAAGCCAGGCTAGGGTTTTCCGGATCGTCGTCGTCATTCCGCCGCCTCGGCCTCCGTTCCGATGAACCCGCCGGACTGGCGCGCCCAGAACCCGGCATATAGTCCGTTCATCGCCAGAAGCCCGGAATGGTTCCCCTCTTCGGCGATGCGTCCGTCATCCAGAACCACGATCCGGTCCATATGCGCGATGGTCGAAAGCCGGTGCGCGATGGCGATGACCGTCTTGCCCTCCATCACGCCGTAAAGCGTGTCCTGGATCGCGGCCTCCACCTCGCTGTCGAGCGCGCTTGTCGCCTCGTCCAGAAGGAGGATCGGCGCGTCCTTGAGGATCGCGCGCGCCAGCGTCACGCGCTGCCGCTGCCCGCCGGACAGCTTCACGCCACGCTCGCCCACATGGGCCTCGTAGCCGGTGCGGCCCTCAGGATCGCTGAGGTCCTGGATGAAGTCATGCGCCTCCGCCCGTTTCGCTGCGGCGATCATCTCCTCCTCCGTGGCGTCGGGGCGACCATAGAGGATGTTGTCGCGCACCGACCGATGCAGAAGCGCGCTGTCCTGCTGCACCACGCCGATCCTGTGGCGCAGGCTGTCCTGCGTCACGGTCGCGATGTCCTGCCCGTCGATCAGGATGCGCCCGCCCTCCAGATCGTAGAACCTGAGCAGCAGCTTCACCAGCGTCGACTTGCCCGCGCCGGACCGGCCGATCAGGCCGACCTTCTCGCCGGGGTGGATGGTGAGGCTCAGCCGGTCGATCCCGCCCGCGCCGCGCCCGTAATGGTGCGACACGTCCTCGAACCGGATCTCGCCCTTGTCGAACTGCAGGGGCTTCGCGCCCGGCGCGTCGGTCAGGGTGATGGGATCGGCGATCGTCTCCATCCCCTCCGCGACCACGCCGAGAGAGCGGAAAAAGCTCGACACCGCCCACATGATCCAGCCTGTCATGGCGTTGAGCCTGAGCGTCAGCGCCGTCGCGGCGGCCACCGTGCCAACACTCGCAGCACCCCCAGCCCAGAGCCAGATGGCCCAACCCACCACGGCCACGATCAGAAGGCCGTTCAGGACGGTCAGGACGATATCCATGATGGTGAAAAGCCGCATCTCGCGGGCGAAGGTCTGGCGCGTGTTCTCGATCGCCTCCTTCGCGTATTCGATCTCCCGGTCGTGATGGGCGAAAAGCTTCACTGCATGGATGTTCGTGTAGGTGTCGACGATCCGCCCCGTCGTGGCCGAGCGTGCATCGGCGCTGGCCTGCGAGGCGGGACCGATCCGCACGATCGTCCAGCGCAGCAACAGCCCGTAAAGCGCGAACCACGCCAGAAGCGGCAGAAGCAGGCGCGGATCCGCCCCAAAGAGCAGGATCGCCGCACCAACGAGGTAGGCGAGCGCGAAGGTGAGCGCGTCGAAGATCTGGAACACCGCCTCGCCGCCGCTCAGCGGGGTCTGCATGATCCGGTTGGCGATGCGGCCGGCGAAATCGTTCTCGAACCAGCCCACGGACTGGCGCAGGACCTGCCGATGCGCGCGCCAGCGGATCAGCGTGCCGAACTGCGGCAGGATCGCGTTGTTCAGAAGCGCGACATCGAGGCCTTGCATGAGGGGCCGGATCAGAAGGACGAAGAGCGCCGCGAGGATCAGCTCGACCCCGTGATCCGCCAGCACCTCGGACGGCGCGCCGGTGGACAACAGGTCCACCACGCGGCCCATGTACCAGATCAGGCCGATCTCGATGGCCGCCACCACCAGTGACATGATCGCGGTCGCCGCGAAGAGCGTCTTGAAGGGCTGCGAGTAGTCCCACAGAAACGCGAACAGCCGACGCGGCGGCGTGTCCGTGTCGGGATAGGCCGTGTAGGGATCGACCAGCGTTTCGAAGAACTGGAACAGTCGGGAAATCATGGGGGCGCCGTCCTCGGGCCTCCATATAGCTCCCGGATCAGATAAAGACCATGACGGCCGACGCGGCCAGACCGGTCGCCATCACGCGGGTGAAGACCGTCCACGCCCGGTCGTCCTTGAGCAGGCCCGCCAGAAGCGCCCCGGCGAAGGCCCAGAACAGGCAGACGAAGAGGTTGATCCCCGAAAATGCCAGCGCCAGGCGTTGCGCCTCGTCCCATGGCGCGAGGCCAAGGCCATAGCCCGACGCCGCCGCCAGCGTGACCGCCCAGACCTTCGGGTTGACCCATTGGAACACCACGGCCCGCGCGACGCCCCATGGTCTTTCGGCGTCCCCCGCCGCTGACATGCGACCTGGCCGCGCGCGCCACAGCTGCAATGCCATCCAGAGGATCCATGCCGCCGCCAGACCGCTGAGGCCGGTCCTGACGACCGGATATTGCGCCACGAGCGCGCCGATGCCGAACCCCGTCAGACCGGCGGTGATGCCAACGCCCAGCGCCACGCCGAGGATATGCGGCAGGCTGGCGCGAAAGCCGAAGCGCGCGCCGGATGTCGTCAGCAGGATGACATTCGGACCCGGCGTGAAGAGCCCGAGAAAGACGAAAAGGTAGAGAGGATCCATGCGCCGCGCCCCGATAGGCGCGCACCCAACCCCGGGCACAGACCCCTGTCAAGCGGGCTCAGGACAGCAGTTCCCCCGCCGACAGTCCGAAGCCGCTGTCGATCCACCGCCGTTCCAGCCGGGCAAGCTCCGCACCCAGCGCGGGCCCCGAGAAATCCGGCATCAGGTCGGCGGCCTTCAGCGGAAAGGTGGCCTCGGCGCCGGCAGCGGCCTTGGCCAGATCGGCAGGGTCCACACTCTGGCCGGCCAGTGCGGCGCGCAGCAGCAGGATGTCGCGCGCCAGCATCTCGCCATGCCGGTAGCCCAGTTCACCGGGGCCGGCCGCGCTCGCCATGCCGTCGCGCATCCGGGCCATCGCCTGCGCCTCGACGCGGGAGAGCCTCAGCGAAACGGCCACATCCTCGCCGCCCAGCGCCGCGAGACGGCGCATCGGGTCGGGCGGCGCGTCGCCCTCGATCTCCACCAGCACCGGAAGCAGCCGGTCATCGGCACCGGGCAGAACGTGCAACAGGACGCCCGAGCGCGCCATGGCCGCCACCGCCGGCGAAGGGTCGGGGGCGGCCAGAAGCTTGCGCATCTCGGCCCCGATCCGTTCCTTGGCCAGCCGGTCGAGCCCATCGGCCAGTTCCGCCGCGGCGGCGAGTCCGTCGGCATCGAGGCCCAGACCGGGGTCGGCGTAATGGGCGTGGAACCGGAAGAAGCGCAGGATGCGCAGGTAATCCTCGACGATCCTGTCATGGGGGTCGCCGATGAACCGGATGCGCCGCGCCTTGAGGTCCGCCAGCCCCTCGCCCGTGGGATCGAGGACAACCCCGTCGCGGGAGGCGTAGAGCGCGTTGACGGTGAAGTCGCGGCGATGCGCGTCCTCCTCGATCCTGTCGGTATAGGCCACCGTGGCGCGCCGCCCGTCTGTCGCCACATCGCGCCGCAGCGTCGTCACCTCGACGGGGACGTGATCCGCCACCACGGTGATGGTGCCATGCGCCTCCCCGGTCGGCACGGCCCGCAGCCCCGCCGCCCCGACCATTTCGGTCACGCGATCGGGCGTGGCGTCGGTCGCGATGTCGATGTCGCCCGCCACAAGGCCCAGAAGCCCGTCACGCACGCAGCCGCCGACGAACCACGCGCGCGCGCCGCCGGCCTCCAGTGCGTCCAGCACCGCCCGGATATGGGGATCGTCCAGCCACTCGGTCGCAAGACGCATGTCATCCCACCCGGTCGGCAAGCGATTTCAGGATCCGCGCCGTGGCGCCCCAGATGTAATAGGGGCCGTAAGGCGCGACATAGTAGTGGCGGCGCTGCCCGCGCCAGGCCCGGCTTTCGACGCGATAATTCGCGGGCGTCATCAGGAAGTCCAGCGGCACGCGGAACACCTCGGCCACCTCGCCATCCTCGGGCACGGCCTCGAACTCCGCGCGGACGCGGGCCAGAACGGGCGTGACCGTGTAGCCCGTGACGGTCTCGTGGGGCGGCAGTTCGACCAGAACCTCGACATTGGCGGGATCGAGCCCGATCTCCTCCCGCGCCTCGCGCAGCGCGGCCGCGCGGATGTCGGCGTCGCCGGCATCCACCTTGCCGCCCGGCAGCGCGATCTGGCCCGGATGATGCGTCAGATGCGAGGCGCGTTTGGTCAGCACGACCTCCGCGCCCAGCACGGGGACCAGCACCGCCGCCGGACGCAACCGCCGGTCCGGTGAAAGCAGCACCCCGGGGTTCAGGTCGAAATCCGACGACGGCGCCGACGCGTACACCGCATCCACCACCGCGCGATGCAGAATGTCGAGGTCAATCCGTCTGCCCATCCTCTCCTCCGGGGGGTGAGACGGCCTCGAACCCGAGTGTCCGGGGATCGAACTCGTAATGCGCGCCGCAGAACTGGCAAGCGGCCGTCACGATCCCCTCGTCCGTCGTCATGTGCCCGATATCCTTGGCCGAGTAGATCGACAGGCTCTGGCGCACGCGATCCGCCGAGCAGGTGCAGCCGAACTGCACGGGCAGGGCGTCGAAGACGCGCGGCGTTTCCTCGTGGAACAGGCGCACCAGCAGGT
This sequence comes from Rhodobacteraceae bacterium HLUCCO18, assembly GCA_001314805.1. Classification (GTDB taxonomy): domain Bacteria; phylum Pseudomonadota; class Alphaproteobacteria; order Rhodobacterales; family Rhodobacteraceae; genus Roseibacterium. The sequence continues at coordinate 130,709 of LJSY01000002.1, read as the reverse complement.
CCGTGGGGCTGACATGGGGGCCCACGAGCTCCAGCTCGTCGGCGGTATCCAGAAGCACGTTGGCGCGGCGCCAGTTCTCGCCCTCGTCCCCATCGACGAGATCCTCCGCCGCCAGAAGCCCGTCCTCGCCCGAACCGCCTTCGCCCGAGACCCTCTGAGCCTTCGGCATGTGCTGCAGCATCACGCCACCGGCGCGCCAGTTGACGGGTTTGCCCGGCTCATGGCTCTGGCCGAAGCCAACCATGAACCGCGTCGGCAACTGTTCGGACTGCGCGAAATAGGTCTCGGCGCAGGACCGCAGAGACCCGCCGGAAAGCGGCGTGATCCCCTGGTAGGGCGCGGTGCCGGCGCCCTGGTCGATCAGGATGGCGAAATAGCCCTTGCCGGTCTGCGCGAACGGGTCCGCGCCCGGCACGAGGCGCTCGGCGTCATAACTCGCGAAGGCCCGGAGGCGCGCCGGCACGCCATCCTCGCCCGGTGCGAAGAAATCCGTCGCGATCAGCCGGATCGGCCCGTCGCCACGCATCTGCAGCGACAGTTTCCACCGCAGCTTGATCGTCTGGCCGATCATCGCGGTCAGCAGCGCCATCTCGGCCACCAGCGCCTCCACCTCCGGGGGGTAGTCGTGCTGGTCGAGGATCTGCTCGAGCGTCGTGTCGAGGCGCGCGACGCGCCCCCTTATGTCGGAACGGTCAAGCTGGAACGGGAGGACGGTGTCATCCCATGCGATGCGGGTCGTCAGTGTCATGAATACGGTATCCGGGCACGATTTGCGGCGTCCCGTTTCATATAGGCCCGTGTCGCGCAATCCCAAAGACCCCGGGGACGCGGCAACACCGCGTCGCCCGTCGCGACATCATCATCATCGGCCATTCCCGTGCGGGGGAAGCTTCCCAAAAATGCCGGGATTTGTCCTTAACCGTCAGCCTTCGATGACGTATGGGCTTGGGCGACTTGAGGCGCGCCGTTCGGTCGAATGGCACCACATACGGGAACAGGCATGGCCAAGCAGAGAGTTCTTCTGACGGGCGGGGCGGGCTATATCGGCTCGCACACCTATCTCGCGCTCGTCGATGCCGGGCACGAGGTCACGATCCTCGACAGTTTCGCCAACGCAAGGCAAAGCGTGATCGACCGGCTGGGCCGGATCATTGGGACCGAGGTCGACGTGATCGAGGCCGATGTGCGCGACGCCCACGCCCTCGGCGCGGCCTTCGCGGCGGGCCGTTTCGACGCCGTCGTTCATTTCGCGGCGCTCAAGGCGGTGTCGGAAAGCGTGGAAAAACCGCTCGACTATTTCGACGTGAATATCGGCGGGCTGACGACGCTTTTGCGCGTGATGGACGCCCATGACTGCCGACGGCTGGTGTTTTCCTCATCGGCGACCGTCTACGGCGTGCCGGATGAAACACCGACCCCCGAGACCGCCGAATTCCGGGGCATGAACCCCTATGGCCAGACCAAGATCATGGGCGAGCAGATACTGAACTGGCTTTCCGCCTCCGATCCGCGCTGGGCCATCGGCATCCTGCGTTATTTCAACCCGGCGGGCGCCCATGGATCGGCCATGATCGGCGAGGACCCGAGGGATATCCCCAACAACCTGATGCCCTTCATCTCGAAGGTGGCCAAGGGCGAATTGCCGAAGATCTCGGTTTTCGGCGACGATTACGACACGCCCGACGGCACAGGCGTGCGCGACTACATCCATGTGGAGGACCTCGCGCGCGGGCACGTTCTGTCGCTGGCACGGCTCTTCGAAAGCGGCGAGGGTCATCTGGTCAACCTCGGCACCGGGCGCGGCTATTCCGTGCTGGAGGTGATCGCGGCCTACAAGCGCGCCTCGAACCGGGATCTCGCCTACGAGATCGCGCCGAGACGGCCCGGCGACGTGCCAATCTACGTCGCGGCCGCCGGGAAGGCCGCCGATGTTCTGGGCTTCAGGACGGAAAAGACGCTCGACGAGATGTGCGCCAGTTCCTGGGCCTGGATCTCGGGGCCGCATTCGGGGGGAACCGACTAATGGCACGGAAAACCGCCCTCGTCACGGGGTCTTCGGGTTTCATCGGCTACCACCTTTGTCGGCGCCTCCTGTCCGACGGGTGGGAGGTGATCGGCATCGACTCCCTCTCCGACTATTACGACGTCTCGCTCAAGGAACGCCGCCAGTCCGGCCTGATGCAATCCGCCGGCTTCCGCACCGTGACCGAACGAATCGAAACCCCCGGCGTCATGCATCAGTTGATGGAGCAACACCGCCCCGACGCGCTGATCCACCTCGCGGCGCAGGCCGGGGTGCGTTACTCGATCGATCACCCCGAAAGCTATGTCGAGGCCAACCTCATCGGCACGTTCCGCGTGCTCGAGGCGATGCGCGCCTTTCCCCCGCGCCACAGCCTTCTGGCCTCCACCTCCTCGGTCTACGGCGCAAATACCGAGATGCCCTATGCCGAGACCGCCAAGGCCGACACGCAGATGTCGTTCTATGCCGCCACGAAGAAGGCGACCGAGGCGATGGCCCATTCGTATGCGCATCTCTACGATCTGCCGACCACCATGTTCCGCTTCTTCACCGTCTACGGCCCATGGGGCCGCCCGGACATGGCACCCTACAAGTTCACCCGTGCGATTCTCGCGGGGGACCCGATCGACGTCTACAACCATGGCGACATGAGCCGGGACTTCACCTATATCGACGACCTCGTCGATGGCATCGCCCGGCTGATCGACGTGGCGCCGGTCCGGCCTGCGCCCGGCGACGCGATCCCCGAAGGCGACAGCCTGTCGCCAGTCGCGCCCTACCGGATCGTGAATATCGGCAACTCCGAACCCGTCCGCCTGATGGATTTCATCGCCGCCATCGAGGAGGCGACGGGCCGCACCGCGCAGAAGACCTTCATGGACATGCAACCCGGGGACGTCGCCGCGACATGGGCCGACGCGACGCTTCTGCAATCCCTGACAGGATACCGCCCGAAAACGGACATTCGCGCGGGCGTGGCGCTCTGGGTCGCCTGGTTTCGCGACTACTACGAGATGTAGCCTCGCGCTCACGGATCGGTGAAAACACTGTAATCATTACAAAACACGCGCCCCCACTCACGCGGACGCCATCATTCATGCCGCCCGCGTGAGGGCCGTGCGCTGATTTGCACCTTATGTGCATTTTCGCACCGACATTTCACGTTTTTCCTTTCTTCGTGAATTGAATGAGAGCTTCGAAGTGTACAGGTTCAAGTCATCGGAAGGCATCGAGCCTCCCATACGAACCAGCGGGCCGAGCGCCCGAAAACGCAAACCGAAAGGAAAGACCATGAAATTCTCCCTGACCCTCGCCGCCGCCGCTCTGGCCGCTTCCGTCGCAGTTCCGGCATTCGCCGCCGACAGCACGCAATTCGCGATCCAGCACTTCAACCAGAGCGCAGACACCTCGTCCGATCGCATCTCTGTCGGCCCGAACGGCCCCGCGCTCGGCACGACCGTCGCCTCGATGGGTGATGACGCCATCGGCGTCGCTGTCCGCAACTTCAACGCCTCGATCGACAGTGCAGCCGATCGCGTGAACTCGGAAACCGTCACGGTGTTCTCGGGCGAGCCGGCCTATGCCGCCGACATCTTCGAGCAGCTGCGACTGGCAGACGACACGAACTGAGCCTGACGATCCTCCCTGTCACGGCCCGACGGCCCTGCCCCGAAAGGGGTGGGGCCGTACTTTTTTGGGACGTGCCTCAGACGAGGCCGGCGCGCAGGCAATCGTGAAGGTGGAGGAGGCCCACCGGCTGCCCATCGCCATCGGTGACGAAAAGCGCCGTGATCTTGTTCTCGGACATCATGGCCAGCGCTTCGGCCGCCAGAAGGTCCGGGCCAATGACGCGTGGGGAACGTGTTGCGACCTCACCCGCGCTGCGTTCCATCAGGTGAGCCATGTTGCGCCGCAAGTCGCCATCCGAGATCACGCCGACAAGGCGGCTCGCCTCGGTCACGCCGGCGATGCCAAAGCCCTTTTCGCTCATCACGACGAGCGTCTCCGACATCGGGCTTGCGACATCGACCAGCGGCAGTGCCTCCGTGCCGTGCATGAGTTGCGCGACCTTCGACAATCGCGCGCCGAGCTTTCCGCCCGGGTGGAAGGTCCGGAACTGTTCCGGCAGAAAACCGCGCCGTTCCATCACCGCCACCGCCAGCGCGTCGCCCAGCGCGAGCGTGAGTGTTGTCGAGGTCGTGGGCGCCATGCCCAGCGCACAGGCCTCGGGCGCATCGGGCAGCGTCAGCCTGTGATCGGCTGCCTGCATCAGGGTCGAGGACGGTTTGCCGGAGATCCCGATCATCGGGATCGAGAACCGGGCGACATGGGCCACGATATCGCGAAGTTCCGACGTCTCGCCGGAATTCGAGATCAGGATCACCAGATCGTCCGGCGTGATCATTCCCAGATCGCCATGGCTGGCCTCGGCGGGGTGCACGAAGGCCGATGGCGTGCCGGTCGAGGCGAGCGTCGAGCTGATCTTGCGCGCGATATGGCCCGATTTGCCGATACCGCCGAGGATGACGCGTCCCTTCGTCGAAAGGATCGCGTCGACCGCCGCGTCGAAATCCTCGGGCAGCGCCTCGGCCATCTGCAGGACGGCCGCGCCCTCGATCCGCAGCACACGCACTGCCGTCGCGCTGGCCGGCTCCGCCTTGGGATCAGTCTTGGCTGTTTGTCCGGGTTTCATCATGCGCGACCCATAGCCGATGGCTTTCGGCTTGGCGAGAGGCCGCACGGGTGGCACAACGGGTGGCGCAGTTGCAGGGCACAGCATGAACCGTCGATTTGGCCGTCAACCCTTGACCGGGCAGCGCTACACGCCCCGACCCGGGGTCTATGCGATCATTGACGCGGGCGATGGTCTTCTCGCCACCTTTCAGGAAGAGCCACGCCCAGAATTGCAACTGCCGGGCGGCGGCATCGATCCGGGCGAAAGCCCGCAGGGCGCGCTTGCCCGCGAGGTGATGGAGGAAACCGGCTACGCGATCCATGGGCTGCGCCGGCTCGGCATGTTCCACCGGTTCACCTACATGCCGGAATATGACCTGCATGCGCAGAAGCAGTGCCACATCTACGCCGCCCGCCTCGGGCCGCGACGGTCGGAGCCGACGGAAGACGGGCACAGCGCCGTCTTCCTGCCATGGGCCGAGGCCTGCGATCTGCTGGCCGTGTCCGGTGACCGGCATTTCGTGTCCCGCTGGCTGAAGCTGCGGCGCTAGCCGCTCGGGCCGTCGAACTCCACCAGGAGTGCCGAGGCATCATCGGGGAAATCCACGCCTCCCGACATCTCTTCCAGGTCGGCCGCCATGCGGGCAATCATGTCTTCGCCGCTTGCGTGGCCATGCAGTCTGCAAAGCTCCACCAGCCCGTCCTCCTCCAGATACGTGCCGTCAGCCACCGGGCATTCGGTCAACCCGTCCGAATAGAGCAGAAGCTTGTCACCTGCGCGCATGAGGAACTCGAACTGTCTGTATCGGGCCTCGGGTATCAGGCCGAGCGGCATGCCCCCGTTTCCAAGCCGCTCGATCCCGCCGTCCGCGCGCAGCAGGAGCGGCGTGGGGTGGCCGGCCTGCACCATCCGGATCACGCCGCTGCGTTGGTCCAGAAACCCGAGGCACAGCGTGAGATACCGCTCGCCCTTGGCCTCGTTGAGGATCTGCGCGTTCAGTTGCGCCGCGACCATGTCCGGCGGAACCGGCGCGAAGTGCCCCCCGCCGATGAAGGACAGGGCGATATTGAGATCGGGCGCATTGTCCCGGAGCATTCCGGCGACGCGCGCGGCAAGCATGCCCGCCGCGACGCCGTGGCCCGAGACGTCCATCGAATAGAAGCCGAAAACCTGTGGCGAGACCTCGAAAAAGCCCACCATGTCCCCGCCCACATGGCCGCTGGCCTTCAGCCACAGCGACACCCGCGCCGAGGCGAACCGGCGATGCGTGTCGTCCAGAAAGGACGTCTGCAGCCTTCGGGCCTCATCGAGGTCGGTCTCGATCGCGTCGTAAAGCTGACGGATCTTGGCCAGCGCGTCGCCCAGAGACCGGGTCTTTTCGATCAGTTCCGCCTGCATGGCGACGATGCGCGCGCCCGCGTTCAGGCGCGCCTTCAGCTCGTGCGGCGAGACCGGCTTGGTCAGGAAATCGTCGGCGCCCGCCGCCAGCCCCTCCGACAGGTCGCTGGTGTCGGATTTCGACGTGAGAAGAATGACGTACTGATATCCGTCCCGCCCCGAGGCGCGCAGGCGGCGGCAGAATTCCGGCCCGGTCATGCCCGGCATCATCCAGTCGGACACGATCAGTCCGATCGCGGGGTCCTGCGCGATGGTCAGTGCGTCTTCGGGATCGGCGCAGGCCGTCGCTTCGAATCCCCATCGACGCAGGAGCGTCACCAGCAGCTTCCGTTGCGCGGCGCTGTCGTCGAGGACGAGAATCCGCGGCGGCCGCCGTGCATCCCCCACGGTTCCCGAGGGGACCCGAATGGCGGGGCCGGCCGGTTCTGGCGGTTTCGGTTCGCCGTACATCAAGGCCTCTTCGTTGCGATCCGACCGTGGTCCCACAGAAGGGCTTAACGCCGCGTGAATGACTCAAATCGCAGGAAGAGGCGCCTTTGCCGGAAGGATTCCTTTACGCCGCCTGCCGCATGAAAGGCGCGGGGCGCGCAGGAGTTGTTCGGATGAGTGGTGTTGATTTGGACCGCCTGATGTCGTTGCGCGACGACATCGGCGCAGAGGATTTCACGGAGATCGTGCTGCTCTTCTTCTCGGAGATCGGCGAGAAACTGGAGCAGATGGGCGCAGCCGTCGCGCCACCGTCGGCCGGGGATTTCCATTTCCTCCGGGGCAGCGCGGCCAATCTGGGCTTCGTCGCCATGGTCCGCGCCTGCGAAGAGGCGGAGGGCGCATGCCGGGAAGGCCGCCCCCCGGATCTCGCCGCTGTCGTGCACAGCTACCAAAAAGCGCTGGAGAGCGCGCGGCTGCAGGTGCCGGAACTGTCGGCCGCTAGATAAGGAACTCGGCCAGCAACTCGTCCTCGGTGATGTCGCGGAACGCGAAACCGCGTTCGGTGATGCGCGCGAACAGGTCCGGGAACGCGGAGGCTTCCCGCGTCTCGATCCCGATCAGGACCGAGCCGAAGTTGCGCGCCGATTTCTTGAGATACTCGAAGCGGGCGATGTCGTCGTCGGGGCCCAGAAGTTCGAGGAAGTCGCGCAACGCGCCGGGCCGTTGCGGCAGGCGGAGGATGAAGTATTTCTTCCGACCCTGGAAACGCATGGCGCGTTCCTTGACCTCGGGCAGACGCTCGAAATCGAAGTTGCCGCCGGAGGTGACGCAGACCACGCGCTTGCCCCGGATGCGCTCGGCGATCTCGGGAAGGATGTCCAGCGACAGCGCGCCGGCAGGCTCCAGCACGATGCCCTCGTGGTTCAGCATCTCCTGAATGGTGACGCAGATCCTGTTTTCCGGCGCCAGCAGGACGGAGGACGGGTCGATGTCCTTGAGCACGTCGAAGGTCAGATCGCCGATGCGGGCCACGGCGGCACCGTCGACAAAGGTATCGGTGATCCGCACCTCCTTCGGCGCGCCCGCCTTCAACGCCGCGGTCAGGCTCGGGCCGCCGCAGGGCTCGACCAGAACCACGTCGCACATGGCGTTCGTCGCCCCGAGATAGCGGATCATCCCCGCCGAAAGGCCGCCGCCGCCCACCGGCAGCACCAGAACATCGGGCGGTCCGCCAAGTTCCTGCACCATCTCGACGGCGACGGAGGCCTGCCCCTCGATCACGTGGGGGTCGTCGAAGGGCGGCAGGAAATGGGCGCCCGCATCGGCACAGAACGCCCTGGCCGCCGCGAGCGTTTCGTCGAAGAAATCGCCCACCAGCCGTATCTCGACATTGTCGCCGCCAAAGACGCGCGTCTTGTCGATTTTCTGCGCGGGCGTGGTGACCGGCATGAAGATCGTGCCCCGCACGCCGAAATGCGCGCAGGCAAAGGCAAGTCCCTGCGCGTGGTTGCCGGCACTGGCGCAGACGAAATGCGCCTGACCGGGGTCGGAGGACAGCCGCTTGCGCATGGCGTTGAACGCGCCACGGATCTTGTAGGAGCGCACGGGCGACAGATCCTCGCGCTTCAGCCAGATCTCGGCGTCGTGGCGCTCGGACAGAAACGCGTTCTTCTGCAGCGGCGTGGGCGGAAAGAGGTCGCGCAGGGCCTGGGCGGCGGCGCGTGCGGCATCGGCAAATTCGGTCATGTAATCGCCCTGCCCCAAGCCGCCGCGCCTGTCCAGCCGTCAGTTGAGGGGCCGGCCCTCGATCAGGTTGCCGTAAAGCGTCGTCATGAGCGCGAGGTTCACGAGGATCTGCAGCCACGAGACGAGGCCGTTGGCGATCTGCCCGGGCAGGGTCAGCGTCACCTGTTCCTGCATCGTGCCGAACACGTCGACCGTCACCGTCTGCCCGAAGATCAGCAGGATCACCTGCCCGATCAGGCCCACGGCCAGCGCGATCACGATCAGCGGCAGGAGGATCTGGCTCGACACCGGGCGCGTCGCCGCCCAGCTTTCGGAAAGCGTCATGCGCTCCCCGATCGCGGCCGCCGGCAGGACGAGGCCGATCCGCGTAGCCACCCAGGACGCGCCGAAGACAAGACCGATCCCCAGAAGCAACGCGATGCCCGTCGATTGCGTGAGACCCACGGCCAGCGCGACGACGAGGCCGCCGCCGATCACGGCGAGGATCACCACCAGACCGACAACGAAGGCGCGGCCGAAATAGGCCTTCACCCTGTCCCAGCGCCATTGTGGCAAGACCCCGTTCCCGGTCTCCTCCAGCAGCACGTAGCGGTGCCAGCCGACGGCGGCCCAGCAATAGGCGATGACCGCGAAGATCAGGAGAAGCAGGCCGCCCAGAGCGCTCGCGCCCGCCGCCCCCGGGTCGGGCATGGTCCCCATCGTCATCGCGCCGAAGCCCAGAAACAGAAACCCCACGAACGGCGCAAGAAACAGCACCAGCGTCAGTTGCGCCGCCTCGCGCAGGTTGCCGAACACCTGCTGCAGCACATGACGCAGCAATTGATACCCATAATCCATCACACTCTCCGGTCGCCTTGCCCCGCCCCTGAAAACCCGGTATCGCCCGCGCGGTCAACGATAAACGCCGACGGAGCACCGACATGTCCGCACCCAAGAAGGTTGTTCTCGCCTATTCCGGCGGGCTCGATACCTCGATCATCCTCAAATGGTTGCAGACGGAATACGGCTGCGAGGTCGTGACCTTCACCGCCGATCTGGGTCAGGGCGAGGAACTGGAGCCCGCCAGCAAGAAAGCGCAGATGCTTGGCGTCAAGGAGATCTACATCGAGGACCTGCGCGAGGAATTCGTCCGCGACTTCGTCTTTCCGATGTTCCGCGCCAACGCGCTTTACGAGGGGCTCTACCTTCTGGGCACGTCCATCGCGCGGCCGCTGATCTCCAAGCGACTTGTCGAGATCGCCGCCGAGACGGGCGCCGACGCCGTCAGTCATGGTGCCACCGGCAAGGGCAACGACCAGGTGCGGTTCGAGCTCAGCGCCTATGCGCTGAACCCCGACATCAAGGTCATCGCGCCGTGGCGGGAATGGGACCTGACCAGCCGGACGAAGCTTCTGGAATGGGCCGAGGCGCACCAGATCCCGATCGCCAAGGACAAACGCGGCGAAGCGCCGTTCAGCGTCGACGCGAACCTTCTGCACACCTCGTCGGAGGGCAAGGTGCTGGAAAACCCCGCCGAGGAGGCACCCGATTACGTCTATCAGCGCACGGTGCATCCCGAGGACGCGCCCGACACGCCCGAGATGGTGGAGATCACCTTCGAAAAGGGCGACGCCATCGCCATCGATGGTAAACCGATGTCGCCAGCCGCGATCCTGACGCAGCTCAACGCGCTGGGCGGCAAGCATGGCGTCGGCCGGCTCGACCTCGTGGAGAACCGCTTCGTCGGGATGAAATCGCGCGGCATCTACGAGACGCCCGGAGGCACCATCCTGCTGGAGGCGCATCGCGGCATCGAACAGATCACGCTGGATTCCGGCGCGGGGCACCTGAAGGATTCGATCATGCCACGCTATGCGGAGCTGATCTACAACGGCTTCTGGTTCTCGCCCGAGCGCGAGATGCTGCAGGCTCTCATCGACAAGAGCCAGGACCATGTCACCGGCACGGTGCGCGTGAAACTTTACAAGGGATCTGCCCGGACGGTCGCGCGCTGGTCCGATCACAGCCTCTATTCCGAGGCGCATGTCACCTTCGAGGACGACGCCGGCGCCTACGATCAGACCGATGCGCAGGGGTTCATTCAGCTGAACGCACTGAGGCTGAAGTTGCTGGCGGCGCGGAACCGGCGGATTTCGTAACCTGAAAGCGATTTCTAACGGTTACATTACCCGGATTCCGTGCTGACATGCCGCCGGAACGCGCGTTTCAGCATCTCCAGCTCGTCGCGGAGCAGAGTGATCTCGGCGCGGATGTCGTCGTCCAGGATATGACCGGCCAGAAACGTGATCCGGTCCAGAACCGCGCCCGACACCGTGGATCGCAGGGATACGACCTGCACACCGTCGGACATGATATCGGCGGGTAAATCGATGCTCACCCGCGTCCCGGACGCGCCGTCTTCGCAATGCGTGAGGCGGGCGGCGGCGATCACGCGCCCGTCATGGACGGCCTCGATCCCGGTGTCCTCCGGCGCGTGAAGCTCGCCCTCGTAGCGTCCTGCCTGAAACGCGACCTTCACCAGTTTCTCTTCGCTCATTCCCGCCCCTCGTGACACTCAGACATCGGCGCGGGGCGCACGCATGACGACCACGTCCCAGATCGCGATGCGGGTCATCTCCGGCCCTTCGAGGATCAGGTCCAGCCATGCCTTCTCGATCCGCCGCTCGTTGATTCTCGAATAGGCGAGGTCGAATTCCGCCCGCCCGCTCTCGCCCCGGAAATCGACCTGCCGCACCATCTGTTCGACGTTCGGACCGTGCTGCACGTTCAGCCGCGCGTAGACCTCGAGCGGCTGTTCGCGTTCGGCCCGGATATCGACGGCGATGAAATGGTTGAGCGTCAGCCCCGCGATCGCCTCCGCCGGAAGGTCATGCACGAAGGACACGAAACTGCCGTCGAAGCGGTAGACCTCGAGGACCAGACCGAAGCGCGCGTCGCCCTGCCCCCCGGTCGCCATGTCCTGCCGCAGGCTCAGATCGTGGCGGGTCGCGTCGTGATAGACCGTGACGCCGGTCGACAGCGCCGTGGGCGAGGGCAAATGCACGATCCCGCGCGGGCGCATCGCCGCGTTCCATGGGCCCGGACGCCCGGACCAGTCGCAGGGGATGTCGTTGATGGTGGCGGCAGCGGCGTCCGTCCGCCGCAAAAGCGCCGTCTGGGCCTCGGCCGACAGCGCATCGAGCCGACCGCGAAGGGACCGGATCTCGGACAGGATGCCGCGGATCTCCGCGGCGGACAGCGTGCCGGAGTCGAGCGCACGGCGCCAGCGCCTGAGGGAATGCCCCAGCCCGAGCCGTTCGAACAAGCCTGCCGATTGCTGTCCTATCGTTACGTCCCTCCGGGGCGCGCCGGTTCCCATGCCCTGGGCCTGCGATCAGTCGAATATTCGCCGAAAGAGACCCACGTTGAAAAGCCCGCCGCGCGTCTCCGGCGTCGCCGTCGCGGTTGGCGGCGTCCCTGCAACAGTGCCGTCCACCGCCATGCCGTCGCCTGCATTGGCGAGACTCACAGTCAGCGCGAAGTTCCTGAGCGTGATCAGGCTGTCCTCGCGGGTGACGGTCTCGCCCTGCAGCGCGAAGACCGAGAGGGTGGCGATCCGCGATCCGAGGTCGAAATAGGCCCGCCAGTAATCGTCCGCCACACCCTCCATCGCGCCCGAGCTTGCATCGCTGGCATGGATCATGAATCGCTCGGCCTCGACGAGGGTTTCGATGACGGTCACGGAGTCCGGGTCCTGCGTCCGGCTGAGCAGCTGGCGCCCTTCCTCGGACCGGAAATAGATATCGAGATCCTCGAGGCTTTCGGAAATCGTTCCGCCGTCGGACGCCTCGGAAATGGCCGCCGTCAGGACCACGGGCACCTCGGGCTGCGCGGCGCGCCGGGAATTCGAGATCGCGGCGCAATTGCCCAGAAGGACGAAGGCCGTATCGCTCTCGGCCCGCGTGGCCGTCTCGTCGATGCAGAAACCCGGCGGGCCGGTGATCACGACCATGTCGCTCGTGACCACCGCCTCGGCCGGCGCGCCCCCGGTGCCTCCGCCCCCCAGTCCGGCCACACAGCCCGGCACCAGCGCCAGGGCCGCAAGAACCGCCAGGGGACGGAGGCGATCAGATATCCGCGTAGACATGCTTTTCCGCGGTACCGCCCGGATGCGTGACCGCGCCCCAGCGCGCCTCGCCCACGAGCTGCGCGTATTTCCACAGGGCGCCGGTGGCATAGATCGTGTCGCGCGGACCTTTCCAGTCGGCCTTGCGCGCCTCCAGCTCCGCGTCGGTGAGCGCGACGGAAAGCTCGCCCTTGATCGCGTCGATGGTGATCATGTCGCCGTCCTCGATCAGGCCGATGGGACCACCGACAGCGGCCTCGGGCCCGACATGGCCCACGCAGAAGCCGCGCGTGGCGCCCGAGAAGCGGCCATCGGTGATCAGCGCGACCTTCTTGCCCATGCCCTGACCCGAAAGCGCCGAGGTCGTGGCCAGCATCTCGCGCATGCCGGGGCCGCCCTTGGGCCCCTCGTTGCGGATCACGATAACCTCGCCTTCCTCGTAGGCGCGGTTCTTGACCGCCTCGAAGGCGTCCTCCTCGCACTCGAAGACGCGCGCCGGTCCGGTGAAGACCTGGTTCTCGGGCGCGATGCCCGCGACCTTCACGATGGCCCCGTCGGGGGCGAGGTTGCCCTTCAGACCAACAACACCGCCGGTCTCGGTGATCGGCGTCGAGGCCGGGTAGATGACGCGGCCATCGGCCTCCCGCTCGATCAGGTCGATCTCCTCGCCCATCACGCGGCCCGTGGCGGTCATGCAATCCTCGTGGATGAGGCCGATCTTCCTGAGCTCCTTCATCACGACAGGCACGCCGCCCGCCTCGTAGAGGTCCTTGGCCACGAACTGGCCGCCGGGCTTCATGTCGACGAAATAGGGCGTGTCGTGGAAGATGTCGCAGACGTCGAACAGGTCGAACTCGATCCCCGCCTCATGCGCGATGGCCGGCAGGTGAAGCCCCGCGTTGGTCGACCCGCCGGTGCAGGCCACGACCCGCGCGGCGTTCTCGAGGCTCTTGCGAGTGACCACGTCGCGGGCGCGGATGCCTTTTTCCAGCAGCATCATCACCGCCTCGCCCGAGGCCACGCCATACTGGTCGCGGGACTCGTAGGGCGCGGGCGCACCGGAAGAGTTGGGCAGCGCGAGCCCGATCGCCTCGGACACGCAGGCCATGGTGTTGGCGGTGAACTGCCCGCCACAGGCCCCGGCACTCGGACAGGCGACGCGTTCGATCACCGCGAGCGCCTCGTCGCTGAGGTTGCCGGCCTGGTGCTGACCCACAGCCTCGAACACGTCCTGCACGGTGATGTCGCGGCCATCCAGCCGGCCGGGCAGGATCGACCCGCCATAAATGAAGACCGACGGCACGTTGAGGCGAACCATCGCCATCATCATGCCGGGCAGCGACTTGTCGCAGCCCGCAAGGCCCACCAGCGCGTCATAGCAATGCCCGCGCATCGTCAGCTCGACCGTGTCGGCAATGGCGTCGCGGCTGGCCAGCGAGGAGCGCATCCCCTCATGGCCCATGGCGATCCCGTCGGTCACCGTGATCGTCGTGAACTCGCGCGGGGTACCGTTGGCGTGCTTCACGCCCAGTTTCACCGACTGCGCCTGACGGCTCAGCGCGATGTTGCAGGGCGCGGCCTCGTTCCAGCAGGTGGCGACGCCGACGAAGGGCTGATGGATTTCCTCGTCGGTCAGGCCCATGGCGTAAAAATAGGACCGGTGCGGCGCGCGGGCGGGTCCCTCCGTCACGTGTCGGCTGGGCAGTTTCGATTTGTCCAGATTGCCCTTCTGCATTCTCGTCTCCCTCGGTGTCTCGGCATCGCGCGCGATTTCTTCGCTGTCCGGAATAGACGCCGGTCGAATGCGAGACAAGTCGCGACCGTCAAGATGGACGCTGGCGTCCGTGTCGGCTAGGATGAGAAGGAGCAAGGCTTCGAGCAGGCACGCCAAGATGCAGTATTCCGCCCATACGCCCTTCGTGGCGCCAGCGCGCCAGAATTCCGAACTCTGGCGTCTGTTCCTCGGCCTGTTCCTGACGGCGGTCGTCTACGCGCTGGGCGTCGCCGCGATCTTCGGACTGGTTGTCCTGTGGAGCGGGGTCGACGGGGCGCAGAGCTGGCTCAGGGAACTGGCGGGCAGCGCCGGCCCGACAGGAACGATCCTGCTTCTGGCGACCTTCGTCGGCATGGCGCTGGGTCCGATGCTGGCCGTCCGTTTCCTGCACCGCCGCCGGGTCCAGAGCCTCTTCGGACCGATGGGTCAGCTGTTGCGCGACTTCGGGATCGCGTTCCTGATCTGCGCGGTGGTCTTCGCCGTCACGGCCCTGATCCCGACGCCCAGTCTGACGCCGCTTCCGAATCTGGAGATGAGCCTCTGGCTCAGCTTCCTGCCGCTGGCGCTGGTGGGGGTGCTGATCCAGACCGGCGCGGAGGAGGTGCTTTTCCGCGGTTACATGCAGCAGCAGCTGGCGGCGCGGTTCTCCTCTCCGGTCATGTGGATGGTGCTGCCCTCGGCGATTTTCGCGGGCCTCCACTACCAACCCGAGATCATGGGCGACAACACCTGGCTGATGATGGCCGCCGTCTTCGTTTTCGCGCTGCTGGCCGCGGACCTCACCGCCGTGACAGGGAATATCGGTGCCGCGTGGTCCATGCATTTCGTCAACAACGCGCTGGCAATCCTTCTGGTTGCGACCGAGGGGCCGCTTTCGGGGCTGGCGCTCTACGTCGCGCCGATCTCGCCGTCCTCGGAAGAAATCAGGCCGCTCTTCTACCTAGACATCGCCACGACGGTCGCGCTCTGGGCGGTGATACGGCTGGTCGTCCGGCGACAGGCGACCTGACGGCCGCACGATTGCAATTCCTCCGGGCGGGGCCTATTTCGGGCGCGACAGAGGTCCTTGCAGCAGTGGCACCCGAAAGCAGCGCATGAACTGGATCACCAACTACGTTCGTCCCCGGATCAACTCGATCTTCTCGCGCCGCGAGATGCCCGAGAATCTTTGGACCAAGTGCGACGAATGCGGAACCATGCTGTTTCACCGCGAACTCAGCGACGCGCTGAACGTCTGCACCAATTGCGGGCATCACATGCCGATCTCGCCACGCCTGCGGTTCGAGGCGCTGTTCGACGCCGGGGTCTATACCGAGGTCGCGGTGCCCGCGCCGGTCGATGATCCGCTCAAGTTCCGGGACCAGAAGAAGTATCCCGACAGGTTGCGCACCGCGCAGAAGACGACCGGAGAGGCCGAGGCGATGCTGGTCGCCGAGGGCGAGATGGGCCGCACGCCCATCGTCGCGGCGGCGCAGGATTTCTCGTTCATGGGCGGCTCCATGGGGATGTATGTGGGCAACGCCATCATCGCCGCCGCCCAGCGCGCCGTGACGCTGCGCCGTCCGCTGATCCTGTTCTCCGCCGCCGGCGGCGCCCGCATGCAGGAGGGTATCCTGTCGCTGATGCAGATGCCGCGCACGACCGTCGCGGTGCAGATGCTGCGCGAGGCGGGGCTGCCCTATATCGTCGTGCTGACACATCCGACCACGGGCGGCGTCACCGCCTCCTATGCCATGCTGGGCGACGTTCAGATCGCCGAGCCCGGGGCGCTGATCTGCTTCGCCGGTCCCCGAGTCATCGAACAGACCATCCGCGAGACGCTACCCGAGGGCTTCCAGCGGGCCGAATACCTGCTCGACCACGGCATGCTCGACCGCGTGACCCATCGCAAGGACATGCGGGAGGACCTGATCCGCATCACCCGGATGCTGATGGGCCTCAGCCCCGCCGTCATGGGTGACCTGCCGCCACCGGGCCCGGGCGAGGAAACCGGGCCGCAGGACGCCAAGCCCGGCGCGGAAACCGCACAGCCGTGAGTGCGCCGACATCCGACATCCTCCTCGACCGGATGATGTCGCTCCACCCCAAGCTGATCGACCTGACGCTGGACCGCATGTGGCGTATCCTCGACGCCCTCGGCCACCCCGAACGGGACCTGCCCCCCGTGGTTCATATCGCTGGGACCAACGGCAAGGGCTCGACGCTCGCGATGATCCGCGCGGGGCTGGAGGGTGCGGGGCTCGGCGTGCACGCCTACACCTCGCCGCATCTGGTGCGCTTCCATGAACGCATCCGCCTTGCCGGAGAACTTATAGAAGAAAAGGCGCTGTCGGATATCCTCGATCTCTGCCTCGCGGCCAACGGCCCCGATGCGATCACCTATTTCGAGATCACCACCGCCGCCGCCTTCGTCGCCTTCGCGGAAACGCCAGCCGACATGACGCTGCTGGAGGTCGGCCTTGGCGGGCGGCTGGACGCGACCAATGTCGTCGAGACCCCGCGCCTGGCGGTGATCACGCCCGTGGACATGGATCACCAGCAATTCCTCGGCGACACGCTGGCCGATATCGCCGCCGAGAAGGCGGGCATCATCAAGCGCGGCGTGCCGGTCATCGTCGGACGCCAGAGCGACGCGGCACTTGACGTCATCGAAGCGCGCGCAGAACGGCTCGGTGCGCCGGTCCTCGCCCACGGGCAGCACTGGCATGTCTGGGAGGAACGCGGGCGGCTGGTGTTCCAGGACGAAACCGGGCTTCTGGACCTGCCGCTGCCGGCGCTGCCCGGCGCGCACCAGATCGAGAACGCCGGCACCGCGCTGGCCGCCCTGCGCGCCCTCGGCCACGACGAGGCCGCCTGCGAGGCCGCGATGCGGAACGTCACATGGCCCGCGCGGATGCAGCGGTTGCGGCGCGGACCGCTGGTCAAGGCCGCGCCGGGCGCGGAGCTTTGGCTCGATGGCGGGCACAACCCCCACGCGGCCAGCGCCATCGCAGATCACATGCGCGGGTTGCCCGAGCGGCCCACCTACCTTGTCTGCGGCATGCTGAACACCAAGGATGTCGCGGGGTTCATGCGCCCCTTCGCCGGGATCGCGCGGCGCCTCTGGGCGGTGTCGATCCCCGGGCAGAAGGCCACGCTAAGCGCCGCCGAGACGGCGGGGTTCGCGCGACAGGCCGGTATCGCGGCAAGCGAGGCGGAGGACGTGAACGCGGCCATCGCCGCCATCGCCCGTATCGCCCCCGAGGCGCGCATCCTGATCTGCGGATCGCTCTACTTCGCCGGTGAAGTGCTGACCGAGAACGGCTAGGCCGCCGTTCAGACCGGTGCGCGCGTGCGGGCCTTGACCCCGGGCGCCCGAGACCCGAACTATGACGGCATGCGCACAGCCTCCCTCGCCGCGATCCTTGTCGCCCTTTCGGCCACGGCCGCCGCCCCCTCTGACACCGCGCGGTTCCAGTTCTGCTGGATCGGCGCGAACGGGTACACCATGGAGGGCATCATCGGCTTTCCCGGGCGGCTCATGGGCAGCGGCATGATCACCCAGGACGATGTGACGGAGTTCCGCATCTGGGGGTATCACAACGGGGTTCCCGTAGGTTCCTGGTCGCTGGAACAGAGGACGACCGATACCAGCTGGACGCTGTTTTTCGATACCAAGGCGATTGCCTTTCCGATGGGCGGCTACTTCCTGGAACAGTCGTACCAGGAATGGAACGCCAGCGGTCAGGTGAACGATTGCGGCGTCCCGGGCTTCGGGTTCAACGGCGGCAACTGGGCGCAGGATTTCTGCATCGACAATGTCTGGATCGAGGAAAGCTCCATCGAACCGGACACGCCGCTTCCTGCGGTTCCGATGGACGAGGCGCTCAGATGCGACTCGGTCGTGCCGGTCAGCTGATCGGGCCTGCGACTTCGAAGGCCAGCGTCAGCATAAGGATCGCGCCGATCCAGGAGGCCGCGACACGCCATCCGATCCGCATCCACCCCGCCTCGACCCGCGTGAGCGAAAGGTTCGCGATACCGGCCGCAAGCGCCGTGGCGAGGTTCGCGCCGAAGAGCAGCCCGAGATGGGTGAAGACCGGCAACTCGAACAACCCGTGCCCCTCGAAGGCCGTCAGCATGGCGAAGACCCCGGCCAGCCCGGCGAAGGCGTAGGCTGCCGCTTTCGGAACCGACGGCGCCAGCGCGGCCACGGCGGCGATCACGATCCCGAGCGCCATGAAGATCAGCGCCACGACCGGGCCGACCAGCGCCGCGCCGAAGATGCCCGCCACCTGCGCGGCGAGGAACCCGGGCCAGACCTTCGGCAGACCATCCTCGCGCCAGAGGCTCAACAGCACCCCCAGCGCCAGAAGCGGCAGCACGATCCCCGGGAAGGTGAGCATCACGGCCGCGCCTTCGACGAACTGACCATAGGCGTCCGCGCCCGCATCGAAGGCATGGGCCTGCGCCGGCCCCGCGAAGCCCGCGACCGCGACAGACAGCGCGCTGCGGCGCACCGTCAGGCGAGACCGAACAGGAACGCCGCGCCCACCAGCGCGATGACACCGCCCGCGCCGCGCACGGCGATGCGCCCCGCCTCGGACCGGGTCAGGACGCCAAAGCCGATGCCGACCATGTGCAACAGGCCTGTGCCCACCACGAAGCCCACGGCATAGCCATAGGGGCTGAACGCCTCGGGCAGTTCGGTGCCATGGGCGTGCCCGTGAAAGATCGCGAAAAGGCCCACGATGACGGCGGCCACCCAGATCGGCGCCTTGACCGCGAAGGCGATCAGCAGGCCCAGCACCACACCCGACAGCGCGATGCCCGTCTCGACCGCCGGAAGTTGCACGCCCGCCACGCCCAGCGCGCCGCCCAGCGCCATGACCAGCGGAAAGACGATCGGCAGTATCCAGATCGCGGGCGCGCCAAGGAAAGCGCCCCAGAGACCGACGGCGACCATCGCGACCACGTGGTCCCAGCCGAGGATCGGGTGCCAGAAGCCGGAGGCGAAGCCGGTATTTATCCCCTCGCCCGTATGCGCCGCGACCTGCGAGGCGACGAAGATGAACAGGGCGGTCAGGATGGTGGAACGGGAAAGCGGGGTCATGGCGGCGGCCTCATGGGACATGTCGGGGCGGACCGTAGCGGATCGCCGCGCCCGGTCAACGCCGTCGCATGGCGTCGTGTCATGCCCTGTCGTCAGGCCACGCGCCCCGTGCCCCAGTCTGCGCCCTGCATCTCGCGCAACCGGCTTGCGGTGCGTTCGAACTCGAAACTGCCCGCGCCTTCGAGATAGAGGTTTTCCGGCTCCGCCTCGGCCGAGCAGATCAGGCGCACATGGCCCTCGTAAAGCGCGTCGATCAGCGTGACGAAGCGCTTGGCCTCGTTGAATTTGGACGAGTCGAGCTCGGGGATGCCCTCGATCACCAGCAGCTTCACCGCGCCGACCAGCGCGAGGTAATCGGCGGGACCGAGGGGCTGGCCGCACAGTTCCCAGAAGGTGCATCGCGCCATGCCGGCCCAGTAGCGCGGGAGGTGCACGGCGCGTCCCTTGACCTCGAGGGTCAGCTCTTCTTCCCGGCCATGGGTCAGTTCGCGCCAGATCTCGTTGATCGCGCGGCTCGCGTCCTTGTCGAGGGGCGCGAAATAGACCGGGTTTCCCGCCAGACGGTCCTGCCGGTAGTCGGTCATCGCCTCCAGCTCGTCGACCTCGAGCTTGTCCTCGAGAAGGGCGATGAACGGCAGGAACAGGTCGCGGTTGAGCCCGTCCTTGTAGAGATCGCGTGGCGGCCGGTTCGAGGTCGTGACAATGACCACGCCGGCATCGAAAAGTTTCTCGAAAAGCCGTCCCACGATCATCGCGTCGGCGATATCGGTGATCTGCATCTCGTCGAAACACAGGAGCCGCAGGTCCGCCGAGATGCGTTCCGCCACCGGTTTGATCGCATCGTCGACGCCGGTCTTTCGAACCTCGTGGAGCGCGCCCTGAACCTCCTGCATGAAGGCGTGGAAATGGACGCGGCGCTTGGCGGGCGTGGCGACATGGGCAAAGAACAGGTCCATCAGCATGGATTTGCCGCGCCCGACCCCGCCCCAGAGGTAAAGCCCCTGCTTGCCCATGGGTTCGGCCCGGCGGAAGCGCGCCAGGAAGCCCTTGCGTTCGGGCGCTTCCAGCTTCTCGCGCAACTCCTCCAGCCTCAGGAGTGCGGCACGCTGCACCGGGTCGGGGCGCAGGACGCCTTCGGCCACGCGGGTGTCGTAGATCGCTTGGAGATGCTGACCCATGGCCCGTTCCTAGCGCCTTTCGCGCATCGCTCGCCACCGGGAAATCGAGACCGGGGTTTCCCCGAAAGATCGCGTTTGCCCCCCGGCCCCGGCCCGGCTATGGGATCGCGGAAAGGGACGACGATGGCACGGCAAACCCCACTTCTGACGCCGGTCCTGATCGGCGGGTCGCTCATCCTGCTCCTGAGCATGGCGATCCGGTCGAGCTTCGGTCTGTTCCAGATCCCCATCGCGGAGGAATTCGGCTGGCTCCGGGCGGAGTTCAGCCTCGCCATCGCGATCCAGAACCTCGCCTGGGGCGTGGGACAGCCGATCTTCGGCGCCATCGCGGAACGTTTCGGGGATCGCCGCGCCATCGTGCTGGGGGCGATCCTTTATGCGGCGGGGCTGGTGTTCTCGGCCTTCGCCATCACGCCGGGCCAGCACCAGATCCTCGAGGTTCTCGTGGGTTTCGGCATCGCCGGCACCGGGTTCGGCGTCATCCTCGCCATCGTCGGCCGTGCCGCGTCGAACGAACAGCGCTCGCTCGCGCTGGGCATCGCGACGGCGGCGGGTTCGGCCGGTCAGGTGGTGGGCCCCGTACTGGCCGAGGGGCTGCTGGCCGTGATGCCGTGGCAGGGCGTGTTCATCGTGTTTGCCGGTCTCGTCGTGGCCAGCCTGCTCTTCCTGCCGCTGTTGCGCAGCCCGGCGTCGGCCAGCCGCGCGAAACTTCAGGACAGTCTGTCGGAGACGCTCGGCCGCGCGTTCCGCGATCCGTCCTACACGCTGATCTTCGTGGGTTTCTTTTCCTGCGGGTATCAGCTGGGCTTCATCACGGCGCATTTCCCGGCCTTCGTGACCGAGGTCTGCGGCCCGATCGAGCCGGGTTCGGTTCTCCACGGGCTTGGCATCACGACGACATCGGCGCTTGGGGCCGTCGCCATCGCGCTGATCGGGTTGACGAATATCGCCGGAACGATCCTCGCGGGGTATCTTGGAAGCCGCTTTCCGCGGAAATACCTGCTCGCCTCGATCTACGTGGGCCGGACGCTGGCCGCCGCCGCCTTCATCGTCCTGCCGATGACCCCGCTCACGGTGGTCGTCTTCGCGCTGGTGATGGGGTCGCTCTGGCTGGCCACGGTGCCGCTGACCGCCGGGCTCGTGGGCCATATCTACGGGCTGCGCTACATGGGCACGCTCTATGGGATCGTGTTCTTCAGCCACCAACTGGGCAGCTTCATGGGCATCTCGCTGGGCGGCTGGATGTACGACCTCTACGGCACCTATGACGCGGTCTGGTGGGTCGGCGTCGCCATCGGCGCGCTGAGCGCGGTGGTCCACCTTCCGATCCGCGAAAGGCCTCTGGACACGCCCGCCGCGCAGGCGGCCTGAGGCTCAGTCGCTCTGCACCGCGCCGAGGATGTAGCGCGCGCACATCAGGTCCAGATGCGCGCCGCCGCCATTCTTGAAGACGGTGATCTCGTCCTCGGCGTTCCGGGCAAAGGCGCCGCCCGCGAGGTCGTAGTAGTCAGCGAGGATATCATCCTCCCCGATGACGCCCTCCGCCATGGGGATCGCGATCTCGCCGATATGCCCGATGGTCGTGTGCCGCGCATCGACGAAAACCCGCCCGCGCCGCAGCACCTCGTCATCGGCCTCGCGCATGTCAGGCCGGTAGGCGCCGATCAGGTCGACATGCTGCCCGGGGCGGAGCCATTCGCCACGGATCACCGGCGTCGTGCTCATGGTGGCGCAGGTGATGATATCCGCCTCGCCCACGGCGGCGGCCAGGTCCTCGGCCACCTCGGTATCGGGAAAGACCGAGGCAAGGCGCATCGCGTTGTCCCGCGACCGGTTCCAGACGAGAAACCGCGCGCCGGGGAAGGCCGCGCCATAGGCCTCGCGCATGCTGCGCGCGACGGTTCCCGCGCCCACGATCAGGATCGTGCGCGTGTTGCGCGGCGCAAGCTTCGTCGCCGCCAGCAGGCTGTCGCCGGCCGTTTTCCACTTCGTCACGAGGTGAAAATCAAGGATCGCCTCAAGCCTTCCGTGCGTATCGGAAAACAGGCTGACGCCGCCATTGATCGACGGCGCCCCGATTGCGGCATTGCCGGGAAAGATCGTCGCCGTTTTCACCAGCAGGCCCATCCCGTCGATCCACGCCGACCGGCTGAGCAGCGTGTCGTCGCCGCGATAGAGAAACGTATCCCCGATCTCGGCCCGCGGCAGGTCGTGCCCGCCCTCGAGCGCCCGCGTCAGCGCCATCCAGTCAAGCCGTGCCTCGGCCTCCGCGGCCACGATCGTCACGCTCATGGCCGTGCCTCCTCCTCGGTCAGAAGGCCATGCGCGACCAGCGCCTCCGCCCAGCCCTCCGGGCCCTCGAAGTGATGCGCCAGCCAGCCGCGCGCCCGCGCCGCCACGATGTTGTCCGCCCTGTCATCGGTGAACAGCAGCCGCGCCCCCGACAGGCCGCTGTCCTGCTCGACCATCTCGTAGATGCGCGGATCGGGCTTGATCACGCCCATGTGCCCGGACACGTATGGACGGTCGAATTCACCAAGAAAATCGTACTGCGTCTGCGCGTAGTCGAAGCTTTCGATGCCGAAATTCGTCAGCGCGTAGACCGGCACGCCCTTCTTGCGCAGGGTCCGCATCAGGGTGACCGAATGGGGTATGACCGGCGTGGCGAGTTCGATCCAGTTGTCGTGCCAATCGCGGATTTCCGTACGCCAGTGCGGATAGGCCTCGGCCGTTTCGTAGATCACCTCGCGGAAGTTTTCGCCACGGTCGACCCGGTCGTTCATGGCATGCAGATCGACCTCGGCGAACATCGCGCGGCGGCGATCCTCGCCGATGGTGCGGTCGTAATAGCGCTCCGGCTGCCATTCGATCAGGACATTGCCGATGTCGAAGATGACGGCCTCGATGGGTTCGCTCATGCATCCGCCCCGTAAAGCGCCTCGGCATGGAAGGCGACGTGATCCTCCATGAAGGTCGAGACGAAGAAATAGGAATGATCGTAGCCGGGCTGCAGCCTGATCGTGGCATGCTGCCGGCGCCGTGCGATCGCCTCGGCCAGTGCCTCGGTCCTGAGCAGGTCGCCGAACTGGTCCGCCGTGCCCGTGTCGATCAGCACGGGGCCCGGGAAACCCTTCTCTCGCATCAGCACCGTGGCGTCATGCGCCTCCCAGAGCGCGGTGTTCTCGCCCAGATAGGCGGTGAACTGCTTGCGGCCCCAGTCGCTCTCCATCGGCCCGCAGATCGGCGCGAAGGCCGAGACCGAGGCGAAGCGGTCCGGAAAGGACATCGCGATGGTCAGCGCGCCGTGGCCGCCCATGGAATGGCCGGTGATGCCCTGCCGGCCCTCGTCGAGCGCGAAGCGCGCGAACAGCGCGCGCGGCAATTCCTCGGTCACGTAGTCCCACATCTGGAAATGTTCGGCCCACGGATCCTGTGTGGCGTTGACGTAGAAGCCCGCGCCTTGCCCGAGGTCATAGTCGTCATGATCCGGCACGCCCGCGCCGCGCGGTGAGGTATCGGGAAAGACCAGCGCGATTCCCTGCTCGGCCGCCCACATCTGCGCACCGGCCTTCACCATGGCGTTCTCATGGGTGCAGGTCAGGCCAGACAGATACCAAAGCACGGGAACCGGCGCCTCATCGGCCTCCTCCGGCAGGAAGAGACCGAAGGTCATGTCGGTGTCCGTGGCTTCCGAGCGGTGACGGTAGACGCCCTGCGTCCCCCCGAAACAGCGGTTTTCCGAGATCGTGTCCATGACGCTTCTCCCCCTTGTCGGTCAATCGGTAGCGCGTGCGGGTCCTGCCCTGCAACCCGTCAGCCGCCAACGCTGATCCCGCCCATCCCGGCGACCCACGCGATCACCGCCGATACCGTCAGGATCGAGATCGCCGTCGACACCAGGATCGAGGCCGACACTCGTTGCGGCGCCACCCCGTAATGCTGCGCAAGGATAAAGACATTGCCCGCCACGGGAAGCGACGCCGCCGCGATCATCACCGCTGCCGCGAAGGGCTCCACCGGGAACAGCCAGAGCGCGGCGAAAGCCACGGCGGCCGGGTGCAGCACCAGCTTGCAGAAGCTCAGCCAACCCGCGACCGACAGCCGTTCGGCCGACTTGTCCGCCAGCGATGCGCCGATGGCGAACAGCGCGCCGGGCGTCGCCGCGGCCCCGAGGATGCCGAGAAACTCGTTCATCGGTCCCGGCACCGCCCATCCGGTCGAGGACCAGATCAGCCCGAGACTGATCGACACAATCATCGGGTTCTTCAGCAGGCCAAGCCCCACGTTCCGGATCGTCCGATAGGTCACCTGCCCCTCGCGGCTGCCGGTGACGAGGATCACGATCAGGGTCGAGAACACGACAAGGTCGATCGCCAGCACCATCAGCACCGGCCCCGCCGCCGCCTCGCCCAGCAGGACCACCAGCATCGGCACGCCCAGAAACCCGGTATTGCCGATCACCGCGCATTGCGCCTCGACCGCGGCCTCGGCGATGGGAAGACGCCTGACCAGCGCCACCGCCGTCGCGATGAGGTAGACGACGAAACAACCCCACAGATACGCCGCCACGAACCACCAGTCGAAGATCTCGGACAGCGACAGGTTGGCGGAAAAGCGGAACAGCATCGCCGACAATGCGAAATAGAAGACGAATTTGGTGAGATAGGCCGCCGCCTCCGACGTGAAGAACCCGCTCCGGCAAGCCTGGTAGCCCAGCGCGATAAGCGCGAAGAAGGGGAGGGTTTTCAGGAATATCTCGACCATCTCCACCCGAGCGCTACGCGCCCGGGCCGCCGCTGTCCAGTGGGCAGCGCGAACTCGGCGACACCACGGGCCGCGATGCCCGTTTCTCACGCATCGATGGCCGCGGTTGAAACGCTTGCCGAAACTGAACCGTCCGGTTTATCTTTGCGGAAGGGAAGGGGACGCCCATGAATGCAGACGCTCGGATCCGGAAGGGCCGCAAGTTCGACCAGGTGATCGAAGGCGCCAAGGCCGTCTTCCTCCGCGAGGGGTTCGAAGGCGCCAGCGTGGACGAGATCGCGCGCGACGCGGGCGTGTCCAAGGCCACGCTCTACAGCTATTTCCCGGACAAGCAGCATCTTTTCCTCGCCGTGATCGAAACGGAATGCGCCCACCAGTCGGAGCTGGAGATCCTGCTCCATGCCTCCGATCAGGACGTGGAGGAAACGCTCCGGATCATCTGCAAGACGCTCATCACCTTCTTCCTGTCGCGCTTCGGACAGGACATGTTCCGCGTCTGCGTGGCCGAGGCGCAGCGCTTTCCCGAGCTCGGCCGCAGCTTCTACGACAGCGGACCGCGGAAATGGGGCCGCAAGATCGCCCAGTATCTCGACAGCCCCGGCGCGCGCGCCGTGCTCGAGATCGAGGACAGCCCGCTCGCCGCGGACCAGCTCGCGCAGCTTTGCCGCGCCGACCTCATGCTCAAGGTTCTCTTCGGCATCGAGAAGGACCCGCCCGAGGCCGAGATCGATCGCGTCGCCGAGGAGGCCGTGAAGACCTTCCTCGCCCGCTACCGCCGCGTCTGAGGCGTCGCCCGCCGGGTTCTTCATCCTGGCGAAAAACTCCGGGGGAGCGCGCCCTCGCGCGCCGGGGGCAGAGCCCCCGCAGGCGCGGGCGAGCGGGTCCCGGAGGGGCCCCGAGACCGCGCCTTCCCGCCTCAGTCCAGCCGCCGCACCAGAAGCTGGTTGCCGGGACCGCGCTTGACCTCCAGCGTCTTGAGGCTTTCCACCAGGTCCGACAGCTTGCGCTTGCCATAGGTGCGGGTGTCGAAATCGGGGTTCGCCGTCGTCAGGTACTGCCCGATCTGGCCCAGCGAATACCAGTCATCCTCCTGCTCGATTCCCTCCATCGCGCGATGGATCAGGTCGCGCGCCTCGAGCATCGGGCGCTTGTCGACGCCCTTCGAGGCGTCCGGGGACTTCTGGTCCTTGTCCGGCTCCCCGAGAATATTCTCCACGAAGATGAAGCGCTTGCAGGCCTTGCGGAACGCATCCGGCGTCTTCTGCTGGCCGATGCCGTAGACATCCAGCCCCTGCTCGCGGATGCGGCTTGCCAGCCGGGTGAAATCGCTGTCGGAGCTCACCAGCACGAAGGCGTCGAAGCGGCCCGAATGCATCAGGTCCATGGCGTCGATCACCAGCGCGATATCCGACGCGTTCTTGCCCACCGTGTTGGCGGGCTGATGATGCGGCACGATGCCGAACTCGGCCTGCACACCGGACCAGCCCTTCATGTGGCTCGAGGAAAAATCCCCGTAGATGCGCCGCACGCTCGCCTCGCCGAAACTGGCGATCTCGTCGAAGATCGCGCGGGCATGCTTGTGGGACGTGTTGTCCGCGTCGATCAGAACCGCCAGAAGCGGGGTGTCATTGGCCATTCTCGAATACCTCCGGCCCCAGCGTGTCACAGCGCGCCCGCCCGTGCCAGAGCGCACGCATCGCTTCCGCCCGGATCATGGTCGTTCCCGCCAGGTAGACCGTGCCGCTGCCGATGCGGTCGCGCACAACCGCCTCCATCAGCGTCGCGCCACAGACGCTCAGCGTCATGGTTCGCCCGGCGGCGTCAGCCGACAGTCTCGCCAGATCCTCCGCCGCCCGGGGCATAAGGCGCAGGAAAACGTCCGTGATCCCGCCGCTTTCCGAGATCTCGATCTCGGCGAGCGCGGCCGGCGGTAAGTCGAGCGTCGCGCCCTCCACGCCCAGCGACACCACGGCCTCCGCCGAAACCGGCGCGGCGAGAAGGCACAGGCCGAGGCAGGCCACTGCCCGAT
Source organism: Rhodobacteraceae bacterium HLUCCO18 (assembly GCA_001314805.1). Classification (GTDB taxonomy): domain Bacteria; phylum Pseudomonadota; class Alphaproteobacteria; order Rhodobacterales; family Rhodobacteraceae; genus Roseibacterium. The sequence continues at coordinate 103,497 of LJSY01000002.1, read as the reverse complement.
CACGGCGCATCGGTCAGATCCTTCCACATCACCAGCGCGTCCACGTGGCCCTGCGACGGATGCCGGAAGGCGCCGGGCAGGCGGCCCACGGTGCGGAAGCCGGCCCGCGTCCAGGTCTCGACGGCCCGCATATTGGTCGCCACGACGAAATTGTACTGCATCGCCCAGAACCCCATCGCGCGCGCCGTCTCCAGCGAATGCGCCAGCATGGCGCGGGCGACGCCCCGGCCCCGCGCCGCGCCGGCGGTGATGTAGCCGCAATTGCAGACATGGTCCCCGCCACCCCCGGCATTCGCGCGGATGTAATAGGTGCCCAGCACCTCCCCGTCTGCGCTTTCGGCAAGAAACACCGTCTTCTCCGGCGCGGTCCAGTAGGCCAGCGCCTCCGCCGCCGGAATGTCAGGCGCGACGGTATAGGTGTCACCCGCGCGGAACACCGGCAGTACGAGGGCGGTGATCGCCGCCCCGTCCCGTTCTTCCGCCTCGCGGATCGTCAGGTCCCGCACGTGGTCGCGGACGGTCAGTAAAGCACGACCGAGCGGATCGATTCGCCCGAATGCATCAGGTCGAAGCCCTTGTTGATGTCCTCGAGCGGCATGGTGTGGGTGATCATCGGGTCGATCTCGATCTTGCCGTCCATGTACCAGTCGACGATCTTCGGCACGTCCGTCCGCCCCCGCGCGCCCCCGAAAGCCGTCCCGCGCCACGAACGCCCGGTGACAAGCTGGAAGGGCCGGGTGGAGATCTCGGCGCCCGCGGGCGCCACGCCGATGATGATCGACTCGCCCCAGCCCTTGTGAGCGCTCTCCAGCGCCGCGCGCATGACCTGCACGTTGCCAGTGGCATCGAAGGTGTAATCCGCGCCGCCCTTCGTCAGGTCGACGAGATAGGGCACGAGGTCGCCCTCCACCTCGGCGGGGTTCACGAAATCGGTCATCCCGAACCGCTCGGCCATGGGCTTTTTCGCGGGGTTGAGGTCGACGCCGACGATCTGGTCCGCGCCCGCAAGCCGCAGCCCCTGGATCACGTTGAGCCCGATGCCCCCCAGGCCGAACACGATGGCGCGCGACCCGATCTCGACCTTGGCGGTGTAGATCACCGCGCCGATCCCCGTCGTCACGCCGCAGCCGATGTAGCAGACCTTGTCGAAGGGCGCGTCCTCCCGGATCTTCGCAAGGCTGATCTCGGGCAGAACGGTGTGGTTCGAGAAGGTCGAGCAGCCCATGTAATGCAGGATCGGGTCGCCATCGAGCGTCGAGAACCGCGAGGTCCCGTCGGGCATCAGGCCCTGACCCTGCGTCGCGCGCACCTTCTGGCAGAGGTTCGTCTTGGGGTGCAGGCAGTATTCGCATTCCCGGCACTCGGCGGTGTAAAGCGGGATCACGTGATCGCCGGGCTTCAGGCTCGTGACGCCCTCGCCCACCTCCAGCACGACGCCCGCGCCCTCATGGCCCAAGATCGCGGGGAAAAGCCCCTCGGGATCCGCGCCCGACAGCGTGAAGTCGTCCGTGTGACAGATGCCGGTGGCCCTGATCTCGACCAGAACCTCGCCCGCCCGTGGACCGTCGAGGTTCACATCCATGATTTCCAGCGGTTTTCCGGCTTGCAATGCGACTGCGGCACGGGTGCGCATGATTTGTCCCTCCCTCTGGGCTGTTTTGCCCAAGCGTGGTTCAATATGGGCGCTTATGCAATGGAGATGACCATGCGCTTTGCCGTTCTGCCCGCCCTGTTTCCCGTCCTGCTGGCCGCCTGCCAGACGGGTGCGCCCGAGCCCGAGACCGACGCCTGCAACGCCTCGGGCTGGATGTGGCTGGTGGGCGAGCCGGTCGATGTCGTGGCCGCCAGCACCTTCCCCGCGCCGATGCGGGTCATCGGGCCGGGCGACGCGGTGACGATGGATTACCTGCCCAACCGGCTGAACGTGACATATAACGAGGCCGGGATCGTGACCGACGTCTATTGCGGGTGATCCCGTCCCGACGCCTGCGGAGCTGTTAAGACGGACGCGCAAATCAACGTCCCTTGCGCCCCTCTCCGATTCCCCCTATATGCGCCTCAACAGCGGCGCGTCGGGGTCCAGACCCGAGGCTCCACCGGAGAAAACGACGGGCCGCGCGCCCGTTTTTTTGTGCCCGGTTCGTCCCGAGGAAACCCAGATGTCCGACCTCATCGCCAAGACCGCCATCGACCGGCGCATGGCCGAGATCCTGACCCCTGTCATCGAAGGCATGGGGTTCGAGGTCGTGCGCATTCGCCTGATGGGCGGCAAGACCAAGACGCTGCAGGTGATGGCCGAACGGCCCGAGGGCGGGATCGAGGTGGACGAGTGCGCTAAGATCTCCGGCGCGATCTCGGCGGTGCTCGATGTCGAGGATCCGCTCGAGGACGCCTATACGCTCGAGGTGTCCAGCCCGGGCATCGACCGGCCGCTCACCCGGCTCAAGGATTTCGAGACGTTCGAAGGCTACGAAGCCAAGATCGAGACGACCGACATGATCGACGGCCGGCGCCGCTTCAAGGGCGTGCTGGCGGGTGTCGAGGGCGACGAGGTTCTCCTGAACCTCGACGAGGGCGGCGAGACGGTGACGGTGGGGCTGCACTACGACTGGCTGTCGGATGCCAAGCTCGTGCTCACCGACGACCTGATCAAGGAGATGCTCAAGAGCCGCAAGGCGGCGGGCATCGTGGATGAAACGAAATTCGATGACATCGAGGAAGTGACCTCGGAGGCGGAGGACTGAGACCCATGGCCATTACGTCAGCCAACCAGCTGGAGCTTCTGCAAACGGCCGATGCCGTCGCGCGCGAGAAGATGATCGACCCGTCGCTGGTGATAGAGGCGATGGAAGAAAGCCTCGCCCGAGCCGCGAAGTCGCGCTACGGCGCCGATCTCGATATCCGCGTGTCGATCGACCGCAAGACGGGCCGCGCCACCTTCACCCGCGTGCGCACCGTCGTGGGCGACGACGAGGTCGAGAACGACAAGGCCGAGCTGACCGTCGCGCAAGCAAGGCAATACCTCGAGGATCCCAAGGTCGGCGACACCATCATCGATGAGGTCCCGCCTGTGGAGATGGGCCGGATCGCCGCGCAATCGGCCAAGCAGGTCATCCTCCAGAAGGTCCGCGAGGCCGAACGCGAGCGCCAGTACGAGGAATTCAAGGACCGCGTCGGCACCATCATCAACGGCGTCGTGAAGCGCGAGGAATACGGCAACATCATCGTCGACATCGGTCGGGGCGAGGGCGTGTTGCGCCGCAACGACAAGATCGGTCGCGAAAGCTACCGCAACGGCGACCGCATCCGCTGCTACATCAAGGACGTGCGCCACGAGATGCGCGGCCCGCAGGTGTTCCTGTCGCGCACCGCGCCCGAATTCATGGCCGAACTCTTCAAGATGGAAGTGCCCGAGATCTACGACGGCATCATCGAGATCAAGGCCGTGGCCCGCGACCCCGGTTCGCGCGCGAAGATCGCCGTGATCTCCTACGACAGCTCCATCGACCCGGTGGGCGCCTGCGTCGGCATGCGCGGATCGCGCGTGCAGGCGGTCGTCAACGAGCTTCAGGGCGAGAAGATCGACATCATACCGTGGAACGAGGACGCGCCGACCTTCCTGGTGAACGCGCTGCAGCCCGCCGAGGTGACGAAGGTCGTTCTCGACGACGATGCAGGCAAGATCGAGGTCGTGGTGCCCGACGAGCAGCTGTCCCTCGCCATCGGCCGGCGCGGTCAGAACGTGCGGCTCGCCTCGCAGCTGACGAATCTCGACATCGACATCCTCACGGAGGAAGAGGAATCCAAGCGTCGTCAGGCCGAGTTCGAAGAGCGCACGAAGCTCTTCATGGATACGCTCGACCTGGATGAGTTCTTTGCGCAGCTTCTGGTGTCCGAGGGCTTCTCCTCGCTCGAGGAAGTCGCCTTCGTGGAGATGGACGAGCTTCTGGTCATCGACGGTGTGGACGAAGGCACCGCCGAAGAGCTTCAGGCCCGCGCCCGCGACTATCTCGAGGAACAGAACAAGCTCGCGCTGGAGAAGGCGCGCGAGTTGGGCGTCGAGGAAAGCCTCATTGAATTCGAGGGCCTCACTCCCCAGATGCTGGTTGCGCTCGGGCAGGACGGTGTGAAGACCCTCGAGGACTTCGCCACCTGCGCCGACTGGGAACTGGCCGGCGGCTGGACCACCGAAGGCGGCGAGCGCATCAAGGATGACGGCCTGCTCGAACCTTTCGACGTTTCGCTCGAAGAAGCGCAGAACATGGTCATGACGGCCCGCGTCAAACTGGGCTGGGTGACCATCGAGGAACTCGAGGCCAAGGCCGCCGCCGAAGCCGAGGCCGCCGCAGCGGAAATCGAAGGGACCGGGGCCGCGGGCTGAGGCCCCTGGCCCGCGGAGCGCCGTGATGACGCGGGGCGGTCGGAAAAAGGATCGGGAGGACGGCCCGGAACGGCGTTGCATCGCCACCGGTGATGTTCAGCCCAAGCAGGGGCTGATCCGCTTCGTCGTCGGCCCCGACGGGCAGATCGTCCCCGACCTGTCCGAAAAACTGCCGGGTCGCGGCATCTGGGTCAGCGCCGACCGCGGCGCCCTCGAGTTGGCGGTGAAGAAGAACCTCTTCGCGCGTGCCGCGAAGCAGCCGGTCACGGTGCCGCCCGACCTCGTCGACCTCGTCGAGGCCGGGCTCGCGCGGCGGTTGACCGACCTGATCGCGCTCTCGCGCAAGGCGGGTGAGGCCGTGGCTGGCTTCGAGAAGGTGAAGGACTGGCTGGCCACCAAACAGGTCAAGGTCCTGCTGCAGGCGACCGACGGGTCGGAGCGGGGCAAATCGAAGCTCTGGACGCCGACGGGCGCCCGCTATTTCAGCGTCCTGACAGCCCGGGAATTGGGTTTGGCATTCGGACGTCAAAGTGTGATACATGGCGCGCTTGCCGCTGGCGGTCTTGCCCCTCGTGTTGTAGAGGGTGCCGCGAAGTTGCAGGGCCTGCGCAAGGCAGACGGCGGAGGGTCCGCCGGGAAGGACGATGGAGTCGCATGAGCGATCAGGACGGAAAGAAACCACTTGGCCTTTCTGGCGGTGCACGGTCAGGCCGCGTGAACCAGAGCTTTTCGCGCGGGCGCACCAAGAGCGTCGTCGTGGAAACGAAGCGCAAGCGCGTGGTCGTGCCCAAGCCGGGCACGCAATCGGCAGCGGCGCAGAATGCCGAGGGTGGCAAGCGTGACAAGGCACTCCCCGACGCGGAGCTCGAGCGTCGCCTGAAGGCATTGCAGGCCGCCAAGGCCCGCGAGGCCGAGGACGAGGAACGCCGCGCCGTGGAAGAGCGCGAGCGCGAAGAAGAACGCGCGCGCCGTCGCGCCGAGGCCGAGGCCAAGGAACGCGAAGAGCGGGAGCGCGAAGAAGCGCTCAAGGCCAAGGAAGTGGAAGACGCACGGCGCAAGGCCGACGAGGAGGCGCGCCGCAACGCGCCCCCCGCGGCGGAACCCGTCGCCGCAGAGGCACCCGCCGCCGACAAGCCGGTGCGCGGCGCCGGCCGTCCGGCACCGACGCCCGTGCGGCGCAAGGAAGAAGACGACCGTAGCGGCCGCGGACGCGGTGCGGACCGGGGTGGCGAGCGTCGCTCCGGCAAGCTGACCGTGAACCAGGCGCTGACCGGTGGTGAAGGTGGGCGTCAGCGCAGCCTTGCCGCCATGAAGCGCAAGCAGGAACGCGCGCGTCAGAAAGCCATGGGCGGCGCGCAGGACCGCGAAAAGGTCGTCCGCGACGTGCAGGTGCCTGAGACCATCATCGTGTCCGAACTTGCCAACCGCATGGCCGAACGCGTGGCCGACGTGGTCAAGGCGCTGATGAACAACGGCATGATGGTCACGCAGAACCAGCCCATCGACGCCGACACGGCGGAACTCATCGTCGAGGAATTCGGCCACCGCATCCAGCGCGTCTCGGATTCCGACGTCGAGGACGTGATCGACACGGTCGAGGACAAGGACGAGGATCTCAGGGCGCGTCCGCCGGTCATCACCATCATGGGCCATGTCGACCACGGCAAGACCTCGCTTCTCGACAGGATCCGGCAGGCGAATGTCGTTTCCGGCGAAGCCGGCGGGATCACGCAGCATATCGGCGCCTACCAGGTGAAAACCGAAAGCGGTGCCGTGCTGACCTTCCTCGACACGCCGGGCCATGCCGCCTTCACCTCGATGCGCGCGCGCGGCGCGCAGGTGACGGATATCGTGGTGCTGGTCGTGGCCGCCGATGACGCGGTCATGCCGCAGACGATCGAGGCCATCAACCACGCCAAGGCCGCCCACGTGCCGATGATCGTGGCGATCAACAAGATCGACAAGCCCGACGCCAACCCCGACAAGGTGCGCACCGATCTGCTGCAGCACGAGGTGGTCGTCGAGAAGATGTCCGGCGAGGTGCAGGACGTCGAGGTTTCGGCCGTGTCCGGTCAGGGCCTTCCCGACCTTCTGGAATCCATCGCTCTGCAGGCCGAGATCCTCGAGCTCAAGGCCAACCCCGACCGTCCCGCGGAAGGTGCCGTGATCGAGGCGCAGCTCGACGTGGGCCGCGGCCCCGTCGCTACCGTTCTCGTGCAGAAGGGCACGCTGAAGCAGGGCGACATCTTCGTCGTCGGCGAACAGTGGGGCAAGGTCCGCGCGATGGAGAACGACAAGGGTGAGCGCGTCAAGGAGGCCGGTCCCTCGGTTCCCGTCGAGGTTCTGGGCCTCAACGGCACGCCCGAGGCGGGCGACGTGCTGAACGTTGTCTCGACCGAGGCGCAGGCCCGCGAGATCGCGGAATATCGCGCCCAGGCCGCCAAGGACAAGCGCGCCGCAGCCGGTGCCGCGACGACGCTCGACCAGCTTCTGGCGAAGGCCAAGGCGGACGAAAGCGTCGCGGAGCTGCCCATTGTGGTGAAAGCCGACGTGCAGGGCTCGGCCGAGGCGATCATCCAGGCGATGGAGAAGATCGGCAACGAGGAGGTGCGCGTGCGGGTGCTTCACCACGGTGTCGGCGCCATCACCGAAAGCGATGTGGGCCTTGCCGAAGCCTCCGGCGCGCCGGTCATCGGCTTCAACGTTCGGGCCAATGCGCCCGCGCGCAACTCGGCCAACCAGAAGGGCGTCGAGATCCGCTACTACTCGGTGATCTACGACCTCGTGGACGACGTGAAGGCAGCGGCCTCGGGCCTGCTGGGCGCGGAAGTGCGCGAGAACTTCATCGGCTATGCCGAGATCAAGGAGACGTTCCGCGTCTCCGGCGTCGGTACGGTCGCCGGCTGTCTCGTGACCGAGGGCGTCGCCCGCCGTTCCGCCGGCGTCCGCCTGCTGCGCGACGACGTTGTCGTGCACGAAGGCACGCTCAAGACGCTCAAGCGCTTCAAGGACGAGGTCAAGGAAGTGCAATCCGGTCAGGAATGCGGCATGGCCTTCGAGAATTACGACGACATCCGCAAGGGCGACGTCATCGAGATCTTCGAACGCGAAGAGGTCGAGCGCACATTGGCGTGAGAGCCTGCATCAGAAATGCGAAAGGGCGCCCGGTGTGGCGCCCTTTGTCGTTGGAAAGCCCTGACAGGTGGCGGGCACACCCCTATTCCGCCGCCACGGCTGCCTCCTTGGGGTTCCGCGCCCAGACGCTGGCATTCAGCGCGCCCGCGACCGTCACCCAGATCAGGTAGGGGACGAACAGCGCGCCGGCGAGCCAGTCCAGCATCAGGAAACTCACCATCGTGCCCGCGACGGCGGTCCAGAGGCCGATCATGACGAAGAATGCCGCCTTGATCCGGTGGAGTCCGAAGAAGACCGGTGTCCAGAGCGTGTTGAACGCGATCTGCATGGCCCAGAACGCCATGCCGTAGGCCGACCCCTCCATCGGTGCGATCCGCGCCGCGGCATAGGCCGAGGACAGGTAGAGCACGCTCCAGGCCACCGGGAACATCCAGTCTTTCGGCGTCCATGGCGGCTTGTCGAGGCTGCGGTACCACGCGCCCGGCATGAACATGGACCCCGTGGTCGCCGCAGCGGCACAGGCCAGCAGAAAGATGGTGAACAAACCCCAATCCATGTTCACGACATAGGGCGTCACGCCGTCTCTGCCAATCCACGTTTGTTGCGCTCACGATTCTCGAGTTGCGTGAGCACCGACAGCACGTTGTCGCCCCACCCCGTCCGGCTGCGCTCGGGATGCGCGGCGGCCTCCACGAGGAAGGCCACTTCGGGCAGGGGCGGTGCATAGATGACCGGGTTCTCAGGCAGCACGGTCACCGCACCCGCCCGCAGGATCGACAGGCCAAGAAGCCCGAGCTTGTGCCATTTCGTCGTGTAGGCGCGGGTGCTGACGCTGTCATACCCGCTCCGGGTCAGGTTGCGGCCGATGGCGTCATAGCAATGGCGCGCGGCGAAGATACCCGGGCGGGCATCCGCCGGCAGACGGGCAATGCCGGGTTCGGAGCGGAAATAAAGGCGGTTGGCCTCCGCCAGCAGACGTTTGACGATGCGGCGCATCTGGGGGCTGGGCTTTGGGTCGGCGAGGAAGGCGTCGATATCGATACCCTCCGCCTCCAGCCAGTCGGTCGGCAGGTAGAGCCGTCCGGCGCGCGCATCCTCGCCCACGTCGCGCGCGATGTTGGTCAGCTGCATCGCCACGCCGAGATCGCAGGCGCGGGCCAGCGCGTGGGGGTCGCGCACCTCCATCAGGACGCACATCATCGCGCCCACGGCCGAGGCCACGCGCGCGGAATAGGCGCGCAGGTCCGACAGGCTGGCGTAACGCCGTTCCATACCGTCCCAGGCGAGACCCTCCAGCAGCGCCTCGGGCAGTTCGCGGGGCATGTGGCAGGCCTGGATCAGGTCGGCCATGGCCCGGTCGGCGGGCGCATTGCGCGGCCGCCCGGCATAGGCCAGTTCCAACCGGTCGCGCAGGGCGAGGACAGCGGCGGGCTTGTTGTGGCCGAAATCGACCTCGTCATCCGCCACACGGCAGAAGGCATAGAGTGCCAGCGCCGGGTCGCGGACGCGCGCCGGCAAAAGCTTGGAGGCGGCATGGAAGGAATAGGATCCTTCGGCAATCGCCGCGCGGCAATGGTCGAGGTCGTCAGGATCGATCATTCGGCCGCCAGCCTCACGTCATGGGCGAAGGGGCGCGGGGCGTCCGGCACCAGCTTCGTCAGCACTTCGGACGAGGTCACGACCGAGGGGATGCCAGCGCCCGGATGGGTGCCCGCACCGACAAGATAGAGGTTGCGCACCTCCTCCGAGATGTTGTGCGGCCTGAACCACGCGCTCTGGAAGATGCGCGGCTCCAGGCTGAAGCCCGCGCCATGGGGGCTGAGGTAGCGCGACACGAAGGTGTCGGGCGTGAAGAGCTCGCTGGCCGACAGGTCCGCTTCGAAACCGGGGATCAGGTTCTCGTCCAGCACGCGGGCGAGGTTCTGGCGGTAGTCTTCCGCCTTTTCGGCCCAGTCCACGGCGTCGGTGCCATGCAGGTTCGGCACCGGGGACAGGGCATAGAACGTGTCGTCGCCCTCCGGCGCCGCGCTCGGGTCGGTGACGGAGGGCCGGTGCAGGTAGACGGACATGTCATCGGCCAGATGCTTGCGCATGAAAATATCGTGCAGCAGGCCCCGGTAGCGCGGGCCGTTGAGGATGGTGTGGTGACCCACGTCACTCCATTTGCCGCGCGTGCCCTTCGTGCCGAAATACCAGACAAAAAGACCCATCGACCAGCGCGCCCGACCCAGCCGTTTGTCCGTCCAGCGCTTGCGTGGCGTGCGGCGCAGAAGGTGGCTGTAGGTGTGGCCCGGATCGGCGTTGGAGACGACGATCTCGGCGGCCATCTCCTGCCCGTCGGTCAGGCGCACGCCGGTGGCCGCGCCATTGCGCGTCAGGATCTCGTCGACCTCGGCGCCCTGGCGTACCTGGCCGCCCTGATCCTCGATCACGCGGACCATGGCGTCGGCCATCGCCTGCACGCCGCCCATTGCGTAATGGACGCCGAATTCCTTCTCGAGGTGACTGACGAGGATATACATCGACGTCACGTGGGTGGGGTCTCCCCCGATGAAGAGTGGATGAAAGCTCAGCGCCATGCGAAGCCTCGGGTCGCGGACGCGCGCCTTGGCGTGGCCATAGACGGACCGGTCGGCGCGCAGACGGATGAAACCGGGAAGTTCCCGGATCAGGTCCATCAGCTTGTTCATCGGGCGGCGGCCCAGCCCCTCGAAGCCGAACTGATACCGTTCCTCGCTGTCCTTCAGGAACTTGCGGTACCCGGCCTCGTCCCTGGGAAAGAGGCGGCGCACCTCCTCGATCATGGCGTCTTCGTCCTGCCGCACGCGGAAGGTGGAGCCGTCGCGCCAGCGGATTTCGTAATAGGGATCGACAGGCCGCAGATCGACGTCCGTGTCGAAGTCGCGCCCGCATTCCGCCCAAAGCTGGCGAAAGACCTGCGGCACGGTCACGATCGTGGGGCCCAGATCGAACCGGTGCCCGTTCTGCGTGATCGAAGAGCCGCGCCCCCCGGCCCGGTCAAGCCGGTCAAGAAGTGTCACCCGATAGCCCTTCGCGCCCAGTCGCATGGCGGCCGACAGGCCACCCAGACCGGCGCCTATGACGATGGCGCGCGAGGCATGGGACGATGAAGAATGGTCGTTCATATCGTGTCCAATGGTGTCTAGTCTGATTTACATTATGGCATAGCGCGGCGTTTTGCCAAGGAAAAGGAGATGGGAATTTCCTTCCCTCCTGCGGCATAATATGTAAATATAAGTTGACACATGGAGGACCGGCCATGCAATCCGTCACGTTGAGCCTGTTTCGCTTTGGCTCAGTCTCCGCACGCCTCTGGGCGTTTTCACAGATGGCGACCGCCCGATTCGCGCTCAGGCAGATTCGCGATCTGCAGACGTTCAAGCTTTGCGGCTCCGGCACGGGCGAGGGCTTCACGCCCATACCCAACACCTCCGTCTACGCGATTCTCGGCACATGGCCCGATCATGACGCCGCGCGGCGCGCGATGCTGGGAACCTCGGTGTTCCGCGCCTATCGCGACCATGCAGACGAGGCGATGACCATCTTCATGACGCCCGCCTCCGCGCGCGGCAAATGGGCTGGGACGGAGCCCTTCGTGCCGCAGGACGTCGCCCTCGACGGTCCCATCGCCGCGATCACGCGCGCCACCGTGAAACCTTCCGTCGCGCTGAAGTTCTGGGGGCAGGAGCCCGGTGTTTCCCGCGCCATCGGCGCCGATCCCAACGTCATGTTCAAGATCGGCATCGGCGAGGTGCCGTGGATGCAGCAGGTGACGTTCTCCATCTGGCCCGACACCCGGACAATGGCGGATTTCGCCCGCGCCGACGGGCCGCATGCCCGCGCCGTGAAGGCCGTCCGCGAGGGTGGCTGGTTCAAGGAAGAACTCTACGCCCGCTTCCGCGTCGACGCGGTCGAGGGCATGTGGGACGGCGTCACACCAGACCTGACGCACCGTCCCGAACGACACACACAAGATCCGATCGAGGTAGCCGCAGAATGACCGAAAAGCCGCTGACCGGGCCCTTCCCGTTCTCCGCCATCGTGGGCCAGGACGAGATGAAGCTCGCCATGATCCTGACCGCCATCGACCCCGGCATCGGGGGCGTTCTGGTGTTCGGGGACCGTGGAACGGGCAAATCCACCGCCGTGCGCGGGCTTGCGGCCCTGCTCCCGCCGATCCGCGCCGTGGCGGGCTGCCCGGTGAATTCCGCCGCCGAGGCCGATGTGCCGGACTGGGCGCATGTGCACGACCATTCCGTGGTCGAGAAACCCACGCCGGTCATCGATCTGCCGCTGGGCGCGACCGAGGATCGCGTGGTCGGCGCGCTCGACATCGAAAAGGCGCTGTCCCACGGCGAAAAGGCGTTCGAACCCGGCCTGCTGGCGCGCGCCAATCGCGGATACCTCTATATCGACGAGGTGAACCTGCTGGAGGATCACCTTGTCGACCTTCTGCTCGACGTGGCGCAATCGGGCCAGAACGTCGTGGAACGGGAGGGTCTTTCGATCCGCCACCCCGCGCGCTTCGTGCTGGTCGGGTCCGGAAACCCCGAGGAGGGGGAGCTTCGCCCGCAGCTTCTGGACCGGTTCGGCCTGTCGGTCGAGGTGCAGAGCCCCAGGGATATCGACGTGCGCGTCGACGTCATCCGCCGTCGTGACGCCTATGACCGCGACCAGTCCGCCTTCCTCGCCGACTGGCACGATGACGACATGGCCCTGCGCGCCCGGATCGTGACGGCCCGCGCGGCGCTGGCCCGCGTCGATGCCGAGGACGCGATCCTCCGCGATTGCGCCGAGCTTTGCGTGGCGCTGGGGTCGGACGGTTTGCGCGGGGAGCTGACGCTGTTGCGCGCGGCCCGTGCGCTGGCCGCCTTCGAGGACGCGCCGTCGGTCACGCGGGCGCATCTGCGCAGCGTCGCACCCTCGGCGCTGCGCCACCGGCTCCGCCGCGATCCGCTGGACGAGGCCGGATCGACCACCCGCGTCACCCGCACCGTGGAGGAGGTCCTCGCGTGAGCGACGCCCCCCACGCGGAAGAACGCTGGCAGCGCGCGAACCTTGCGCTTGCCTGTTTCGCGCTTGACCCCGCAGCGCTGGGGGGCATCTGGCTGCGCGCCCGCGTCGGGCCGGTGCGGGACCGGTTCCTCAAGGGCTTCGACCTCGCCATGCGGGGCAAGACCGTCTCGCGCCTGCATCCCGATATCGGGGACGACGCGCTTTTCGGCGGCATCGACCTTGCCGCCACGCTGGGCGGCGGGACCGTCACGCGCACGAAGGGCCTTCTGGACCGTCCCGGCGTTCTGATCCTGCCCATGGCCGAACGCGCCAAGCCGCGACTGGCCGCACGTCTCGCCCGTGCGCTGGACGACCGCAAGGGCCTGTCGCTGCTGGCGCTCGACGAAGGGGCAGGTCCAGAGGAACGCATCCCCGAAAGCCTCGCCGACCGGCTGGCGATCCATCTCGATCTTGGCGATGTGCCGCTGTCCGACGCGCCCGAGTTGCAGCTCGACACCGATGCGCTGGTCGAGGCGCGGCGCGTCCTGCCGCACGTCACCGTCCCGGACACCACCATCTCCGACCTCGCGCAGGTCGCCTTTCGCCTCGGCATCACGTCACTGCGCGCACCGCTGCAGGCGCTCGCGCTGGCCCGCGCCAGCGCGGCGCTGTCGGGTGAGACCGAGGTGGACGAAGCCGATCTTCTGACGGCGGTAGAGCTGGTCTTGGCCCCGCGCGCGACGCAGATGCCCGAGGCGCCCGCCGAGCAAGAACCGCCCGAACCGCCGCAAGAGGATGACAGTCCCGAAGATGGCAGCGAAGACAGCGAAACCGAGGACGACACGCCGCATGTCCCCGCCGAGATGATGCTGGAGGCCGCGCGCGCCATGCTGCCTCCCGATCTTCTGGCTCGGATGGAAGCGGGTCGCGCCGCGCGCAACGCGGCCTCCGCCTCGGGCACCGGCGCCGCGAAGAAGGGCAACCGCCGGGGCCGGCCCCTGCCCTCGCGCGCCGGGCGGCTGGGCAGCGACACGCGCGTGGATCTGGTGGCCACGCTTCGGGCCGCGGCACCCTGGCAACCGCTGCGCCGGCAGACCACGGGGCAGAACGACCGCCTGCACATCCGCATGTCCGACGTCCGCGTGCGCCAGTACGAGGAACGGTCCGACCGCGCGATCATCTTCGTGGTGGACGCCTCCGGCTCCGCCGCGCTGGCCCGCCTCGCCGAGGCGAAAGGCGCCATCGAGCTTTTGCTGGGCGAGGCCTACGCCCGCCGCGATCACGTCGCCCTCGTGGCGTTTCGCGGCGACGGGGCTGACGTTCTCCTGCCGCCCACGCGCTCTCTGGTGCAGACCAAGCGCCGTCTCGAGCAGCTACCCGGCGGGGGCGGAACGCCGCTGGCCTCGGGGCTGAAGGCGGCGCTTGAACTCGCGGGTCTTGCGCAGGGCAAGGGCATGACGCCCTCCATCGCGCTTCTGACCGACGGGCGCGCAAACGTGGACCTGTCGGGCGTCGCCAACCGCGCGCAGGCGGCAGAGGATTCGCGGCTGATGGCGCGGGCCATCCGCGCGAAGGGCCTGAGCGGTCTGGTCATCGACACGGGGCTGAGGCCCACGCGTGGCCTCGACGAACTGGCCCGCGACATGGGTGTGCCCTATCTGCCGCTGCCGCGTGCTGATGCAAGGTCCGTATCCTCCGCCGTCGACGCGGCGCTGGATGTGGCATGACCCCGCCGCTGCCACCCGAGGACTGGCCGCTCCGCTCGGCCAGCCGCGCCGTCGCCTCGGCGCCGCACCGGTGGCATCTGCAGGTCACGGGAACCGGTCCCGAAATCCTGTTGCTGCATGGCGCGGGCGCATCCTCGCACACATGGCACCGGCTGATCCCTTATCTGGATGACCGTTATCGCCTGATCGCGCCGGACCTGCCCGGCCACGGATTCACGCAAAGCCCGCGCGGGCGGTCGGGTCTGCCGCAGGTGGCACGCGATATCGCGGCGCTGATGCAGACGATGGAGGCCGCGCCGCGCATCGTCATCGGTCATTCCGCCGGCGGCGCCATCGCGCTGGAGATCGCGCGGCAGGGGCTGTTGGCGCTCGACCGCCTTGTCGTGATCAACGGCGCGCTGGAGGATTTCCGGGGCCCCGCAGGCGTGGTCTTTCCGATCATGGCGCGGGTGATGGCGATGAACCCGCTGACGGGTCTCTTCCTCAGCCGGGGCAGTTCCGAATCGCAGGTCCGCAGCATGATCGGCGCCACGGGCAGCAATCTGGATGCGGACGGTCTGGCCGTTTACGCCCGGCTCATCGCGCGGCGCAGTCACGTGGACGGCACGCTGGCCATGATGGCGCAATGGTCCCTGCGGGAGCTTGGCGCAGCACTGCCGCGCATCGATGTGCCGACGCTGTTCCTGCATGGCGCGAACGATCAGGCCGTGGCGCTTTCGGTGGCCGAACGCGCCGCCGCGTCGATGCCGGAGGCGCGGCTCGTGGGCTTCGCAGGTGTCGGGCACCTCGCGCAGGAGGAAGCGCCCGATCGCGTGGCGGCCGAGGTTCTGAAAGTCCTCGACGACAGGGCGCAGGCCGCGGCGGAGTAGCCACGGAAACGGACAATTGAAAAGGGCGGGCCGCCCGAGGCGCCCGCCCTTCTCGATGTCATGCCTTCGGAAGCTGTGCTTATTCCGCCGCCAGCGACGCCAGGTAGGCGTAGAGATCGACCGCATCGGTATCGCCGCGCATGCGCTGTGCGGCCATCGAACCGCGCAGGCCGTCGTCGCCCGCTGCTTCACGGATGTAGCCGGTCGGGTCCTGGATGTAGGTCGCGAAGTTTTCCTCGACCCAGACGACTTCGGCTTCGTTGAGGGCCTGCAGCCCGGGCGAATAGCGGAAATCTTCGACCGAACCGGCCAAGCGGCCGGCAACGCCATAGAGATTCGGACCAGTCCGGATGTTGGGACGTCCGACCAGCACGTCGCCCGCGTCGTTCACGACGTTGTGGCAGGCGGCGCAGGCACGAAACGCGGCCTCACCGGCGGCCGGATCGCCCGAGGCGGCATGGGCATCGGCATAGGCCATACCGGCGGACAGGAGCGTTGCCGCTGTGGCGAGTGCAAACTTGCTCTGCATGGGTAGTCTCCCTTCTTGGAATGCTCACGGGCCAGTTAAATAGCGCCGCTGCGGCAGGGTCTACCCCTTTTTCGCTGTTATCCGATAACGTTAGTTCGCTCAGGCCACTGCATGGGCGATCGCGCACTGTTTCCACAAGGTCTTGAGCGCCAGGACGAGGTATTCGATGTCCTCATCGGTATGCAGCGGCCCGGGGGTGAAGCGCAGGCGCTCGGTTCCCTTCGGCACCGTTGGATAATTGATCGGCTGCACGTAGATGCCGAACTGCTCCATCAGGATATCGCTCAGCATCCGGCACTTCACCGGATCCTTCACCATCACCGGGATGATGTGGGACGGGTTGCGTTCATGCGGAATGCCCTCGGCGTCAAGCCGCGCACGCAGGCGCGCGACCTGCCGTTTCTGCATGTCACGCTCGACCGAGCTTTCCTTCAGGTGGCGAATCGAGGCCGTCGCGGCGGCGGCAACCGCCGGCGGCAGCGCCGTGGTGAAGATGAAGCCGCTGGCGAAGCTGCGGATGAAATCGCACAGCGCGTGGGAGCCGGTGATGTAGCCGCCGACCACGCCGAAGGCCTTGCCCAGCGTGCCCTCGATCAGGGTGATGCGGTCCATCAGCCCCTCGCGCTCGGCCACGCCGCCGCCGCGCGGGCCGTACATGCCGACCGCGTGGACCTCGTCGATATAGGACATGGCGCCATGCTTGTCGCAGACATCGAGGATCTCCTTGATCGGGGCGATGTCGCCGTCCATCGAATAGACGGATTCGAAGGCCACGATCCTGGTGGCGTTGGCGGGCAGCGCGGCGAGCTTGCGGTCCAGATCCTCGGGGTCGTTGTGCTTCCAGATGACCTTCTGGCAGCGGGCGTGGCGGATGCCCTCGATCATCGACGCGTGGTTCAGCTCATCGGACAGGATCACCGCGTTGGGCAGGCGCGAGCCCAGCGTCGACAGCGCCGCCCAGTTCGAGACGTAGCCGGAGGTGAACAGAAGCGCGTCTTCCTTCTGGTGGAGGTCGGCAAGCTCCGCCTCAAGCTGCTTGTGGTGCCACGCGTTGCCCGAGATGTTGCGCGTGCCCCCGGCCCCGGTGCCGCATTCGGCGACGGTGCTGCGCATCGCCTCGATCACCGTCGGGTGCTGACCCATGCCGAGGTAGTCGTTGGAACACCACACCGTCACCTCATCCTGACCGTCAGAATGGTTGCGGACCCTTGGGAAAGCCCCACACTTGCGCTGCAGTTCGGCGAAGATGCGATAGTTGCCCTCGTCCTTCAGTTGATCGAGCTGGGCTTGAAACAGCTTGTCAAAGTTCATGGGGCTTCCTCGCTTGTCTTCATTGCTTGGGTTGGCGTTGAACGGTCGGGCAGCATCCAGCGCCACAGCCTCTCGTCCGGTAGGGGGAGCACCATGAACCAGTGCTCCAGAAGGGCGAGCGCGGTCAGCGCGCCCAGAAGTGCGAAACCGACCGCCTCGGCCGGGCTTCCGGCGGCGGCGACATGGCCGAGCCAGTAGGCCGCGGCGACGCTCAGGCCGGTGATGGAGATCGGAAACAGCCAGTTCATCCGCGCGATGCGGAAATGGCTGGGCAGGTGGTTGAGGTGTTCGGGAATGAACTCCACGTTGATCTTCCGCACGCCCAGATAGAGGTTCAGCTTGGCGCTGACCCTGGCGGCGAAGAGCACCGCGAAGGTCCACATGCCGAACTGGTTCTCGGCGCCCACGCTTGCCACGATCATCGTGATCAGCGTGAAGGCCAGAAGCATCTCGTGATAGGCGATGGTGCCCCACGCGCGGATGAAGCGTTCCCATTCCGGGACACCGTCACGCAGCGGCTGGCGCACCGGGCCAGTAATGACACCGGTCAGGAACGCCAGTTCGATCCAGCCCCAGAGCGCCAGCGCCGACAGGAAGGCGACGTAGACCCCGGCGAGGCTGTCATTGCCCAGCGTATCGACGAAGCCCAGGCCGCCCAGGATCAGCACGGGCAGGTTCCACAGAACCGCCCAGAGCCGGGCAACCGCGCCTTCACGGTCGACGCGCCGGACCGCGAGCAGGATCGCCCCGGTGGAGAACCACCACAGAAAAAGGGCGACCAGCGCCGCGATCCAGGGCGAACCGAGCATCAGTAGGCGGGCTCCAGTCGGGTCTGCACCGGAACGCGGTGCTGCTTGGCGGGGATCGTGTAGAGGCTGACGAAGGCCATCGCGGCCCGGGCGCTCGCCCCCACGCGCTGGAAGACATTCCCCGACTTCTTGGCCGAGGCGAGGTCCACATTGGCGCGTTGCAGCGCCTCGAGCCCCTTCTGCCAGCGCGGGTGATCGATATCGAGCGTGATCGGGAACACCTGCTTCGAGATCTCGGAGGTCTTGGTGAAGACCTCATGGGCATACCAGTCCGGATCGACGCCGAGGGCGGCATGGAAGGCCGGGCGCTGATGGTCGCGCACGTACATCGTGGAATATACCGCCGTCAGGAAGAACTTGATCCAGAGCTTGTTGGTGAAGCTCTGGGTCAGCTTCGGGTCGGTCTTCATCAGGAGCGCGAAGGCCTCGCCATGGCTGAACTCGTCGTTGCACCACTCCTTGAACCACTTGAAGATCGGGTGGAACCGATGCTCGGGTTGCTTCTCGAGGTGGCGGAAGATGGTGATGTAACGGGCGTAGCCGATCTTTTCCGACAGGTAGGTGGCGTAATAGATGAACTTGGGCCGGAAGTAGGTGTACTTCTTCTTCTGCGTCAGGAACCCGAGGTTCACCGCGATCCCCGCCTCGCGCAGCGCGTCGTTGATGAAGCCCGCATGCCGCGCCTCGTCCCGCGCCATCAGCTGGAACAGCGTGACGATGTCCTCGTTGTTGCCGCGCCGCTTCATCTCCTTGTAGAGAACGCAGCCCGAGAACTCGGCGGTGCAGGAGGACACGAGGAAGTCGATGAACTCGGCCTTCAGCTTGGGCTCCATGTTCTCCCAGTCGATATGGTCCCAGTCCTCGTTCTTCTTGAAATGGCCCTTGTTGGGGTCGGCCTTCATCTGCGCGATGAGCTTGTCCCAGTCCTCGCGGACGGGGGTGACGTCGATGGCGTCCATCTCGTCGAAATCGGTGGTGTAGAAGCGCGGCGTCAGCAGCGTGTTCTGCATGGCCAGCGCGGTCGCGCCTTCGCTGTCGACGATGGCCTGTTCGTAATTCTGCGCGGCCATCGCCTCTTCGACGGTGGAGGCGTCGGCGGAATGCTGAAGGTCCCTCATGCCGTGACTCCTTTCTCGCCTACCGCACTTCGCGCCACTTGAGGCGCGGGCTCGTTTCCGGGCGCGTCTTCCGCGTCCACGTCATCGCTGAACGAGAACTCGCAGAGCTCCATGAACTCGAAGTCACCGGTCATTCGGGTCCAGAACTGCTCGACCTTCGAGGCGCGGGTGATGCGGGCCACGCGCTCCTCGCGCACGACCTCGCCGTAGGGCGCCATCACCGGCGGGCCCTGCACCAGAACCTCGTCGCCCGGATTGATCGTGGCGCCGTTCAGGAACTTCACATGCGCGTGCAGGCTGTCGAAGCGGTGACTTACCTCCACCACGCAGGGCGCTGTCTCGAACTCCCTCGTCAATAGTCCCATGGTCATTCCTCCAGGAGGCGGGCGAACACCGCCTCGTTGTCCGCCCCGAAGCCGAAAAGCTCGGCCCTGAAGTCGGTGTGATCATCGCGAAGCCCGATGCGCCCGTCTGAAAAGCGCACCAGCCGGATAGGCTCGGATGCATCGAGGCCCACGGCCCCACGTTCGCGTTCCAGCACGCGATAGATACCTGCGACGAACCCGCCCTCATCGGACGCCAGGTCGGCGATCAGGGTCCCGTCCACGTCGATGACGCGGGCGGAGCCGTCCATTTCCCCGAAGATGCGGATCGTCCGTTCATGCACGATGGGTGTCACGTCCTCGGACGGCGGCGTGGCCGACAGCGGGCGGTCCGTCAGGCGGGCATAGCCCACGATGATCAGGACGCAGAGGCACATCAGGAACATCGCGCGCACGAGGATGGTCGGCACCATCTCCTTGTCGCGCTCGACGAGCTTCTGTTCGGCGCGGGAATAGTTCCGGGTCTCGGCCATGGCGCTTACTCCGCTGCGACGGGCTGTGCCTGGGGCACGGCCTCGATGACAGGTTCGGACACGGCGGTTTCGGCCGCATCGGCGAAAAGCCTCGCCACCTCGGCCGCATCGGGAATGCAGCGGAGCGCGGGCTCGGTGTGCTTCATCCGCCACGGCCGCACATGCGGCCACGTCATGACGTAGGACAGGCGAAGCGCGCCCGGCTCCTGCGTCATCTCGAGTGCGATGGTCCCGGTACCGTCCTTGCGCAGCGCCAGGTTGGCGTTGCGGATCTTACGGAATGGCAGGTTCAGCGTCATGGTAAGCGCCGCGCCGATCCGCATGGCGATGCGGCGGTTGGTCAGCGTGTAGACGGTCGATTTCGCCTGGATCACCCCCACGATCAGCAGGATCGCGCAGACGATGGCCCCCAGCACGAGGAAGAACGACGCGGCGGTCGCGCTTTGCGTCCATGTCTCCGTCGCCGCACCGCCGATGGTGCGCCAGGCGAAGAGAAAGACGAAATAGCCCGCCACCCACCAGAAGCTGAGGGAGTCCTTCGTCAGCGCCCACCAGTTCGGCTGTCCCTGCCAGAGGATGTGTTCGCCCTCAGGCAGGTTCTCGGGCAGTCCACGGACGGGCTCGGTCTGAAAGTCGTCGTGGTCATGCGGCATCGTTTCGGTCCTCCTGCGGTCGTTGCGGTGACCCGCTGCTCAGAGCAGCGGATCGATCCTGTCTTCGGAGGCGTAGAGAATGCCGCCACCATAGTAGGCGGAGATTTTCTCTTCCTCGAGTTTCGTGATCTGGTTCGGCGACTTGGTCACCGGAACGCCGGCGAAGTGCTTGCCGAAGACGGCGTTGATCTTCACCTTCTTGAACCCGATCTTGCAAAAATGGATTGGCACCAGCCGCGTGCCGCCACCATGATCCGCATCAAGGTCCATCTCGATGTAGCGGACCAGCTGTTCGGGCGCGTCGATCCACATGTCCGACACGGTGCCCACGACCTCGCCATCGCCGGCCATTACGGGCAGGCCGCGCGGGTCGCGCCCTGCGCTGACGCGATAGGCCTCGGTCTGACCCATCGGAACGATCTTGGGATGGCCGTGCCCATCCAGTTCCGGGACGTCGGCGCGCGGCGTCCACGACGCGGGCCCGATCCCGTCGACCATCGGGTCGCCGGTCGGATCATAGGGGTAGCCGTTGCCGGCGGAAAACGCGGCCTTCTGCATCGCGAGGTTGTCGCGCCGGTGCGCGGCCTCGTTCTCGGCCGAAGGCACGACCACTTCGCCGCGTCCGTGGGGCAGGACGAAGGTCTTGGCGTCGGGAACGGGGAACGGGCCCTGGTTCGGGGCTGCGGTGCCGTCCTCGTTTTCCAGCGGATAGCCTTCGCGCATGTTCTCCGTCTGCAGGTAGTAGATCAGCAGCGCGAAGAATATCCAGAACAGCCAGATCGACAGGCTGGCCAGATCGAAGTTGCCGAAGAATGCGTTAACCATGGTGTTGTCCTTTCGGGGCTCGGCGTTTCATGTGGGCCCGGCTAAGTGGGTAAATCGGCGAGCCCGATCTTGCCCGTCGCCCGGTTGGAATTGGTCGTTGCGGTTCGCACCAGCGGCCCGAGGGCCACCAGCGTCATGAAGAGGAGCAGTATCTCGAGGTGGTAGACGACCGAGTAGCCGGTCGCGGGATTGGCCAGCGCCTCGCCCAGTTGTCCGCTGGTGGCCATTGCGTTCACCACGTCGCGGATACCGCCGCCGATGGCGATGGAGACGCCCGCCGCGGTGGCCTGCGCCGCGCCCCATGCGCCCAGCGCGAGCCCCTTTCCGGCCTTTCCGGCCGAGGGCATGGTCATCGCCGCCGTCAGCGTCGCCACGGAGAACAGACCACCGCCGAAGCCGATCAGCGCAGCCCCGGCAAAGAACAGCTCGGGCGAATTCCAGGGGTTGGCGAAGATCACCGCGGAAAAGGCGACGAGACCGGCAAGGATGCCGCGTGCGCCCATGCGGTAAGGGTTGATGCCGTCGGCAAGCCAGCGCGCCGCAAGGGCGAAACCCACAAGCGCGCCCAGCGCCCAGGTGGCCGTCAGGAGAGTCGTTGCCGACACCGACAGGCCGAGGATCTCGCCGCCATAGGGCTCGAGCAGGACGTCCTGCATGTTGAAGGCCATGGTCCCGAGGAACACGACGACCAGGAGACGCCCGGCCGTGCCGCCGCTGGAATAGTCGGCCCATGCGTCGGAGAAGCTTGGGCTCGGCTCTTCGCGCTGCGCCTTGGTCATCGGGCGCACGCGCTCCTGCTTCCAGAGCGCGGTGACGTTCAGAACGACGGTCAGGACGGCCGTGCCCTGGATCACCTGGATCAGCTCCAGCGGCGTGAACTGGCGCAGGAGGTAGCCGATGACCACCGCCGACACGCCCATGCCCACAAGGAACATCACGTAAAGCAGGGCGACGACGCGCGGGCGGGTCTCATCCGTCGCGCGGTCCGCAGCCAGCGCCAGACCCGCGGTCTGGGTCATGTGCATGCCGATCCCGGTCATCAGGAAGGCCAACCCGGCCAGCGCCTCGCCGGCATAGGGGATGTCGTAGCGCACCTGCGTGACGTCGCCGCCCAGCACCAGCAGCGAGGCTGGCATGATCGCAAGACCTCCGAACTGCCAGAGCGTTCCGAACCAGAGATAGGGGATGCGCTTCCATCCGATGGCGGATTTGTAGGTGTCGGACTTGAAGCCCAGGAGCGCGCGGAACGGCGCGATCAGCACCGGCAGCGCCACCATCGCGGCCACGAGGAAGGCCGAGACCTGAAGCTCCACGATCATCACGCGGTTCAGGGTGCCGAGCAGCATCACGGCGGCCATGCCGACCGAGACCTGGAACAGGCTGAGGCGCAGAAGCTGGCTCAACGGAAAGTCGTCGCTGGCCGCGTCCGCGAAGGGCAGATACTTGATCGATATGCGCTTGAGCAGGCTCATACGCGGTACTCCAGACAGGTCGAGATATAGAATCCGCGGCTGACGCGCTCGATCTCGGAAACGGAGCCTGTTCCGCCGTGCAGAGCCGTTTTTCGGGCAATGCGGCGGGGCGAATGGGGGATCATCGTGGGCGACCGGTCGGAGCGCGGGAAGAGCTTTCCGACGGTGAAGAACGCCATCAGGAAGGGCGTGCGCGGTGCGACGGTAAAGACGATGGAGGTCGAGACCCGCGCCGACAGGCCGGCAAGCGCCTGACCCAGATCGTCGTCTGTGTAGTAGATCATCGAATCCATCGCCATGACGTGGTCGAAGCGGCCCAGATCGGGGGACAGCATGTCGCCCGAGGTGAATTCGATCTGCCCGTGCAGCGCCTCGGGGATGCGCCTCTCGGCGATCTCCACAAGCTGCGGCGAGATGTCGATGGCCGTCACCCGCGCGCCGCGGCGCGCCAGTTCCTCGGTCATTGCGCCGGTGCCGCAGCCCGCGTCCAGAACGCGGGCGCCGGTCAGGTCCTTGGGCAGGCGCGACAGCATGATCGCGCGCATCCGGTCGCGGCCCTCGCGCACCGTCTGGCGGATGCCGGACACGGGCGCGTCGGACGTCAGCCGCTCCCATGTCTTGGTTGCGGTGCCGTCGAAATAGGCCTCGACCCGGTCACGCGTGGCGCCGTATGTGGGCGTCGCCACCATCAATCGAACCCCAGAAGCTCGAAGATGTCGCGGTCTTCCAGCGGCTGCGGCGTCAGCGCTTCGGTGCCCTTCCACATCAGGTCGGCCAGACGCATGTACTCGGCCCGGCACTGCACGATGTCCTCGTCGTCGGGCATCTCGAAAAGCGTCTTCTTCTTCAGGCGCGACCGGCGGATGGCGTCCACGTCGGGCATGTGACCGATCCGCTTGAACGCCGTGCGCTCGCAGAAGCGGTCGACCTCGTCGGTGTCCTTCGACCGGTTGGCGACGCAACCGGCAAGGCGGACGTTGTAGTTTTTCGACTTCGCCTGCACGGCGGCGATGATCCGGTTCATCGCGTAGATCGAGTCGAAATCGTTGGCCGTCACGATCAACGCCCGGTCGGCATGCTGAAGTGGTGCTGCGAACCCGCCGCAGACCACGTCACCCAGCACGTCGAAAAGAACCACGTCGGTGTCCTCCAGCAGGTGATGCTGCTTCAGCAGTTTCACCGTCTGGCCCACGACATACCCACCGCAACCGGTGCCCGCGGGCGGGCCGCCGGCCTCGATACACATGACGCCGTTATAGCCCTCGGCCATGAAATCCTCGGGGCGCAGTTCCTCGGCGTGGAAATCGACGTCCTTGAGGATGTCGATCACCGTGGGCTGGAGGTGGCCCGTCAGCGTGAAGGTGCTGTCATGCTTGGGGTCGCAGCCGATCTGCAGGACCTTCTTGCCCAGTTTGGAGAACGCGGCCGACAGGTTCGAGGAGGTCGTCGACTTGCCGATCCCGCCCTTGCCGTAAACGGCGAAGACCTTGGCGCCCTCGATCTTCATCGAGGCGTCCTGATGCACCTGAAGCGAGCCTTCGCCATCCTCGCCCTTCCTGAGGATGGGCGGTGCGCCGATGCCCCGGGCGGCGAGACCGGCGGCCTCGCGCATGGCGGCGCGGGCGGCGGGGGGGTTCTTTTCGTCCAGCATCGTCGTTCCTCTCCTATTCGGCGGCCAGGCCGGGGGCCAAACCTGGCGTCAATCCCTCCAGCGTGTCCTCAAGCTCGTCCGCGCCAGCCTGAAGCGCGGCGAGTGTCTCGTCGTCGGGGTGCCAGTAGTTGCGTTCGAACGCCTCCAGCAGGCGGTTGGCCATCCGGGCGGAGGCCTGCGGGTTCAGCTCGGCCATGCGGCGGCGCATGTCCTCGTCGAGAACGAAGGTCTCGCTCAGACGTTGATAGACCCACGGCTCCACCTGTCCGGTCGTCGCCGACCAGCCCAGCGTGTTCGTCACCTGCGCCTCGATCTGGCGCACGCCCTCGTGACCGTGCTTCAGCAGGCCCTCGAACCACTTGGGGTTCAGGCTGCGCGAGCGGGTTTCCAGCGCCACCTGCTCCTGCAGGGTGCGCACCTTGCCCTCGCCGCGGGTCTGGTCGCCGATGAAGACGGGGGCTTCCTTCCCGCCCTTGGCGCGCTTGACCGCGCGGGAAATCCCGCCGAGCGTGTCGAAGTAGTGGTCGACCGTGGTCACGCCCAGTTCGACACTCTCGAGGTTCTGGTAGGCCAGATCGACGTCCTTCAGTGCATTCTGCAAAAGGCCCGCGTTCTTCTTGGCCTTGCCGTCCATGCCGTAGGCGAAGCTCTTGCGCGCCTGGTAGGCGTCGGCCAGCTCGTCCTCCTCGCCCCAGGCTCCGCTGTCCACCAGCGCGTTGACGTTGGAGCCATAGGCGCCCTCGGCATTGGAAAAGACGCGAAGTGCGGCTTCCTCCATGCCGACGCCCATCCGCTGGGCATAGTCGAGCGCGTGGGCGCGGACGAAGTTCTTCTCCACCGGCTCATCGGCGGTTGCGGCCTTGTAGGCGGCCTCGGCCAGCATCCGCGTCTGCAAGGGCAGAAGATCCCGGAAGATGCCCGACAGCGTCATCACCACATCGATGCGCGGGCGGCCCAGCTGTTCCAGCGGGATCAGGTCCGCGCCGCAAAGCCGGCCGTAGCCGTCGAACCGCGGGCAGGCGCCCATCAGCGCGAGCGCCTGTGAAATCGGCCCGCCATCCGACTTGATGTTGTCCGACCCCCAAAGCACCAGCGCGATGGAACGGGGCATCTCGCCCGCAGCTTCGATCAACCGATCGGCCTGTTTCGCACCGTCCGCAAGCGCGAAGGCGGTCGGCATGCGGAACGGGTCGAAGGCGTGGATATTGCGCCCGGTGGGCAGGATCTCGGGCGACCGGATCAGGTCGCCGCCGGGAACCGGTTCGATGAAATGGCCCGACAGCGCGCGCATCAGACCGGTCAACTCCGTCTGCTGACGCAGCATGTGCTCGATCCGGGCGCGGGTTTCGGCATCGGTCTCGGCCATGACGCGCAGGTGTTCCTGCAGCTCGGCCTCGGCCATGGGGCGGCCCACGACATGCAGCCCGTCGGGGATCAGCGCGTCCTCGGTCTCCAGCAGCGTCAGCCACAGGCGGTCCGGGTCGCGCTCCTGCAGATCGACGGCCTCGGCCTGCGTCGCGATCAGCTCTGCAAGCTCTGTCCGCTCGGCGGCATCAGGGGCGAGCCGCCGCCAGCGGGTGAGCGAATCCTTGAGCTCCAGCAAACCCTTGTAGAGACCCGCAGCCGCCAGCGGCGGGGTCAGATGCGTGATCGTCACCGCGTTCGACCGCCGCTTGGCCAGCGTCGCCTCGGACGGGTTGTTGGCGGCATAGAGATAGACGTTCGGCAATTCGCCGATCAGCCGGTCGGGCCAGTCACGCGCACCAAGGCCCGCCTGCTTGCCGGGCATGAATTCCAGCGCGCCATGCATCCCGAAATGCAGCAGGACATCGGCCTGAAAGGTATTCCTGAGCCAGAGATAGAATTGCGTGAAGGCATGCGTCGGCGCGAAACCCTTCTCGAACAGAAGCCGCATGGGGTCGCCTTCATAGCCGAAGGTCGGCTGCACACCCACGAAGACATTGCCGAAATGCTGGCCCAGGACAAAGACGCCGCGCCCGTCGGACTGGATCTTGCCGGGTGCCGGGCCCCAGACGCTTTCGATCGCCTTCAGCGGCGGGGTGTTGCGAACGATGGTGTCGGCATCGACATGGGCGGCGACATTCGCCTCCTGCCCGTATTGCTTGGCGTTGCCGTGCAGGACCGCGTGGCGCAGGTCGTCGACCGAGGCGGGAAGCTCGACGTCATAACCGTCGGCCTTCATCCGGGTGAGCGTGTTGTAGAGGCTCTCGAACACGCTGAGATAGGCCGCCGTGCCCACGGCGCCCGCATTGGGCGGGAACCCGAAGAGCACGATGCCCACCTTCTTCTCGGCGTTCTTCTTGCGGCGCAGCAGGGCCAGGCGCCGGGTCTTTTCCACAAGGCTGTCGATCCGCTCCAGGCAGGGCGCCATCGCCTTGGTGTCGGAAGACCGCGGGCAGTTGTAGGAGCATCCCTGGCAACCCTCGGGCCCGTGACGGCCACCGAACACCGTTGGGTTCGTCGCACCGTCGATCTCAGGCAGGGCCACCAGCATCGTCGTCTCGACCGGTCCGAGGCCCCCTTCGGACGAGGCCCATTGCCCCAGCGTCTGGAACTCGATCGGATGGGCTGCGATATAGGGAACGTCGAGGCCCTTCAGGACCTCCACGGCCGCGGCGCTGTCATTGTAGGCCGGCCCGCCGATCAGGCTGAACCCGGTGAGAGAGACCAGCGCGTCGATGCGCCCGCCCTCGAAATAGGCGGACATCGCCGGGCGCCCGTCCAGACCGCCCGCAAAGGCCGGAATGACGGCAAGGCCCGCATCCTGCATCTTGCGGATGACGCCATCGTAATGGGCCGTGTCGGAGGCCAGCACGTAGCTGCGCATCATCAGCAGCCCGACGGTCGCCACCGGGTTTTCGGGGTTCGGAAGATCCTCGACATCAGTCGTGATCCGGTGCCCCGGCAGATCGGGGTGATAAAGTCCCACCTCCGGATAGTCGATCGGCGCCTCGGCCTTGGCGCCCTTGAAGGCGCGGTCGCTCGCATAGGTGCCCACGAGAAAGCGCACCATCTGCTCCACGTTGTCGTCCGACCCGCCCAGCCAGTACTGCATCGTCAGGAACCAGGCGCGCAGGTCCTGCGCCTTGCCGGGGATGAACTTGAGGATCTTGGGCAGACGGCGCAGCAGCTTCATCTGCTTTTCGCCGGAATTGGCCGAGGGCCCCTTGGAGCCGCGCAGCTTCTTCAAAAGCCTCATGGGCCCCGTGGCGGGCTTCATCATGTCGAGCTCGCCCATCCGGGTCAGCTGCACGACTTCGCGGGCCGAGATCACGCCGATCATGGCGTCGCACTGGTCGCGCCGCGCCTGCAACTCGGGCAGGATCGCGGTGATATGCTCTTCGATGAACAGGAGGTTCGCCACGATGATGTCGCCATGGCGCACCGCCAGCCGCGCCTCTTCCAGCGCCTCCGGGTTCTCGGCCCATTCGGCGGAGGCATGAACGGACACGTTCAGACCCGGGAATTCCGCGGCCAGCCGCTCGGACACCCGCGCCGCGGGTCCCGCCGCGTGGCTGTCCAGCGTGACGATTACCACGCGGTAGCCGGGGATATGATCTCCATCACCGCGCAAAATGGGCCTTCGCTTCGTAGAGGGTGTCCACGCTGATCTCGCTGACACCGCGCTCGGCGGCGTATTTCTCGGTGTTCCGCTTGGCCTTGCCGCGCACGAAGAACGGGATCTTCTTCAACTCGCGCTCGGCATCGGCGAGCCAGACCATAACGTCGGAACCGGTCCCGGCCGCTTCGGCGCCATCCGGCTCCTTCATCTTTCCGGAAATACGCTCTTCGGGGGCGACCTCCGCCACGGGCGCGGCGCCTGCCGGTTCCGCGCTGACGGGCTTGGGCGCATGTCCGCCGTGATGGCTTGGCCCCGCCTCGTCGTGGAACTCGAAATCCTCCCGGAACATGGCCAGAAGGTGCTCTTCCAGCCCCATGACCAGCGGATGGATCCAGGTGTCGAAGATGACGTTCGCGCCTTCCCAGCCCATCTGGGGCGAGTAGCGCGCGGGGAAGTCCTGCACATGGACCGGCGCCGAGATCACCGCGCAGGGGATGCCGAGGCGCTTGCCGATATGGCGCTCCATCTGCGTGCCGAGGATCATTTCCGGCGAGGCCTCCTCGATGGCCTTCTCCACCTCGAGGTAATCGTCGGTGATCAGCGGCTCGACGCCGAACTCGCGGCCCAGCTCGCGGATGGAGCGGGCGAATTCGCGGTTGTAGCAGCCAAGGCCCACCACCTCGAAACCCATCTCGTCGCGCGCGATGCGGGCGGCGGTCTTCACATGGGTGGCGTCACCGAAGAGGAACACGCGCTTGCCGGTCAGGTAGGTCGAGTCGACCGACTTCGACCACCAGGGCTGGCGCAGGCGGGAAAGGTCCTTTTTCGGCTCTACACCGCAGATTCGAGCCACTTCGGCCACGAAATCATGGGTCGCGCCGACGCCGATCGGAACCGTCTTCGTGTAGGGGATGCCCAGCGTCCGCTCCATGTGGCGGGCGGCGGTTTCGGCATGTTCGGGATACATCACGATGTTGACATGCGCCTGTCCCAGCCGGGTCAGATCCTCGGGCGTCGCGCCGAACGGGGCCACCACGTTGATGCCGATCCCCATCTCGTAGAGCAGGCCCTTCACCTCCTCGATGTCGTCGCGGTGGCGGAAGCCCAGCGCGAGGGGACCGATCAGGTTGGCGGTGATCTCAGGCGTCTTGTCCATCGGTCGCGCCAGTGCGCGGACGAGTTGATAGAACGTCTCGTCGGTGCCGAAGTTTTCCTTCCGCTGGTAGGACGGAAGCTCCAGCGCCACGACCGGGACGGGAATGCCCATGGTCTCGGCAAGGCCGCCGGGGTCGTCCTGGATCAGTTCGGCCGTGCAGGAGGCGCCGACGATGAGCGCCTGCGGCTTGAACCGGTCATAGGCGTCCTGGCAGGTCTTCTTGAAGATGCCGGCGGTGTCCTCGCCCAGATCGCGTCCTTCGAAGGTCGTGTAGGTGACCGGCGGGCGATGGTCGCGCCGCTCGATCATGGTGAAGAGCAGGTCGGCATAGGTGTCGCCCTGCGGCGCGTGAAGAACGTAATGCAGGTCCGTCATGGCGGTGGCGACGCGCATGGCGCCGACATGGGGCGGGCCTTCATATGTCCAGACGGTGAGCTTCATGTCAGACCCCCGGGGCGCTGCCCCGGACCCCGGCGGATTTTTGGAAAGATGAAGGAGCGGGTCATTCGGCGGCCTCCAGCTTGAGAAGGGCGCGGCGGCGCAGCGGGCGGCTGAAGAGGCCTGCGAGATCGCCGGCCTGTTCGTAGAAATGGACCGGCGTGAAGACCAGTTCGATCGCCCATTTCGTCGTCAGCCCCTCCGCCTCGAGCGGATTGGCGAGGCCGAGACCGCAGACCGTCAGGTCGGGCCGCGCGGCGCGGACGCGGTCGAGCTGCAGGTCGACATCCTGGCCTTCCGAGATCGTCGGACCGGTGGGGATCAGGTCGAGATCGGGACCCACGAGGCCCTTGTGGATGTAGGGCTGGCCGATCTCGATCGCTTCCATGCCGCATTCGCGGACGAGGAAGCGCGCCAGCGGGATTTCGAGCTGGCTGTCCGGCATGAAGAAGATGGTCTTGCCGCGCAGATGCTCCGACGCGTTGGCGATGGCTGTCCGGGCGCGGGCGCGGGGCGCGGCCGTGACCGCGTCGAAGGTCGCGTCGTCGACGCCGAACTCATCGGCGATGGCCTTGAGCCAGAGCGTGGTGCCTTCCTCGCCGAAGGGAAAGGGCGCCTGGATCATGCGCGCGCCGCGCCGTTCCAGCGCCGCGGCAGTATCGCCGAGGAAGGGCTGGAGGCAGGCGAAGACGGTGTTCTTGCCCACGCCGGGCGCCTCGGCGCTGCGGGCGGCTGGCAGGACGCGGATCGGGCCGATGCCCATCTTCGTCAGAAGCGAGACCGCCTGATCCTCGACCACGTCGGGCAGCGCGCCGACCAGCAGAAGCTCGCGGTCCTCTGTGGCGCGCAAGACCGGCACCATGGAGGCGAGGCATGCGTCCTCCCCTTGCGTGAAGGTCGTTTCGATCCCGGAGCCGGAATAGTTCAGCACCCGCACATGGGGCGCGTGCACCTGCGTCAGCCGCTCGGCTGCGCGCGCGAGGTCGAGCTTGATGACCTCCGACGGGCAGGAGCCGACGAGAAACAGCTGCTTGATGTCGGGGCGGCGGCTGAGGAGCTTTTCGACCTCGCGGTCGAGTTCCTCATGGGCGTCGGCCATGCCGGCGAGGTCGCCTTCCTCGAGGATCGCCGTGCCGAAGCGCGGCTCGGCGAAGATCATCACTCCGGCGGCCGATTGCAGGAGATGCGCGCAGGTGCGCGAGCCCACCACGAGGAAGAAGGCGTCCTGCATCTTGCGGTGAAGCCAGATGATCCCGGTGAGGCCGCAGAACACCTCGCGCTGTCCGCGCTCCTTCAGGACGGGGGCGTCCCGGCAGCTTGTGCCCTTGATGTTCGCCGGACTGTTCATGACGTGCCCTCCGCCTCGAGGCGGGCCATACGGAGCTTCCACAGGAACTGCCCGGCGTTGACGACGTAGGCGGCGTAGGCCGCGAGCGCGATCCACATCTGCTGATCGTGGGGCCAGCCGGCCAGCAGCGACCAAACGTAGGTCAGGTGCAGGGCGATGACCGCGAAGCTGAACACGTCCTCCCAGAAGAAGGCGGGCGCGAAGAGGTACTGGCCGAACACGACCTTCTCCCAGATCGCGCCGGTCACCATGATCGTCAGCAGGATGAAGGTCTTGAAAATGATGGAGATCGTCGCGGCGTCATAGCCGGCGCCAGTCACCATGAACCGGATGACGAGCGCCAGGGACGCCAGGAAGACAAGGAACTGAAGCGGCGCCAGAACACCCTGGACGGTGGTCCAGACCGTTGCATCGCGTCGCGCGCGCTCCTCGGGTGTGTAAAGCTGCCTGGACGGCACCTGTGCCAGTGTGTCGCTCGCCATGGATGTGTCGATTCCCTTGGTCTGTCTCCGGAATCTGCGGGCAAACGGGGATAGTGTCAATCAAAACTTACACTCTTCGCGGATCGTTCCTGGCGGCGGGCGAACGCATAGACTTTTCGCATTTCCCTTGAAATTTGGAGGTTTTTCGCCATATCCGGGAGTGCGACGAACGGGCCCCCGCTCCAAAACCGCACAGGTGTCCATTTTCTTTGACAGCTTGGGGTGAATGGCAGAGAATGAAACGGAAACGCATTGCACGCGATTACGTACGAGACGGAAAACCCACCTTTTTGACGTGCGATGATCGTGGTGAACCCAACATGACGGCACAATCGAAAATCCACGCCGCCGGCATATCCGGTTTGCCCGACGCCGAGGTTGGGCGCCTTGCCATCAGGGCCATCTCGGTCGTGTTGTCCGAGAAGGGTGCGAAACAGCCCTCGATGGAGCAGCAGCTCGAACTGCTGGGGGACGCGTTCCTGTCCGACCGTGACGAAACCCGGCATGCCATTCTTGCACGCATGCGACAGGGCGGGGTGCCGGCCGAGGATATCATCGACACGGTCCTGCCGCAGATCGCGCAGCATGCCGGGCGGCGGTGGATGGCAGACGACATCAGTTTCGCGGATGTCACGATCGTCACCGCGCGGCTGCAGGAAACCGTGCGCGCCCTCGGGCGCGGGCTGCGCGACGGCCCGTCTCCCCGGCGCGAGATCGAGGCCCGGCCCGCCAGCGAACGGCTGGTGCCCGCACAGGCCAAGGTTCTGCTGATCATTCCGCGGGTCGAGGACCACACGCTCGGCACCTTCGTGGTGGCCGACCAGATGCGCCGTCTTGGCTGCACGGTCGACATCGCGATGGACATGCCCCCCCGCCAGGTCGCGGAAAAGGTGCGGAAAAGTCGCTATCACATGATCGGGATCACCGCAGCAGGGCGCAGGACCCTTGCAACCACAAGGGAATTGGTGGAGACCATCAAGGCTTCCGTCACGCGGGTGACACCAGTCGTCCTTGGCGGAAGCTTGGTCGAAGGAGGGGGGAACCTGAAGACGATGACCGGCGTGGACCACGTGGTGCGTGATGTCCCTTCGGCTCTGAGGGCTTGCGGGTTGATGAAACGGAACGAGGACGGGGCGCCGGGGGCGCCCGGAGAGTCTCTGCAAGCGCGGGTCGGACCGCCAGGGAATGCTGTATGAACACGCGAGGATCAGACTTCTGGGATCAGCCTTCGGCGCCGCAGATCGGGCCGGACCAGTTCAGCGAGATCGTGACCACGGCGGCAGATATCGCCATCGTGCTCGACACCCGGGGGACCGTCAAATCGGTCATCACGAATCCGCTGAACCCGACGCTGGGGCAGCTCGACCACTGGAAGAATCGCGACATCCGCGAATTCATGGCCGATGACAGCCTGACAAAGCTCGAAACGCAGCTGGAGGCCTACCGCGAAGGCCGCAAGACCAAGGCCGACGCGATCGAGGTCAACCATTATGACAACGCGAATTGGGAATTCCCGATCCGCTACACGATCCACAAGACGGGCAATCCCGACATCATCCTTATGCTCGGACGCGACCTGCGGCCGATCGCCGAGTTGCAGCATCGCCTCGTCAAGGCGCAGCTGGCGCTCGAAAAGGATTACGAGACCCACCGGGATTACGAGACGCGCTATCGCGTGGTGATGGAGGCGACCAGGGACGCCTTCGTGCTGGTCGAAGTGGCCAGCGGGCGGATCCTCGACCTCAACACCGCCGCGGGGCGGTTGCTTGGCGACGATCCCGACGTTCTGACGGGCAGCCCTTTCGCCCAGGAATTCGACGGGCGGCGCCGCGGCGAGTTCATCGAAGGTCTGGTTCTTGCCGCCGGCGACGAGACTCTGGGCCAGGTGACCGCGCAGGCGCGCCGGTCCGGCAACGAGGTCGCGCTGGAACCCATCGTGTTCCGTGCCGCGGGCGACAAGGTGCTTCTGTGCCGGATCGATACGTCGGAAACCGCGGAAACCGTGGCCGCCGATCTGACCCGGACCCTTTCGCATGTTTATCGCGAGGGGCCCGACGCAATGGTCTTCACCGATGTCCACGGCGTGATCCGCTCCGCGAACGACGCCTTTCTCAGCCTGACCGATGCCGGCCAGCTGAGCGATGTGAAGGGCAAGTCGCTGGGCGAGTTCCTGTCGCGCGGCAGCGTCGATCTGAAGGTCATGATCGACAACGCGACCCGGTCGGGAAAGATGCGGCTCTACTCCACGCGGCTCGAGGGCGCGTTCGGCTCGCAACTGGCGGTGGAGCTTTCGGTGACCCACATGCCGGGCACCGGTTTCGCGGTCGTCCTGCGCGACACTTCGCGGCTCGAGGTGATGCGGGACACCGCGCCGCAGGGATCGAACCAGCCCGGTGCCGCGCCGATGTCCGATGACGCGATGCGCAACGTGATGGACCTTGTCGGGTCCGCACCGCTGAAGGATATCGTTTCGGCCACCACGGATGTGGTCGAGAAGATGTGTATCGAGACGGCGGTCGAACTGACCAACAACAACCGCGTCGCGGCCGCCGAGATGCTTGGCCTGTCGCGCCAGTCGCTTTACGTGAAGCTGCGGAAATACGGTCTTCTGAGCAAGAACGACCCGGCCGACTGACGCTCCCCCGAACACCCCTGAAGCGCCGGCAAATGCGCCGGTCGTTTTCGTGTGCGTCAACTTGATTTTACACTTGCCGAGTCGGGTTGTGTCAACTTATCCTGACACTCATGAGTGTAACGACCGACCTCACCCCCGCCCGCAGCGGGAGCATGCCCGAACCGCGTGCAGTGCTCACCCTGCTCAAGCCCATCACGTGGTTCCCGCCCATGTGGGCCTATCTCTGCGGCGCGGTGTCCGCAGGTGTCGCGCCGGGCGGCAACTGGCTGGTGCTGATCCTCGGGGTCATTCTCGCCGGTCCCATCGTCTGCGGCATGAGCCAGGCGGCGAACGACTGGTGCGACCGCCACGTGGATGCGATCAACGAACCCGACCGACCGATCCCCTCGGGGCGCATTCCCGGTCGCTGGGGTCTCTGGATCGCCATTGCCATGTCGATCCTCGCCGCCTTTATCGGCCTGGCGCTTGGCCCATGGGGCTTCGGCGCGACGCTGGTCGCCATCGCCGCCGCCTGGGCCTATTCCGCCGAGCCGGTCCGCCTGAAGCGTTCGGGTCTCTGGGGTCCGGGCCTCGTGGGTCTCAGCTACGAGACGCTGCCATGGTTCACCGGCGCCGCCGTCCTGGCCGCAGGCGCGCCGTCATGGCCGGTCATCATCGTTGCGGTTCTTTACGGGATCGGTGCCCACGGGATCATGACGCTCAACGATTTCAAGGCACTGGAGGGCGACCGCCAGATGGGCGTGAACTCCCTGCCCGTCACGCTCGGCCCGGAACGCGCGGCGAAACTGGCCTGCGTGGTCATGGCCATCCCGCAGCTGATCGTCTTCGTCCTGCTTTACATGGTCTGGGACCGCCCGTGGCACGGGCTCGTCATCGCCATGTCCCTGATCGCGCAGCTTTACGCGATGCAGGTTCTGCTGCGCGACCCGAAAGGCAAGGCGCCATGGTATAACGGGGTCGGCGTCACGCTCTATGTCTCCGGCATGATGGTCACGGCCTTCGCGGTGCGCTCGCTGGAGAGTTGGCCATGAACGGGGCCGCGACGCTGTCCTGGGCGCAGATCGTCCGCCTCGGCGTCGTGCAGATGGCGCTGGGCGCGATCGTCGTTCTGACCACCTCGACGCTCAACCGCCTGATGGTCGTGGAGCTTGCCCTGCCCGCGGTCCTGCCGGGCTTCCTCGTGGCGCTTCATTACGGCATCCAGCTGTCGCGCCCGCAATGGGGCTACAAGTCGGACACCGGCGGGCACCGGACGCGCTGGATCATCGGCGGAATGGCGATCCTGGCGCTGGGCGGTCTGTCGGCGGCCTATGGCGTCGTTTTGATGGAGGGCAGCTTTGCCCTTGGCCTCACGGTCTCCATCGCCGCCTACACGGCCATCGGTGTCGGGGTGGGCGCGTCGGGCACATCGCTGCTGGCGCTTCTGGCCACGGCCACCGCGCCGCGCCGCCGGCCTGCCGCCGCGACGATCACATGGCTGATGATGATCTTCGGCATCGCCGTCACGGCGGGGGTCTCGGGGCAGTTCCTCGACCCCTACACGCCGGCGCGGCTGATGAGCGTGGTCGCCGTCGTCACCGCGCTTGCCTTCGGTGCGACCTGCCTCGCCGTCTGGGGTATCGAACGCCGCGTGGTCGCCCGTCCCGCGCGGGACAGCGCGCCGTTTCTCGAAGGTCTGAGGGAGGTCTGGGCCGAACCGCGGGCGCGGATGTTCACCATCTTCGTGTTCCTGAGCATGACCGCCTATTTCATGCAGGAGCTGATCCTCGAGCCCTATTCCGGCCTCGTCTTCGGATTCACGCCCGGTCAGTCGACCTCGCTCTCGGGTGCGCAGAACGGCGGCGTCTTTCTCGGCATGGTGCTGGTGGGGATCGCCGGAACCGCGCTGCGGATCGGCACCCTGCGCCAATGGGTCGTGGCGGGATGCATCGGGTCCGCCGGCGCGCTGGCGCTGATCAGCGCGCTGGGCCAGATCGGGCCGAGCGCGCCCTTGGTGCCCGCCGTCGTCCTCATGGGCTTTTTCAACGGCATGTTCGCCGTCGCCGCCATCGGCTCCATGATGGCGCTGGCGGGCGAAGGTCGCGCCGAGCGCGAAGGCACGCGCATGGGTCTGTGGGGCGCGGCGCAGGCCATCGCCGCAGGCTTCGGCGGCCTTCTGGGCGCCGCGCTGGCCGATGCCATGCGAACGGTCATGACCGACCCCAGCGCCTTCGGCACCGTCTTTGTCCTCGAGGCCATGCTCTACATCGCCTCGGCCGTCATGGCGGTCCGCATCATGGACCGCGATCCAACCCTCGCGCCGGGCGGCGCGGCTGTTCCGGGAGAATGACCATGCTTTACGATGTCGTCGTTGTGGGGGGTGGACCCTCGGGTGCCACGGCCGCCGAAGACCTCGCGCGGTCCGGCCACAAGGTCGCGCTGATCGACCGCGCGGGACGGATCAAGCCCTGCGGCGGTGCCATCCCGCCGCGCCTGATCCGGGATTTCCACATCCCCGAGGAACAACTGGTCGCCAAGATCACCACGGCGCGCATGATCTCGCCCACGGGCCGCCGCGTGGACATCCCCATCGAGAACGGCTTCGTCGGCATGGTCGACCGGGAGCATTTCGACGAATTTCTCCGCAACCGGGCGCAGGAGGCCGGGGCCGAGCGTTTTACCGGCACCTACACCCGCATCACTCGCGACAAGGCGGGCACCCATGTCCACTACCGTGACAAGGAAAGCGGGGAGGACCGGATTCTGACCACGAAAATGGTGATCGGTGCAGACGGCGCGCGGTCGAACGTCGCGCGGACAGAGGTGAAGGACGGCGACAAGATCCCCTACGTCATCGCCTATCACGAGATCATCGAAAGCCCCGGACCCCGTGGCGAGTATCATCCCGACCGCTGCGACGTGATCTATGACGGCCGCATCTCGCCCGATTTCTACGGCTGGGTCTTTCCGCATGGCAAATCCGCCAGCGTCGGCATGGGCAGCTTCGTCAGGGAAGTCGACCTGAAGAAGGCGACCGCCGATCTGCGCGAGGCATCGGGCCTCGCCGATTGTCCGACGATCCGCCGTGAAGGCGCGCCGATCCCGCTCAAGCCACTCGAAGAATGGGACAATTGCCGCGACGTGGTGCTGGCCGGGGACGCGGCCGGCGTCGTCGCGCCGTCCTCGGGCGAAGGCATCTACTACGCCATGGTGGGCGGCCGCGTCGCCGCCATCGCCGCCGCCGCCAAGTTGCAGACCGGCATGATCAAGGACCTCAAGCTTGCCCGCAAACTCTTCATGCGGGAGCACAAGAACGTCTTCAAGATCCTCGGCGCGATGCAGGACGCCTATTACAAGTCCGACGAGCGGCGCGAACGCTTCGTCAGCCTCTGCCATGACGTGGATGTGCAGCGCCTGACCTTCGAGGCCTACATGAACAAGGAGCTGGTCAAGGCCCGCCCCCTTGCGCATCTGAAGATCGGCGTGAAGAATCTGGCCCATCTGACAGGACTGGTATCGGCCACGCGCGTATGAGCATCGACATCCCCACCTGGGTGGACGGACAACTGCAGCCCATCGAAAAGCTGGAGGCGCATCGGCGCGGCCTCCGGCACAAGGCGATCTCGGTCTTCCTGATGCGGGACGGCAAGGTTCTGCTGCAGCGCCGGGCGATGGGCAAATACCATACGCCAGGGCTCTGGGCGAACACTTGCTGCACGCACCCGTTCTGGGGTGAGGCGTCGCTGGATTGCGCCACGCGGCGATTGGGGGAGGAACTGGGCCTGACCGGCATGGCGCTCGAATACCGCGATACGGTGGAATACCGCGCGGATGTGGGCGGCGGGCTGATCGAGCACGAGGTCGTCGACATCTTCGTGGGCGAGGTCGCGCCGGGGATCGAGCCGGAGCCGAACGCCGACGAGGTCATGGACACGATCTGGCAACCGCTCGACGAACTGACCGAAGAGGTCGCGCAGCGACCCTCCGGCTTCACGCCGTGGCTGCAGATCTATCTGCGGGATCACGCGCGGTCGATCTTCGGCGGTGTGACCGCCTGAGCCAACCTCCACCCGAACGCGCAACGGCGCCCCGATCGGAGCGCCGTTTTCCTTTTGCCGGGTCGTGCCGGCTCAGACGCTGACCTTGCGCGGATCGCGGATCGTCGCGATGCCCATCGCCTGCAACGCGGCGGCCGCGATATCGGCGGAGGTCAGGCCGGCTTCGGCGTACATCTCCGCCGGGCTCGCCTGGTCGATGAAGCGGTCGGGCAGGTGCAGCGTGCGCACCGCGCAGCGCCCGTCGAGTTGCGACGTTGCGGCGAGGTGATGCAGGACAAGCCCGCCGAAACCCAGCATCGCGCCCTGTTCAACCGTAATGAGCGCCCGGTGGTTCGCCATCAGATCGTCGATCAGCCCCGTGTCGAGCGGCTTGGCGAAACGCGCATCGGCAAGCGTGACCGACACGCCTTTGGCTTCGAGGTCTTTCACCGCTTCCCGTGCCTCGGCCAGATGCGCGCCGAAGGACAGGATCGCCACGTCATGACCCTCCTGCAAGACGCGCCCCTT
Source organism: Rhodobacteraceae bacterium HLUCCO18 (assembly GCA_001314805.1). GTDB lineage: Bacteria > Pseudomonadota > Alphaproteobacteria > Rhodobacterales > Rhodobacteraceae > Roseibacterium. The sequence continues at coordinate 64,959 of LJSY01000002.1, read as the reverse complement.
GCCGATCTCCAGCACCTCACCCGTCTCGGGCATCTCCACGCCAACGCCCTCGCCGCGCGGATAGCGCAGCGCGATGGGCCCGTCGTCATGGGCAGCGGCCGTTGCCATCATGTGCACCAGTTCCGCCTCGTCGGCGCAGGCCATCACGGTCATGTTGGGAAGCGCGGCAAGATAGCCGATGTCGAAGGCACCGGCATGGGTGGGGCCATCCGCGCCCACAAGGCCCGCGCGGTCGATCATGAAGCGGACGGGCAGGTTCTGTAGCGCCACGTCATGCACGATCTGGTCATAGCCGCGCTGAAGGAAGCTGGAATAGATCGCGCAGAAGGGTTTGAGCCCTCCCGCCGCAAGGCCGCCACAGAAGGTGACGGCGTGCTGTTCGGCGATGCCCACGTCGAAGACACGTTCGGGCATGACCTTCTGAAGCGTGCTGAGGCCGGTGCCCCCCGGCATGGCGGCCGTCACGCCGACAATCCGCGAATCCGCCTCGGCCAGCTTGGTCAGGGTCTTGCCGAAGACGCCGGTATAGCTGGGCGCGTTGGGCTGGGATTTCTTCTGCGCGCCGGTTTTCACGTCGAACTTCGCCACCCCGTGATAGCAGTCGTCGGCGCCTTCGGCGGGCGCGTAGCCCTTGCCCTTCACGGTCACGGCATGGATCAGGACGGGCCCCGTCGCCTGCGCCTTCGCCGCGCGCAGAACCTGCAAGAGCTGCGGGATGTCATGGCCATCGACCGGGCCGATATAGGTGAAGCCCAGGTGCTCGAAGAGAGTGGCCGACTTCGGGTGACCGGTCACGAGTTCCTTCGCGCGCTCGGCTCCGTGGCGCAGCGGCTCGGGCAGATGCGCCGCGACGCCGTCGGCGATATCCTTCAGCGTATGCAGCGGCGAGCCCTTGTAGAGCCCCGAGAGATAGCGCGACATCGCCCCCACGGGCGGCGCGATGCTCATCTCGTTGTCGTTGAGGATCACGAACAGCCGACGGCCCAGATCGCCCGCGTTGTTCAGCGCCTCGTAGGCCATGCCCGCGCTGATCGACCCGTCGCCGATGACCGCGATGGCGTCGCCCGTGGCCTCGCCCATGTCGCTCGCCATCGCAAAGCCCAGCGCGGCGGAGATCGAGGTCGAGGAATGCGCCGCGCCGAACGGGTCGTAATCGCTTTCGGAACGCTTGGTGAACCCGCTCAGGCCGCCCTTCTGGCGCAAGGTGCGGATGCGGTCGCGGCGGCCGGTGACGATCTTGTGGGGGTAGCATTGGTGGCCCACGTCCCAGACGAGCTTGTCATAGGGCGTGTTGAAGACCGCGTGGATGGCGACCGTCAGCTCCACCACACCCAGCGAAGAGCCCAGATGACCGCCGGTCACGGAAACGGCGCTGATCGTCTCGGCGCGCAGTTCGTCGGCGCATTGGGCCAGTTCGGCGTCGCTCAGGCGGCGCAGGTCCGAAGGGTAGCGCACGCGATCGAGAATGGGGGTGTGGATCTGGTCGTTCATGTGTCGGCCCTCCCGAACCGGGTCTTGAAAAAGAAAAACCGCGGGCAGGGTCTGACACCTGTCCGCGGTTCCAGTTGACCTACGAAGGGACGTAAGGTTCCTGGATGGCCCAGGGCAGGATGACCCGCCCGCGACCGTATTCGCTATGGCTCAAGGCCCCCATCGCCTCACTCGAAGGCCGAGTAGTCGGGCACGTCGTCGAGGACGGCCAGCTCCGGCCAGTTGGCGATGACGTTCAGACCGTTGAGAGGCTGCTGCTCGCCCTGGTGACAGGTGCGGCAGGCGAGCTTCGGCACATCGGCGTAGATCGGGCCGAGGCGTTCGGCCGGAAGAACGTCTTCGAGCGGCAGGATGTATTGTTCCAGCTGCTCCTGCACCATGATGATGCCGAGGCTTGCGGTCGACCATTGCGGCGTGACCTGCGTCGGGTCGTAGAACGCGCGGCTGTTGTGGCAGAACACGCAGTTCACACCCAGCGAATTGGAGAAGTAGTTCATCCAGGCATAGGTCATTTCGGCCTGCTGGATGAGAGGATCGCCTTCGAGGTTCTCAACCCGGCTTGCGAGGTCGTGGACCTGCGCGACGCCGTAGAAGCCGTCCTCGTCCTGCAGCAGGAAATGCTCCAGGTAGGTCGAGGGCAGCGACGTGAAGTTGGACGTCATGGTCACCCGGTTCTGGATGGCGGGCCACCCGGCGGCGTTGTTGTTGACCGGCCCGACCCGGAACCAGATGTTGTTCGGCACCGGCTCTCCGCGGTGGCAGGTGTAACAGGTCACTCCCACCTCCGCGTTGGCCTGAACATGGGCCGCCCAGTTCTGGTTTATGTTCTGGGTCATCTCGATCATCGACCAGGCGACCTCGGTCTGGTAGCCGTCGTTGCCGGGCTCCAGCAGATCCTCGATCCCGGTCCAGGACCGCATGGCCTCGAGCAGGCGCTCGTAGTTCTCGACCGTGACATTCGCCAGCGAGTCCGGAACCCCTTCGAGGGTGTCGATCGCCAGGGCGGACCCTGCCGTGGGAACGATCGGCTCCGAGGTGACGAAGTCCTCGATCGCCGGATCGCCCGCTTCGAGATCGGACACGAACTCCGGCACGCTCATGCCGGTACCGCGCGGACCCGTCTGCTGGCTGTCCGTGGGGAAGGGTTGCCCCCACCCGACGATCATCGCCGCCACGAACACCGCCGATCCAGCGACCCCGACCGCGATGGCCGGCCCGAAGATGTTGGTCGGGTTGTCCGAGTTCCATTTGTCAAACCACTTGGGAAACATCGGTTACTCCCCCGCGCCCTGGACGCCGCCGAAGTCGCCGTAGGTTCCGTAGGCTTCGTAGCCATAGGCCCCAAGGTAGTCCGGTGCGAAGTTGTGTTCGATGGCCCAGATGAACCAGTTGTCCACGACTGTGCCGGTGAGAAGGATGCCGATCCCGCCGGTGATGGGCGTCAGGACGGCGAACCACCAGGCCCAGCGGTGAATGCCCTCCATCGTGGCGTTGAACCCCATGGTCCAGCGCCAGAAGAGACCCGCCCGTTCGGACGCCGTTCCCCGGTCGGCGATCTGCTCCAGCTCCCGGTCGCCGCCGTAGCGGGAAACCGCGAGGATCGTGGCCGCGTGCATCGCGAAAAGCAGCACGGAGCCGTAGAGGAACACGATCGAAAGCGCGTGGAACGGGTTATAGTAGAGGTTCCCGTAGCGGATCGAGAAGGCCGTCGTCCAGTCGAGGTGCGGGAAGATCCCGTAAGGCACCGCCTCGGACCAGCTGCCCATCAGGATGGGACGGAACAGGCCGAGGACGAGGAACAGCCAGATCGCGGCAAGGAACGCCCAGGCGATGTGCTTGCCCATCTTGTGCTGCGCGGCGAGCAGATAGGTCCTGAGCCACCACGCCATCACCGACACCAGCAGGAAGAAGCTGGAGATGATGTACCATCCGCCGTCATTCAGGGGCGGCATGCTGAGCCCGTGCTCCGGACCCGGCGGTTCCAGCGCCAGCCAGAACAGCTGTCGGATGAATTCCGGAATCGACCAGTCCACCTGGCTGAGCATGTTGAAGCCGACGATGTTGAACCACAACAGGCCCGTGGCGAGGCTCACGATACCCGCCCAGCCCAGGTAGATCGGCCCGAGCTGCGCGTTGCCGAACCAGCCCAGCAGGGTCGAGAACCCCGCCTTCCTGGTGCGTTCGCCGCCGAGGATGTTCTCCCCGGTCTGCTCCATCCCCATTTCAGGTTCGCCCTGAACCTGAACCTGGGTGAAGATGTTCTGATATTCGAAGTAAGCCATGGCTCAGTTACCTCCCACGGTCGCGGGCGCGTTGGTGCCGTAGGTGGCGAGGCCGGTGCTGTCGTAGAGCAGCTCGGGCTCGGGCCAGATCGGCAGCGTCAGCCACCAGTTCCACCATTCGGGCCAACCTGCCGTCCAGACGGGGCCGGAAATGATGATGCAGATCGCGCTCCAGAAGCCGGCGTTCAGCGCCAGCAGGAGCCCGACACGGTGAATGCCCAGCGTTCCGATCGAATAGCCGATGAAGTCACGGAAGAAGGTGTCCTCGTGATCGGGCGTCTTCATCTCCTCCCCCTTCTCGGGGTTGGCGGCCGACAGGATCAGGCCGCCATGGAGCGCCAGCGCGAAGGTCGTGGTGAAGAAGAACGTCACCGCGATCATGTGGGCCGGGTTGTAATGGAAGTGCAGGTAAGCGTAGCCGACGTTCGACACCCAGTCGAGGTGACTGAAGATGCCATAGGGGAAACCATGGCCCCAGGCGCCCATCAGGAGCGGCCGGAACACCACGAGCGTCACGTAGGCGAAGATCGCCACGCCGAAGGCGAAGGGCACGTGATAGCCGATGCCGAGCTTGCGGCAGATCTCGACCTCGCGCAGGGCCCAGGACACGAAGGCCCCGATCGCGCAGAACGTGATGATCTGCCAAAGACCGCCTTCCATGAGCGGCGCAAACCCGAGCCCGTAGCTAAGGTCAGGTGGCGCGATGTTGATCGTCCAGGGGTTGAAGTTGCCATCCATGGCAGCTCCCCAGAAGATAAGGATTGTTCCCAACAAGGCGAAAAAGGCTGTCGTGACCCCGAAGAAACCCACGAAGAAGGGCCCTACCCAGAAGTCGAACAGATCGCCGCCGATCAGCGTCCCTCCGCGGACGCGGTACTTTTTCTCGAAGCTTAGCAAAGCCATGCGTCTGTCTCCGCGTGTGGCGGCATATCCCCTGTGCGGTCAGCCGTCAGTGAAATCGTCGATTGGCTGCGGGCGGAACGGGCGTACCGCCCGCAGCGATGTTCTTGCCGTCAAGGACGGGTCTCGGCTTTAGTTGCCGAAGCCTGCAGTCATTGCGGCGGACTCGAACCAGTTCAGACCGGACGACAGAACCACCAGGTGGATCATTGCCGCGAGAAGGAACAGAAAGACGCCCTGCGCCACGAATACGCGGCGGGGGTCGAAAATGAGCCAGATCTTGTAGAACTTAGCCATGTTTTAGCTCCTTCCTCAGAACCAGGGCGCCCAGATGTACGTGGCGAGATGAGCAACCAAGGCGACGGCCGAGAACAGCCAGAGCCCGCTCATGTACACCGCGTGCAGCTCTTGCGCCTGCTCGTCGGTAAGACCTGTGAAGGACAGGTCGGAATTATCAGCCATTAACTTTCCTCCGGAACGTTAGACCGATGCCGCGTTCCCCGCGGCCGGGCCCCGACAAGGCCTCATTGCCCTGCCGGCTTTTCACCCATCGAGGCCGTGGCCCCTCAGGCTGAATTCAGTCTCGGCTCCGGTCGTCACGCCGAGTATGTCGCGTGGTCCGTCCCCCGCGCGCCGGGTCTGAAGCGACGCGTGTCGCGGGGGCGGGCAGGCCTCAGGCCGAGAAGATCATCGGCGTGATGATCCGGGCCTGGCTCCAGGCCCGCTTGATCGGGCCCTTCTCGGTCAGGTTGCCCGCGCGGATCGCCGCCAGCGCCCAGGTCAGGGTCGCCAATGGCAGCGTCGCAAGGAACACGATCGCGAAGTAGATCATGAACTCCGTCTTCGGTGGCTTGTGCCGCGTGACGGGGGCGTTTGAGGTGTAGTCCGTCATGTCACTCTCCCTCGGTGATTTCGAAACCGGCCGGCGCAAGCGCCTTGACGGTATCCTTGACGACCCGTTCCGCACCGCTTGCGAGCGCGGCTTTCTCGGCGGCGTCGCGCAGGGTCTTGGCTGCGGAAATTCGGGTCAGAATGGGGTGCTCGGCCACGATGCGGTCGAGCAGCGTCTGCGCGTCGTCGTCCCATGGGAAATCGCGGCGCAGGGTCGTGGGCGTGGCTTCGGCGCTGTCCATCTCGCTACCCAGCGGCAGGATGTGGAAGAGCGCGTCGAAGAGACCGTTGCAGACCTCCTGAAGGATGTAGGTCGCCCCGGCATAGCCCATGAAGGGCGTGCCCGTGGCCCGCCGGATCGCGGCACCCGGGAAACTGGCGGGAATGAAGGCCGGTCTCGGGCCGTGGCCCGCGGCCATCTCGGCCAGGTACATCTTTTCGTTGATCGACCCCATCAGGATCAGCGGACGCTTTTCGCTGACCATGGCGCGGACCTTGTCGTTGTCGGTCTTGCGACCGGCAACGCGGGCCACGGCGAAGGCGCAAGGCAGGCCGAGGTCGGTCTCGAGGAAATTGCGCACGCCGCGCGCGTAGGTTTCGTTCGCGACGATCCCGAAGGAGGCGGTGGCGAAAAAGTCCTGCGTGACGGACCGCCAGAGATCCCACACCGGCTTGATGGTCGAATGCTTTTCCTTCTCGATGAACGGCTCGGGGTCGAGGCCCGTCATCTCGCCCAGCATGCGCAGGAACTTCGTGGTGCTTTCCACACCGATGGGCGCCTGAAGATACGGCTTGCCCAGTACCTCGCAGAGACCGCGGCCGAACTCGCGATACATGCAGATATTGACGTCGGCGTTCACGAGGTTGCGCATCTCGGCCAGGTGGGAGCCCAGCGGCATCACCATGTTGACCTCGCAGCCGATGCCTTCCACCAGACGGCGGATCTCGTGGAGATCCGAGGGCATGTTGAACGTGCCATACATGGGGCCGAGGATGTTGACGCGCGGGGCGGCACCCTCCTCGCGCTTCTTCTCGGGCGGCATCCGGCCCTTGGTCATGCCGAACTCGGTGAAGATCCAGGTCATGGCGCGGTCGGCGCTTTCCCATTGGTCCTCGTCGATGGTGCGCGGCAGGAAGCGCTGGATGGACGTGCCTTGCGGCGTGACACCGCCGCCGATCATCTCGGCGATGGAGCCGGTGACGACGACCGAGGGCAGCGCGGGGTCGAGCGTGTCCCAGGCCTGTTTCATCGCGCCTTCGGTGCCGTCGCGGCCCAGTTCCTCTTCGGCGAGGCCGGTGACGACGATGGGCAACTCATGGGGAGGCAGCCCGTCGGTGTAATGCAGGACGGAGGTGACGGGCAGGTTCTCGCAACCCACGGGACCGTCGATGATGACCTGAAGGCCCTTCACGGCGGTGAAGGCGTAAACCGACCCCCAGTAGCCGCCGGCGCGGTCATGATCCTGGATCAGCATTTGACACCCCCGTTGGCTGCGATGCGGGCCTTTTCGGCCTTTTCCAGCTTCTTGAGGTTCGTCGCCCGGAAGTCGGGACGCAGGTTCGGCGCGCCTTCCCAGATGCCGGCCGTGTCGCCTTCGCCGACGCCGGCGAAGAAGGCTTTCATGTGATCCATGCGGTCCTTGTTGCCCATGGCCGCGTTGACCACCTGCTGGAGCGAACCGGCGCCCATCGGACCCATCAGCGGGCGGGCCGAGATGAGGTTGGTAAAGTAGAGACTGGGGATACCCAGTTCCTTGCCCTTCTGGACGACGGGCGTCGTGCCGATGGCGAGATCGGGGCGGATCGCCTCCATCGCGGCGCAGTCGTCCTCGAGGCTGGCGCGGAACTTGACCTTGACGCCGCGCGCCTCGAGCCATTCGACATCCGGCGCCGACCATTTCGTCTTGGGACAGGCGGAACCGACATAAGGCACGTCCGCCCCGCTCTCGATCAGCAGGCGCGCGACCAGAAGCTCCGAGCCCTCGTAGCCCGAAAGCGTGATGCTGCCCTTGATCGGCGTCGCCTGCAGCGCGGCCTTGATTGCGGGCAGGAAGGCGTTCTGCGCGGCGGCCACCTTTTCGGGATCCACGCCATAGGCGTCCCCGATGGCGGCGAGCCATGCGGCGGTTCCGTCATGTCCGACGGGCGCTGACCCGACGATCGTGCGGCCCGCGGCCTCGAATTCACGAACGGCGGCGGTGTAGAAGGGGTGGATCGCGGCCACCACCTGACTATCCAGCGCGGAATAAAGCTCACGCCACTCACGGCAGGGAACGACCGGACCTGCCGCCAGACCGAGTGGCGCGAGCATCCCTCCGATTCCAAGAGGATCCGCAGGGAACATTTCGCCCAACAGCGTGACTGTCGGACGGTCTGATTTACCCGAGACAGGGGCCTGAACTGGACCGGCCTCCACCTCCTGTCGGGCATAGTTGAGCATCGCCCCGGCGAGGACATCCTTGGCCTCGGCATGGGTCGGCACTCCGAAGCCCGGGACGTCGATGCCGACGATCCGGACCCCATTGATCTCATCCGGCAACAACCGGAGAGGCACACCGGACGCGGTGGGAACGCAGAGATTGGTGACCACGATGGCGTCGTAACGCCCTGGGTCGGCCATTTCGTGCACGGCGTCGCGGATGTCTTCGAAGAGTTTCCCCGTCACCAGGGTCTCTGAATTGAACGGCACGTAGCCCACCGACCGGCGGGCCCCGTAGAAATGGCTGACAAAGGTCAGGCCATAGACGCAGCAGGCCGAACCCGACAGGACCGTGGCCACCCGGCGCATGCGCAGGCCCACGCGGAGCGAGCCGAAGGCGGGGCACATGCTCTGCGGCTTGTCGTGGGGGCCTTGCGGATAGTCCTTGGCGTACTGGTCGAGGATCTCGGACTTGCCCGCCATGCGGGCGGCCTTTTCCATCTCGGCCGCGCCTGCGTGACAGCCCATTCCGTCGCCGCCCTGTGCCGGTGCGCCTTCGGGGGCGGTATCCACACGCGCCTCGCCGCGGATCACCTCGACATCGGCTGCGTCGTCGTAGCGGATTTCTCTGGGTTGGTCGTCGATTGGGGTCATTTCTCTCACGCCTCGTCGTAAATCACTTCGAGGGATTGCTTGGGCTTCGCGTCCTTGCCGCGCATGTCGGCGTCGGTGGCGGGCACAAGCTCGTATCCGGCGCCCGTTTCCGACCCGTCGAACAGCGCCAGAAGCTCATCCTGGTTCAGCGCGGTCGGCCGCATCGGCGGCGCCTCGGCCACGTTGTCGCCCAGCCCGGCGAACAATTGGCCCCATTCGCTCTCGGCGGTGCCGACGATCTGGTAATTCGCCGATTTCTTGCGCAGGTCGTCGTTCTGCGGGATCGAGGCGAGGATCGGGATGTCGACCGCCTTGGCGAAAGCCTGCGCCTCGCCCGAGCCGTCATCCTTGTTCACCACGAGGCCCGCGACGCCGACATTGCCGCCCAGCTTGCGGAAATATTCCACCGCCGAGCAGACGTTGTTGGCGACATAGAGCGATTGCAGATCGTTCGACGCGACGAGGATCACCTTCTGCGCCATGTCGCGGGCGATCGGCAGGCCGAAGCCGCCGCAGACCACGTCGCCGAGGAAATCGAGCAGAACGTAGTCGAAGTCCCAGTCGTGGAAGCCGAGCTTCTCCAGCAGCTCGAAGCCGTGGATGATGCCCCGGCCGCCACAGCCGCGGCCCACTTCGGGACCGCCAAGTTCCATCGCGAAGACGCCGCCGCGCTTGAAGCAGACGTCGCCGATCTTCACTTCCTCGCCGGCCAGTTTCTTCTGGGTCGAGGTCTCGATGATCGTCGGGCAGGCCTTGCCGCCGAAGAGCAGCGAGGTGGTGTCGGATTTCGGGTCGCAGCCGATCAGCAGCACGCGCTTGCCCTGTTCGGCCATCATGTGGCTGAGATTGGCGAGCGTGAAGGACTTGCCGATGCCGCCCTTGCCGTAGATCGCGATGATCTGCGTCTTTTTGGTGGGCTCGCCCTGGGGAACTTCCAGCGTGGGCTCGTTGGCCTCCTCGCGAAGCTTGTTGTCGTAGTCCTTGAGGTTGGGCACATCGAGGCTCATGCGGCGTTCTCCCTTTTCGGCCCTGACGCATCGCTGCTTGAGGGCCCCCAGTTCAGGATCATCTTCAGGCACGCGGAATCCTCGAAGGCCGTCTGGTAGGCCTGCGCGGCATCGGCCGCGGGAACCCGGTGCGAGATGAGGTTGTCGAGGCTGAGCGCCCCGTGGTCGATCAGGTCGCGGGTGGCGACCAGGTCGTCGCGGGTCCATTCCGCCGCGATGCGGAAGCGGGCTTCGCGCATGAAGGCGGGTGGAAAGGCGAAGGACAGAGGCTCTGGGTAGAACCCGGCCAGCACGACCTCCCCGCCCTTGGCGAGACGGCCGATGAGCGTATCGAGCAGGCCCGACACGCCCGAGGCGTCGTAGATCGAGCGGTAATCGCGGCGCTCGTCATCGTCGGGATGGACGACCTGGTAGCCTTCTGCACCGGTCTGCCGGTCGGGGTCGATTTCCCACACCGTGGGGGCGGTTCCGCCCGCGGCGATGGTAAGACGCGCCAGAAGGCGGCCGAAAACGCCGTGGCCCACGATCAGGTCGGGCAGCGTCGTGTTGATGCCGGCGATGGCATGGCGTGCCGTCGCGGCCAGCGCCAGGAGCGCGCCCGCCTCGCCCATGGACGAATCGATGCGCACGGCACGGTCGGCGGCCGTGACCAGGCGGTTGGTCGCCCCGCCGAACAGGCCCTTGACGTCTCCGTAGCAATTGGCGCCGGGCACGAAGACGATGTCGCCGGGACGAAAGCCCGTGGCGCTGCCGGCCTCGACGACCTCTCCGGCCGCCTCGTAGCCGGGCACGAGCGGATAGCCCATGCCGGGAAACGGCGGCATCTGGCCGGACCAGAAGAGTTTTTCGGTGCCGGTGGAGATGCCGGAATACCGGATGTCGACCACCATTTCATCCGGCCCCGGATCGGGGAGGTTCAGCTCACCCAGACTGATGGTCTTCGGAGCCTCTAGAATGACGGAAGTGCAGTTCACGGTTCAGATCCAATCGGTCGTCGGTGGGATGGGGCGAACAGAATCCCGTGTATCGTCCATCTTGAGTGTCAGTTTAACCTGACACTTTGGGATGTCAACATGAATGGACATGTCCGGTGTCATCTTTCAGGACTTTCGCGCGGTCACCACGGAGGTGATGAACGGACGCGAGGTCCTGACCTGCGCTGCACCGGAAAAACCCACCTCTGTCAGAAGCTTGGCGATCTCTTCGGCGCTGCGGACGCGGCCCGTGCGCATGGCCATGCAGTAGACCGCGAAATAGGCGTCGGTGCTGCGCACCGGACGGGCGCCGCCCGACATCGGCTCGGCCACGATCAGGCGTCCGCCATCGGCAAGCGCCGCATGCGCCTTGGCCAGAAGCATGCGCACTGTGTCGTCGGAATGATCGTAAAGCACCCGGACGAGGCTGATCGCGTCCGCGCCCGCGGGAATCGCGTCGGTCCGGAAATTTCCGCCCGTGATGGTCGCCCGTTCGGTCAGGCCGCTGCGGGCGAACCGCGCGGCCGCGCCGTCGGCCACGACCGGAAGATCGAAGAGATGCAGTTGCAGATCGGGATGGGCGAGCCCCGCGGCCGTGAGGAACGCCCCGGTCCCGCCACCGACGTCGAGGAGCGTCTTCACCCCGCGCAGGTCGACGACGCGCAGCGCCTCCTCGGCGACGAGTGTCTGGCTTTGCGCCATCAGCTCGGAATAGGTCTCGGCCGTGTCGGCGGACACCGCGCCGGTGGCCCCGAAGACATAGGGCCAGAATTCGGCAAGCTCGGTTTTCGAGCCATCGGTGAAGAAATCCCGCGCATCGGAGAGGTCGCGATAGAGCACGTCATGATGGGCGATCATCTGCGCGAGACCCGGGATGCCCGGCAACGCCGCGCCCAGCCGGCCCAGCGCGAAGCGGCCGTCGCGGCGGCGCTGCATCAGGTTCAGCGACGCGGCGGCCTGGCAGAGAACGCGCATCCGCTCGGGCGGGAGACCGGCCTCGAGCGCCAGTTCCTCGGCCCGCTTCGGCCGGTGCGCAAGGCGCGCGGCGAGGTCGAGGTCGACGAAGGCGCGCAGCACCTGCGAATGGACGAAGCCCGCGACGAGGTCGAACAACGCCTCCCCGTCCTTGCGCGCCACGCGTGCGGCGAAGGGCGCGCGGGCGGCGGCCCTCTGGAACGCGCGCGATCCCAGAAGCGCGGTGCGCCAGGCATAGACCCGGTCCGAGAGGCTCGGACGCGGGGCTTGCGTGTCGTCGCTGATCGCCAAGGGTCAGGCCGTCTGCTGGGCGGGAACCACGGGGGTCAGCCGCTCCGCCGTCTTGCGCACCATGTCGCAAAGCGCGGCCTCGCCGGGACAGGAGGGGATCGAGGCGATGGCGCCGGACAGGATATCCTCAAGCCGGCGGATCGCGCCCTTCACGCCCAGTTGCGCCACCGCGTTGGGTCGGCCGTTGATCTCGTCCTGATGGGCGGGCTTGCCCAGCGCCACCTCGTCATAAAGTGCGTCGCGCAGGTCGTCCGCGACCTGGAAGGCCTCCCCGATCCGCGCGCCAAGCTCGGTCCAGGCGTCGGGCTCCTCGCCGGCGGCGGCGGCGCCCATGCGGGTGGCCGCGGTGAAGAGCGCACCGGTCTTGGCCCGATGATAGGCGGAGAGGTCGATCTTGCTTTCGCTTTCCCAGCCTTGGCCGGCGCAGATCCCGCCGGGCATGCCGGTCGACTCGCCGAGGATTCGGATCAGGCTCACGGCGCGGTCCGGGTCGCTTCCGGCCGCGCGGGCGAGAACCTCGAAGGCGGCCACGATCAGCGTATCCCCGGTCAGAAGCGCCAGGGGTTCGCCATAGGCGCGGTGCACGGTGGGCTTGCCGCGCCTGATGTCGGCATTGTCGAAGCAGGGCATGTCGTCATGGACGAGGCTGGCGCAATGGATCAACTCGATCGCCGTGGCCGCCGCGTCGGACATGGCGGGGTTCGTGTCGCCACAGGCCATGGCCACGGACATGCAGATCGTGGGGCGAATCCGGGCGCCGCCGGGATTGACCGCGTAATCGAGCGCCGAGGCGAGCCGGGGCGGAGCGGCCCCGCCCTGCGCCGAAGCAATGGCGGCGGCGATCGCGGTTTCGATCCTTGTTTTCAAAGCCATGAGGCCCCCGGTCGCAAAAGGAATCTGGTCGCCACGACTCAAGATTGACAGGTGGCGTGTAAATTAGACTGGACATGTCTGGCCAATCTGTCAACTATAACTGACACCTACAGGGACCAATCTCGTGTCAGACCGCGAAGACCCTCAGACCAGACATGTCGTCGTCATCGGCGCCGGGATCGGCGGTTTGTCCGCCGCTCTGCGGCTGGCCCAACGCGGTCTGTCGGTGGATGTCGTCGATATGGCCGGCGGTCCGGGCGGCAAGATGCGCACCCGCTCCTCCGTCGCCGGACCGGTCGATATCGGCCCCACGGTCATGACCATGCGGCATGTGTTCGAGGAGCTTTTCGCGGACGCGGGAACGCGGCTGGAGGATCACGTCACGCTTCATGCCGACACGATCCTCGCGCGGCACTGGTGGCCGGATGGCTCCAGCCTCGACCTCCATGCCGACCCCGGACTGAGCGCGACGGCGATCCGCGATTTCGCCGGGCCGAAGGCGGAACGCGAATTCCGCCGTTTTTCCGACAAGGCCCGCCGCCTGTTCGAGGCCTTCGACGCCCCCGTCATGCAGGAACCCGCGCCGAAACTCGGCGCGCTCACCGCCCATGTCATGAAGACGCCCGCTCTGATCCCGGCAATGGCGCCGGGCCTGACGCTGGCGCAGAAATTGCGGTTGCAATTCTCCGATCCAAGATTGCAGCAGCTTTTCGGACGGTACGCGACTTATGTCGGCGGGTCGCCCTACCTCAGCCCCGCGATCCTCGGGCTGATCTGGCATTCCGAGGCGCGCGGCGTCTGGGCCATCGAAGGCGGCATGCACCGGCTGGCCGAAGCGCTCCACGGTCTTGCGGTAGAACGGGGCGTCAGGTTCCGTTTCGACGCAAGAGCCGACCGGATCGAGCTGCAGGGTGGACGCTGCACGTCGGTCCATCTGGCGGACGGTACTCGGCTGCGGGCCGATACCGTGCTGTTCAACGGCGACCCCAAGGCACTCCATGACGGGCTGCTCGGGTCCGGACCGCGTGCGGCCGTGCCCAAGCGCGCCGTGGCGGAGCGGAGCCTGTCGGCCTTCGTCTGGGGCTTTGCCGCCGAAGCCGTGGGCGTCGATCTGGCCCATCACAACGTCTTCTTCTGCGTCGATCCCAAGGTGGAATTCGGCGATATCGCCAAGGGCCGCATGCCGCGTGACGCGACGCTCTATGTCTGCGCGCAGGACCGGGGCGGCACGGCCCGCCCCGAAGGCCCCGAGCGCTTCGAGATCATCATGAACGGCCCCCCGGGGCACAAGGCCACGGACGAGGAACGGGAAACATGCCGGACACGCACTTTCGCCAGCCTGGAGAAGATGGGGCTGAGGTTTTCGCCGGTTCCGGACGACAGGCACCTGACCACGCCCGCGGATTTCGACCGGGACTTTCCCGCGTCGGACGGTTCCCTCTACGGGCGGAGCCCGCATGGGATGATGGCGACGTTTCACCGGCCGGGGGCGCGGACGACGATCGCGGGGCTCTACCTCTGCGGGGGCGGGACCCATCCGGGGGCGGGGATCCCCATGGCCTGCCTCTCCGGCAAGCACGCGGCCGCGGCGATCGTGACCGACCTTGCTTCGACATCGACGTCCCGCCGGACGGCTACGCGTGGTGGTATGTCGACGGCATCTCCGACGATGGCGAACGCGCCATCTCGATCATCGGTTTCATAGGGTCCGTCTTTTCGCCCTGGTACCGCTGGAGCGGGCGCAGGAACCCGGCCAATCACTGTTGTCTGAACGTGGTGACCTACGGGCGCGGCGGCCGCTGGACGATGACCGACCGGGGCGCCGACGCGCTGGGCCTGTCGCGGGACCGCATCCAGATCGGGCCGTCGGCCATGGTCTGGGACGGCGACCGGCTGATCATCGAGATCGACGAGATGTCGACACCCCATGCGCAGAAGATCAAGGGCCGCGTGATCGTGACGCCCTCGGCCCTGACGAGCGTCGAGCTGCCCCTGACCGAGGACGGCGCGCATATCTGGCGGCCCTTCGCGCCCAAGGCCGATATTCGCGTGGAGCTGAACCGCCCCGGCTGGACATGGCACGGACATGGCTATTTCGACGCGAATTTCGGCACGCGCGCGCTGGAGGCGGATTTCAACTACTGGACCTGGGGGCGGTTCCCCCTGCGGGACGGCGCGGCCTGTTTCTACGACGCCACGCGGCGGGACGGCACGGAGCTGTCGGTGGCGGTCGGATTTGCCGAGGACGGGTCGATCAGGCCCCTGGAGGAGCCGCCGAAGGCCCGTTTGAGCCGACCCGGCTGGATGGTGAAGCGGGAAACCCGCGCTGACACCGGTTATCGCCCGAAACAGGTCAAGGCGATGCTGGACGCGCCGTTCTACAACCGCTCCGCCGTGCGCACGAAGATCAACGGCGAGGAAACCGTGGGCGTGCACGAGGCGCTCGACCTCAACCGGTTCCGGGGCCCGTGGCTGATGCCGATGCTGGCCGTCCGTGTGCCCCGCAGGCCGGGGTGGCCGGGGTGGTTCTGAGGGGCCGCTGAGGACAAGGGGCGGCGGGTCAAGCCCCGCCCTACGCTTGCGGCACGGGACGGGGCATTCCATATAGGGCCAAAGATGGAGGCCCCATGGCAGACAGCGATTTCCCCGGCTGGCACGGCACGACGATCATCGGCGTCAGGAAAAACGGCGAAGTGGTCGTCGCCGGCGACGGCCAGGTGAGCCTTGGCCAGACCGTCATCAAGGGCAGCGCACGGAAGGTCCGGCGCCTGTCGCCCGGCGGCCATGACGTGGTCGCGGGCTTCGCCGGGTCCACGGCGGATGCCTTCACGCTGCTGGAGCGGCTTGAGGCGAAACTCGAGGCGACGCCCGGACAGCTTCAGCGCGGCTGCGTCGAGCTGGCCAAGGACTGGCGCACCGACAAGTACCTCCAGAAGCTCGAGGCGATGCTGATCGTGACCGATGGGGCCGAGCTATACATCATCACGGGGGCGGGCGACGTGCTGGAGCCCGAACACGGGATCGCCGCCATCGGGTCGGGCGGCAATTACGCTTTGGCCGCCGCGCGGGCGATGATGGAGACGGACAAGGACGCCGAGACCATCGCGCGCGACGCCATGGCGATCGCGGCCGATATCTGCGTCTACACCAACGGAAACCTGACCGTGGAGCGCATCGGCGGATGACCGGGATTTCCCGCGACGATCTGAGGGCCGCCGTCGCCTCCGGGACCTTGAGCGAGGCGCAGGCGGCCTCGCTCGTGGTCCTTTCCGAGCAGCGTTCGGGCGTGCGGGCGCATCTTGATGGCCGTGATGAGCCCTTCGAGCTCTTCAAGGGGTTCAACGAGATCTTCATCGTGGTGGGTCTTGTCATCCTCTACATGGGGTTCGCCGGCGTCACCGGGATGACCATTCTGGGCACCACCAGCGGCTATATCCTCGGGATGGTCTACGCGGTGCTCGGCATGGGGGCGGTGATCCTGCTGGCACGGTATTTCACGCTGACGCGGCGCATGGTGGCGCCCTCCATCGCGCTGTCGGTGATGTTCGGGCTGCTGGCGGGACAGTTCGGCATGGCGTTTTCGGCTATGCTGGACCTCAACACACCGCAGACGCTGACCTGCGCGGCGGCCATCGCCTGCGTGGCACTGAGCGGCTATTACGCGCTGTTCCGGGTGCCCTTCACGGTCGCTCTGATCGCGGCCGCCGTCTATGCGACCGTGTTCGGCATCACCACGCTTGGCGGGTCCTTCCCCGAAACGCCGCGCGACATCTTCCTGCTCAGCGCGGATGGACCCTTTGCCATCGTCACCATGGCGCTTGGGCTGATCGGCCTGATCGTCGCCATGTCCTTCGACATGTCCGACCCGCACCGCGTGACCCGGCGCGCGGCCTCGGGCTTCTGGCTGCACGTGATCGCGGCGCCGGCCATCGTGAACACCATCGCGCTGACGCTGTTCGATGCGGGCACCATCCCCGCGCAGATCATGCTGGCGGCCTTCGTTGCGCTTATGGCCGTCGTGGCGGTGGTGATCGACCGGCGGTCCTTTCTCGTCTCGGGCGTGGGCTACGTGGTGGCGCTTGCCGTCGCAGTGGCCGAGGGGCAGGCATTCTTCGTGATCCTCACGCTGGGCGCGGGCCTCGTCCTGCTGGGTGCTCAATGGGAGTTGCTGCGCCGCGCCATCATGCGCGCCCTGCCGACCTTCCCGGGCAAGACCCGGCTTCCCCCCTACGATTTGCTGCAAAAGGAAACGCCAGCTTGACCGACCTGACCCCCCGCGAGATCGTCTCGGAACTCGACCGGTTCATCATCGGCCAGAAGGACGCCAAGCGCGCCGTGGCCGTGGCGCTCAGGAACCGCTGGCGGCGCAAGCAGCTGGGCGACGACCTGCGCGAGGAGGTCTATCCGAAGAACATCCTGATGATCGGCCCCACCGGCGTCGGCAAGACCGAGATCTCGCGGCGGCTGGCCAAGCTCGCCCGCGCGCCGTTCATCAAGGTGGAGGCCACGAAATACACCGAGGTCGGCTATGTCGGCCGGGACGTGGAACAGATCATCCGTGACCTCGTGGATGCCGCGCAGGCCATGGTGCGCGAAAACCTCCGCGAGGAGGTAAAGACCAAGGCGCACGAAGCCGCCGAGGAACGCGTGATCGAGGCGCTGGCCGGTGACGGCGCCCGCGACCAGACGCGCGAGATGTTCCGCAAGAAACTCCGCTCGGGTGAGCTTGACGACACCATCATCGAGCTGGAGGTGGCCGACACCTCGAACCCGCTTCAGGGCATGGAGATCCCCGGCCAGCCGCCCGGAATGGGCGGGGGGATGATGAACCTGGGCGACATCTTCGGAAAGGCCTTCGGGCAGCGCACCGTGCGCCGCCGGATGAGCGTCGCGGCCAGCTACGAGGTGCTTCTGCAGGAGGAGGCCGACAAGCTGCTCGACCCCGAGATGGTCACCAAGGAAGCAGTGCGCGCCGTGGAACAGAACGGCATCGTCTTCATCGACGAGATCGACAAGGTCGCCACGCGGCAGGACGTGCGCGGCGGCGACGTCAGCCGGGAGGGCGTGCAGCGCGACCTGCTGCCGCTGATCGAGGGGACAACGGTTTCCACCAAGCACGGTCCGGTCAAGACGGACCATATCCTGTTCATCGCAAGCGGCGCGTTTCACATCGCCAAACCCTCGGACCTGCTGCCGGAACTGCAGGGGCGTCTGCCGATCCGCGTGAACCTGCGCGCGCTGACCGAAGAGGATTTCGTGCGCATCCTGACCGAGACCGACAACGCGCTGACCCGGCAATACACTGCCCTGATGGCGACGGAGGAGGTCACGGTGACATTCACCGAGGACGGGATCGCGGCGCTGGCCAAGATCGCGGCGGACGTGAACCAGTCGATCGAGAATATCGGCGCCCGGCGTCTTTATACCGTGATGGAACGCGTGTTCGAGGACCTCAGCTTCAACGCGCCGGATCGCGCCGGCGATGGTGTCACCGTTGACGCGGATTTCGTCGAGACGAACCTGGGCGAGCTGACGCGGAGTGCTGATCTCAGCCGTTACGTTCTCTGACGCTAACGCGGTCGCCTGAGATAGACGTAATAGGCGCCGCCGCCGCCATGGCGCTGATGCGCCTCGCGGATTTCGAGGACCAGCGGCCCGAGCGGCGGCGCCGTCAGCCAGCCGGGAACCTGCTGTTTCAGAACCCCGCGCCGGATCGGGATCGGGCCGTAATCCTCCTGCGCGGCGGCACTCCGGCCCTTGCCGGTGATCACCAGCAACAGGCGTTGGCCACGGGCATGGGCGCCGATCACGAAATCCACCAGCGCGGGATGTGCCTCGGACAGGGTCATGCCGTGGAGGTCGATGCGAGCCTCGGGCTTCAGCTTGCCGCGGATCATCCTGCGATGTGCGGTCTGCTTCATGCGGATCGGCGCCTGCGCCAGACGGTCCGACAGATCGTGCCGCGGTTGCGGCGATGACGGCGCGGTCGCGGCCTGCCCGATGCGAAACGGATCGATCGATGCGGGGGCGTCCGGGGGCGTCCGCTCAGGGCGAGCTTGCGGTGGCGAGCGCGCCTCGCTGGACGGCGTGTGCAGCTTGGGCGGCGCAAGTGGCTTGGCCGTCCGTTTAACGCGGTCCCAAAGGTCCCGGTCCTCGCTCGACAGGCCTTTTTTCCGACGCGCCATGATCTCACGCGTCCGGAACGGCCTGGTGCGCGCGTTCGATCGGCAGCAGCACGACCATGCGCCCGGGGTCCCGGATCGTTCCGGCGGCGCTGCCGGCGTCATCCCCGAACCCGTAGAAGATATCCGCCCGCTGCGGTCCCCGGATCGCACCGCCCGTGTCCTGCGCGATCATCAGCCGGTGCATCGGCGCGGCGCCCGCTTTCTCGATCCACACCGGGGCGCCCAACGGCGTGTAGGTCGGATCGATCGCGATCGTCCTGAGCGGCGTGATCGACCGGTTCATCGCGCCCAACGGCCCGATATCCGGGTCGGGAAGGTCGACCTCGCGGAAGAAGATGTAGGAGGGGTTGTGGTGCAGCAATTGCTGCCCGGCATCGGGGTTGCGCCGCACCCAGTTCGCGATCACCGGGGCCGAAACCTGATGGGGCTGGTAAATCCCCCGGCGCACCATCTCCCGCCCGATTGACCGGTATTCATGGCCGTTGCGCGCGCCGTAGCCCACGCGGATGATCGTTCCATCCGTCAGGCGGATGCGTCCCGATCCCTGGATCTGGAGAAAGAACAGCTCCACCGCGTCATCGACCCAAGCGATTTCGAGGCCACGACCCTCAAGAACGCCAGTCGTCTCGATCTCGGCCCGGCTGAGCCATGGGCCCTCGCCAAGTTCGGGTGGCACGCGATAGACGGGATGGCGGAAACGGGCGGTTCTGGTGCGTGAGCCGTCAAGCTCCGGCTCGAAATAACCGGTGAACAGCGCGGTCCGGTCCCCGCCGATCAGGACCGGGCGAAAGAAGAGCTCGAAGAAGGTCCGGGCGTCGGGGGCCGTGGCCGCGATGGCGCACAGCCCCTGCCAGTCAGGTTCGTCGAAATCCATGCAGGTGTTGCGGAATACGGCGAGCGCTTCGGCATGGTCGTCGGATGCCCAGCCGTCCAACTCGGCGAAATCGATCAGTCGCGCAGGCGTCTCAGCCACACCGGACGTGGCCTGGAAGGCGGCCCCGAGTGCCAGCATCGCGAGAATGCTTCGCGCGCGCGGCATGGCTCATACGTCGGTCGCCACCAGGAGCCAGTTGGGATTGTCCTGTCCCATGGTCCTCGCGAAAGTCCAGATATCGCGCTGGCGCTTGATCTCGCTGGCACTGCCCTCGATGATCTCGTCATCGCTGTTGCGCACGACCGAGGTCAGCTCACCAACGAAACGCACGGTGATCTCCGCCTCGCCGGTTTCCCTGTCGAAACTCGCGTTTTGCAGGGCAAGCTCACGGATGCCGACGAATTCCGCCTCGATCCGCAGGCCCTGGTCGGCGCGCTGGTCGATGACGGTCTCGAATGTTTCCAGCACGTCGGGCGCGAGAAAGTCGCGCAGCGTGTTCACGTCTCCGTTTTCGAACGCCATCAGGATCATCTCGTAGGCGCCGCGCGCGCCTTGCAGGAACTCGCGGACATTGAAGCCGGGCTCCGCCATCTTCATGGCCGCAAGCGCCTTGGCGGCGTCGCTGTCGGTTTCGACGTGGTCGATGATGTCGTCATCGGGTCCGCCTTCGATCACCTCGAAATCGCGGCGGGGACCGGAGCGTTCCGGCGTCGTGCGCGCCTGCGGTTTCTCGAACCCGTCGCGGGTGCCGAGCACGCTGCGCAAACGCAGGATCAGGAAGATCGCAATGCCGGCCAGCACAAGGAGCGACAGCAAGGATGAATTCATCTTGGGGACCTCGACGGGCGGAAGGGGCTTTGAACGTGAGCTACAGGCCACATATGTAGGTGAGGGTGATCATCAAGTCCATTGCCCCTTGGTCGCGGGGAATCGCGAGGCAAGGCGGTCGTTTTTGTCCCAAACGCCGGAGAGCCGAAACATGTGGCTGTTTTTTCTGTTCCTGCTCGTTCCGTTGATCGAGATCGCCCTGTTCATCCAGGTCGGTGGCTGGATCGGCCTCTGGCCGACGCTGGGCATCGTGGTTGCGACCGCGGTGGCGGGAACGGTGCTGGTCCGGTCGCAGGGAAGTCAGGCGCTGCAGCGTCTGCGGCGGAGTTTCGACGAATTGCGGGACCCGACGGACACGCTTGCCCATGGCGCGATGATCCTGTTTTCGGGTGCGCTTCTGCTTACGCCGGGCTTCTTCACGGACGCCGTGGGCTTCGCGCTGCTCGTGCCCGGGGTTCGGAATTTCCTTTTGCGGTGGCTCAAGCAACGCGTGGAGATCCACACCGTGTCGGGCGGAAATCCGCATTGGCGGCCCTCCAATCCGATGGACAGCGACATCATTGAAGGCGAGTATGAGGTCAAGGACACGTCGCCACGTAACGGGCCTTCGGGCTGGACACGGCATTGAGACCGGCCGCGCCTGCTGCTAGAGGTCCGCCGACAGATCAGATGGAGACCAAGATGTCCGACACGAACGGCGGCGAAAACGGCGCGACTTCCGGAAACGGCGCAGCGCCGGCGCAACAGGCGCAGGTCGAGCTTCCGCGCATGCAGGTCCTGGGACAGTTCATCCGTGACATGTCTTTCGAGAACATCGCGGCACAGAAATCCCTACAGGGCCAGACCCAACCCGATATTCAGGTTCAGGTCGCTCTCGATGCGCGCAAGCGCGAGGCCGAGGGTCAGTACGATATCGTCATGAAGCTGAAGATCGAAAGCAAGACGAAGGGGGACACCCCCGAGCCGGTCTTCCTGCTGGAACTCGAGTATGGCGGCATCTTCAAGATCGAGAACGTGCCGGAGCAGCAGTTGCACCCTTATCTGCTGATCGAATGCCCACGCATGCTGTTTCCCTTCGTGCGCCGCATCGTGGCCGATGTGACACGGGACGGTGGCTTCCCGCCGCTGAACCTCGACCAGATCGATTTCGTCGCGCTCTATCGTCAGCAGTTGGCGCAGCGCGCGGCGCAGCAGCAGCAGCCGACGAACGCCTGAGGCGGATCAGGACCCGGACCGGGACCGCGTCCAGATCGCGTCCGGTCCGAGTTCCTCGATGAACGCCGCGTGGGCGGCGGTCTCGGCCTCGGTCACCCGCGCGGGAAGCTTCGCGGGACGTGGGGCGGGGCGCCAGTTGGGCTGCGCCGTCGTGGTGGAGCCGCGTGAGCCCTGGTCCAGTTCGAACCCAGACTGCCGGCCGCCGATCAGTTCCAGATAGACGTCAGCTAGGATTTCGGAGTCAAGCAACGCGCCGTGCTTGTCGCGCATGGAATTGTCGATCCCGAACCGCCGGCAGAGCGCATCGAGCGACGCCGGCGATCCGGGAAACCGCCGGCGGGCGATCTCCAGCGTGTCGATGGCCTGATCGCCCGGGATGGGGCGCAGCCCCGCCCATTCAAGCTCGGCGTTCAGGAAACGCATGTCGAAGGATGCGTTGTGAATAACGAGCTTCGACTCCTCGATGAAGTCGATGAAAGCCTGCGCGATGGCCGTGAAGACGGGTTTGTCGGCAAGGAACGCGTCACCGATACCGTGGACGGCGAAAGCCTCTTCCGGCATGGGGCGTTCGGGGTTGATATATTGGTGATAGGTGCGCCCGGTGGGCACCTGATGCCACAGTTCCACCGCCCCGATCTCGACGATGCGATGGCCGTCGAACGGGTTTAGGCCCGTGGTCTCGGTGTCGAGTACGATCTCACGCATGGTCTTTCCCTGCCCGAATTTCTCTCAACAAGTGTTCCACGTCCGAACGCGCCGTCGCAAGGTCATCCGTCCGGATAATGAAGTCCGCGCGCGCGCGTTTTTCCGCGTCGGGGACCTGTCGGGCCAGCAAACGCTCGAACGTCTCGGCATCCATCCCCGGTCGTTCCAGAACCCGGCGCCGTTGTTCCTCGGCCGAGGTCGAGACCACGGCAACCTTGTCCACCAGACCCGTGCCGCCCGTCTCGAACAGAAGGGGAATGTCCAGAACGACGATATCTTCGCCTTCGTGTTCGGCCAGGAACGCGGCCCTGTCTTCCGCCACGAGCGGATGAATGCGCGCCTCGATCCGGTACAGGAGATCGGGGTTATCCGCGATCGCGGTCCTGAGCGCCGCACGGCTGACGCCGCCATCCTCCTCAATCGCGTCGGGCGCGATATCCGACAGGGCGCGGGCCCCGTCACCGCCGGCGGCATAGATACGGTGCACCGCCGCGTCTGCATCCCAGACCGGCACGCCCAGCTCCGCGAACATGCGCGCCGTGGTAGTCTTTCCCATCCCGATCGAACCTGTCAGACCAAGGATCGTCCGGGTCACGCCAGCACCGCCGCGCGCAACTCGTCGTCCACGGTCGGCGTATAGCTGAACCAGCGTTCGAAGCCGGGCACGGCCTGGTGCAGCAGCATGCCGAGGCCGTCGACGGTCTGGCATCCGTGCTTTTCCGCCTCTTCAAGCAATTGGGTGCGCAGGGGCGTGTAGACGATGTCCGTGACCACCGTCACGGGTTTCACGCCGGAAAGGCTCACGGCAAGAGGTGGTTGCCCCTGCATCCCCAGAGAAGTCGTGTTCACGATCAGCGCCGCGTCGCGGACAAGCGCCGGGATCGCCGTCCAGTCCTGCGGCACGACCTTGGCGCCGAATTGTTCCTTCAGACCGTCCGCGCGGGCGCGTGTGCGGTTGGCGACATGCACGACCGGCGCACCATCGTTGAGAAGCGCCCAGACGATGGCTTTGGCCGCACCCCCGCTGCCGAGAACGAGGGCCGGCCCCTGCGTTGCGTTCCATCCCGGGATCGACTGGCGGATATTGGACAGAAAGCCGCTGCCATCGGTGTTGTCGGCTTGTACCCTGCCCTGCCCAGTGAAGGTCAGCGTATTGGCCGCCCCGATCAGCGCGGCGCGATCCGTGACCGTGTCGGCCAGAGACAACACATGTTCCTTGTGCGGGATCGTGACGTTCACGCCCTTGAATCCCATCAGCGGCAGGGTGCGAAGCACTTGCACAAGATCCGACTGGGCGACCCGCATCGGGATGTAATGTCCCCGCAGTCCGTACCGCGCAAGCCAATGGCCATGGAGCTTTGGCGACAGGCTGTGGGCTACCGGGTCGCCGATGACACCGGCCAATGGAATGTCTTTTTTCATGGCGTGAGCCAGCCTCGCAATCGCAGGAAAGAAAGCACATCCAGAAGCGGCAGGCCAAGAACGGTGAACCAGTCCCCGTCGATCCTGCTGAACAGGCGCGCGCCGTAGGCCTCGGCATGGTACGCGCCGGCCGAGGACGACACCTCCGGCCAGGCGATATCGAGATAGGCGTCGATCTGGGCCGGTGTGAGTGTGTGCATCGTCATGCGGGCCTGGCCGATGCCGCGCCAGATAGGCGCGCCGTCGTGATAGATCACGGCACTCGACAGAAGCATGTGAGTCTGGCCTTGAAGCTCGGAGAGCTGATGCGCCGCGGCCTCACGGTCGGCCGCTTTACCGAAGACGCGGCCCTTGAGCGCAAGGACCTGGTCGGATCCCAGGACCGCCGCGTCCGGGTGCCTGTCATGACCCTTGCGCGCCTTGAACTCGCCCAAGGCGTCCGCGATGTCCCGAGGCGAGGCGCCGTCGGCCTCCAGAGAGGCACGAATCGCGGCCTCGTCGATTCGAACCGGCTCCCGATCGAAGGCAACGCCCGCGCCAACGAGCATCCGGGAGCGGGATTCCGATCTGGAGGCGAGGACAAGTCGGGGCAAAACCATCACTACGTTCTGGGTTCTTCTGTTGATAGGTCGTGAAGGGATGACTGAAAAGCCACCCGTCAGCCGCGCCTTCGAGCGAGGCGGCAAAGGATGATGCGGTTACTCCGAGTTCCCCCCCGAGTTCCCCCCGGGCATGCAATCTGATCTCTGCCCTGTCGGCAAGTCGTGTTGTAGAGGTTTTCAGGAAACTGCGCACAGGTTCATCATTGAACGCCAGACCAATAAGGTTCTGATAGATATAAATAAATCATTATTCTCCGGTTACTGACAGCACATCGACAGGATTCGTCCACAGGTGGATATCAGTGTGTTCCATTTGCACAAAACGCAGCTTCCCGAGTTCTTCAGTGCACTACAAGATTCAACAACTCTTTTTCTCTCTTTCCTATTGAAGAGCAGGACGGGGGACAGACGGCTCGCTTGACAATTGGACGGCCCCTGCTTAGCTGCCACACGTCGCACCGTCCGGTGTGAAAGCTCAGATAAATACTCAGATACAGAGAACGACCTCGCAGGACAGACTAGGTCACTGCTCGAGACGGGTGATTTCCATGACAGAGAACAGCTTGCGCCTTGCCGACCTGAAGGCACAGTCCCCCAAAGACCTGCTTGCCATGGCAGAGGAGCTCGAGATCGAGAACGCCTCGACCATGCGCAAAGGCGACATGATGTTCGAGATCCTCAGGGAACGCGCCGACGAGGGCTGGGAAATCTCGGGCGATGGCGTTCTGGAGGTGCTTCAGGACGGGTTCGGCTTCCTGCGGAGCCCGGAGGCGAACTACCTGCCCGGTCCCGACGATATCTACGTGTCGCCGGACATGATCCGCCAGCACAGCCTGAGAACCGGAGACACCGTCGAAGGTGTGATCATGGCGCCGCGTGAAAGCGAACGGTATTTCGCGCTCACGAATGTCACCAAGATCAACTTCGAGGACCCCGCGCGTGCACGCCACAAGGTGGCCTTCGACAACCTCACCCCGCTTTACCCCGATGAGCGTCTGACGATGGAGATCGAGGATCCGACGATCAAGGATCGCTCGGCCCGGATCATCGACCTGGTGTCTCCAATCGGAAAGGGACAACGCGCGCTGATCGTTGCTCCGCCCCGAACCGGCAAGACGGTTCTGTTGCAGAACATCGCCCATTCCATCGAGACCAACCATCCGGAATGTTACCTGATCGTTCTTCTGATCGACGAACGGCCGGAGGAAGTCACCGACATGCAGCGGTCCGTGAAGGGAGAGGTCATATCCTCCACCTTCGACGAACCCGCGACGCGGCACGTGGCCGTGTCCGAGATGGTCATCGAGAAAGCGAAGCGCCTTGTAGAACACAAGCGCGACGTTGTGATCCTGCTCGACTCGATCACGCGTCTGGGTCGTGCCTTCAACACGGTGGTGCCGTCGTCGGGCAAGGTTCTGACCGGCGGTGTGGACGCCAACGCGCTCCAGAGGCCGAAGCGTTTCTTCGGTGCCGCGCGGAACATCGAGGAGGGCGGAAGCCTCACGATCATCGCCACGGCGCTCATCGACACTGGCAGCCGTATGGACGAAGTGATCTTCGAAGAGTTCAAGGGCACCGGTAATTCGGAAATCGTCCTGGACCGCAAGGTTGCCGACAAACGCGTCTTTCCGGCGATGGACATCCTCAAGTCCGGAACACGGAAGGAGGAACTGCTTGTCGACAAGGGCGACCTGCAGAAAACCTTCGTCCTGCGCCGGATCCTGAACCCGATGGGCACGACGGACGCTATCGAGTTCCTGATTTCCAAGTTGAAACAGACCAAGACGAATTCCGAGTTCTTCGACTCGATGAACACCTGACACAGCCACGGAGACGCCGGGAATGGACACGATCTTTGCCTTGGCGACGGCCCGGGGCAGAGCGGGCGTGGCCGTCATCCGGATTTCCGGGCCCCGCGCCTTCGACGCGGCGTCGCGGCTTGCCGGCGATCTGCCGTTGCCAGGACGGGCAAGGCTACGCAAACTCCGGGATATGTCGGGCGATGTTGTCGATGACGCGCTGGTGCTGACGTTCAAGGGCCCGCGCAGTTTCACCGGTGAGGATGTGGTCGAGCTCCACCTGCATGGCAGCGTCGCGGTGATCGCCGCTTGCGAGCGTCTTTTGTCAGAGACCGGGTTGGTCCGGCCCGCCGAGGCCGGGGAATTCACCCGGCGCGCCTTGCAGAATGAAAAGCTGGATATCGCACAGGTCGAAGGCCTTGGCGATCTGCTGTCGGCGGAAACCGAGGCGCAACGGCTTCAGGCAACGCGGCTGCTGCAGGGGCGGTTGGGAGATCGCGCGGCGGACTGGCGCGCCGACCTGCTGACGGCGCTGGCGCTGGTCGAGGTGACGATCGACTTCGCCGATGAGGAAGTTCCGACGGATGTTGCGTCTCAAGTAATTGAAAAGATTTCTAAAGTTGTTCAGGATCTGCAAGCGGAGATCAGGGGCTCTCACGTTGCCGAACGCGTGCGCGATGGGTTCGAGGTTGCGATTCTGGGTGCACCGAATGCAGGAAAGTCCACGCTTCTCAACTGGATTGCCGGGCGCGATGTGGCGATCACGTCCCATGTAGCGGGAACGACGAGGGATGTGATCGAAGTGCGGCTCGATCTCGATGGCTTGCCCGTCACGCTCCTCGATACGGCCGGTCTGCGGCAGACGGAGGATACGGTCGAACGCATTGGCGTGGACCGGACGCGGCAACGGGCCGAGGGCGCCGACCTCCGCGTCTGGATCAGGTCGGACGGTGACGTGGAGGGCTGCGATCTTCTTTCGGCGGATGATATCGTGGTTCTGGGAAAGCAGGACAGCCTTGTGGAAGGCGGCGTGTCAGGGCGCACCGGGGCGGGGGTCGACGCACTGCTCGCGCGTATCAAGGTCGTTTTGTCGGACCGCATGGCGCGGGTGGGAACTGCGACCCACCAGAGGCACCGCCTGGCCATGATGTCGGCGGTTCAGTCGCTCGAGGCGGCGAAAGAGGTGATCGAAACGCTGGGGGAAACGCCGGAATTGGCGGCGGAGGAGATCCGGAGCGCGGCGCGATCGCTTGACTCGCTGACGGGTCGCATCGATGTAGAGGCCGTGCTGGGCGAAATCTTCTCGTCCTTCTGTATCGGAAAGTAGGAGTGTTTCACGTGAAACATGCGCGCTTCGACGTGATCGTGATCGGCGGTGGCCACGCCGGGGTGGAGGCCGCATGCGCCGCTGCGCGGGTTGGTGCGTCCACGGCGCTCGTGACCTTGTCGCGAGATGGCATCGGCGTGATGTCCTGCAATCCCGCGATCGGCGGCCTCGGCAAGGGGCATCTCGTGCGTGAGATCGATGCGCTTGGCGGTGTCATGGGTCTGGCCGCGGACAAGTCGGGCATACAGTTCCGTCTGCTGAACCGTCGCAAGGGTCCCGCAGTGCGTGGTCCGCGCACGCAATCGGACCGGAAGCTTTATCAAATGGCGATACACGAAGCGATCGACGCGCAGGAGAACCTGAAGGTTGTCGAAGGCGAGGTCGCCGATCTTCTCATCGCTGACGGCCGGATCGACGGCGTTACGCTCGCAGATGGCGCTGAACTAAGAGGCTCGGCGGTGGTGCTGACGACAGGCACCTTTCTGCGCGGTGTCATCCATATCGGAGATGTGTCCCGGCCGGGTGGGCGCATGGGCGACAAACCTTCGGTGAAACTTGCCGAGCGCCTCGATGCGATGGGCCTCCCGCTTGGGCGTCTCAAGACGGGCACCCCGCCGCGGCTCGCATCAGACAGTATCGCATGGGATCGGTTGGAGATGCAGCCGGCCGATGAAGATCCCGCGATGTTCTCATTCCTGTCCCAACGGCCCTATGTTCGACAGATCGCGTGCGGCATCGCGCACACGAATGAACGAACACATGAGATCATTTCCGCGAACCTCTCGAAATCGGCCATGTATGGAGGGCATATTGAGGGCGTCGGTCCGCGGTACTGCCCGTCCATCGAGGACAAGATCGTGCGGTTTGCCGACAAGGAGTCGCACCAGATCTTCCTCGAGCCCGAAGGTCTCGACAGCGGCGTGGTCTATCCCAACGGAATTTCCACCTCTTTGCCCGCCGATGTGCAGGAGGCTTATGTCCGGTCCATCCGTGGCCTGGAAAACGCACGGATCCTGCAGCCCGGATATGCCATTGAATATGACTATGTCGATCCGCGAAGCCTCGATGACGGACTTCAGTTGAAGGCGCAGGAGGGGCTTTATCTCGCAGGCCAGATCAACGGAACGACGGGCTACGAGGAGGCGGCGGCGCAGGGACTGGTCGCGGGCCTCAACGCGGCACGCAGGGTGCAGGGACAAGCACCCGTGCATTTCGCGCGCAATCAGGCCTATATCGGTGTCCTCATCGACGATCTGGTCACCCGCGGCGTGTCCGAGCCCTATCGCATGTTCACCTCCCGGGCGGAGTATCGTCTGACGCTGCGTGCGGATAATGCGGATCAGCGACTCATGCCGATAGCGAAAGCGCTGGGTATCCTCGACGACGAACGGAGCGCGTTGTTCGACCTGAAGATGGCAATGCTGGAGCGTGGCCGAAATGCCCTGATGTCCATCAGCCTTTCACCGTCGGAGGCCGTGGCTCACGGGCTTCCCGTCAGCCAGGATGGGCAGCGCCGCAACGGCCTGCAGCTTCTGGCGTTTCCGAACATCGGGATCGACGATCTACTGCCGCTCTGTCCCGGCCTGGATGGCATATCGGGCGAGGCGCTGACACAGCTGGAGAACGAGGCGCTTTATGCGACCTATGTCGCGCGGCAGCAACGTGATGCGGAAGCTTTGTCGCGGGACGAAGCGCAGGAAATTCCCGACACGCTGGATTACAGCCAATTGACCGGCCTGTCCGCCGAGTTGCGCGGTAAACTCGCACGTATCCGGCCGCGGACCCTGGCGCAGGCGGGTCGTATCGACGGGATGACCCCAACGGCACTGGCGTTGATCCTCACGCGACTTCGGCGGGACGGACGGAAATCCGCGTGACGGAGAGCGAGTCGAAGAACAGGATCGTGGCCAGTGTTTCACGTGAAACACTGGCGCGGCTCGAAACCTACGAGCAGCTGCTCAGGAAATGGCAAGCCAGAGTGAACCTGGTGTCCAACGGCACGCTTCCAGAGCTTTGGTCCCGACATTTCCTCGATTCCATTCAGCTTCTCCAACATGCGCCGAAGGAGGCCGAACTCTGGCTCGATCTGGGGTCGGGAGGTGGTTTTCCGGGCCTCGTTTGTGCGATCTGTGCAGAAGACTACGGCATTGACGGGCAGTTCCAGCTTGTCGAAAGCGACACGCGTAAATGCGCCTTCCTCCGAGAGGTCGCACGCCAGACCGAAGCCGATGTGACCGTCCATAATTCGCGAATCGAAACGCTTGTCCCCGCGGCCGCCGGGATCGTCACCGCCCGCGCCCTGGCACCGTTGCCGCGGCTTCTGAATTGGGTGCACCGCCATATGCGACCCGATGGCACCTGCCTTCTGCAAAAGGGTGCCGGCCATGGCTTGGAGCTTGAAACCGCGCGCGCCGACTGGCAGATGGATGTCGAGATCCACCCGTCCGTGACGGCACCGGATTCCGTCATCCTCCGCATTTGGAACCTGACCCATGCATGATCATCGCGCCCGCATCCTTGCCGTCACGAACCAGAAAGGCGGGGTGGGCAAGACGACCACGGCGATCAACCTCGGGGCGGCGCTGGCACGGTTGGACAAACGTGTGCTGATCGTCGACCTCGATCCGCAAGGGAACGCCTCGACCGGGCTGGGTATTGTGCCCTCCGACCGAATGCTCACCACATATGACCTTCTGGTCGATGATGCCTCCCTTCGAAATGTGGTGCTTCCGACGCAGTTCGAAGGGCTATTCATCGCGCCGGCCACGACTGATCTGAGTTCCACCGATGTCGACCTCGTCGATCACGAAAACCGTGTGCGTTTGTTGCGCGACGCGCTGCGCAATGCGACGGACCTGAAGTTCGATATCATCCTCATCGATTGCCCGCCCTCGCTCAGTCTCCTGACGGTGAATGCTCTGGTGGCGGCGGATGCGGCGCTTGTACCCTTGCAGACGGAGTTCTTCGCACTCGAAGGATTATCACAGCTTCTCCTGACCGTGCGGCAAGTGCGGGAATCGGCCAATCCGGACCTGCGCGTGGATGGCGTGGTGCTGACCATGTTCGATCAGCGCAACAACCTCTGCCGCCAGGTCGAGGAGGACGCGCGCGAGACGCTGGGCGAACTGGTCTATCGCACCCGGATTCCCCGCAACGTGCGCGTGTCAGAGGCACCGTCCTACGCGCTCCCGGTGATCGACTATGACCCTGCCTCCAGGGGAAGCGAAGCCTACCTGGAACTTGCGCAGGAGTTCCTTGAACGAAACCTCGCGAGGGAGGGTGTGTGATGGTCGTGAAGAAGGATCGCAAGGGGTTGGGCCGTGGCCTGTCGGCGCTGATGGCGGATATCCAGCCGTCCGAGGGCGCCACACCCGCCGAGGCCGCCCCGCAAGGGTTCGCGGACCGGAACGCCCCGGTCGAGCAGCTTTTCCCGAACCCTGATCAGCCCCGCCGCTCCTTTTCCGAGGACGCGCTCGAGGAACTCGCGGCGTCGATCCGTGAAAAGGGCGTGATCCAGCCTCTCATTGTCCGCCCCAACCCGAGGGGCGACGGCTATCAGATCGTCGCCGGCGAACGCCGTTGGCGGGCCGCCCAACGGGCGCAGGTCCACGAGGTTCCGGTCATCGTGCGGGATTTCGATGATACCGAAGTTCTCGAAGTCGCGATCATCGAGAATATCCAGCGCTCGGACCTTAATCCGATCGAAGAGGCGCAGGGTTATCGTCAGTTGATGGACCGCTTCGGCCACACGCAGGAACAGCTTGCCACCGCCATGGGCAAGAGCCGGAGCCACATCGCCAACCTCATGCGCCTTCTGGGACTGCCCGAGGATGTGCTGGAGATGCTGCGCGATGGCCGGCTGACCGCGGGTCATGCGCGCGCCCTCGTGACCACGAGCGATCCCTCGGCGCTGGCCAGACAGGCGGTGGCGCGCGGTCTGTCCGTGCGCGAGGTCGAAAAGCTTGCCAAGCCGGGTCAGGACAGTGGTTCGTCCGGCGGCGCCCGTTCCGTACCGGAGAAAGATGCCGATACCCGCGCGCTGGAGGGCGATCTGTCCGCAGCGCTGGGAATGCCGGTTGCGATCAGCCACGACCAGAAGACGGGTGGTGGAAAATTAATTATTAAATACAAAGATTTAGAGGGTCTGGACGATCTGATCCGCCGCCTGAACGCCGGCTGACGAAGGCCTAAACCAACAGCTCCCGCAGGATCGCGTTCAGCACGGGACGCCCCGCTTGCGTGGTCTTGAGCGTCTCGCCGTCGCAGTCGATCAGGCCAAGCTCCGCCAGTGACGCGATACGATCGGCCCGAAGCACCTCGACACCCATCTCGCGCAGACGGTCGAGGTCGATGCCCTCGGACAGGCGAAGCCCCATCATCACGTATTCCTCGGCCTGCTCCTCCGCAGACACCGCAAAGCGGTCGGTTTCACCGGAGCCACTGGTCTCCACGCGGTCCAGCCATCCGGTCGGCGCCAGTTCCGTCTCGGTGCCCCAGCGTTGCCCGTGCAGCGTCAGGCGCCCATGGGCGCCCGGCCCCACGCCCGCCCAGTCGCCGCCGCGCCAATAGATCAGGTTGTGCCGGGATTCCGCGCCAGGCTGCGCGTGGTTCGAGACCTCGTAGGCGCTCAGCCCTGCTTCCTCGCACATGCCTTGCGTAATTTCATACATATCGGCGGCGGCGTTTTCATCCGGCAGGCCCCGGAGCGACCCCTTGGCAAAGCGGTCGCCGAAGGCCGTACCGGGCTCGATCGTCAGCTGGTAGAGCGACAGGTGATCGGCGGCCATTGCCAGCGCCTCGGCCAGTTCCGCGCGCCATTGGTCCGGTGTCTGGTCCTGACGCGCATAGATCAGGTCGAAGCTCGCGCGCGGGAACGTCTCGCGTGCGATATCGAAGGCGTTGCGGGCCTCCGCGACCGAATGAAGCCGACCAAGGCGGCGCAGATCGGCGTCGTTCAGCGCCTGGATACCCACGGAAACGCGGTTGACGCCGGCGTCGCGGAATTCCCTGAACCTGCCGGCCTCGATGGAGGTGGGGTTGGCCTCCAACGTGATCTCGATATCGTTGGCAAAGGACCAGCCCTGCCGCGCGGCGTCGAGGATGGCCGAGACGACCTCGGGCTGCATCAGGGAGGGCGTTCCCCCACCGAAGAAGATGCTGCGCAGGAGGCGCGGGCCCGTTTCCTTCGAAACACGTTTTATTTCAGAAACATAAGCCGAAAGCCACCGGTCGTGGTCGATCCGCGCCGCGACATGGGAGTTGAAGTCGCAATAGGGGCATTTCGCCTGACAGAACGGCCAGTGGACATAAAGCCCGAAATCCCGAGGGCGTGTCGCGTCAGGCAGGACCAAAGATCTTCACCAGCTTGGCGAAGGCGTCGGCGCGGTGGCTGATCCTGTTCTTTTCCCAGCGGTCCATTTCGCCGAAGGTGATGTCATGGCCATCGGGCTGAAAGACCGGATCATAACCGTGCCCCTGCGCGCCCCGCATCGGCCAGACGATCCGCCCCTCGACGGTGCCGGGAAAGACCTCGTCATGCCCATCGGGCCACGCCAGCACCAAGGTGCAACAGAACCGCGCGGTGCGGGGTTCCGGGGCGTTCGCGGCCTCCAGCGCGTCATGGGCGCGGGTCATCGCCATCACGAAGTCGCGCCCGTCCGGTGTCTCGGCCCAGTCGGCCGTGCAGACGCCGGGCGCGCCGTCCAGCGCGTCGATCTCGATCCCGCTGTCGTCCGACAGGGCGGGCAGGCCGGTGGCCTTCGCCGCCGCGTGGGCCTTGATCCGCGCATTCTCGACGAAACTGGTTCCCGTCTCCTCGGGCTCCGGCAGGTCGTGCTCCTTCGCGGAGGTTACCGCGATGCCGAAAGGCTCCAGCAGATGCGCGATTTCCTCCAGCTTGCCCTGGTTGTGCGTCGCGACCAGAAGCGTGTTTCCCGTGAAACGGCGCATGTCAGGCGACGGCGATCTTCTGCGCGGCAACCAGCGCGGTGACGCCCTGGGTTGCCAGATCGTACATCGCGTCGAACTCGACCCGGCTGAACGCCGCACCTTCGGCGCTGGCCTGAACCTCGATCAGCGCGCCCTGTCCCGTCATCACGAAATTGCTATCGGTGCCGGCCTCGCTGTCCTCGGCGTAATCGAGGTCGAGCACCGGCTGGCCCGCGTAAATGCCGCAAGATACGGCGGCGACGTGGTCGGTGATAGGGTCCGAGACGATGTCGCCCGCCTTCAGGAGCTTGTTGACCGCAAGGCGCAGCGCGACCCAACCGCCGGTGATCGCGGCGCAGCGGGTTCCGCCATCGGCCTGTATCACGTCGCAATCGATGGTGATCTGCCGCTCGCCCAGTGCCGAACGGTCGATGGCCGCGCGCAAGGATCGACCGATAAGCCTCTGAATTTCCTGCGTCCTGCCGGATTGCTTGCCCGCCGCCGCCTCACGGCGCATGCGCGTATGGGTGGCGCGCGGCAGCATCCCGTATTCCGCCGTGACCCAGCCCAGCCCGGTATTCTTCAGAAACGGAGGCACTCGTTGCTCGAGGCTCGCGGTGCACAGGACATGGGTTGCGCCGCATTTGATCAGACACGATCCCTCGGCGTGCTTCGTCGCGCCGATCTCGATGGATACGTCGCGGATTTCGTCTAGGTTCCGGCCCGAAGGACGCATAACTCTCTCCTGATTGCCTGGGCGAGGCATAGTCCGCATCTTGCAGCGGTCGCAAGGGTGAAAGACCTTGCAAGACAGCGCATTTGACCCGACATGAAGTGCACTGCAATGACAGAACAAGGCCGCATACTCGAGGAACTCAACGACCGCTCCCGCGAGGTCTTTCGCCGGGTGGTCGAGGGCTATCTGAATACCGGGACACCGGTGGGGTCGCGCACACTGACGCGGTCTCTGACGGAACAGGTATCGGCGGCGACCGTGCGCAACGTCATGCAGGACCTTGAATTCCTGGGCCTTCTGGGCAGTCCGCATGCCTCCGCCGGCAGGGTGCCGACGCAGCTGGGCCTGCGCCTTTTCGTCGACGGGTTTCTCGAGGTGGGAGATCTGGATCAGGACGACCGCCAGTCCCTCGACCAGTCGCTCGACTCGAACTCCGCCGATATTCAGGGTGTGCTGGACCGCGTGGGATTGGCCCTGTCTGCGGCCACGCAAGGGGCGAGCCTTGTTCTCGCGCCCAAGCACGAGGCACCGATCCAGCATATCGACTTCGTCCCGCTTTCGGCCGATCAGGCGCTTGTCGTGCTGGTGTTTTCCGACGGCCATGTCGAAAATCGGATCTTCAACCCACCGGAAGGCACCACGCCCAGCGCGATGCGCGAGGCGGCGAATTTCCTGAATGCCCGGCTGGCGGGTCAGACGGTGTCGTCCCTGCGGCACGCGATGGCGCAGGAGATCGAGACGCGGCGCCGCGAAATCGATGCGCTGGCCAATTCGCTGATCGAGAACGGCCTCGCCGTCTGGGATAACGCCGGTCAGCAGACAGAGCGCCTGATCGTTCGGGGGCGATCCCACCTTCTGAGCGATAGCGCCGAGGCGGAGGAGCTTGACCGCATCCGGATGCTGTTCGACGACCTCGAGCGCAAGCGAGACATCGCGGAGTTCCTCGAACTGACCGAAGCCGGAGATGGCGTGCGGATTTTCATCGGATCGGAGAACAAGTTATTCTCACTTTCGGGTTCCAGTCTGGTCGTCTCGCCATATATGAACGCTGACCGAAAGATCGTGGGCGCCGTCGGCGTCATCGGACCGACTCGTCTCAACTATGGACGTATCGTTCCGATCGTGGATTACACTGCGCAGTTGGTCGGACGCATGATTTCCGACCGATCGTAAGAGGAAAAGATGGCAGAGCCGAAGAAAGAAGAGATCGTGGACGAACAGGACGCCACCGAAGAGCTGGCCGGAGACGAGACGCCGGAGTCCACCGTCGAGCTCGATCTTCTGCGCGCAGAACGTGACGAGCTGCGTGACAGGATGCTGCGCGCGCTGGCCGACGCCGAGAACAGCCGCAAACGTGCCGAGCGTGACCGCCGCGAGGCCGAGCAATACGGCGGCTCGCGGCTCGCGCGGGATCTTCTGCCCGTCTACGACAACCTGCGCCGCGCGCTCGACGCCGCCGGTGAGGAACAGCGCGCCGCCGCCAGTGGCGTGATCGAAGGGGTCGAGCTGACGCTTCGCGAACTGGTTTCCGTCTTCGGCAAGCATGGCATGACGCCCGTTGCCCCGGAGGTCGGGGATACCTTCGACCCGCAGCTGCATCAGGCCATGTTCGAAGCGCCGGTGCCGGGCACCAAGGCGGGCGAGATCATCCAGGTGATGGCCGAGGGTTTCATGCTGCATGACCGCCTGTTGCGGCCGGCGCAGGTCGGCGTGTCCTCCAACACCGCGTCCTGATCACTCCTCGATCAGGGTCTTGAGCGTATAGACAAGGTCGAGCGCCTCGCGCGGGCTCAACGTGTCGGGATGGATATCGGCCAGCCGTGCCTCGACCGGGTGCAGACCCTTCTTCGGTGTCGGCGCGGCCTGCGGCTTGACCGAAAAGAGCGGCAGATCGTCGATCAGCGTACTGCGTTCGGGGCCCTCCCGCTCTCCCTTTTCCAGCGCTTCCAGCACGGATTGCGCACGCTCCACCACCGATTGCGGCAAACCGGCCAGCTTCGCCACCTGTACGCCATAGGACCGGTCGGCGGCACCTGCGCGCACCTCGTGGAGGAAGATCACCTCACCCTCCCATTCGCGCACGGTCATCGTGGCGTTGGTCAGACCGGTCAGTTTCTCCGCCAGCGCCGTCAACTCGTGGTAATGGGTGGCGAAAAGCGCGCGGCAGCGGTTCGCCTCGTGCAGATGTTCCACCGTGGCCCATGCGATGGATAGCCCGTCATAGGTGGCCGTCCCCCGCCCGATCTCGTCGAGGATGACAAGCGCCCTGTCGTCGGCCTGGTTCAGGATCGCGGCGGTCTCGACCATTTCCACCATGAAGGTCGACCGCCCACGCGCCAGATCGTCCGACGCGCCCACGCGGGAAAAGACCTGGCTCACCAGCCCGATCTCGGCTGTTTCGGCGGGAACGTAACTGCCGGTCTGGGCAAGGATCGCGATCAGCGCGTTCTGCCTGAGCCATGTGGATTTGCCGGCCATGTTCGGCCCGGTCAGCAGCGTGATGGCAGCGCCGTCGCCCTCGGGATCAAGGGCGCAGTCATTGGCGACGAAGGGCGCACCGGTCCGGGAAAGTGCTGACTCCACCACCGGATGACGTCCGGCCACGATGTTGAACCGGCGGTCGTCGTGGATCGTGGGGCGGCACCAGTCGCCTTCGCTGGCGCGCGTGGCAAGCGCGCTCTGCACGTCAAGCTCCGCCAGCGCGCGCGCCGCCTGACCGATGCGGTCGTTTTCTTCCAGCACTGCCTCGCGCAAACGGCGGAACAGGGCCATCTCGATCTCCAGCGCGCGTGTGCCTGCGTTCAGGATCCGCGTCTCGAGATCGGAAAGGTCCAGCGTCGTGAAGCGGACGGCATTGGCCGTGGTCTGGCGGTGAATGAACCGCTCGGACAGGGGTGGGGACAGCATCTTCTGGGCATGGGTCGCGGTGGTCTCGATGAAATAGCCCAGCACGTTGTTGTGCTTGATCTTCAGGGACTGAACGCCGGTGTCGGTGATGTAATCGGCCTGCAGGGTCGCGATGAC
This sequence comes from Rhodobacteraceae bacterium HLUCCO18, assembly GCA_001314805.1. GTDB lineage: Bacteria > Pseudomonadota > Alphaproteobacteria > Rhodobacterales > Rhodobacteraceae > Roseibacterium. The sequence goes on along the minus strand of LJSY01000002.1, from coordinate 27,557 downwards.
GCCGCGCCCCTCGTCGCGCAGTTTGCGTGCGGCGTCGAGATCGTCGTCATGGCCCGGCGCTATGAAACCCCCGTCTCGGGCCTGAACGGGTGGTTCCGCCACGAGGGCGGCGTCAAGCATGTCGCGCAGGGTTTCGTGCCCGAGGCAGTCGGCGCGCGCCTCGGCGACGATCCCGGGCAGGTCGCTGTCCAGCAGGCGCTCGGCAATCGCGCCAGCCTGCGCCAGACCGTCGCGAAGGGCTGCCAGATCGCGCGGCCCGCCCCGGTCCAGCGCAAGCCGCGACAGCGCGCGTTCGATGTCGGGGCATTGCCGCAGGGCGGCCCGAATATCGTCTCTAACCCGCCTGTCAGAAACGAAATGGGCCACTGCATCATGGCGCCGGGCGATCTCCTCGGCATCGGTCGCGGGGCCTGACACGCGCCGTTCCAGCAGACGCGCGCCGCCTGCCGTCACCGTCCGGTCGAGAACGTCCAGCAGGCTCCCCTGCCGGCCGCCGCCCGAAAGGCTGCGCGTCAGTTCGAGGTTGCGCCGCGTGGCCATGTCGATCTGCATCAGCCGCGAGGCACTGGCCCGGCGCGGCGGGCGCAGAAGCGGCAATGATCCCTTTTGCGTGAGCTCGAGATAATCGGAGAGCGCCCCAAGCGCAGAAATTTCGGCCCGGCCAAAGCTCCCGAACGCGTCGAGCGATGCCACCCCGAACAGTTGCGCCAAACGCTTTTCGGAGGAGGCGGAATCGAAGCTTCCCGGCCCCAGCGGTGTCACGGCGGCGCCCGCCTCGATCAGGGCGTCCTGCCGGGCGACATCCATGTCCGCACGCACCAGAACCTCGCGCACCGAGAGGCGATAAAGCTCCGGGCCGAGCCGCACGGCGGGGCAGGGCATCACGTTCAGATCGCCGGTGGAGATATCCGTCCAGGCCAGCGCGCCCTCGCCCCGGACCTCGGCCCATGCGGCGAGGTAGTTATGCGTGCGCGCGTCGAGCAACGCATCCTCTGTCAGCGTTCCGGGCGTCACCAGCCGGACCACGTCGCGCCGGACCACGGCCTTGGACCCGCCGCGTTTCTTCGCCTCGGCCGGGTCCTCCATCTGTTCGCAGACGGCCACGCGGAACCCCTTTCGGATCAGCGTCAGGAGGTAACCCTCGGCGGCATGCACGGGCACACCGCACATCGGGATATCTTCACCGCCATGCTTGCCGCGCCTGGTCAGGGCAATATCCAGCGCTTCGGCCGCCGCGACCGCGTCGTCGAAGAACATCTCGTAGAAATCGCCCATCCGGTAGAACAGAAGCGCATCCCGGTACTGCGCCTTTATCTCCAGATATTGCGCCATCATCGGCGTCACATGCGCGTTCATGCCATCCCCCTGATGCGCCCGGGCCAGCCTACAAAGCGCGCCGCCGGGATTGAAGCGGCAATTCCGTCGGTTGCGGGCGGCGGCATTGCCGGGATAATCCTGTCCGGCACATGCGAAGGGGGGAGACATGGTCGACAAGACGCGCATCACGCGGGACGAGGCGCTCGCCTATCATCTGGAGCCGAGCCCGGGCAAGATCGACATTTCCGCCTCGACGCCGATGGCCACGCAGCGCGACCTGAGCCTCGCCTATTCGCCCGGCGTGGCCGTCCCTTGCGAGATGATCGCGGAAAGCCCCGAAACCGCCTATGACTACACGACCAAGGGCAACATGGTCGCCGTGATCTCGAACGGCACGGCGGTGCTGGGCCTCGGCAATCTGGGTGCGCTGGCCTCCAAGCCGGTGATGGAGGGCAAGGCCGTGCTCTTCAAGCGCTTCGCCGACATCAATTCGATCGATATCGAGCTCGACACCGAGGACGTGGACGAATTCGTCAACGCCGTGCGCCTCATGGGCCCCACCTTCGGCGGCATCAACCTCGAGGATATCAAGGCGCCCGAGTGTTTCATGATCGAGCAGCAACTCAAGGAGATCATGGACATCCCCGTCTTCCATGACGACCAACACGGCACCGCGGTGATCTGCGCCGCCGGTCTCATCAACGCGCTGCACCTGTCGGGCAAGAAGATCGAGGAGTGCCGCATCGTCCTGAACGGGGCCGGGGCGGCTGGCATCGCCTGTATCGAGCTTCTGAAATCCATGGGGGCACAGCCGCAGAACTGCATCGTCTGCGACACCAAGGGCGTGATCTGGCAGGGCCGAACCGAGGGCATGAACCAGTGGAAATCGGCCCATGCCGTCAAGACCGACCTGCGCACGCTGGAAGAGGCGATGGAGGGCGCGGACGTCTTCCTCGGCGTCAGCGTGAAGGGCGCGGTGACGCAGGAGATGGTGCAATCCATGGCCGACAACCCGGTGATCTTCGCCATGGCCAACCCGGACCCCGAAATCACGCCGGAAGAGGCGCATGAAGTGCGCGTCGACGCCATCGTGGCGACGGGCCGGTCGGATTATCCCAATCAGGTCAACAATGTCCTTGGTTTTCCGTATCTGTTTCGTGGTGCACTAGATATCCACGCTCGCGCCATCAATGACGAGATGAAGATCGCCTGTGCCGAGGCGCTGGCCGCGTTGGCGCGGGAGGATGTGCCCGACGAGGTCGCCATGGCCTATGGCCGCAAGCTGAGCTTCGGGCGCGACTACATCATCCCCACGCCCTTCGATCCGCGGCTGATCTACACCGTTCCGCCCGCCGTGGCGCGCGCGGGCATGGACACCGGCGTGGCGCGGCGGCCCATCGTCGATCTCGACGCCTATGCCAAGACCCTGCGCGCCCGTATGGACCCGACTAGTTCGATCCTGCAGGGCATCTACGCGCGCGCGCGCAATGCGCAGGCCCGCATGATCTTTGCCGAGGGCGACGATGTCCGCGTGTTGCGCGCCGCCGTCGCCTATCAGCGCAACGGACTGGGCAAGGCGCTGGTGGTCGGGCGCGAGGCGGACGTGAAGGAAAAGCTGGAGGCCGCTGGCCTCGGCGACGCGGTGCGGGAGTTGCAGGTGGTCAACGCCGCCAACACCACGCATCTTGAAAGCTACAAGAGCTTTCTCTACCAGCGTCTGCAGCGGAAGGGCTTTGACTGGCATGATGTCCATCGCCTCGCCGCGCGCGACCGGCACGTGTTTTCGGCGCTGATGCTGGCCCATGGCCATGGCGACGCGCTTGTCACCGGGGCGACGCGGAAATCGGCGCATGTGCTTGAGCTGATGGGCAAGGTCTTCGACGTTACCGCGCAGGACGGGGCGGTCGGGATCACCGCGCTGTTGCACAAGGGGCGGATCGTCCTGATCGGTGATACGCTGGTCAATGAATGGCCCGATGCCGATGACCTCGCGCTTATCGCGGAACGCGGCGCCCATGTGGCCCGCGAACTGGGGCTGGAGCCACGCGTGGCTTTCGTCAGTTTCTCGACCTTCGGTTACCCCGTTTCCGAACGGGCCGAGAAGATGGGCCGCGCGCCGCAGGTGCTGGACGAAAAAGGCGTTGATTTCGAATACGATGGCGAGATGACCGTGGACGTGGCCATCAACCCGGCGGTGATGGAGCATTACCCGTTCTGCCGTTTGACCGGGCCCGCCAATGTTCTGGTCGTCCCCGCGCGCCATTCAGCGTCCATCAGCGTTAAACTGATGCAGGAGATGGCGGGGGCCACCGTGATCGGTCCGATCCTGACCGGTCTCGACCGGCCGGTTCAGATCGCGTCGACGGTGTCCACGGCGAACGACATCCTGAACATGGCGGTGATGGCGGCCTGCGAGATCGGACGGACCTGACGGCTCAGTTCGCCAGGTCGTCCCAGAACTTGCGCACCTTGTCGAAGAACCCGCTGGCGTCGGGATTGTTCGACTTGGCGCAGCTTTCCTCGAACTGGCGCAGCAGGTCCTTCTGCTCGGGCGTCAGCTTGACCGGGGTTTCCACCGCAAGCTCGATATACATGTCGCCCATGCCGGTCCCGCGAAGCGCCGGCATGCCCTTGCCGCGCAGGCGCATCTGGCGACCGGATTGCGAGCCTTCCGGCACCTTCACGCGCGACCGGCCGCCATCGATGCTGGGAACCTCGACCTCTCCGCCAAGGGCCGCACGGGTCATCGAGACGGGCACGCGGCAGTAGAGGTCCATGCCGTCGCGCTGAAACAGGGGGTGATCCTCCACATCGATGAAGATGTAGAGATCGCCGGACGGCCCGCCGCGCAGTCCCGCCTCGCCCTCACCCGACAGGCGGATACGCGTGCCGGTTTCAACGCCCGCGGGGATGTTCACGCTCAGCGCGCGGTCCTTCTGCACGCGCCCCGCGCCGCCGCAGGCCTTGCAGGGGTTCTTGACGATCTGGCCGACGCCCGAACAGGTCGGGCAGATCCGCTCCACGGTGAAAAAGCCCTGTTGCGCACGCACCTTGCCCATGCCTGAACAGGTCGGACAGGTGACGGGCTCCGACCCGCCCTCCGACCCCGTTCCGCTGCAGGACCCGCAGGCAACCGCGGTCGGCACGTTGATCTGTTTCTGCAGACCCGAATAGGCATTTTCGAGACTGATTCCGAGTTTGTAGCGCAGGTCCGCGCCGCGGCTTGCCCGGCTGCGCCGACCACCGCGCTGGCCGCCCATGAAGTCGCCGAAGAGATCCTCGAACACGTCCGAGAAGGCAGAGGCGAAGTCGCCCTGCCCTTGCGGGCCGCCGAAGCCGCCGGCGCGCGCGCCGCCTGCCATGCCACCGTCGAAGGCGGCATGTCCGAACCGGTCATAGGCCGCCTTCTTGTCGGGGTCCTTCAGGACGTCATAGGCCTCGTTCGCTTCCTTGAACTGGGCCTCTGCCTCGGGATTGTCGGAATTGCGATCGGGGTGAAGCTCTTTCGCCTTGATGCGATAGGCTTTCTTGATCTCGTCGCCGGATGCGCCCCGCGCGATTCCCAGAACCTCATAGTAGTCACGTTTGGCCATCTGCGTGCATCAGCCTCCGGAAACGCGCTGGCCGGCCAAGGAAGTCCCGGCCGGCCAGGGCATTGGTGTCAGGGACGATTACGAGCGCTTGCGGTCGTCATCGAGGTCCTCGAAATCGGCATCGACGATGTCGTCGTCCACCGGGCGGGCCTCGTCCTCATCCGCGCCGTCGCCGCCGTCGGCCTCGTCCTGCTGCGCCTTGTAGATGGCTTCGCCCAGACGCATGGAGGCTTCGCTGACGTTCTGGATGCCGGCCTTGATCTTGCTCGTGTCGTCGGTCTCCAGCTGCTCCTTGAGGGCCTTCACAGCAAGTTCGATGGCCTCCACCGTCGACGGATCGACCTTGTCACCATGCTCTTCCAGCGATTTCTCGGTGGCGTGCACGAGGCTTTCGGCCTGGTTCCGGGTCTCGACCAGTTCCTTGCGGGCCTTGTCGGTCTCCGCGTTTTCCTCGGCCTCGCGCACCATCCGGTCGATATCCTCATCGGTGAGACCGCCGGAGGCCTGGATCGTGATCTTCTGTTCCTTGCCGGTGCCCTTGTCCTTGGCGCCGACCGAGACGATGCCGTTGGCGTCGATGTCGAAGGTGACCTCGATCTGCGGCACGCCGCGCGGGGCGGGCGGGATGTTCTCGAGGTTGAACTGGCCGAGCATCTTGTTGTCGGCCGCCATCTCGCGCTCGCCCTGGAACACGCGGATCGTCACCGCGTTCTGGTTGTCCTCGGCGGTCGAGAAGATCTGCGCCTTCTTCGTCGGGATCGTGGTGTTGCGGTCGATCAGCCGGGTGAACACACCGCCCAGCGTCTCGATGCCCAGCGACAGGGGCGTGACGTCCAGCAGGACGACGTCCTTGACGTCACCTTGCAGAACACCCGCCTGAATGGCCGCGCCCATGGCGACGACTTCATCCGGGTTCACGCCCTTGTGGGGCTCTTTCCCGAAGAATTTCGTCACTTCCTCGATGACCTTGGGCATCCGGGTCATGCCGCCGACCAGAACGACCTCGTCGATCTCGCCCTTGGAAAGACCCGCGTCCTTGAGGGCGGCGGCGCAGGGTTTCATCGACTTGGTGATGAGGTCGCCCACGAGGCTTTCGAGCTTGGCGCGCGTCAGTTTCATGACCATGTGCAGCGGCTGACCGTCCGAGCCCATCGAGATGAAGGGCTGGTTGATCTCGGTCTGCGACGAGCTCGACAGTTCGATCTTCGCCTTTTCGGCCGCCTCCTTCAGACGCTGCAGCGCCATCTTATCCTTGGTCAGGTCGACGCCGTTGGCCTTCTTGAATTCATCCGCAAGGTAGTTGACGATCCGCATGTCGAAGTCTTCACCGCCAAGGAACGTGTCCCCATTGGTGGATTTGACCTCGAACAGGCCGTCGTCGATTTCCAGGATCGTGATGTCGAAGGTGCCGCCGCCGAGGTCGTAGACCGCGATGGTGCGCGTTTCCTTCTTGTCGAGCCCGTAGGCCAGCGCGGCCGCCGTCGGCTCGTTGATGATGCGCAGAACCTCGAGGCCCGCGATCTTGCCCGCGTCCTTCGTGGCCTGACGCTGGGCGTCGTTGAAATAGGCGGGCACCGTGATGACCGCCTGCGTGACCTCTTCGCCCAGATAGCTTTCGGCGGTTTCCTTCATCTTTGTCAGGATCTGAGCCGAGATCTGCGAGGGGCTGTATTTCTCGCCATTCACCTCGACCCAGGCGTCGCCATTGCCGCCATCGACGATCTTGTAGGGCACAAGGGCCTTGTCCTTCTCCACCTCGGCGTCGCCAAGGCGCCGCCCGATCAGGCGTTTGACGGCGAAGATCGTGTTTTCCGGGTTGGTGACGGCCTGCCGTTTCGCGGGCTGGCCCACGAGGCGCTCGTCATCGGTGTAGGCCACGATCGACGGCGTCGTCCGCGCGCCTTCGGCGTTCTCGATGACCCGCGGCTGGCTGCCGTCCATGATGGCAACGCAGGAGTTCGTCGTTCCGAGGTCAATACCAATCACTTTGGCCATGATGCTACGGTCCCTTTCTTAAAGCGAACGGACGGATGCGAGTCCCGCTAAGGCCCCCGAGCCGCCCTGTCTTGGCTATGTGATATCTGGCCGGAAAGCACGCTCCGACCGGCTCGGAGGGTATATAAGTAGGGGTCAAACCGGCTGCAAGCGCGTGCAGGCCCACGAATTTAGCGAAACCGCAAAACCCGGGTCTCGGCCCGGGCGGTCTTGTCCCGCGCCGTTTCGCGTCTTAGGCGCGGTGCGCATGATGGATCGGGATCCCATTGAGCTGAGGCCGGGCGCGCGTGTCTGGCACGGGTTCATCGACCGGAAGGGGCAGGAGGCCCTTGTCGACGACATCCGTCGTGTCGTAGCCGCCGCACCCCTGTTCCGGCCCGTCACCGCGCGCGGCAGGCCCATGTCGGTGCGCATGACGTCGGCCGGAGTCTACGGCTGGGTGTCCGACCGGTCCGGCTATCGATACGAGACGCGCCACCCCGAGGGCATGGCCTGGCCCGCCATCCCGGACCGGGTGCTCGGGATCTGGCGCGCAGTGTCGGGCGTGGAGCGGGCGCCGCAATGCTGTCTGGTGAATTTCTACGACGCGGGCGCGAAGATGGGGCTGCATCAGGATCGGGACGAGGCCGACTTCGCCATGCCCGTGGTGTCCATTTCGCTGGGTGACGACGCCCTGTTCCGTATCGGTGGCACCGAGCGTGGCGGTGCGACGAAATCGGTCTGGCTAGGCTCGGGCGACGTGGCGGTGCTGTCGGGCGAGGCGCGGCTTGCGTATCACGGCATCGACCGCATCCGCCCGGGCAGTTCCACGCTTCTGCCCAGGGGTGGGCGGATCAACCTGACGCTTCGCGTGGTGGACTGACCGCAGGTTCAGCGGCGCGCGTCCCAGCTGGCCGAAGCGCGCTTGCGGGTGAAAAACTCGCCCATCATGCCGATCATGATCAGCGCGAAGGTTGCATAGAGCGGATACTGCCAGTTCGAATAATGCGGGAAATAGTTGACGAAGACGAAGCCCCGCGTCTGGTCGATGATGTGGAACAGGGGGTTCCAGTCGAACATGGCCAGCATGAACCCCGGCAGCGTGTTCGCGACGAACATCTTGCCCGAGGCGATCATGTTGGCGCGCACGTAGACCAGCTGGATGATGGACACGACGTCCGGCGCCCAGGGTTTGAACGCCATCAGGATCAGGCCGATCGCGCAGCCCGAACCCCAGGCCAGCAGATACATCAGCATCGCGCCGGACCAGTCGTCCATCTCGATCGGCTGGAACAATGTGTGCAGCACGAAGAGGATCACCAGGATGCTGATGGTCTTCACGTAGAGTATCGACAGCGCCGAGGACAGGATCGCCACCAGCGTGTTCATCGGCGCGTGCTGCATCATGGGCGAGGTCGAATTCTCGGAATTCATCACCGAGGTCAGGGCCTGGATATGCACGAGGTAAAGGAAGATGCCGGACAGCAGGTAGAGCATGAAGTCGCCGCGGATCGCCATCGTCCGGGCACCCATGATGGTGAAGATCAGGTAGAACGCAGCAAGGAACAGGACACTCTGGAAGACGCTCATCCCGATCGCGACAAGCGCGTTGCCATGGGTCTTGCGCACCTTTCGCACCGAGGCGTGGTAAGTCACGCCAAGCAGGCTGAGCAGGAGCGAACCTGTGCTGGTGCGTCGGGCGGTTTCGAACATCTGCCTCTGCTCTTGGTCTTGCGGCGCGGTGTTGCCCTGCCCCGTGTTTTTCGGCGCGGTTTGGCGCGCCACGTGGCCCCCGGGGTGCCTACACCCTTGCCGAAAGCCCATGCCAGACGATAACGCGGGGGCGACGCGCGTTCAATTGGCATGCCGGGAGATAGGCGAGAAATGGATTACAACGCATTAATGGTTGAATTGCGGCGCTCGGCCCTTCTGGCCGGGGACCGTATCATGGAGGTCTACGAGGCCGACGATTTCGAGGTCCGCGCCAAGTCCGACGACAGCCCCGTGACCGTGGCCGACGAAGCCGCCGATGCGCTGATATCGGAGCGCCTGCGGGCCGCGTTCCCGGATATCGCGCTGGTGACCGAGGAACAGGCCGGCAGCCATGCCATCGAGGCGCGCACCTTCCTGATCGTCGATCCGCTGGACGGCACCAAGGAATTCGTGCAGCGGCGCGGCGATTTCACCGTGAACATCGCGCTGGTCGAGGACGCCGTACCAACGCGGGGCGTCGTCTATGCGCCGGCCAAGGGGCGGCTTTTCTACACGACGGCCGATGGTGAAAGCGTCGAGGAAATCGGCCCGTTCGACGCCGAAACCCCGGGCGATGCCAAGCCGATCCATGTCCGCACGCCTGACAATGGCGCGCTTTTCGTCGTCGCGTCCAAGTCGCACCGCGATGCCGCGACGGATGCCTACATCGCGAAATACGGGGTCGCGGACCTGAAAAGCGCCGGAAGCTCCCTGAAATTCTGTCTCGTGGCCACCGGTGAGGCGGATCTCTATCCGCGTCTTGGCCGCACGATGGAATGGGACACGGCCGCGGGCGACGCCGTCCTGCGCGGCGCGGGGGGAACCGTCGTCCGCTTCGACGACCACGCACCGTTCGACTATGGCAAGGCCGGTTTCGCCAACGGGTTCTTCATCGCCCACGCCCCCGGCGTCGAGCTGAAGACGCCGTGACGACCGTCTGCGTCATCCCCGCGCGCTATCCGTCGGTCCGGTTCCCCGGAAAGCCGCTGGCGCTCCTGCGGGGCGCAGGTGGTGAAGCGCGGAGCCTGATCGATCGCACATGGCGTGCCGCCCTTGAAGTCGACCGCTTCGATGCCGTCTACGTCGCCACCGATGATGACCGGATCGCCGAAGCCGCCCGCGGGTTTGGCGCCGATGTCCTGATGACGTCCGAGACCTGCCGCAACGGCACCGAGCGCTGCGCCGAGGCGCTGGGCCTTCTGGGCGACGGGGTCGAGATGGTCGTGAACCTGCAGGGCGACGCGCCGCTGACCCCGGCCTGGTTTCTCGAGGCGCTGATCGAGGGCCTCGGCGCCGACAGCCAGGCCGCGCTGGCGACGCCGATCCTGCGCTGCGACGGGGCGACGCTTCGCGCGCTCAAGGCCGACCGGGCCGCGGGTCGCGTCGGCGGCACCACGGCGGTCTGCGACAGCGCACGCCGCGCGCTTTACTTCTCGAAGGAGGTAATCCCCTTCACCGCGCAGGACTACGCCGACGCGGAAGAGACTCCGGTCTTTCACCATGTCGGGGTCTATGCCTACCGGCCTTGGGCGCTGCATGCCTATCCTGACTGGACAGTCGGACCGCTGGAAGACCTCGAAGGCCTCGAACAGCTGCGGTTCCTCGAGGCGGGCCACAAGGTCCTTTGCGTCGAGGTGGAGGCCCGCGGGCGCAAGTTCTGGGAGCTGAACAACCCCGAGGACATTCCCCGGATCGAGGCGATGATGGCCGAGATGGGCATGGAATGACCGATGCGCCGTCGCTCAGCGTGGTCGTGGCCAGCCATGGGCGGCCCGGCGCGCTGCGGCGGTGTCTGATGGCGCTCAGCCAGAGCGCGCGGGTCCGGCTGGAAGCGGTCGTCGTCGCTGACAAGGAAGGTCTGGAGGCAGTCGCGCGTCTGCCCGATGCCGGACGGATCAGGACGGTTCTGCAGGCTGAGGCCAATCTCGCGCAGGCCCGCAATGACGGGATCGCGCAGGCCGCCGGCGAGATTGTCGCCTTCATCGATGACGACGCGGTGCCCGAACCGACCTGGGCCGAGGCGATCACGCGCGCCTTTCATGCCTCGCCCGCCCGTGCCGCGGTGACCGGCCCCGTTCTGGGTCGGAACGGGATTTCCCTGCAATGGGGGCCGGTGGCGGTGGACCGGCAAGGTCGCGATACGCCGCTCGACGATCCTGACGGTCCCATGCCGGATGGAACGGTCCTAAAGCTTCACGGCACGAACATGGCCATTCGCCGCGACGTCCTCGACGCGCTGGGTGGCTTCGATCCCGCGTTCCGCTTCTTTCTCGACGACACCGACCTCGCCCTGCGTCTCGCCGAAGCCGGACACGCCGCCACGTGGCTACCCTCGGCGCAGGTGCATCACGCCTTCGCGGCCAGCGCGCGGCGCACGGCGGACCGGGTGCCGTTGAGCCTCCATGATATCGGCGCGTCGACGACCGTCTTCCTGCGAAAACATGCCCCGGACGAGATGGATCCGGCACTGCGGCAACTGGCCGAGGATCAGCGCGCGCGACTGTTCCGGCTGGTGCGCAAACGCAAGCTCGGGGCGCGGGATGTCGAAACGCTCATGCACAGCCTGGGTGAGGGGATCGAGGACGGGCGGACACGCGCGCACTCGACGCAGGCGATCCCGAACCGAACCGGGGATTTTCTTCCCGTGACCGAAATGCCGGTCGAGGGTGACGTGGTGCTTGGCGGATGGTGGGTGCATGCCGCCCGCCTTCGCGCCGAGGCTGAGAGGCTGACAAGGGCGGGCAGTCGTGTCACTGTGTTTCTGTTCGACCCCACACCAAGGGCGCACAAGGTGCGTTTTACCGAGGGCGGATGGTGGGAGCAGAGGGGAGGCCTCTATGGTCGGTCCGACAGGAAATCGTCAAGATTTCAGCTTTGGAGCGCAAAAACGCGGCTCTCCGAAGAACTCCGCCGCATCGCTGCCACAAGGTTCGCGGATGATCCGCATGTGGAGTTCCGGATGCGTTAACGATTCGGTAACTAGGGCCAATTATCGCGTGGAAACGGCACAGGGTTCGTTTGTCACGCTCACCAGTACGAGGCGAAGATGAAAAAACGGGTCACGAAAGCGATTTTTCCGGTCGCGGGTCTGGGAACGCGGTTCCTGCCGGCGACGAAATCGGTACCCAAGGAGATCATGACCCTCGTCGACCGACCTTTGATCCAGTACGCGATCGACGAGGCAAGGGCGGCGGGCATCAAGGAATTCATCTTCGTGACCAGCCGGGGCAAGTCCGCGCTGGAGGATTACTTCGACCATTCTCCCGAACTCGAGAATCAGCTTCGCAAGAAGGGCAAGACCGAGCTTCTGGAAACGCTCAAGTCGACCAACATGGACAGTGGCGCCATCGCCTATATCCGGCAGCACAAGCCGCTGGGGCTCGGCCACGCGGTCTGGTGCGCCCGCCGTCTTCTGGCCAACGAGCCCTTCGCGGTCATACTTCCCGATGACGTCATCGCCGCCGAAACGCCCTGCCTGCAACAGATGGTCGAGGCCTATGCAGAGCTTGGCGGCAACATGGTCGCCGCGATGGAAGTGCCCGACAACCGGACGAACGCCTATGGCATGCTCGATGTGAAGGAGGACATGGGCTCGGTCGTTTCCGTGAAGGGCATGGTCGAGAAGCCCAAGATCGGCGAGGCGCCGTCGAACCTTGCGGTGATCGGCCGCTACATCCTCAGCCCGCAGGTCATGTCGAACCTCAACAAGCTCAAGTCCGGCGCCGGCGGAGAAATCCAGCTGACCGATGCCATCGCGCAGGAGATCGAGAATTCCGAAAACGTCTACGGGTTCCGGTTCCGGGGCCAGCGGTTCGACTGCGGGTCCAAGGCCGGTTTCCTTCAGGCGACCGTGGCTTTCGCCATGGCGCGCGAAGATCTGCGGGACGAGTTCACCGATTTCCTGACCGACATGCTGTCGGTGCGCAACGCCGCGCAATGACGGGCAGGGCTGGGTGCCGGCGGGTGACGCCCTCTCGAACGGCGCGGTCTGGCTCGATCTGACACGGACGCTGACGCGGGTGGGGCAGGCCGCGCCCACCGGCATCGACCGTGTCGAACTTGCCTGGGCGGATCACCTGCTGACCGTGAACCCGCAGATGCGCGGGCTCTGCCGCACGACGCGGGGGTTTCTCCTGTTGCCACCAAAGGGCGTGCGCGCGCTTGTCGCCCGGATGCGCGACGGCGGCGCCGGGTTGGGCCGCGCCGACACGTGGTCGCGGCTGACGGGACGCGGCGCGCGACCCAGGCACAGGGCCGAGGCGATGCTGCGCGGTCATGCGATCGACCGTTGTCCGCCCTGGGGGCTTGCGGCGATGGCCCGGAGGCACGGGGCGCGCATTTACGTCAATCCGGGTCACAGCAATCACACCGCGCGGGTTCTGGGCGCGATGCGTCGGAGCGGCGCCGAGGTGGTCGTCGTGATCCACGACCTCATCCCCGTCACTCACCCGGAGCTCGTTCCCCCGAAACAGCCCGCCCGGCTCGCCGGGCGGATCGCCCAGGTGGCTGGGAACGCCTCATTGGTCGTCGCGGTGTCGGAGGACACGGAGCGCGCGCTCGCGGCCCATTGGCCGTCCGGCGGCCCCCGGGTCATCCGCGCCGAGATCGGGGTGCCGGTGCGAGCCATGCCCGTGGCTATGAAATCGGGCGCGGGACGCTTTCTGATGGTCGGCACCCTGGAGCCCCGGAAAAACCACGCGGTGCTTCTGAAGGCGTGGAGTATCCTCGCGCAGGACTTGCCCCCCGGAGAGCTGCCGAGGCTGGATATCCTCGGCCAGACGGGCTGGCGCGGCGCCGAGATCGCTGAGGAGATCGGGGCGCACGCGCAGTTCGGAAAGACCGTTTTCCTTGACACCGCGGCCGGGGACGATGCGCTTGCGGAGGCGTACCGGCTGGCAGACACGCTCCTCTATCCGTCCCTCGCCGAAGGCTTCGGCCTGCCCCCTCACGAGGCGCTGGCCCATGGTCTCTTGCCGATTTGTTCCGATCTGCCGGTCCTGCGGTCCGGATTGGGCGCGGATGCCGTTTACGTGGAGCCAAACGACGTCTATTCTTGGGTTGAAACGATAAAAAAACGGATGTCGGGCAATCTGGACGGATCGCGGGAACGATCCGCCGGACGGCCCGGATGGCAGGATCACTTCGGAACGGTAGCCGCGGCCCTGGCTGAGTCGCGGGATCGAGCAGAAAGGCCATGAATGAAGGCGGTGCAGCGCTATGCACTGCGCCTCGAGCGCAAGAAGTACCTCGTCCGCGCATGGCGGAAGGGGCAGTCCCTGTTGCATGTCGCCGACCGGACCGACGCGATCCGCCCCGATGACATCCTGTGCTTCGCCACCCTGCGCAACGAGTGGCCGCGCCTGAAATACTTCCTCGGCTACTACCGCGAGCGGGGCGTGTCCCATTTCCTCTTCGTCGACAACGACAGTGACGACGGATCGCGCGAATATCTCGCCGAACAGCCCGACTGTTCCGTCTGGACCACGCCCGAAAGCTACAAGCGCGCCCGGTTCGGCATCGACTGGATGAACCGCCTGCTCAGGCTGCATGGCACCGGGCATTGGTGTCTGACGGTCGATCCCGATGAATTCCTCGTCTATCCGTTCTCGGACACGCGGCCCTTGCCCGCGCTCTGCGACTGGCTCGATGCGTCCTCGGTGAAAAGCTTCGGCGCCATGGTGCTCGACATGTATCCCAAGGGTCCGATCACCGCGCAGCCCTGCGCCGACGGGCAGAACCCGTTCGACATCGCCTGCTGGTTCGACGCGGGCAATTACATGATCGAACGGAACTGGACCTACGGAAACCTCTGGATCCAGGGCGGTCCGCGCGCGCGCAAGTTCTTCGCCGAAACCCCCGAACGCGCGCCGGCGCTCAACAAGATCCCGCTGGTGCGCTGGCAGAAGGGTTTCGCTTATTCAAGCTCCACCCACATGCTTCTGCCGCGCGGCCTGAACCTCGTGTTCGACGAATGGGGCGGGGAAAAGACCTCGGGTGTCCTGCTGCACGCGAAGTTCCTGTCGACCTTCCCCGAAAAGGCCGCCGAAGAGATGGAGCGCGGCCAGCACTACGCGGCGAGCGCGGAATACAAGGCCTATTACGACGGGCTGTCGCAGAACCCCGATCTCTGGACCCGGTGGTCCGAACGCTACATCAACTGGCGCCAGCTCGAGATCCTCGGCCTCATGTCCAAGGGGAACTGGGCATGAGCACGCTGGGCTTCGCCATGATCTGCCACACCGCCCTGCATCGCGCCGCACAGGTGGCGCGGCACTGGGCGGAACGCGAGTGCCCCATCGTGATCCATGTGGATCGGTCGGTTCCCCGTGACGCGTTCAACGAGTTTCGGCAATCCCTGAGCGATCTGGACAATGTGCGCTTCTGCAAGCGCCACCGTTGCGAATGGGGGACTTGGTCCCTGGTGAAGGCCAGCCAGACCGCAAGCGAGATGCTTCTGGCGGAGTTTCCCTCGGTCCGGCATGTCTATCTTGCCTCGGGCTCCTGTCTGCCGCTGCGCCCGGTGGAGGAACTGCGCTCCTACCTCGCCGCGCGCCCGATGACGGATTTCATCGAGAGCGTCACCATCAGCGAGGTCGACTGGACCGTCGGCGGCCTCAACGAGGAGCGTTTCGAATTCCGCTTTCCGTTCTCGTGGAAGCGCCAGCGCTTTCTCTTCGACCGCTACGTGGAGTTTCAGCGCAAGACCGGTCGCCGCCGCGAGGTGCCGGAGGGGATCACGCCGCACCTGGGTAGCCAGTGGTGGTGCCTGACCCGGCAGACCCTGTCGGCGATCCTCGAGGACCCGCGCCGCAGGGAATTGGACCGGTATTTCAAGTATGTCTGGATCCCGGACGAAAGCTATTACCAGACGCTGGTGCGCAATTACGGCCGCCGGATCGAAAGCCGGTCGCTCACCCTGTCGAAATTCGATTTCCAGGGCAAACCGCATGTCTTCTACGACGATCACCTTCACCTGCTGCGCCGATCCGACTGTTTCGTGGCGCGCAAGGTCTGGCCCCGGGCCGACCGGCTCTATCGCACCTTCCTGAGCGCGGAACACAGCGGCGACCGGATGGCGGAACCGGCGCCCGGCAAGATCGACCGCGTGTTCTCCAAGGCGCTGGAGCGGCGCACGCGGGGGCGTCCGGGGCTCTATATGCATAGCCGTTTCCCCAACCCCGGCTGGGAAAACGGGGTCACCGCCGGACCCTATTCAGTGTTTCACGGCTTCAACGACCTGTTCCAGGATTTCGAGGCGTGGTTGTCGCGCCGGCTGGGCACGACGGTGCATGCCAACCTTTTCGCGCCGCGCCGCGCCCGGTTCGCCGGGGGTGCAGACACCTATGCGGGCGGGCTGAGCGCGTCGGCCAAGCTGCGGGATTACAACCCCGAGGCGTTCCTGACGAACCTTATCTGGAACACGCGGGGCGAGCGGCAGGTGTTCATGTTCGGCCCGCAGGACAACCAGCGCCCCTGCGTCTTCATGGCCAATGACCACAATGCGCAGATCTCGGTCATCACGGGCGCCTGGGCGGTGCGGCTTTTCGCGTCGAACCGCAATTTCTCGCATATCCGGACCGAGGCCGCGCGCCTGCAGCGGACCGAGGCGGAATTCGTGGAAACCCTGCGTGACCGCAGCCGCCGCGCCGATATCCGCATCTGGACGTTGGCCGATTTCCTCGAGGAACCGATGGAAAACCTGCAAGGCATTCTCGACGCCATGGAAGGCGCGCCCGTCCAGCGGCTGACCGAGGCGCCCCGTATGGCCAAACTCGAAGGTTTCCCACAATTCCTGCAAAGCCTCAGAAACCAGGGCATGAACCCGTTCCTCGTCGGTGATTTCCCGCAGGAAGGATACGGCGACGATCCGCGCCCGGCCGACACCCACCGTCCTTACCTGGTGAGGTAGGACATGGACCGGCGATACGATGCCTTCGTGATCTTCGCGGAGATGCGGACAGGGTCGAACCACCTCGAGGAAAGCCTCAATGGACTTGCGGACGTCCGCTGTCACGGGGAGCTGTTCAACCCGGTCTTCATCGGGCGGCACAACCAGTTCGAGCTTCTGGGCTTCGACATGGCCCGGCGGGAGCGTGATCCGGTGGGTCTCGTGGACGCGATGATCGCCGAAAACGGCCCGCTGCCGGGGTTCCGGTTCTTCCACGACCATGACCCGAGGGTCTTGGAGCGCATCCTGACCGACCGTCGCATCGCCAAGGTGCTTCTCACGCGCAACCCGCTCGACAGCTATGTCAGCCGCAAGATCGCCACGGCGACGGGGCAATGGCGGCTGACGGACGTAAAACACGCGAAAACGGACAGGATCACCTTCGACGCGGGTGAATTCGGCCAGATGCTGGCCGACTGGGCCGGTTTTCGCGACAGGCTTCGCCACGGGCTGCAGGTCACGGGGCAAACCGCGTTCCACATCCGGTACGACGACATAAACGACGTCGATATCCTTAACGGGCTGGCCGGGTTTCTGGGGTCCGGTCATCGTCTGGAGGCGGCCTCTCAGCGTCTGAAACGCCAGAATCCCGGCGCGATCTGGGACAAGGTCGAGAACGCGGCCGAGATGGAGGCGGCGCTTGCCCGGATCGACCGGTTCGGACTGGATCGGATCACCGATGGCGAGGTACCGCGCCCGCCCGGCGTGCCCGGTTTCGTGGCCCATCCCGACGCCGGACTGCTGTTCCTGCCGGTCGCCGGCGCGCCGGTCGAACCGGTGCTGGACTGGATGGCGGAGATCGGTGGCGTGGGGCGCGAGGGTCTTCTGACCGGAATGACCCAGAAGGATCTGCGCAAATGGATGCGGACGCATCCCGGCTTCGCAAGCTTCACCCTCGTGCGCCATCCCCTGCTCAGGGTTTTGCGGGCCTATCGCGATCTGCAGCAGGCCGGGGACGCGCGCGGCGCGGAAATCCGCGCTATTCTGTCGGAGCGTCACAAGGTAGATTTCACCCGCCCGGCGCCCGAAGCGATGCTGGCGTTCGTCGCAGCCTTGAAAGGCAGCCTGACGGGTCGGGACAGCCTGAAGGCGCAGGCCGAGTGGACGACGCAGGCCGCACTGCTGCAGGCCGCCGCCCTCGTGGTCCTGCCGCAACGCATCATCCGGGAAAGGGACGCGGCGACAGGCCTTGCGCATCTGGCCGCCGCGATGGGGCTACAGGCACCCGGCTGGCCGGACGACGCTGAAACCGACGCGGCGTGGCGCGCCTGTCTGGCGAACCATGATCTGCGCAAGGCCGTCTTCGACGCCTACCGCAAGGATTTCATACAGTTCGGTTTTTCGATGTCCGAGACGGCGTGACAGGGATACGTCACGCCGCCTTGGTCTCGGCCGCTTCGGTCAGGATGGTATAGAGCGTCGCAGGATCGCCGTTGGCACGCAGCTTGTTGCACAGGGTCTGATCCCTCAGCGTCCGGGATACCAGCGCCAGCGCCTTGAGGTGATCGACGCCCGTATCGGTCGGCGCAAAAAGCGCAAAGACCAGATCGACGGGCTGTTTGTCCGCCGCCTCGAAGTCCACCGGTTTCTCGAGCCGGATAAACGCGCCATGCACCTTGGTCAGCGCCGAAAGCCGCGCATGGGGCAGGGCGACGCCATTTCCCACGCCCGTCGGCCCCAGGCTTTCGCGTTCCTGAAGCGCGTCGAAGATCTGCGACATCGGCAGGCCGATCAGGCCCTCGGCCATGTCCGCGATCGACTGCAGGAGTCGCTTCTTGCTGCTGATATCGGACAGCACGCGCACGGCCTCCGGCTTCAGCAATGACGAGAGATCCATGCCGCTTCCCCTGTTTCGGTCGCGCAGGAGACGGGCCGCCCCAACCGGCCCGCCTCTGCGGAAGTCACCTAGCTGCGACGCGGGTCGATCCAGCCGATATTGCCGTCATCGCGCCGATACACAACATTCACCCCGTCATGTCCCTCGTTGCGGAAAACCAGAAGCGGCGCACCGGCAAGCTCCATCTGCATCACGGCTTCACCAACCGAGAGCGAAGGGACCTTCGTCTCCATTTCGGCCACGATGATTGGTTGAAGGGTTTCCGGCTCTGCGTCTTCGTTTTCCGCGTCGGACGAGGCGAGGATATACGTGGCCGCGCCAAAAACATCAACCGGCTGCGTCCTGTCTCGGTGATGGTCCTTCAGGCGTCTCTTGTAGCGGCGAAGCTGCTTTTCCATCTTGTCGGCGGTTTTCTCGAACGCGGCGTAGATCTCATGGGCGCCGGCCTTCGCGGATGCGGTGAGGCCGGTGGACAGGTGCACGGTCGCCTCGCAATTGTACTCGGCGCCCGAGCGGGAAAAGATCACCGTCGCGTCGGTCGGGCGCTGGGCGTATTTTTCCATGACGGCGCCGAGGCTGTCCTTCACATGGGTCTGCAGCGCCTCGCCGATGTTGATTTGTTTTCCGCTGATCTGATAGCGCATGTGTCCTCCGACAAGAATGGCGCCATGGGCACGTGCAGTCAGGGCGCGAATACGCCTTCGGTCCGGTCCATGGTGTCTTGAAAACCCCGGCTCCAGCGCCGCAATCCTGTCCGGTCGCTGGGCCCTGAGGGTCGGGTCGATGATGTGGCGAATGCGAACATCACAATTATTTGGCGACGCTTTTGCGGGGGATGTCAACGCCAACAGCCAAGTCTGCGGACATTCTATCGCCCGATGCCGGGCGGACCATCAAGGGACATGGCGTCTCAGGAGATGCGGAAACCCTGGCCGAGATAGACGCGCCGCACCGTTTCGTCCCGAACGACCTCGTCCGCCGTTCCCGACATGATGATCGTTCCGTCATGCAGGATATAGGCGCGGTCGACGATCTCGAGGGTTTCGCGAACATTGTGATCGGTGATCAGAACGCCGATCCCCCGCGTCTTGAGGTCGGACACGAGATGCCGGATATCGCCCACCGCGATCGGGTCGACACCCGCGAAAGGCTCGTCGAGCAGCACGTAACGCGGGTTGGACGCAAGGCAGCGCGCGATTTCGGCGCGGCGCCGTTCGCCGCCCGACAGGGACAGGGCGGGCGCCCGGCGCAGATGCTCGATCGAGAACTCCGCCAGAAGTTCCTCCAGCCGTTCCTTGCGGCGCCCGCGCTTGGGCTCGGCGATCTCGAGAATCGCCATGATGTTGTCCTCGACCGACAGGCCGCGAAAGATCGACATTTCCTGCGGAAGGTAGCCGATCCCGGCACGCGCCCGGCGGTACATCGGGTAGACCGTGACGTCGGTCCCATCGATGGTGACGGTACCCCCATCGGGGGTGATCAGACCGGCGATGCAGTAGAAAGACGTCGTCTTGCCCGAGCCGTTCGGCCCCAGAAGCGCCACGACCTCCCCACGGTCGAGATTCATCGACACGTCGCGGATGACAGGACGGCGCTTGTAGCTTTTCCTGAGTTTGTCGACGCGCAGACCGCTGCTGCCCTCGGTGACGGTGAAAGCTGTGCCCGCGTTCATTCGTTGTCGCCGGTATCGAGGACGGTGCGCACGCGCCCTTCGACCGACCCGCTTCCGGTTCTCATGTTGACGACCATCCGGTCGCCCGCGACCGCCGTCGGCCCCTGCGTGACCAGCACACCGCCCGCCATCGTCAGAAGCGCGCTCGCCACGTCGAAGCGCGCATCGCGCCCCTCCGCCGCATCGGCACCGCGTGTCACCAGCACGCCGCCCGAGGCCACGACCTCGTCGACCGCCCGCCGCCCGTCGGTTTCGCTGTAGAGCACCCGGACCTGTCCCGCCGCCATCCGCAGGTCGCCCTGATGCACGATGACGTTGCCGGAAAACACCGCTTCGCCCGTGCTCTGGTCGATGGTCAGGCTGTCCGCCGTGACTTCGACCGGCTGGCGCGCGTCATAGGCCACGCCGCCAAACCCGATCGCGACCTGCGCCGCCGCGGAAACGGCGAGGCCGAGCGCGAGGGTCGCCCCCGCAAGACCGGTCAGGAGATATCGAAGCATCAAGAGTCCTACTCTACAGGCTCGTATAACACCCTGACGCCACCGGTGAAACTCAGAACCGCCGCCCCGCCGGGACCGTCCAGAACCATGGCGCCCGCTTCCAGCCGAAGGCCCGGTCCGTCGATGCGGACCGCCTCGGGCGTGGTCATCCCGAGATCGGCCAGCGACAACCGCATCGTGTCGGAGACGACGCGGTAGCCTTGGGTGGTTTCCGCCTCAACGCCGCCCGACAGGCTGGCGATCCGTCCCGCGACGTCGATCCGCCCCTCGCCGGCGTCGAGCAAGACGAAGCCGTCCTCCGACAGGGCGATGCGTCCCTCGATCCGGTCCGTGACGATGACGTTGGTTTCCTCGAAATCGGGCGCGGCGGCCCGGGCGACCAGCGTGACCTCGCGCCCGTCGGGCAGAACGCCGGCCAGGCGCGGCTCGGTCAGGCGCAATTCCCGCGCCAACTGCGCGACGTCGACCTCGGCATAGGGCAGCGCGCGGTCGGGGTCCGGCGGGTCCGAGAAAAGGAACAACGTGGACAGAATCCCGAGCGCCGCGAGGGGCAGCACCACCTTCAACCCGCTGACAAATCTGGAATAACGATTGTGCCGCGCCATTGCCCTGACCGGTCAGTGCGCGAAGATGTCGGTCTCGGGCCAGCCCGCGATATCGAGCCTCGCCCGCGTCGGCAGGAAGTCGAAACAGGCCTGCGCGAGATCCATGCGTCCCTCACGCTCCAGCCGCGTGTTCAGTGCATCGCGCAGTCGGTGCAGGTAAAGCACGTCGGAGGCGGCATAGGCCAGCTGCGCCTCGCTCAGGCTGGGCGCGCCCCAGTCCGAGCTCTGCTGCTGCTTGGAGATGTCGACCTCCAGAAGCTCCTGCAGCAGGTATTTCAGCCCGTGGCGATCCGTGTAGGTGCGGATGAGCTTCGAGGCGATCTTGGTGCAATAGACAGGTGCTGCCAGCGCGCCGAAGGTGTGATCCAGCACCGCGATGTCGAAACGGCCGAAATGGAAAAGTTTCAGGACGTTCGGGTCGGTCAGCAGGCGGGAGAGATTCGGCGCCTCCTGCTGGCCGCGTTCGATCTTGACCAGATGCGCGTTGCCGTCTCCCGCCGACAGCTGCACCACGCAGAGCCGGTCGCGATGCGGGTTCAGCCCCATGGTCTCGCAGTCGATGGCGACGACGTCGCCAAGATCCAGGTCGTCGGGCAGATCACGGTGGTGGAGATGATTGGCCAATATGCGTCCCTTTTCCCGACCCGTCGACGCGAGGGATGGCGCCCGCCAGAGGATCACCCTGGCACCTGCAGCCCGGCCTCAAGTAGCCCGCAGGGCGGTAGGCCAGAGAAGAAGCCCGGCCTCAAGTAGCCCGCAGGGCGGTAGGCCGTAGAAGTAGCCCAGCCTCAAGTAGCCCGAAGGGCGGTAGGCCAGAGAAGAATGGTGCCCAGGAGAGGCACGTCCGCACCACACAGCCCCTTAATTATCAATGGCTTGCGAAGCGGTCAACTGCTGTCGCGTGTAGTGGTGGTGTAGTGATTCCCCAACGACCATTCCAGATCGCACATTGATGAACGCAGGGCAATATAGTCAGATGCCTGAAACCCAAGGGATTTGAGTAGGTAGCCTTTTCACTGTGTCGAAGAGCGAAGCATTCTCCCGCGTCAAGATCGATGCCCTTCTCCGCGATGCCGGATGGACGCTCGATGACGGGACAAGCGTTCTCTACGAGTACACGCTTGCGGACGGTACTCGCGCTGATTACGTCCTCTGTGATCGCGCTGGGCGTCCGATGGCGGTGCTGGAGGCCAAGCGTACCTCGGTCGATCCTATCGCTGCGCAAGACCAAGGCAGATATTACGCCGACCTGCTGGACGTGCCGTTCGTCTTCCTCGCCAATGGTGAGGAGGTCTGGCACCTTGACCGCCATGTCGATGCCCATGCCCGCAAGGTGGCGACGGTGTTCTCTCAGAGCGACCTCGAACGCCGTATCGCTGTCCGATCCGTCCGGCGCAAGCTCAGTGACGTGGATACGGACAAGGCCATCGCAGGACGTCCATATCAACTCGAGTGCATTGAAACCCTCTGCACCGAGATAGAGCGTGGACGCCGAAAGCTCCTCGTCGAGATGGCAACCGGGACCGGCAAGACGCGCACCGCTGCCGCATTCATCAAGCGGCTCTTCGAGGCGAGCCAGATCACCCGCGTTCTCTTCCTCGTGGATCGGATCGAGCTTGCGCGACAGGCCGAGGAGGCTCTGGTCGATCACCTTTCCTCCTACCCCTCCTACATCCTCAAGGGGGCGCGGGGGATCGATCATGCGAAGCGGATCACGGTCGCAACCCTGCAGACAATGGTCAACGAATACGATCAGCTGTCCTCGGGATACTTCGACCTGATCATCGTCGATGAGTGCCACCGGTCCATCTACGGCAAATTCAGCGGCGTCCTGCGCCACTTCGACGGGATCAAGGTGGGCCTGACGGCCACGCCCTGCACCGTGAACCCCGACGACATTTCGGACGAGGAAGACGCACAGTTCGTCCGCGACACGCTGCGATTCTTCGAGGTAACCGAGCCGACCTTCCGCTACACCCTGCCTGAGGCCATCGAGGACGGCCACCTCGTCCCTTACCGGATCTACAAGGCCATGACCGTGAAGACGGCAGCCGACGGTGGGTTCCCGGTGAAGCGGGACGAGCTGGACTGGACGGCCATGGACGAGGAGACCAAGGCCGAGTTTGAGGAACTCTTCGACGGGTCCGAGACGATCAAGGTCGATCCCCGCGCGCTCGAACGCAAGTTCACGATCCCCGAGCGCAACAGGGCCATCGTGCGGGAGTTCCGCGAGGTCCTGGAGAACGGCTTCAAGGGGACGGACGGCATCAAGCGAACGCCTCGCCACGGCAAGACCATCGTTTTCGCGGTCACCAAGAAACATGCCGAGACGCTGGCGACGATGTTCGACACTCATTTCGCCGACCTCAAGCCGCACTCTACGACGCGTTATGCCGACTTCGTGGTCAGTGATGTTGGGTCCGGGCCGACCGAGGGGGCAAGCGACAAGATCAAGCGGTTCAAGAAAGAGGAGTTCCCCAAGATCCTCGTCAGCGTGAACATGCTCGACACGGGGTTCGACTGCCCCGAGGTGGTCAACCTAGTGATGGCCCGCTTCACGCAGAGTGCGATCCTCTACCAGCAGATGCGCGGACGCGGGACGCGCCAAGCGCCGCACATCCACAAATCTGCCTTCACCATGTTCGACTTCGTGGGCGTGACTGACTTCCACGGGGACGATGAGGAGAACATCCCCGGCGGGATCGTGATCCAAGGCAAGCCAACCACAGGACCAAGCCAACCGCGCCGCTTGCTGGAACTGGACGTTCACGACCACATCGACCCTGCGTCTCGCGATTGGGTCACGCTCGACGAGAACGGGCGCATCGTCAGGACGGACGAACATGTCGCCGCCGCCAACGCCCTCGGGATGCGGTTTCAGGCGTGGATGTCCAAACGGGCTTGGGATGTCCGGCAAGAGCGTTGGCTGGGGCTGATCGAAAGCTCCTTGAAGACCGAGGCGATGAATGCCGAAGGCTTCTGGGAATACGACCTCGACGAGCATCCCTTCGACAAGTGGGGCGGCTACAACGAAGCCGTGCGAGTCTTCGGGGGCGAGGCCGCGCTGGAGGAGATGCTGGCCTCTCTCAACGTCGATGTCTTCCCCGTGCCGCCCCGCGCAGGTACCAGCGATGACGACTCCGTGCGGCCAACGGCCTGACAGAAGAAAAGAGCAGCCATGACCCTCACGCCCGACCTCAGGCGCAGCATCGACCAGATCCGCGATTACCTCTACGGCGGCGGGTATCCAAACCCCGCTCAAAATGCGGAACAGCTCAGCTTTCTGATGTTCTTCTTCATGTTCGAGGCGATGGATGCCGCCCGCGTCCGCGCCGCGAAACGTCCGGGGTCCGATCCCTATACCAGCGCCTTCGACGGGACATGGAAGCTCCGCAACCCGCTGAACGCGCCCCAGCGCGGCATCGAGGAGGTGCCGAAGGAGCGTCTCCGCTGGTCGAGCTGGGCCAAGGCGTTGAACGGCGAGCGGCTGGTCTCATGGGTCCGCGACGAGGTGTTCGCCTTCTACGGCGACATCGCGCGGGATGGCGTGACCAACTTCATGGATGGCGCGCGCCTAGTCATCGACGAGCCGACCGTCCTCGCCCAGGTCCTCACGCGGATCGAGGACCTGCAGCTCGACCGGATGGACAGCGACACGAAGGGCGACCTGTTCGAGCATGTCCTTCGCCAGATCAAGCAAGCCGGTGAGCTGGGCCAGTTCCGCACCCCGCGCCATGTCATCCGCACCATCGTCGAGATGCTCGATCCCCGTCTGGGCGAAACGATCTACGACCCGGCCGCTGGCACCGCCGGGTTTCTCGTGGCGGCGTACGAACACATCCGCCTCGCCAACTCGACCGACGCAGCCATTGAGAGCGCTGAGGTGGACGGCAAGCAGATCAAGCGCGGCCTTGGCGACCGGCTCAGCCGCGAGGCCCAGCGCCAACTGACGGAGGGCACATTCTTCGGGAATGATGTGGACCCTCAGATGGTCCGTCTCGCCACCATGAACCTCTTCCTGCGTGGCCTCGACAAGGTCCGCATCCTGCGCCGTGACGCCCTCACGCGGACGTTGGAGACTGCCCAGAAGCAGGAGCTTGGCATCCCGATCGAGGGCTTCGATGTCGTCCTCGCCAACCCGCCGTTCTCGGGTCGTCTCGACAAGGATCGCATCGTCGATGACGTGCGCGTCGGCAGCACGACGCAGACTGAACTCCTGTTCCTCAAGTACATGCTGAACCATCTGAAGGAGGGTGGGCGCTGCGGCGTCGTCATCCCCGAGGGGGTCCTGTTCGGCTCGACCGGCGCGCACAAGGAGCTGCGGCGGCAACTGGTCGAGAACAACCGGGTCGAGGCCGTGCTGTCCCTGCCCGGTGGCGTCTTCAACCCCTATTCCGGGGTCAAGACCTCGGTCCTGATCTTCCGCAAGGGTGGTGCGACCGGGAACGTGATGTTCCTCCATGCCGAGGCGGATGGCTTCAAGCTCGACGCAAACCACGACACGCCCATCGAGGCCGACGACCTGCCCGACCTGATCGAGGCGTTCGGGCATCGGGAGGATCGGCTGAGGGAGTGGCAGGGCCGTGATGCGGGGGCCGAATGGACCGCCAAGTGGTGGTTCGCGGATACCGACACCATCCGCGCGGCGGATTTCAACCTCAGCGCTGGGCGCTACCGTCCGCAGAGCCGCGCCCAGGTCGAGCATCGTGATCCGCTGGAGATCCTCGACGAGCTGATGGCCGTCGAGCGGGAGATCATGGAGGAGCTGGAGGAGCTGCGGAGCGCGGTCATGGAGGTCACCGATTGATGACCCATGCCCCAATCGTGCCATTGAGGGAGGTCTGTTCGATCAATCCCCGAACTTCGCGAAAGGATCTACCCGCGCCCGAGACTCCGGTTTCGTTCGTACCTATGGGCGCAGTGGACGAAACGACGGGCAGGATTGTCGAGCGAGAGATAAGGCCACTCGCCGAAGTCCAGACCGGCTACACGTCTTTCGCTGAGGGAGATGTACTGTTCGCCAAGATCACGCCGTGCATGGAGAACGGCAAGGTGGCGATGGCAACGGAACTCACGAATGGTATGGGACGCGGCTCGACCGAGTTCTACGTTCTGCGGCCCAGTGATCGTATCCTTGGCGAGTACATCTTTCACTTCGTCCGACAGCAGCGTTTCCGCGATCAGGCCAAGCGCAACTTCACCGGGACTGCAGGTCAGCAACGAGTGCCGAAGAGCTTCATGGAGGAGGCTCTGATCCCCCTCCCGCCCATCGAGGAGCAGCGGCGGATCGTGGACATCCTGAACCGGGCGGCGAGCATCGAGCGGCTGAAGGCCCGCGCCTCCGCCCACCTCCGCGACTTCATTCCCGCCCTCTTCCTCAAGATGTTCGGCGACCCCATCGAGAACCCGATGGGCTGGCCGGTGCGTCCCTTGGCCGATCTATGCGGGATAGACAGTGAGTTGAGAACGCCAGACGTCGCCAGCGAAGGCAACGCTCTTTGCGTTGGCCCTGACAGCTTCGCTAAAGATACAGGCGTATGGATCGCCAGGACCACAGTCGCGGAGGTTATTCCGCGCAGTGGCAAATACTGGTTCGAGAAGGGCGATGTTCTTTACTCGAAGATCAGACCTGCGCTTCGCAAGTGCGTCTTGGCTGATCGGTCTGGATACTGCAGCGCGGACGTATATCCGCTACGCTGCTCGCAAATCGCAACACCGGAGTATCTTCACGCCCTGCTTCTTTCCCAGTCATTCAGCGATTATGCGGTCGGCTCCTCAACACGCGCCCAAATGCCGAAGATCAACAGGAAAGCGCTCTTTGCCTATGAAGCAATGTGTCCGCCGAGGGAACTTCAAGACGATTACTCGCGCCTTGTTCAAGCAGCTGCGGTCCGCATGAAGTTAGCTGACGACGCAAATAGGCTTGCTTCCCACTTGTCGCAGTCGCTCCTCGACAAGTTGCTTGGAACCGGTGGCACGGACCACGACGCGCGGGAGGCTCTGACGGGTTGACCGGCTCTGCCCGGACCCTCTTGGCCCTTCTAGTCCGACAGTGTGTCTCTGACCATGGGGCGACAGGAGGGAATCAGACAGCACTCTTTCTGTCAGACCTCCAGAAGACCCATAGGAAGGGGGATATTTCATATCCATCCCTTGTTTCAGTGGTACTTGAAGGGGAACCTGAGGTCAGACCCAAGGTCCACCTCCTGTCTACCTGCCGTCATACCTCATGTATGACTTATAGGTATGTCTGACCGGGGGGGAGATATGCGCAGAAGTTGGTGACGCATGATCAGGCGGCAGCTTGAAGTTGGCGGACACCGTCGCGGAACTCAACCCCGCTGATGACCTCCGGCAGG
>LJSY01000055.1 GCA_001314805.1 Rhodobacteraceae bacterium HLUCCO18 | reverse complement strand
CCTGCCGGAGGTCATCAGCGGGGTTGAGTTCCGCGACGGTGTCCGCCAACTTCAAGCTGCCGCCTGATCATGCGTCACCAACTTCTGCGCATATCTCCTACAACCCGCGGCGTCGGCATTTCAAGCTGGGCTATCTCAGCCCCATGGCGTTCGAGGAGCGCGCTATGCAAACCTAACCCGGTGTCCACGAAACCGGCAGCAGCTCATCACGACCACACGCGATTGGAAGCTAGTCGAACTCTTGGAACTCGATTATCGACTAAGCGGTTTTGGTGCCGCCGCCAGTTTCGGATGACAGCGGATCTAAAACCTCCCGACGAGGTTCAGGAACACGCCCTGGCCGCTATAGTCGATATTGGCGAGGTCGTCCGAAACGTTGCCCCATTCATAGCCGAGCCCGATGCTGACGTGGTCGTTAACGTGCCGGTAGATGCCCAGCACCGCGCCCGTGTCTCGCGTACCGCTCTCCTCGGTGTAGAGGAAACGTCCCTCCGCCATCAGGTCCCAGGATGGCGTGACGTGCCAGTCGAAGCGCAGCGCCGTCAGCGTCGCGGTGTCCGACAGGAAGACGGTGCTGCCCCGGTCGGCAATCTCAGACATCCGGTAGCCCAGCTTGGCCGAGGTCGTCAGCTCCGGCATCAGGTCATGGGTGCCCGCCAGCGACAGGATGGCCGAGCGCTGCTGCGGCCCGTCGGTGGTACCATCCGCCCCGCGCTGATCACGCGCGGGCAGGTCGTGGATGACACTCGCACGGAAGAGCACGTTCAGACGCTCGTTCGTGATCGGGCGGTACGCATAACCGAGAGACGCGTGCAGGTATTCGGCATTTTCCAGCGGGTCCTCGCCGCTGTCGGACCAGATCGCGTCCAGATCGGCCAGGAGACGCCAGTCGCGCGCAATGCGGGTACTGTAGCCCGCCGTCACGGCCCAGGTGTCCCTGTCGCGCGTGACACCGTCGCCATCCTCGGTCCGGTATTCGAGCCGCAGGCGTCCGGTGCGGTCCTGATCCGGTGCCCAGATCGCACCAAGCGAGACGCCGAACCGGTCGAAATCGCCCGAAGCCGCATCCTGGATTTCACCGGTCTCCAAACCGGCGGAGAAACTCCAGACCGGGGATGGCGTCCACGTCACACCGTAGGCCTGGGTGAGCGAACGCTGATCGCCCGGCAGGTCATAGACCGACTCTGCAAAGGTCGTCAGCGTGTCGGAGTAGCGGTAGGACGCACCCGCAACCACCCGTCCACGGTCGGCGAACGGGTCGCTCGCCGAAGAACGCGTCGGATCGAGCGAATAGCCGAGGTAGAGCTCGTTGCTCTCAGACGGCCGCCATGTCGCGCGCGCCTCCGCCGCCAGCCCGCCCGAGCCGCCCGAGGCCTCGGCCGTCACGCGCAGCCGGTCGCCGATGGCCGCGTCCACGCCCAGTCCCGCCCGGTCGTTGCGGTCGAGTCCGCCCGAGACGTCGAGTGTGCCCTGCAAGAAGCCATAAACCGTCAGGTCCTCGTTCACGGTATAGGTCAGGCGCAGCGCCGCATCGGTCCGCGTGCCGGTGCGCTCCGCATCCGCCGGGTCGTCCCGGTCGAGCATCGCCAACGCGCCGGTGACCGACCACACCTCATCGATGGCATAGTCGAGACGGACTTCGCCCTCGGTGAATTCCTCTCCGCCATCCTCGTCAAAATGCTCGATATCCGCGCCGAAACGAAGCACCTCGGTCACAGCGATGTCGAGCGAAACACCATAGAGCTGCTGATCGTTCGGGGTGTCCTCGCTGATCGTCTCGAACCCGGCTTCGCGGACCTGGGCATAGGCCTCCAGCCGCCCATCCATGGCAAAGCCAAGATCACCGAATTCGAGCCCGAGGCGCGCCTCGTAGGCCATTGCCGTGCCGGACGCGCCGGGTCCGGAGTTCACAATGCTCAGGCCCCCATCGGTGGATGTGGAACGACCGAACCCGGGGCCATCCGACTGCGCGATTTCCGCCGTGACGAAAGACGCCTCGCCGAACTCCAGCCGGATATCGCCGCCGATGTTGGTTTGCCGGCCCGCGCCCGTTTCATCGGACAAGCCCGTGATACCCAGGCGCAGGTCATCGGTGACCCATCCTTCGACCCGCCCGCCGATGGAAGCCTCGTCGATATCACCCACCGGCAGGTATTCGTACTGAACCACGAGGTTCAGGACCCGCTCTGCCGACGGCCCCGAAATCACCGTTCCGTCCGAGGTGCCGCTGGCCAGAGGGTCGGCGAGGATCAGGACACCCTGCAGGTGATCGACCTGGTAGTCGGCCCCCTCGGCCAGTGTTCGCGTGGCCACGACGAACCCGGTGTCAGGGTCGGTTTCCTCGATGGTCACGCGGGTGGACCCGCCCACGAGTTCCCGCCGTGACAGGAAATAGAGCGATCCGCCCGTGCCCCGCAGGATATCGCGCTGCGGCAGGCTGTCGGGTTGCGCCGCATGGACGCTGGCAGTCAGACGCGCTTCGCCGTCCTCGGTCGTCCCCGCGCTGCGATGGCGCAGGTCGACCCCGTAGAGATCGCGTGAGGAGCGCATGAGCCCCGGCCCCTCCACGGCAGACGTGAAATCGCCCCAGGTCAGGCGCGTCGTCTCGTTCTGAACGCGCAGGTAGAGGTTCCCCGAGGTCGGCGTGTCGTCATACCAGGTGCTGTCGTCGCCATAGGTCGGGTAGAGGTCGCTGCCATCCTCCCGCAGACGGTCCAGGACGCGCAACGGATCGCGGTCGTCGAGACGGCTGAACATGTCTTCCAGCGGGCCATACTCGGTATCCGCCGAGGCAGTCACCCTCCAGCCCGAAGCCGTGATGCCCGAGACGTAGAAGGCCGCGCGGCCATCTAGGTAATGCTCCCGGTCGCCGTAAAGCTCCCCGTCCGCATAGCCCGCCGCGATGTCGATCATGCCTGTACGGAACCAGTCGGAGGCGGGCACATGCACATCGCGCAGGATGCGGCGGCCATAGGCCTCCACCTCCACAATATTGTCGCCCACGGGCAGGATGCGGCTGACGACGAAACGGCCGGAGCCGTCCACCATCACCTCATCGCCCGCAACGTTGATCGTATCGCCCGGCACGGCGTTCTGGCCGGAAACGATCACGGTACCGCCACGCACGGGAATGTTGCGCCTTGCGGTGCGGTCCTCACCCTCGCCGGTCTGGCGATAGGCAGCATTGAGCGCCGGCGCGTCCGAGGGGTCAGCGCTGCGGCGCAGGATCACGGGATGGGTTTCATCGAACCGTCCCTGCGCGTCGTAGACGCGGAGCACATAGGCAAGGTTTGCCGGGCCATCCGCGGGCATCGTCCAGCCGCGTGCCCCGTTGGGCGCTACCGGTAAGACGTCCACCACGCGGCCCCCGGGGCGGGAGCGGTCGAGGATGCGCACCTCGGCGCGATCAACGAAGGCGGGGTAGTTCGTCGAGGCGCGGAAACGCACCTCCGCCCCAGGCGCGTAGCTTTCGCGCATGTCCTCGGTCAGGACATTGAGCCGCCGTTCCTGCCGGAGGGTGTCGAACTGCACGCTCATGTCGACCCGTCGCAGCGCGGCGTCGGCGGGCGCCATACCCTCCCGGTAGGGCGGGGGGGCACCGGCGATCACCTCGTCTCCCAAGGAAATGGAGAAGCCTTGTGCGCCAAGGTCTGCGGTTTGGGCAAAGGCACCCGTGGACAGAATCAGGCCGGAGGCCAGCGCGGTTGTGCGGGTCAGGTTACGCTTGGTCACTGGTTACTCTCCCCGCGCGATGGTTTGACGGATCGACAGGCGGCTGAGCCCGAGCCCCAGGTTGATGGACGGTCCGTCGCGCGCCTCCTCCCATTGTCGGTGAATTTCCGTTGCGACCGCGTCCATGGCCGCGCGCGCCTCGGCCACGGTTTCGAGATCGGCGTTTGCGGGCACGTGGTAGACGAGGTCCACGCCCATCGGATCCCCGGCAAGCCTCTCAACCATGGCGGAGATACCCTGCGTCAGCGTCGGATTGATCCCGGGCCCGTGGGAGAATGCGGCTGCGTTCAGATCGATCCGCATCGTCCGCGCCAGCCGAGCGCCGAAGTTCATCTCCGACAGCATGCCCGGTGTCAGGCGCATCACCAGAGGGTTGGGCGTGGTCATGGAAAAGCCCGTGGGCAGCGTGCGTTCATCGAGGCTCAGCAGGAAGTTCGACCCGCTGTCCCGTGGCAGCGACGCACAAGGCACGCTGAAAAGACCGTTAGCATCCGTGGTGATGATCATCCCGTCCAGCGCCACCAGACGCACCCCGGCGATCCCGGTTTCGTTCCGGGGCGCCGTGACGGGTTGTTTGTCATCCTCATCGGGCCGTGCATCGGGGTCGTAGGGGTCCTGGTAGCCGTCGCCATCGACGTCATTGAACACGCGCCCCACGATGTCGGCGCAGTCGAAGACCGCCTCGGGCAAGAGACGCACAGTCGCTGTTGCGGGTCCGGCCACCACACCGAACGGCGGATCGAGCGCAAGCACGGTGTTTGTGTAAAGACCCGGGTTCGCCCCTGTCAGAAGCCGCGCGTTCAGGGTCGCCACAACCTCCGTATTGGCGGCCGCCACCACGTCGGGGAAGGTCACGACCTGTCCGTCGACAGTTACGGGCCAGTCCACGCCGTCCACCTGCGCGGAGCCGTCCACGTAGACCAGGCCCAGGGGCAGCGTGTCGATCAGGTCGAGCGGCCCCGCCGCGAACGGATTGTCGTTGATCAGCCGGATGACGTAGGAGACCGGCACGCCGCGTCGGATCACCTCGGGCGAGACGGTCTTGATGAGCGTCAGTCCGTCGCTCGGATCGGGCGGCTGCGCCGTGACGGAACTGTCATCGTCGACCGTCAGCGGAGCACCCGCCGGGCCGTAGGTGCCCGTGGCCGTGGCAACGTTCGTGATGATCCCGGAATTCGCGACATCCGCAGCGGTCAGAGTGTAGCTCGCGGTATAGGTGGTGCTGTCCACATCCGTGCTATCGCCGACTGCAGCGGGGTTCATCAGCGCTATGGGGCCGCCGCTCAGGATGACGCCGGGCAGGGCGTCGACGATCGTCACATCGCGCAGCGGCACGTTGCCGGTATTCGTGACAGTGAAGTCATAGGTGATCGTATCGCCCACCTGCGCCCCGTCATCGAGGTCGGAGCTGTCAGTGATCGCCTTGACCAGGTCGATCCCGGGCACTTGCGGCAGGGGCGTGGTGGTTGTGTCGTCATCAGTCAACGGCGGCCCCGTGGGCGGGTTGCCCGTGACGGTCGCGGTGTTGACGACCTCTCCGGCGGTCAGGTCATCCGGCACGAGGACATATGTCCCGGTGATCGTCGTCGTGTCCGTCTGTCCCGGCGCAAGCGCCACGATTGGGTTGCCGGTAAGGACCACGCCGGGCAGCGCATCGGCAATTGTGACGTTCGACAGCGTGACGTTGCCTGTGTTGGTGATGGCGAAGCGATAGGTGATCGTGTCGCCCACTTGTGGCGGGGATTGCAGCGCGCTGGTGTCGGCGGTCTTGACCAGCGTGATCCCGGGCCCGGAGGTCAGGGGCGTCGTCGTGGGTACATCGTCACCGGTCGTGGTGCCGGAATCGTCGCCAACGTCCGGCCCTGCGGGCGGCGTACCCGTGGTCGTGGCCTGGTTCACCACCTGGCCCACGTCGATATCCGCTTGGGTGATCGCGTAGGTCGCGGTGAAGGTCGTCGCGTCGCTGGCACCCGGCGAGAGGCTCGGGATCGGCCCGCCGGTCACGTTGATCCCCGGCAGCGGGTCGGTCAGCGTCACGTTCGTCAGCGTGACGTTGCCGGTGTTCGTGACGGCGAAGCTGTAGGTGATGATCTCGCCTGCCACCGGCGGAGTGGACAACGCGGACGTGTCGGCTGTCTTCACCAGCGCGATGGAGGGGGTGAGCGACACGGGCACTGGCGTCGGGTCATTCTCTCCGGGCTCATCGGCCACGCGGTCGCCGTCGGTGTCGGGCGTGGTGCCGTCATCGGACGTGTCGCTGACCGGCTGGCCCGAGGCCTCGCCCGTACCGGTGACATCGGCGGAGTTCTCGTATTCCCCGCCCGAAGCGAGCGTGGGCGGCAGCGGATCGGTCGGCTGTACCCGGATCTGGAAGGTGACGGTACAGGTGCTGCCCACGTCTAGCGCGAAGCCCGAGGCGAGCACATTGGAGGCCGCGCCGTTGAACCCGGCCTCGAACCCGCCACAGGTCCCGCCCGGTGCTGCAAGGATCGCATAGCTGCCGTCGGCAAGCGGGTCATTGGCGGGATCACCCGGCGTGGCCAGCGTTCCGAACAGAGGGCTTCCCCCGGCAAGAGTATCGGTGACGCTGAGGTTGATGAGGCGCTCCAGGCTCAGGTTCTCCACCACGAGGCTGAACGTGGCGTTGAATGACCCGTCCGCGTTCACGGATTGAGCCGAGAGCGTCTTGGCCAGACCCACCGTCGCCTGCGGGATCAGCGCGAAGTCATAATTCGTCGCATCCACGTCGTCGCCAAGCGTGATCGACGTCAGCGCATCCGCGCCTGAAACCGCGCCGCCTTCGCTGCCCGGCGTGTTGGTGCCGTCGGCCAACAACGGCTCCCCGGGTGCGCCGCGGGTGACGGTATAGGTGCCGGCGGGAAGGTTGGAGAAGAGGTAGTCGCCATTGGCGTCCGTCACGACGGATTGCGACACCGGACGCCCGTCATCGCTTGTGCCGGTCAGCGTCATGGTGACGCCTGCTACCCCAGTGTCGGTGCCGTTCTGGATCGCGTCATCGGCGAAGTCACGGAAGACGGTACCGGCAAGGGAGGATGACAAGACATCGACACTTCCAGACGCGGAATTGTCGTCCGGCGTCACGTCCAGCGAAGACGTGGTGACCGTCGCGGTGTTGGTGAAGGTCTGCGGTTCGGAGGTGACGGCTATGACCTCGACCGGGACCTGTATCGTCACCGTATCGCCCGCGTTGATCGTGCCCAGGTCACAGGTGAAGGAGGTATCCCCAGCCGCGCCGGTACACACGCCGCCGGGGAAGGCGGTCGTCGGATTTCCTGTCAGGAGCATGCCCGCAGGAAGCGTGTCCGACACGACCACGTCATCCGCCTCCGCCAGGCCCGGGCCGGTGCCAACGGCGACGGTCACGTCGAAGGTGAAGTTCTGCTCCACGAAAACGGTGCCGAGCGACGGTGTTTTCGATGGCAGGCCGATATCGGTCCGCGTCCGGACGGTCGTGTTTTCCTCTGTCTGATTGTTGCCCGCCAGCCGGTCGTAGCCATTGTCGATCTCGAAGGAGGAGATGGAGACGACGTTCGCCACGTCGCCCTTCGCCTCGCCCAGGGCCGTGACCTGGATCTCGAAACTGTCGCCAGCGGCGAGGAACGGGTACTCGCAAACCAGCGTACCCCCGAAAGTGCCGGGTGCAGGGACAGGGTTGGTCGGTGTGCCGCAAGTACCGGGTGCATCGATGGTGAAGGACTGAAAGCTGATAAGCCCGGGCGGCAGGATGTCGGTGACGACGATATCCTCGGAACTGGACGGTCCTGCATTCGTCACGGTTACTGTGTAGACCGTGTTTTCGCCGACCACGATGGGATCGGGCGTGTCGTCCTTGTTGACGATGAGATCCGTGTCGGGGACCTCGACGAGGGTGGACGCCGTGTCGCTGTTGGGCTCGACGTCGTCCTCGGGGGTGGAGGTCGTGACGTCGGCGGTGTTGAGCAGGGTGTCGCCAAGCTGCGCGTTCGTGGGCTGGACGACAATGGTGACCGTCCGCTGCTGGCCGTTGTTCACGGTCCCGAGGTTACAGATCACCTCATCGTTGACGCCAACCTGGATGATGTCGCCAGGGGTCGGCACTGTGCTGCAGGACCCTTGCGCCGGCGACGCGGAAATGAAGCGCACACCATCGGGAAGCGTGTCGATCACGGTCAGGTCGCGCGCGTGCGACTGGCCGGTGGGCACGACGCGCGCCGCGACGACATAGGTGACGTTCTGGCCGGCGGGGACACTGGTGTCGCTGACTGTCTTGTCGACGGTGATGTCGACCTCACGCGTCTGGGTGAAGGACGTGCTGTCGTCGTTGTTGGTTAGGTCGGGATCGGGTGTGCTGGTGGAAATCACATCGGCGGTGTTGGTGATGTTCGTGCGGTCGGTGCCGTGACGCACCTGCACTTCGATCACGGGACAATCGACACCGGCCGTACAGACGTCGAGTTGGGCGATATCACAGGTCAGCAGCCGGCTGCGTCCGCCGCTGGACGCGGTGGAACAGGTCAGCCCGCCGGCATGGGGACCGGGGATCAGGGTCTGGCCCTCGTAACCCTGGTCATTGCCCGTGTTGTTGTTGATGAGTGCGGTGAAGTTGTCGGAAAGTTCGACATCGAAGGACGAGGTCGGCCCGTCATTCACGATCTCCAGACGGTAGGTCTGCACGTCGCCCGCCGCCAGCGTCGGGTTCACGACGCTCTTTACGACCGAGATATCAGCGGAGTTCGGACCGGTGCTCACGCCAAGACCGAAAGTCGTGGTATCGTTGGGAGCGTTGGTGTCGGCGATGTTGGCGTCTGGCGAGCCGACGGTCAGCGTGTTGGACAGCAACCCATCGGACAGCGGCGTGGAATTGACGGTGACCGCGGGCGTCTGCGCGCCGGCGCCAAGCGGCGATCCGGCTGTGTAAACCAGTGAACAGTCGATATCGAACGGCCCGGCCGCAGGCAGGGGCACACTGGGCACGCAGGTCCAGGGACCGGTGCCGAGGCTGTCGACCCTCAGTCCCGCGGGGATGCTGTCGGTCATCTCGATCGTGCCGAAGAACTCCGCGTTGCCCACGTTACGGGTGCGGATCTGGAACGAATACGGGTTGCCCACGA
The DNA here is from genome assembly GCA_001314805.1 of Rhodobacteraceae bacterium HLUCCO18. Lineage (GTDB taxonomy): Bacteria > Pseudomonadota > Alphaproteobacteria > Rhodobacterales > Rhodobacteraceae > Roseibacterium. The sequence goes on along the minus strand of LJSY01000055.1, from coordinate 10,925 downwards.
CGCCGAGCGCAGGGCTGGGGCCGGTCTTGATCGCCGCCAGATCGACCACGGGATCGGTGATCGTGGTCGTGATGCTGTCGGAGTTGTTTCCGGGCTGCTGATCGATGAGCGGCCCGGTCGTGTCGATCGTGACCTCGCTGATCGCGGCCCCGGCGGAGACGGCGGTCGTCTCGATCACGATATCTCCGAGGCTGACGTCGTCACCCGGACCGCTGCCCGAGGCGCGTGTGAAGGTCAGATCGCTGCCGACCTGGCTCACGGTCCAGCCGGGGGCCGAGATGTTGTCGATCTGGAAGTTCGGAGGAACGGTGTGCGTGACGACGATGTCGGTGGGGTTGTCGCCCGTGTAGCTCGGTGAAATCGTGAATTCGACCTCGTCGCCGGTCAGGACGTTGGCGGGCGTGTCGCGCGAAATGTCGACGGCGAGGTCCACGCCGGGCGTGACGATCAGCGTCGCTGTCGATGTGTTGTTCGCCGCGACACCGTCACCGGGAATCGTCGTGCCGACACTGGCCGTGCCGGTGATATCGGACCCGGACTCCGTGACGATCTGTGCCGTGAAATCGAGCTGAAGCGTGCCTCCGACGGCTAGATCATCCGTGATGTTACAGGTGAACAACCCACCCGACAGGCTGCATTGCGGGGGAACGGTGAAATCCGCCAGACCGGAGGGGGCCGGGAATTCAACGACATAGCTGTCGGCCGTGTCCGGTCCGAAGTTTTCGACGGTCAGGGTGATCGGCACGCGTGAGCCCGCAGGCGCGGTGTTGGGAGGGGCACCGGCGGGCAGCGCCAGCGTGATGCCCAGGTCGGCACCGCTCTGCACGGTGGTCGTTTCGGTCAGAGAGTTGTTGGTGCCGCTGGTGTCGATGCCACCCGGGTCGTCCACGCTCGCCTCCAGGTCGATCACGCCCGCAGTGGTCGTCAGTATCTGCGCCACGAAGCTTGCCGCCTCGTCGATCGCGAGCGATGGGACGTCGCAGACGACTTCGACGCCAGCCGTAGCCGGCACGGGCGCGCAGCCAGTGATCGCAAGCCCGGCCCCGTCGATGGTACCGCCAAGCGAGGTATCGGGCGGCACGGTGAACCGAACCTGTGTCGCCGGCGCCGTATCGGGGCCGTTGTTGGTGACCTCGATCTCGTAGTCGATGGTCGCACCCGCAGGCACCGGATCCGCGCTTTCGTCGATGTTAAGAAGCCAATCGACCGACTGGGCATGGGCCGCCTGCGCGAATACTGCGAAAAACGTCAGAAGAAGTGTCGCTAGGTGCAGCTGAGTTCGCTGAAAGATTTTCGAAGATTTGGACGCACGAACACTACGTGCGGTCAGCGACGTCGCCAGTCCCCAATACATTTTACCCCCTGCAAAACGAGTCAACCATGCAAAAACACAGCGCCCCTCGGATGATGGGACGTCACCCAATAGTCAACCGGACTTCCCTTTTGATTTTGCCATATCTTGTGCCAGCTGATGCAGAATTGCTACAGCTGGTGTGTGTTCATAGGCTTCTGCGAGGGAGCTGCCTGAGTCGCCAACGAAACCAGCGGTCTGGCGATGCTCCTCCTGGAAGGCTCGAGGCTTGGGCATCTCTGGTACATGCGCCGCAGCTATGCGGTTTGATACAAGGTCTGGTGGGGTTGATTGTGTTGAAAAACTCTGCCTAAGCGATGCCTTGGCTGCTGATTCACTTCCCTTGAGGCGAGGGAGGTCTGGCGATGATGGGACCAAGGCAGGTGGCGCAGAGCGCGCTGTTCTACGAGTTCTCGATCGAGGATCACGTGCCACCGGATCATCTGTTGAGAGCCATGGACCGGTTCGTCGATCTCGGCGACATGCGCCGACATCTCGCGCCGTTCTACAGCTCGACGGGTCGACCTGCGGTCGATCCGGAACTGATGATCCGGATGCTGATCGTTGGCCATGCCTTCGGTATCCGGTCGCCGAGGGCGTGGTTGGTGGTCAGACCTTCGCCTGGGATGCCAGTCTGATCCGGGCGGACGCTGACAAGCAGTACGCAGCAGCCAAGGCCGACTGGGACCCGGTCCGGATCGATGCTCAAGCGGCGCCCCGTGCTGTGCGCGAGTATCTTGAGGTGCTCAACGATGCCGCCTTCGGGGCGGCGAGCGAGGTCGAGCCGAAGTTCACCTCCTTCGCCGATCCTGCCAGCCAGTGGACCGGCGCCAGAAAGGGCCCTGCGTTCTTCGCATACTCCGACAACTACCTCATCGACACGGACCACGGCGTGATCCTCGATGTAGAGGCCACCAGGTCGATCCGCACGGCGAAGGTTCGCGCCACGCGGACGATGATCGCGCGCACGAGGATCGCGCGCACGAGGGATCGCTTCGGCCTGACGCCCGAACGGCTTGCGGCAGACGCGGCCTACGGCTCCGCGGACATGCTCGGCTGGCCCGTCGGCGACGGAGAACGGCCGCAGTCCCACCCCCGCGGGCGCGAAGGCCTGTGCCATATAGGTCTCGTCGCTGACCGGGCGGCTCGCCGGGCCGATGCGCCAGTTCCATGGGATGCCGAGATCAGCCTCGGCGATCGGCAGCGATGCCAGCGCTGTGTCCAGCACCACCACCCGCGCGCCCGCAGGCGCCGGATTGCCGATAGCGCCTTCCGTGCCGCGCTGGCCGCGCAGAAGCCGGGTGAGCCGATACCGGCCGGGCGCGAGCAGCTCGGCCGCACCCGCCTGCACGATCTCCCAGACGCCGGGCGCGCTCTCGATCGCGAGCGCGTTCGCCCCACCGAACAGGGTCAGGTCGGTGACGCTCTCCAACGTGCCGGTCAGCAAATCGACGACCAGTGCATTCCCGAGGTCGAAGCGCGACGTCGGCCCCGCGTAGAAGTCCGAGACCAGCACCCCGGTCCGAGCGCGGCTGCCGAACGTGGTCAGCAACTCGAACCCGTCCGTCGACGGACTGCGGAACACCGCCATCTCGCCGGGCCAGGGAACGGCATGCGCCGCAACCAGCGGCCGATGCGCGGGCTGGTCCTCGGTCAGCTGCGGCAGGTCCATCAGCACCGCATCCGGCGCGCCGAACACCACGGCCCGCGTCAGTGACGCCGCGCGGGGATCGCCGGGCGGCAGGTCGTAGGTCGCCCGGTCCTGGCGCACCGCCTCGATGCCGCGCCCCTCGGCGTCGGCGATGGAGACGAGCCGCAGATCGACCAGCCGCCCGTCATGCGCGAGCCGGATCGCGTCTGCCGGATCGAGCGCCAGGCGCGAGGGCGGCAGACGGAACCCCGCCGTCTCCCGGCCCACCCACGCCTCCATCAACGCGCGGCGGCAGCGGCGCTCGGCTTCCTCGGGCGGCACCGCCATCGGAAAGCTCTCGGACGCGATCCGCGTCGTGTCCACGGTGATGCGCCGCGCCTAGACGAGGGCCGCGTCGTAATCCTCGTCGGCGCGGGCGATCTGCCACTTCAGCGCCTGCGGCAGTTCGGTCTCCTGGCCGCGGGTCAGTTCCAGCACGTCGCCTTCGCGGGCGGCGACCAAATTGTCGGGCGCTAGGCTGGCGACGGAGGCCCGGCCGCGCATGATGAAGCGAATGAGGCCCTCGGTTTCCACCGCGTCAAAGCCGAAGTGACGCGACAGCGTGGTGATCGAGGCGCGCGGGCTTTCCAGCGCCGTGATGGCGTAGCCCTCCACCGCGCCCCAGAGCCCGGTGACGTCGATCCGGGACTCGGGCAGCCCGGCACGCAGGCAGAGGTGCCGGACAAGTGCGGCCAGCGACACCGCGCCGAGCCGCCCGGTCAGCCAATGCCCGAGCCGCCAGTTGCCACCGTCCGTCCAGACGTCGGTCAGCGCCGGGAAGAAGGGATAGGGCCGCGCGTCCCAGGTCCAGGCGGCGCATTCGGGGACGTGCACCATCCGGCCGCCGTAGACCGAGGACAGCGGGTTGTTCGCGGCATCGCCCCACCAGAGGTACGTCGCCTTGAGATAGGCGCGCTGGATCGCGTCGTCCCGCCAGCCCCGCGAGAAATGCGGCGTGAAGCTCTCTGACGACTTCGGGTCGAAGAACACGTTGGGCTGGTTGGTGCCCCGGTCGATGGCGGGACAGCCCAACTCGGTGAACCAGATCGGCTTGGACTGCGGCGCCCACGCGGTCGGCGTCCCACTCTCCACCCCGCCCGGGCGGTCGTAATGCGCGTTCGACCACCAGGCGCGCAGATCCTTGTAGCGGAAGACCCACGGCTTGCTGGCCGCGCCGTCCGTGATGGGGGTCCGCACCTGCGCGGTGCGATCCGCGGCGCTGGCATAGAACCACTCAAAACCTTCGCCGCCCGCGATGTTCGCCTGCAGGTACGCGCGGTCGTAGATCGCGGGCCAGCCTTCGGCCGCGTCCGCATGCTCGAACCCGTCCCGCCAGTCGGAGAGCGGCATGTAGTTGTCGATCCCAACGAAATCGATCTGGGGATCGGCCCAGAGCGGATCGAGATGGAAGAACACGTCGCCCGAACCATCGCCCGGCTGGTGACCGAAGTACTCCGACCAGTCGGCCGCATAGCCGATCTTGGTCCCGGCCCCGAGGATCGAGCGGACATCCGCAAGGAGATCCCGGTAGGCCTGCACCGCCGGATAGGTGGATGCGCCCGAGCGGATGGTGGTCAGTCCCGGCATCTCGGTGCCGATCAGGAAGGCATCGACCCCGCCCGCCGTGGCGCAGAGATGGGCGTAGTGCAGCACCATGCGCCGCAGGCCCCAGTCGCCGGGCGTGCCTGTCCAGCTGACGCTCTCGCCTGAGACGCTGAAGCTCGCGGGCGTCGCCGCGCCAAACAGCGCCGCGACCTGAGCGGCGGCCGTAGCGGTCTTGTCCACGGTCCCGGCGAACCCAGCAGCCGGAGAACAGGTGATCCGCCCGCGCCAGGGGAATGCGGGCTGGCCCGTCTCTGCGGCATTGTCCGAATACGGGTTCGGCAGCGTGTTGCTGGACGGCACGTCCATCAGGATGAAGGGGTAGAAGGTCACCCGCAGCCCGCGCGCCTTCATCTCCCGGATCGCCTGCACGACGGTGAAGTCCGACGGCGTGCCGCCATAGACGGGGCGGTCCTGGTCGTCGCGGCTGACCAGGAAGGCGCTGGCGCGGCTGACGCCATTCACCGACCAGCTGGCGGGCGTCGTCGACTTGGCCGACACCTCGACGCCGGGCCGGACCTTGCAGGAGCCCGCGCGCAGATCGTCGCCGAACCAGGCGACCACCAGCGATACGCTCTCGACCGCTGGGGCCATGGCCTGCAGCCGGTCGAGGGCCTCCACCATGTCGGTGGAGGCGGCCAGCGCGTTCAGGTTCTCCGGCACCGTCGCGCCGCCATCGGTCTTTCGGATCGCCTGCGTCGCGTAGGTGAACTCGCCCGAGGCCGGGATCATGGTGACGGCGCGGGTCAACCCCTCGGCGGTGTCGGGATCGGCGAGCGGGCGGAACACCTCGAAGGAGAGCTGCGGCAGGCGGTTGCCATAGGTCGAGAGCGCCAGTTCCTCGAAGACGACATAGGCGGTGCCGCGAAAGGCGGGCGTTTTCGCCGCGCCCATCTTCGCGGCGACGAACGGGTCCGCCGTCTGCGTCTCGTCGCCCGGATACCAGCGCCAGGTGACGCCGGAGAGATCCATCGGCTTGCCGTCGGCCCAGATGCGCCCGATGCCGGTGATCGGACCCTCGCACAAGGCAACGGCGAAGCTGGCGTAGTACAGATACTCGGTCGTCTTGACCTTGCCGCCCCCGCCGCCCTTGCCGCCCCCTTGGGTGGTGGTCTTCGTTTCCTCGCGGAAATCCGTCGCCCAGATGATGTTGCCGCCCATGCGCATCCGGCCATAGAGCCGCGGGATGACTGCGCCTTCGGTAGCAGAGGTGATGCGCAGCGTGTCGAGCCGCGCGCCCTCGATGCGCTGCGTGGGCGACAGCGACGAGATGATCCAGCTGTCGACGACAGAGCCGATGCTGGAGCCGATGAAGCCGCCGATGGTCGCGGCGCTGACGCCGAGGATCGCGCCGCCGATCGAACCGCCAATGGCGGCGCCAGCGGCACCGAGAACGAGGGTGGCCATGCGTGGATCTCAGCGTTGCGGAAACAGGAAGGCGAAGGCGATGCGCCGCCGCCAGGATTGGATGAGCGGTTCCTCGATGACGCCGAGCGGCTCGTAGGCATGGAGGAAGCTGTCGGGGCCGGTGAGGATCCCGACATGCTTGGCGATGGCGCGGGGCTTCATGCGGAACAGGATCAGGGCGCCGGGAACGGCCGCCGCCGGTTCCACCTCGATCATCATGCGCCGCGCGCCCTCGGCCAGCACTTCGCGCGGGCCTGTCTCACCCCAGTCGCGGCTGTAGGGCGGGATCGGGAAAGGCTCGGGGCCGACGACCTCGCGCCAGACGCCCCGCGCGAGGCCGAGGCAGTCGCAGCCGACGCCGCGCAGGCTGGCCTGGTCGTGATAGGGCGTGCCCAGCCAGAAGCGCGCAATGGGGATGACGCGCTCAGGATCGGCGGAGATCACAATACCGACCCTTCGTGGCCGCCATCCTTGGTGGCATAGCGCAGCACGGCGTCCTGGCCGGGTATGTGCGGGAAGCCCCTGAAGTTGGCGATGTTCGCGAACTTGGCCCCGCAGGTCTCCATGCGCTTGTCGCAGCCCGCGCGGATAGTAAAGGCGTCGCTCTCGGCGATCGCGCGTACCGGTGCCTCGAGCAGGGTCAGCACGGCGATGCCATCCGTGACGTCGTGGCCCAGCACCTCGGTGCGCCTCCCCGCGTTCGCGCCGCTCGTCCAGTCCAGCGTGCCGAAGGTGAACCAGCCGGACGTGAATGCGCCCAACCCCGAAGAGGTGAAGGCCCGGTCGCGCAGGAGATCGATCACGGCGCCCGTCCCCTTGAACGCCGGATCCTCGAGATCGACGCCGCAGCGCCCATCACCGAGCGCAGCGTCGCAGGTCGCCTGGAAGGTCCGCCCGACCGTCTGGCCCAGCACATGGGCGAGCGATCGCACCTCGGCGACGAAGGCCAGTCGCCCGCGCCGGATCTGGCCGATGGCGCCGCGCCGCATCAGCACGCGCTGGCTCGTATCGGCCCAGTTCACACGCCAGACCTCGACCTCCGCGTTGTCCCAGCGGCCGTCGAGGATGTCGGTCTCGGTGATCCGGTCCGAGGTCAGCACGCCCTCGGCGTCCTGCGCATCGACGGACAGGTCCGATCCCGAGCGGACCTCGGACGCCGTGAGCCCGCTCTCGGGCTCGAAGTCGGTCCCGTCGAAACTCAGCGTCCGGTCGTGATCGGTGAAGCCGAAGGTGACGCCATCGGCGCGCGTGATCCGCCAGCACCAGGCGAGCGTCGTCGTGCCCTCGTCGAGATGGGCCTGCAGGGCTGGCGAGAGGGATTTCATCGGCAAGTTCCCGTCATTCGGTCGTCGAGATCGGCGATCCAGTTCGCCCAGTCCGGCGGAACGGCGGCGACCGTCTCGGCGGGTGGTCGGGCGAGCCTGGCCTCGGCATAGGAGGCGCAGCCGGCGTCACCAGCGCCCATCGTTGCGGCGCAGCCGGTCAGCAGGATTCCCGGCACCGCGGCCATCGCGAACCGCGTCGCGCCCGCCCTCGACGCGCTTGCTCTCGTCTTCCATGGCATCGCGTTCGGCCTCCCGTTTGCCCGTTCGTTCTCCTTCCACGCGCCCCCAGACCCGGCCGAGGATGACACCCCCAACGGCGCCCAGAGCCGCGACCAGCCAGATCAGGAGATCAGCCATCGTCTCGCTCCCCGCGTGCGGCGGCGACGCAGAGGGCTGCGACGAAGACGCCGAGACAGCCGCCCACGACCAGACCTGCGAGGAACTCAAGCATCGCCGCGGAACCCGCGCTCGATCCGGTCGCGCAGGCCGATCAGGCCGAGACCGAGGAACATCAGGCCCGCGGGCGAGGCATCGCCAGAGCCGGCAAGCAGCGCGACGAGCCGGGACAGTTCCCCGAGCGGCCCGGTGGCAGGCAGCGCCAGGGAAGCGATGCCGGTGAGAATGGCGAGAAGTCCCGCCCACCAGGTGAGCGAGTTGGGGCGAACGTAGCGCATTGGGATCAGGCCCTCCGGATCAGGGTGGAGAAGAAATCGACCAGCCGGGCGAGCCAGCCGGTCGGCGCGTCGGGCGCAGGATCGATGACCGGCGGCCTCGGCAGCGGCGACCGCCGCAGCAGCGCCAGCGCCTCATCCTCGGTCAGTCGGCGGATCGGCCGCGAGAAGTCCACGCGGCCCGTGCGATCCACGAACCAGACCGGGATCGTGCCACCGGAATAGCGGCCATGGCGGAACAGGTCGCGCTCGGACTCCCGGCGCGGAATGATCGAGGCCGGTCGCCGCCAGTTCAGAAACGCGTTGGCGGCTGCAACGCGATTTCCGGCATTGAGATGTCGGGTCAGCGCGGCCTTGGCGATACCGCCAGTGTTGTAGTGGAAGCTGACCAGCGCATCGAACTCGTGCGGCGCCAGCGGCACCTTCACCGCGCGCATCACGGCGGCCTCGTAGCGCGCGAGGTCGGCCCGGAAGACCCGGAACGCCTCGCGGATCCCGGCGTCGAGATCGGCGGGCATGCCGCGCGGCATGGTGGCGGGATCGGGCGGCCCGGCGGCGGCGGTGTGGCCGATGCCGAAGGTCCAGACCTGTTTCACATCGAGATAGGGTCCGGGCACGATTCCCTCGTGCCGGACGAGGGCCAGCAGGCCCCGGTCGGTCATGTGCATGAGATTACCGGAGAAGCGAGAGGATCAGGATCAGCGCCGCGACGGCGAGGCCTACCGCCAGGCGGTGGCGCAAGGCCTGCCGGGGATCGGTGGGTTCGCAGCGGAGGGAGCGCGCGAGGCGGAGAAGTTCATTCATCGCCGCCGCCTTCGTTGGCGCGGCGTAGCCGGGCGAGCAGCATCTCGATGAAGGCCGGCCCGAAGACCCCGACGAGATACGCCGCCGAGCCCGCCGCTCCGCCCGCAGGGATCGCCTCGGGCGCAAGGCTGAGCCAGGCGGTGATCACGGCCATGGAGAGGCTCCCCATCCCGGCCGCGATCAGCCCTCCGAGCAGGATGTGCCGCAGCGCATCGCGCAGCCGCATCTTCGTGGTCAGTGCGTTCGTGGCGCCGCCGAGCGCGCCCCAGGCGGCGAGGATCACCGCGGTCGAGGCCGCGAGCTCGCGCAGCACGGCGGCGACGAAGCTGCCGGTGTCGTTCATCGGCGCAGTTCCAGCAGCGGGATGGAGGTGATCGAGCCGAGCCGCTCGAGGTCGAGCGTCACGTCGAGCGCATCGGTGTCGAAGCGGACCGGCACGTCGAATTCGAAGCCCGCGCCGATCGCGACGCCCGAGCCCGGCGCGGCGCTGAAGGTGACAAGGCCGGTCGTGTTGTCGACCGACCAGCCGGAGAGCTGCTCGACCCCGGCGAGCGCGATGCGCACGGTTCCGGTCACCGGCTTGGCGATGGCGCGCGTCCAGGATTGCGCGCCTGAGGCGTAGCGCTTGACCAGCTGGAAGGCGGTCATTGCACTGTCGCCGATGCCGATCGGCTGGTCGGTCGGCGACGGCGTGCCCGAGGGCAGACAGGACTTGTGGTCGCCCCAGTCCTTGAATCGGAAGCCATGGAGCCGCCCGTTCCGCGCCTCGAAGAAGGCGACCACCGCCGCCAGATCGTCCGCGCGGCGGATGCCGTACGCGACGTCGTAGCGGCGGCGGCTGTTCGCCCAGCTGGCATTCCTCTCCTCGTCGCCCGAGGCGAGCTCGACAATCTGGGTACGCCGCTCCGGCCCGCCCCGCGCGCCGCGACTGATGTTGTCGGGAAACCGGACCTCGTGAAACGCCATCACATGCCCCTCCGCCCGAGCGACACGGCGCGGGCGATGTCGGCCGCGACCTGTGTGCGGGACTGCCGGAAGCTCTCGGCGTCGCGGGCCATGATCGTGACGTTGACCCCGCCGCCCGCGCCGTAGCTCTGCGCCTCGCGACGCGAGAGCACCCGCTCGCCCCGCTGCAGGATCGCAGGCACCTCGTCATGGCGCAGCCCCGCCATGCCGCCTGAATGCATCCGGGGCGCAGCGGCGAAGGCCATGGCGGGCACCATGCGTGAGGGCCCGGCCGATCCGACCATCCCGCCCGCATGCAAGACGTTGGCGAAGATGCCGCCCGCGCCGGCAAACACGCCGGAGAGCGCGTTGGCGATCGGCCCGAGGATGAACCGCCGCGCCGCGAGCTGGGCGAGATCGGCCAGCAGCGAGGTGACGAGGTCGCGGAAGTTCAGTTTGCCGGTCTTCACGAACTCGCCCACCGCGTTCTCGGCGGACTGGAAGGCGCCGACGAGGCTCTGGCCGATGTCGCCACCGATGTCGCGGGCCCTACTGGCGTAATCCGACAGCGCCGCAGTGACCGCCCGCCAGCCGGTGACGGCCGCGTCGGTCGCGGGCTCCGCTACCGCAGCAGCAGCTCCGGCCACCGCGCCTGCACCCGTCGCGGCGCGCCCGGCATCGCCGAGCGCCGTCTCCAGGCGCTCGGCCGCTCCGGTGGCCTCGGTCAGCGCATCCGCGCTGGCCTCATCGGTGCCGCGCACCGCGTCGCGCAGAGAGCCGCGCGTGCAGAGCGGCGAGGACGGTTTCGCGAGTTGTGGGCATGTTTCCCAAACCATTTGTAAAGGCCCAGAAGCCGCTACCTGGCTGCAAGTCGGTCAAGCGCTTGACTTATGCGCCGCCGAAACTGTTCGGGGGTCTCTTGGGCCGCAATTTGCGGAACTTCTTGGGTTGTCAGAAGATCCGTGCAGGGCGGCTCCATGAAACCAGAGAAGGTCCGAAACGCTTCGTTCTCTAGAACGGCTGACTGCACGAGAGATATGCGCAGAAGTTGGTGACGCATGATCAGGCGGCAGCTTGAAGTTGGCGGACACCGTCGCGGAACTCAACCCCGCTGATGACCTCCGGCAGGC
>LJSY01000054.1 GCA_001314805.1 Rhodobacteraceae bacterium HLUCCO18 | reverse complement strand
CGGTGCGGCCGGTCGAACTGGCGCGCGGCACGCTGCTGTGGGACCGGCGCGACATCGACCGGTGGATCGACACGATGAAGGCCGACCATGTCGAGATGACGCGCGACGACATCCTGGACCGGCTGTGATGACCCATGTGCGCGTCAAGGGGTTCAAGATATTCAAGGATCGCCACGGCCGGATGCGCTGCTACCACCGCGCGACGGGCCACAAGATCGACCTGACCGAGGCACCGCTGGGGTCGGCCGAATTTCTGGCGCAATGCGAAACGATCCGCGCCATCGCCGTGGCGCAGAAGGAGAAAGGCCCTCGTGCGGGCACGCTTGGCGGGCTGATCAAGGGCTATTTCGAGACCGGGCATTTCGCCAATCTGGCCGAAGCCACGCGCCGCGATTATCGCAAATGCGCCGATTTCCTTGCCCCCATCCGCGACACGCCGGTCCATGTGATCGACACGCCCCTGATCGCGGGCATTCACGACAAGGCCGCGAAAAAGATCGGCTGGCGGCGAGCCAACATGGTGCGCACCCTGCTGAGCGAGGTGTTCCGCCATGCAATCCCCCAAGGGCTGATCGCCGCGAACTACGCCAAGGACGTGATCCCCAAGCGCCGCCCGCGCGACCGCGCCTACGCCAACCGGCCATGGACCATCGAGGAGCGCGACATCGTCCTGTCCCGCGCCAAGCCGCATGTGCGGGTGGCGCTGGCGCTGATGATGAATACCGGGCTCGATCCCTCGGACGCGCTGAAACTGCGCAAGGACCAGATCGACGGCGACACGATCTGGGGCGTGCGCGGCAAGACGGGGGAGGAGGTTGCGATTCCCGTCAGCCCGACCTTGCAGGCCGCCCTCGACAGCATCCCTGCGCATGAGGCGGCCACCGTGCTGGCCAGTTCGCAGGGCGCGGCCTGGACCTACAACGGCTTTTCGACCGTCTGGCATCGCTTCAAAACCGGGTTGGAGCAGGAGGGGCTGATCGCCCCGGGCCTCACGCTCAAGGGCCTGCGCCACACCGTGGCGACGACGCTGCGCGAGGCGGGGCTGGATGAGAGGCGCATCGCGGACCTGTTGGGGCAGAAAACACCGTCGATGGCGCGGCACTATTCGCGGTCCGCGAACCTTGCCGACAAGAACCGCGAGACCATGGCGACGCTGGAAAAAGAGAACGCAAGGCGGGCGAAGATTGTCAAACCTTCCGGCGAAAAGCGTCAAACCCGACCCTGAAAAGGACCAGACATGACCACAAAACCCAACCATTTCAGCTTGTTAAGTGGTGCCCGGGGGCGGAATCGAACCACCGACACGAGGATTTTCAATCCACTGCTCTACCCCTGAGCTACCCGGGCATCGGGACGGTCAAAAACCGGCCTTGGGGCATGTCTGCGGCGTCTTAGGGCCTTCTCGTTTGGCTGTCCATAGGCCAATGCCACTTTTCCACGCGGTTCCGCCCGACGGGCTCTTCAGTGCGGCAGCGGTGGGTCCCGGGACAGGATCGTTTCGGCCTCTTCCTGGTCCTCGGGATCCTGCGACGGCACCGCGTAGCTGCCGTTGAGCCAGCGCGCCAGATCCACATCGGCGCAGCGCCGGGAACAGAAGGGCCGATACGCCGGAAGAGACGCTTTCGAGCAGATCGGACACGCCATGGGGGGCCTCGTGCGCTGATACGGACACCGGGCAGGCTGCACCAGAGGCGCGCGGGTCGCAACCCCGGGCACCCCGCAGGTCCGCCCCATCACGGCCGTTGCCACGGTGGGGCAGCCCGGCATAGCCTGCGCCCATCAACATGCAGAAAGACCGCCGCACATCCGGCACCGAGCTTGTGGTGCTTCTCCTTTTTCCGGGGTTTTCCAACCTGTGCCTGGCCAACGCGGTCGAGCCGCTGAGGGCCGCCAACACGCTCGCCCGGCGGCCGCATTACCGATGGCGCTTCGTGGCCATGGAGGACGGCCCCCTGCAGTCCTCGAGCGGGCTTCCCGTACAGCCCGAGCCGTTCGACCGGGACGCGACGGGTGATATGATGCTGGTCATGCCCAGCTACAACCACGTGGCGCTGGCCACGCCGGACACGCTGCGCCGGCTCAGGGGAGCGGCGAAGCGCTTCGGGCTTGTCGCCGGGCTCGACTCGGGCAGCTGGATGCTGGCGCGGGCGGGGGTTCTGAACGGCTATCGCGCGACCTCCCACTGGGACATTCTCAACAGCCTGTCGGAGGAGTTCCCCGAGGTGGACGTGGTTGCGGATCGCTTCGTCATCGACCGGAACAGGGCCAGTTGCGGCGGCGCCACGGCGACGCTCGACCTCATGCTGGAGCTCATCGCACGACGACACGGGACGGCGCTGGCGCTAGACGTCGCGGCGCTGTTTCTCTATGGCGGCGGCACCGCGCATCCCGCGCCCCACATGCCGGTCCTGCCGCAGCGCACGCTCAGGGAGGCCGCTGCACTGATGCGGCGCAACCTCGAGGATCCATTGCCGATCGCGGCCATCGCCGGCTCGCTCGGCCTGTCGCAGCGCAAGCTCGAGATGCTGTTCCGGACGCATGCGGACCTCACCGCCGTGCAGCTCTATCGCCGCATCCGTCTGGCGGAGGCGCGAAGGCGCGTGCTGGAGACGACCCAGAGCATCGCCGAGATCGCCGGGCGCTGCGGCTACGGCGATCCTGCGGCCATGACGCGAGCTTTCCGGGCGGAATTCGGCGTCACGCCGCGAATGCTTCGACGGGGCGCGAACATGACCCCGCCGCGGGATGAAGACCCGGCGGCGCACGCTATACTGATCCGAGACAGAACGGAGACTCGCGGATGATCCTGCATCGTCGAACGGCGCTCCTGTGCGGCGCGGCCAGCCTGGCATCCGCCTGCCTGCCGGTCGCGGCAACCCGAGACCGCGGCGCCCCGGCGCTCGGCCCCGAGTTTCGCCCGCAGCCCAACGCCGATTACGACGCATGGGTCGCGGCGTTCAGGGACCGGGCACGGGTGGCCGGCATCACCGAGACGACGCTCGCGCGCGGGTTCGAGGGACAGGGCTTCCTGCCCGGCGTGGTCGATCGCGACCGCAACCAGACGGAGTTCCGGCGCACGACCGAGGATTACCTCGCGCTCGTGGCCTCCGAGGAGGACATCGCACTGGGGCGCTCGCGGGTCGGTCCGGTGCGTCCCGTTCTGGCGGATATCGAGCGCGCCACCGGTGTCGACGCGGATGTGCTGGCCGCGATCTGGGGCGTGGAGACGCGCTTCGGCACGCGGCTGGGGGAGATCCCCGTCATCTCGGCCACCTCGACACTGGCGTGGGAGGGACGGCGGGGACGTTTCTTCGAGGCGCAGCTTCTGGCGGCCCTCAGGATCGTGCAGACAGGCGACACGACGCCCGACCGGATGACCGGGTCATGGGCGGGTGCGATGGGCCACACGCAGCTGATGCCGACCGTCTACCAGGACTACGCCGTGGATTTCCGGGGCGACGGGCGGCGCGATATCTGGTCGGACGACCCGACCGACGCGCTGGCCTCCACCGCCAATTACCTCGTGCGCTACAACTGGCGGCGCGGCGAGCCCTGGGGGATGGAGGTGCATCTGCCCGACGGCTTCGACACGTCGGCAACGGGGCGGCGCAACAGGCGATCCGTGGCGGAGTGGCGCGCGGCGAGCGTGCGGAGGGCCTCGGGCGGGCCGGTGCCGGACCATGGCGCGGCGGCGATCCATGCGCCCGCGGGGCCAAGGGGGCCGGCCTGGATCCTTTACCGGAATTTCGACGCGATCCTGCGCTACAACCCCTCCACCAATTACGGGATCGGCATCGGCCACATGGCAGACCGCCTCGCCGGGGGCGGGCCGCTGTCGCGCGGGTTCGGGCCGGACGAGACGGGGCTGACGCAGGACCAGCGGCGGGACTTGCAGCAGCGCCTCAGCGATGCCGGGTTCGACACCGGCACGCCCGACGGCGTGTTCGGGCGAAGGACCGAAGCCGCCATCCGCGCCTTCCAGCAGGCGCGCGGGCTGCCCGTGACGGGCGTGGCCTCTCCGGAGCTGCTTGCGATGCTGCGCTAAAGGCCTTTCGGCCAGAGCTGCGCCAGCGGCCGCCGGTCGCGCTTCTTCTGGATCTCGAAATGGCCCAGCGGCGTCCAGCCGGCCAGCACGACCTCGGCCCCGTCCTGCCGGAAGGCGCGCGAAAGCGCGGTCTCGAAACCGCGCCGCTCCTTCTTGGGCATCGGCGCGAGGTCGAGGACGATCTGCCCGCCCAGCCCCCGCAGGCGCAGCTGGCGCGGCAACTCGCGGGCGAGCGAAAGATTTGCCTTGAGCCCGGCCGCCAGCGACATGTCGGCCCCGGTGTTCACGTCCACGGCCACCAGCGCGCGCGTGGGCTCCACGAAAGCCGAGGCGCCGCCGGCCAGATCGACACGCGGCGCGAGAACCGCGTCGACCGCCTCCGGCACGCCATGATCGGCGAAAGAGCCCGGGGCGTCGATCACCTGATCCGGGTCGGGCTCGGACCAGTCGCGCCAGGCCAGCAGATGCGCGTCAGGCGCGTCCAGAAGGCACTCCGCCCCGGACCCGGTGTCGGACATGACCGCGGCCGCCAGATCGCGCATGGCGGCGATGTCGTCGGCCAGAACCTCGGCGTCGACATCCTCGGCCGCGCTGCGCACGATCAGGCCATGGCCCTCCGCCGCGCCCTCCATCGTCGCGTGGGCGATCTCCAGCAGACGGTCGCGTTCCGCCTCGTCGCGGATGCTACGCGAGATGTTGAGCCCCGGCGCACCCGGCGTGACGATGGCGTAACGGCTCTTGAAAAGCGGTTTGGGCGTGACGGGCGCGGCCTTGCCCGGCTCGGCGTTGCCCGAGACCTGCACGATCAGCTGGGCCCCCGGGGCGATGCCCCTGGCCTGCCGCAAATAGCCCTTGGCGCCGTCGCCCAGCGTCAGGGTCAGACCGCCCTGCCCCTTCATCGGACGGTCGGCCACGGCCCGGTGGATGGCGCCCGGCTGCGGCCCGCCATCCTCGGCATCGATCAGGATATCCTGAAGCCGTCCGTCGACCATCAGCGCCGCCGCCTTGCGGCCCTGCACCTCATCCAGAAGAACGATGCGCCCCTTCATGACGTGCCCCAGACCGGCCACCCGGCCGCCGCAAGCAGGCTCGCCGTCTCGGCCAGCGGCAGGCCCACGATAGCCGAATGGCTGCCCGATATCCACGGGATGAAGGCCCCCGCCGGCCCCTGGATCGAATAGCCGCCCGCCTTGCCCTGCCAGTCGCCGGTGGCGAGGTAGCCGTCGATCTCGGGTTTCGAGAGCTGTTTAATCCTGACCCGGCTTTCCACCACCCGTTCCCACAGCCTGTCGCCGCGCCGCACCGCCACGGCGGTATAGACGCGATGCCTGCGACCCGAGAGCGACTTGAGAAACGCCTCCGCCTCCGCCGCATCGGCGGGTTTGCCGAGGATGCGCCGGCCCAGCGCCACGGTCGTGTCGGCGCAAAGCACGATATCATCGGCCGCCGCCTCGACCGCCGCGACCTTCTCGGCGGCGATGCGCGCGCAATAGGGGCGCGGAAGCTCGCCCCTCGCGGGGTCCTCGTCGATGTCGGGGGCGCGCACGGCGTCCGGCGTGATGCCGAGGACGGCCAGAAGCTCCAGTCGCCGGGGGCTGCCGGAGCCCAGAACAAGCCTTGGGCGATGGATTTGGGTCATGTGGGTGCCTTGATCCGCGACCGCGTGCCGGACCGCGACATCAAGATGTCGCCCTACTTGAAGCGATAGTTGATGCGTCCCTTGGTCAGGTCATAGGGGGTCATTTCCACCTGAACCTTGTCGCCTGCCAGAACCCGGATGCGGTTCTTTCGCATCTTTCCTGCCGTATGCGCGATGATCTCATGGCCGTTTTCAAGCTCGACCCGGAACGTCGCGTTGGGCAGGAGTTCCTTCACGACACCAGGGAATTCGAGCATTTCTTCCTTGGCCATGGTCACTCCTTCATTGCTGCGCCGGTTGGCGCGGGTGGGCGCTAAATGCGCGCCGCGCGCCCTTTTTTCAAGGGGATTCTGCCGTGTCCCCGGAAACCCGCACGCGGCTGGCGCTTTCGGGCCAGTGGGCATGGCCCAGAACCGCGCCGTCCCGGCGCACCCGGGCGATCGCGGCGCGATCCACATCGGCCATCACCCAGCCGGGCGCGTTGAGACCGCCCTGCGCGAGAATGCCGGTTTCGGGAAAGCCGAGGTCGGGCGGGCCGTAGATCGCCGCGGCACCCGTGTTCATGTCCACCGCGGGCGACCAGTCCGCCGCGCCCACCGTGGGCGCATGGACGACGACGCATTGCCCCTCGAGCGCGCGGGCCATGGCGCCGACGCGAACACGGGAATAGCCCGCCATCGCCTCGGTGCAGGACGGAACCAGCAGGATCTCGACGCCCGCCTCCATCAGCGCGCGGCCCAGCAGCGGGAACTCGGCGTCGTAGCAGATCAGCACACCCATGGGCCCGAGTGTCGTGTCGAAGACACGCAAGGGCCCGCCGGGCACCACGTCCCATTCCTCGCGTTCGAAGCGGGTCATGACCTGCTTGTCCTGAATCCCGAGCGGCCCGCCGGGACCGAAGAGTCCCGCCCGGTTGACCGGCCGAACGCCGCCGCCCGTGCTGTCGTCGAAAACCGGCCCGGAGGGCGCGAGGATGTGGACACCGTGCGCGCGGGCGAGCTTGTCGGTCAGCGCATCCGCCTCAGCGGTCCAGCGCGAGGCGGCATGCAGGCTGCTTTCCAGATCGCCCGCGGCCTCCGCCCCGTCGAGCGTTGCCAGTTCCATCCGGCCGTATTCGGGAAAGACCAGCAGGTCGGCGCCCTGCCCCGCGGCCTCCTCGACCCAGGCGCGGGTCTTTCGGGCGTACGCATTCCAGTCATCCAGGAAATCCAGCGGATAGGCGGCGGCGGCGATCCTCACGGCAGTGTCCTCATCCAGAATTGCAGGGGTTTGTCGCTCGCCTCCGTCGCGCCGATGTCGCGCCAGCCGAAATGCGCCACGACCCCGTCGAGCGGCGCGTACCCGCGCGCGCGCCAGAACCCGTCGAGCGGGCGGTAGCCCTCAGGCCTCGCGGGGTGATCCCCAGGCCGGACGACGCCGCAGAAGGCGACCTTGCCAAAACCAAGACGCTTCGCATGCGCCTCCCGCCGGTCGAAGAACGCATGTCCCGCCCCCTGCCCCCGAAACGCCGGAAGCAGAACGGATTCAGCGCAGTAGAAGATGTCCTTCATGTCGATGCCCGTCCCCTCGAACGCCGCCGCGAAGTCGTCGGCATGATCGGCAAGGGGCATCCCCGTGGCCGCGCCGACCATCTCATCGCCGTCATAGGCCGCCACCACGATGCTGTCGCCCCGCGCATAGCGGGCGAGGTAATCGCGCTCATACTCGGCGTCCCCGTCATAGAGATACGGCCAGTCGCGGAACACTGTAACGCGCAGTCGCGCAAGGTAGGCCACGACCGAAGTGATATCGGGACCCACATAGTCCCGGAACTCAAGCATTGCACCGTCGCTTTCCGTCATCTGCGCGCGTATCCTGCATCCCGACAAGGCCCGACTGTTTTACTGCCCAAGGCTTCGCCAGATGCGCAAGGTCACCTGCACAACGATCCTCCCCGCTCCGGCCGAGAAGGTCTGGTCTCTCGTGCAACGACCGGAAACGCTTCTCTTCGTCTCCCGCCCGATCCTCACAGTCACACCGGTCCACGGCCCGTTTCCGGAGATCTGGAGAGAGGGGGACTACGAGGTTTCGCTGCGGTTCCTCGGCATCCTGCCCATCGGGCGCCAGCATGTCGTCATAGTCCATCAGCCAGGCGGCCAAGGCCTCTACCGGATCCGCGATGCGGGCCATGGCGGGATCGCGACGACATGGGACCACCTGATCACGATCGAGGCCATGGGCGAGAAAACCC
Organism: Rhodobacteraceae bacterium HLUCCO18; assembly: GCA_001314805.1. Taxonomy (GTDB): domain Bacteria; phylum Pseudomonadota; class Alphaproteobacteria; order Rhodobacterales; family Rhodobacteraceae; genus Roseibacterium. The sequence goes on along the minus strand of LJSY01000054.1, from coordinate 11,999 downwards.
GCTACACCGACGAGGTGACGCTCGACGCCGGATGGCTGACCCCGCTCGTCGCCCTTTTCGCAAGGGGCTTCTACGCCCATCGGCAACGTCGCTGGCGCACACTTCTGTCCCGAGGCTGAGATCGGCCCGTCACGCCGAGACCTGCCGCACCCAGTCGGCGAGGTTGTAATAGGTCACGACCCGCGAAATCCGCCCGTCCTCGATGCTGAAAAAGCCGCCGGCAGGCAGGACATAGGTCTGCCCTGACGCCTCGGGCAGCCCCGCGTCGGTCTCCAGGTAGGTGCCGTTCACGGTGAACTCCGCCGCCGCGCGTGCTCCGTCGGGGCTGGCCATCACGACGATATCGGTCAGCCTTTCCCGGTAGCAGCGGTTCATATGGGCGCAGAATTCGGCGAAGGCGGGCTTGCCCACGCGGATCGCGCCCTCGTTGACGTGATGGGCCACGTCGTCCGAGAGGCAGTCGAGCATGCCTTCGATGTCGCCTGCGTCGAAGGACGCGTAGTAGCGCGCCACCAACGCGCGGGCGGCTTCCATGTGCTCGCTCAAGACGCGGCTCCCTCGTTTATCGGCGGCCCGAACCGCTCCGTCATCCGTGCGACGATCTGGTCGCGCGCCTGCCGGTAGGCGGCAAGCTTGGTCTCCCGAGTTTCGCCCAGGCCCGTGGGGTCGAGGATGGGCCAGTATTCGACGTCGAGATGGGAATGCCGCGTCAGGTCCAGCGCGCGGCGCTGGCTGGCGGGGCTGAGCGCCACGATCAGGTCGAAGCCCGAGATGTCGTCGCCCCATTCCTGCATCTCGTCGAAACTGCGCACCCGGTGGCGTTCCAGCGCCACGCCCATCTCGGCGCAGACGGCAACGGCGAAGCCGTCGATCTCCAGATCGCTTTTGACGCCCGCCGACTGCACATAGGCGCGGTGGCCGTAGAATCGCTTCATCAGGCCCTCGGCCATGGGGGATCGGGTTGCGTTGTGATCGCAGCAGAACAGGACGGATTGCGGAAAGTTCTGCGTCACCTGCCCTCTCAGCCCCCGAAATGCAGCACGCAGATGAGGGTGAAGAGGCGCCGCGCGGTGTCGGTATCGACCTCGGCCTTGCCCTCGAGCCGTTCCTCGAGGATGCGCGCGCCCTCGTTGTGGATGCCGCGCCGCGCCATGTCGATGGCCTCGATCTTGGAGGGCGGCAGGTTCTTGACCGCGTCGTAATAACTTTCGCAGATCTGCCAGTAATCCTTGACCACCTGCCGGAACGGGCTGAGCGAGAGGTGGAATTCGGTCGCGTCCTCACCGGCTTCGGTATCGACGTCGAAGACCAGCCGCTTCTCGCGGATGGCCAGCGTCATGCGATAGGGGCCAGCCGGGGCCGCACGGCCCTCGCGTTCGGGCAGAACGAAGGTGTTCTGCTCGAGAAGGTCGAACACGGCGACGCTGCGCTCCTGTTCGATCTCGGGCGTCGGCGCGGGCATGCCGCTGGTGTCTATGTCGATCTGGCAGATGTTCATTGTCAACGCGTCTTGCAGGCCCCCGCCCGAGGTCATGGATGCACGATCCGGGCTAGCGGTTCAATCGGTCGAGCCGCGCACGCACCGAAAGCGCGTGCGCCTCGAGGCTTTCGGACCGCGCCAGCGTCTCGGCGGCCGGGCCGATCGCGCGCAGTGCCTCGGGGCTCATCTGCGCCAGCGTGGTGCGTTTCATGAAATCGAGCACCGAGAGGCCCGAGGAAAACCGCGCCGAGCGCGCCGTGGGCAGCACGTGGTTCGGGCCGCCCACGTAATCGCCGATGGCCTCAGGCGTCCACTGGCCGAGGAAAACGGCGCCCGCATGGGTGATCCGGTCGAACAGCGCTTCGGGGTCGGCCACGCAAAGCTCGAGGTGTTCGGGTGCGATCCGGTCGGACAGCATCGCGGCCTCCGCAAGATCGCGCACCACGACGATGGCGCCGTAGTCGCGCCAGGACGGGCCCGCAATGGCGCGGCGTTCGAGCGTCTGAAGCCGCGCCTCGACCGCCTCGGCCACGGCCCGACCGAAACCGGCGTCATCGGTGATCAGGATCGACTGCGCGCTTTCGTCATGCTCGGCCTGGCTGAGCAGATCGACGGCGATCCAGTCGGGGTCGTTGTCGGCATCGGCGATCACCAGGATCTCGGACGGCCCCGCGATCATGTCGATACCGACCTTGCCGAAGACCCGGCGCTTGGCCGCCGCCACAAAGGCGTTGCCGGGGCCGGTGATCTTGTCGACGGGCGCGATGGTCTCGGTCCCGTAGGCCATGGCCGCGACCGCCTGCGCGCCGCCGATGCGATATACCTTGTCGACGCCCGAAAGCCGCGCGGCCAGCAGGACCAGCGGATTGGCCACGCCATCGGGTGTGGGCGCGCAGATCACCAGCCGCTCCACGCCCGCCACCTGCGCGGGGATCGCGTTCATCAGGACCGAGGACGGGTAGCTCGCCAGCCCGCCCGGCACATAGAGCCCCGCCGCCGAGACCGGCGACCAGCGCCAGCCCAGCGTCGCGCCCGCCTCGTCGGTCCAGCGCGCATCGCTTGGCAACTGGCGCTCGTGATAGGCGCGGATGCGCGTGGCGGCGAGCACCAGCGCATCGCGCTCCCCGGTCGGGACGTCGGCGATGGCCGCGTCGATTTCGTCCGAGGTGAAGGCCAGGCTATCGGGCGTGAGCGTCAGGCGGTCGAACCGTTCCGTCAGCTCGATCACCGCGTCGTCGCCGCGCGCCCGCACATCGGCGATGATCGCGGCGACCACCTCGTCCACCTCGGGCGCATCTTCCCGCTTCATCGACAGAAGCGCCGAGAAGCGCGTCTCGAAATCCGCGTCGGTCGTGTTCAGGAATTCCGGCATGCCCACCCTGTCCGCCCCGGCCGGGGCCTCATGTTTCGCGCCGCTCCATCTAGCGCGTCGGGCGCGGGGGGTGAAGCGGGCATTGCGCCGCCACGGGCCATGGGAGTGGGGGGTGTCAGGCGAATACGGCACCGTCCCTGGCGTCATACCGACCCAAAGCGCCCCTGACCGGGACTTCCGGTCGGGGCGATCCGATCAATCTGGATGGTCGGGCGACTTGCCGGACGCCGCGACATAGGGCGCCGTGACGTCCTTGAGCGTCACTTCCAGCGCCTCGACATCAACCGCCAGCGCGCCATCGCCCGCGAGGATCAACTCGATGCGTCCGGCCCCCTCCTCGGCTGGCGTCCAGATCAGCGTCAGCAGCGACAGCACGAGGTCCGGATCGTCGCGGGCGATGCCCTGACTGGCGACCTTCATCGCATCCTCGATAACCAGCACGGATTGCACACGCTCCGGCGGGCGGCGCCCGACCTCCTCCCAGCGGAAGCGGTTTAGCAGAATGGCAAAGCGGCGGCGCCTGCGGTCCCATGTCATCTCGGAGACCGGGAACACCGCATCCTGAACCAGCGCGGCCAGCACCTTGAGATCGCCCTCGTCCAGGGCCCGCAAGGCGATCGGCGCCTCGTCCGCGTCCTCGAAACGTGCGTCTTCAGTCATCGTCCGGCACCCGTTCGATCTTCGCGCCCACCGCCGACAGCTTGTCCTCGACCCGCTCGTAGCCGCGGTCGAGATGGTACACGCGACTGACGACCGTGTCTCCCTCCGCCGCGAGCCCCGCAAGGATCAGGCTGACCGAGGCGCGCAGATCCGTGGCCATCACCGGCGCGCCCTTCAGCCGGTCGACCCCCGTCACCGTGGCCGTGCCGCCATGCACATCGATCCGTGCCCCCATGCGGATGAGTTCGGGCGCGTGCATGAAACGGTTCTCGAAGATCCGTTCCTCCAGCACGCTGACCCCGCCCGCGGTGCACAGAAGCGCCATCATCTGCGCCTGCAGATCCGTGGGGAAGCCGGGAAACGGCTCCGTCACCACGTCGACGGCGCGGATGCCGTCGCCATCGCGCGCCACCTTCAGGCCGTCGGGCGTCTCGGTCACCGTCACGCCCGTCGCCCGGAGCTTTTCGACGAAGGCGCCGACCAGATCGATGCGCCCGCCCGGAAGCTCCACCGATCCGCCCGCGATCGCCGGCGCCAGCATGTAGGTGCCCAGCTCGATCCGGTCGATCACAACGGGATGCGTCGCGCCATGCAGGCGGTCGACGCCCTCGACGGTGATCTGGTCGGTGCCGGCCCCCTCGATCTGCGCGCCCATCGCCTGAAGGCAGCGCGCCAGATCGACGATCTCGGGTTCGCGCGCGGGGTTCTTCAGGACCGTCGTCCCCTTGGCCAGCGTCGCGGCCATCAGCGCGTTCTCGGTGGCCCCGACCGAGACGATCGGAAACTCGACCACGGCACCCTTCAGGCCACCACGCGCCTCGGCATGGACATAGCCGTCGCGCAGCTCCAGCTCCGCGCCCATGGCCTCCAGCGCCTTCAGATGCAGGTCCACGGGGCGCGCGCCGATGGCGCACCCTCCGGGAAGCGACACGATCGCCCGCCCCTCGCGCGCCAGCATCGGCCCGAGCACGAGGATCGAGGCGCGCATCTTGCGCACGATGTCGTAATCGGCGGTGTGATTGTCGAGCCCGTGGGACGACAGCGCCAGAACCCGCCCCTCGTTGAGCGAGGACACCTCCGCGCCCAGCGACTGCAGGAGCGTCGACATGGTCCGGATATCCGACAGGCGCGGCGCGTTGGTCAGCGTCAGCGGCTCGTCGGACAGAAGCGTTGCGGGCATCAAGGTGAGGCAGGCGTTCTTCGCGCCGGCGATGGGGATCTGCCCCTGCAGCGGGCCGTTGCCCGTAACGACGATCTTGTCCAATGCCCTGCCCTCGCCTTTTTTCGCCCGCGCTGAAACGCGCATGGCAGCCTAGTCGCGGTCGGTTCCCCGACCCGTCTCGATCTGGGCCGCCCGTTTGCGAGCCTGCGCCTTGCGTTTCGCCATATTGGCCTTGAGCGCGGATTTCAGCCGCGCCTCGCGGTCGGATTTCCCACCCGGTCTCTCGGCCCGTCGCGTCGTGCCGTTATCCGCCTTCTCCGTCATGGCCGCCCTCATACAGCGCGACACGGGAAGGGTCCAGAATGCGCTTGCGTCATGCCGGGATAGCGTCTAATGCACCGGCCACATCCGACGGGCCGCAGTAGCTCAGTGGTAGAGCGCACCCTTGGTAAGGGGCGGCTCCGCTGGCCAAGGCGGCTGAAACTAAAGGGCTTTTTCAGAGCCCGCCCGCTCCGGGGTAACGCCCGGGGTAGCTATCTGGAAAACGGCTCGCTGCCGTAGCTCAGGGGTAGAGCACTCCCTTGGTAAGGGAGAGGTCGAGAGTTCAAATCTCTCCGGCAGCACCAGAAACCACCACGAAATCAGGCGGTTAGGCGGACAGGGCGGCGCTCGCGCGCCGTTACCCCGGCATCACCCGAGCCTGACAACGGGGTGATTCAGCCGTTGCCAGAAGTCAACGGATCGTTTAGAACATTGTGAGAACATCAGAAAGCTGCTGACAAGGCAGCACTGTTGCCCTACACCCACTGGTGGGGGCGTCGGACAGGAGGGCACCAATATGTTGTCATCGGTTGAGCTGTGCGCAGGCGCAGGCGGTCAGGCGGTTGGCCTTGAGCAAGCGGGCTTCGACCACAACGCCCTCGTTGAGATTGACGCCCATTGTTGCGCAACGCTCCGGGCTAACCGGCCGCAATGGAACGTGGTCGAAGATGACCTGCGCATCTTCAAAGAGCGCGCCACATCCTTCGCGGGGATTGACCTGTTGGCCGGGGGCTTGCCCTGCCCGCCCTTCTCTGTCGCCGGAAAGCAGCTTGGTGCGGCAGACGAGCGGAACCTTTTCCCTGACGCAATCGACATCATTGCGGCAACCCGCCCCCGGGCGGTGATGATCGAGAACGTCCGAGGCTTCCTTGACGCAGTGTTTCAGGACTACCGCGAGGGCTTGAAGCGCCAGCTTGAGAAGCTCGGCTACAAGACCGAATGGCGGCTGCTCAACGCCTCCGACTACGGGGTGCCGCAGCTCCGTCCCCGGGTCGTGATCGTTGCCATCGAACACTCCTCCGCTGAACACTTCGACTGGCCGACGCCGCAGCCGCACAACCCGCCAACGGTTGGTGCCGTCCTCCGGGACATGATGGCGGCGAACGGCTGGCGCGGCGCGTCTGCTTGGGCCAAGCGGGCTGATGAGATTGCACCGACCATCGTGGGCGGGTCGAAGAAGCATGGTGGCCCGGACCTCGGGCCAACCCGTGCGCGGGCGGCATGGGCTACCCTCGGGGTCAACGGCAAGACCGTTGCCGAGGACGCCCCCGAGGCAGACTTTGTCGGGATGCCCCGTCTGACCGTGCCGATGGTGGCGCGCATTCAGGGCTTCCCGGATGACTGGCACTTCACGGGCCGCAAGACCGCCGCCTACAGGCAGGTGGGCAACGCATTCCCGCCGCCCGTTGCGCGGGCAGTGGGCGAGAACGTGCGCGCAGCCCTGACGGCCAGACGCATCCACGCGGTCAGCGCCTAGCCTCGACCAGCCGCAGGCCCTGTGCAACAATCTCCACCAATTTTGGTGGAGAATCAGACCCCTTGCGCGCCAACCTTCCAGCCAGCCTTGTTGTCCCGGGACACCCGGACTTTGATGTGACGTCAGCGATCTATGCTGACCTCGAACAGCGGGCAGGCGGGGCCGGACGGCTGGCCCAAGAGGTTCCAGCGCTCCTTCGCGAAGTCGTTGATGATGTGATCCAGACGCCAAGAACAGGGCGGCGGTCCTATGACGAGTTGGAAAAGACCGAAAAGACCTACATCGGCACCCGCGTTGAAATCATGCTCCGGGCGCTGCTCTCCCTGCCGCGCGGGCGGCTGGATGCAGTCGTTGCGGGGCACGACACGGACATAAAGCACACGATGGGCAACAACTGGATGATCCCGGGCGAGGCCATCGGGCACCCGTGTATCCTGGTAGCAGCGGACGAGAACAGGTCGCGCTGCTATCTCGGGCTCATCGTTGCGCGCCCGGAATACCTGACCGCCGGTGCCAACCGTGATGCGAAGCGGAGTGTCTCAGCGGCGGGTTTCCAGCACATCCGGTGGATCTTCGCGGACCACCCATATCCGCCGAACTTCTGGCGAACGGTCTCACCGGATGCAGTGGACCGCATATTCGCCGGGAACAGTGGAAATGCCCGCGTCATGGCCTTGTTTCGGGAAGTCCAAGGGGTCCCAATATCCCGCGAAACCGTGCAGGGGGTTGCCCGTCAAAAGGACTTCATGCGGCGCATCCGATCCGACGATGGCCGGGGAACCCGCGACCGACTGGCGGCAGAGGGCATACTTCTCTTGTCCAGCACATATGACGGGCCGCTAATGCGGCAGCTCGGCTTGCCAGAGGGGGACTTCATCTCATTCCGCCCAACGACACCGGATGAGCTGTCGGCAGTCCGAGCGGCGGGCTGGCAGGTATGACCGCCGCAGCCTGACACCCTCCCCGCCGTCGCACTAATCCCCGCCGGAACCGCGCCCGATTGGCGCGACCGACACAGGGCGCGCAACATGCGACTTCTCCAACCACTGGCCGATGGGGCCGGATGGAAAAGGAGAAGATCAATGACCCACCTTCACGCAATCACCGACCGGAGTGCCGACCTGACGGCCCTGCTCCGCGAACAACAGGGCCAGCCCAGCTACAGGAACCCGGCCCGGCGCGCCGCCTTCATGATGGCGCAGCGCATCGTGGCTGACCCCGGGGAATGGCACCACGACAACCAGAACGCCGTGCTGTTTATGCGGGCATGGAAGGGCATGGCCTACCGGATGGCCTGTTCCTCCTCCATTCACCCCGACCTCCGCCGCCGCCTGTCGCAGATCGCGGACCTGACCTGACGCCCCGCGCCGCCCGGCGCGGTGCCGGGCGCGGTGCCGGGCGGCGCTCCCCCTATATCACGAGAGGAACACCCCATGGGGATGAAGAAGCATGAGCGGGCCGGTGCCCGGCTGATGAAGCAGATCAAGGCCGCGCCGGAACACGATGGCATCGACTACCGCTTTCTGGCACTGGCCGGGCTGGAGGTCGCGGGGCTTGCCCTTGCGGCAATGCGCGATGACCTCTGGATTGTGGACGATGCCGCTGCGATCCTAGGCGATGCGATGGCAGAGGCGGCCCATACAGGGCCGGAGCGCTGGATTGCGCGGATTGAGGACCCGGCGCGGGCACTTGCCCAAGCGGGGCGCAACGGCCAGCGCGACAGCGAGTGGGATGACGTGGAGCAGGACGGCTGGAATGACCCGGGCTCGGGCCACACGCCGCGTGTCCTGCACTGACCGTCACCCGAAAAGGGCCGCGCCGGGGATAACCCGCGCGGGCCTGTTTTCGTGGATCCAAGGGCGGCCAGCACGGCCACCGCCGCAAACGGTCGGTTTCAGGGTCAGTGGACGTGGCGCGCGGCCTCAACCCGGGACGCGGTGGCGACAAAGCAGCCGTAGGCCCGCAGGACGCGGCGCGAGAGCTTGTCCGGCGGGGTGCGCACGACCACCTCGGGACGGCGCTGGCTGTCGGCCCAAACCACCTTCCCGCGCGGGGTCAGGCGGAAGGAGATGATGCCCACCAGCGCGCCCAGCTCCTGCGCGCTCACCTCGTGCGCAGCGGCGAACCGGATCACGGCGGGCACGGTGGGCCAGCCGTCCGGCTCGTGGTCCTTCGCCCAGAGCAACAGCGCGTCACGCGCCAGCAGGAGCGCGGGCGGGAACACGAGGGCCATGCCCGCGATGATGGCCCGGTCCCGGGCCTCCCCCGGGGTCACTTGCCGCGCCCCGGGCCGGTGTAGGACGTGCCCAAGGCATCGCCCTCGAACACGCAGGGGGCGAAGCCGCCCGCCGCCGTGGCCGCGACCTGCGTGGTGTCGAAGCCGTCGAAGGGGGTGTTGAGGTGCGGCGTCAGGGCGTTGGCGGCGGTGATCGCCGCCGGGCCGTTGGCCGCATCCACGAGGGCCGCATGGACGCCCTGCGGGTTCTTGAGGTGTTCAGCGCCGCGCGGGCGGGTCACGAGGAACAGGGCCATGTCAGGCCTCCTTTTTGTTGAGTGCGAGCTTCACCCGGTCAAGGGGCCGGACCTTCCCGGCCTCATACTCGCGGTTGCGGATGATGGCGCGGCGCGCGGCCTCGCGCACAGCGCGGATGGCGGTGTCAACCTTACGCCACTCCTCGCCCACGAGGCGCTCCGCCAGCTCTGCCGAGCTGAAGGGGCGGGACCGGGCGGGCAGCCGGTCGATGATCGTCACGAGGGCCGCGCCCAGCGTCTTGTTCTTGGTAGCCGTAGAGAGCGCCGCCATGTTGCGCAGCTCGACAATGCCGGAGCCGGAGAGCTGCTCAAGGTAGGCGCTGCGCTCGGGCGTCCCGAGGCCCGCCCTCGACAGGACGGTGACGGGGCTGGACCAGAGCATGGCCGTCATGGCGAGGCTGTCGGATGCGGCCTGAAGCTCACGCAGCCGCTCCCAGCGGGCATCGGAGGAGTTGGCGACAACCTCGCGCCGGGCCGTCGCGGCTGCCTTGTCCGCCGCCGCCTGCTGGTCCTTGGGGTCGAAGCCCGCCCGGGCGAGGCTGTCCGCCGCCTCTGCGGCGCGCTTGGCAACGCCCGCGTCCAGCGTGTCGATGAGCTGGCCGAACTTCTCGGCACGGCGGGCCGCGACCTCTGCGAGCGAGATCACGTCAGCGGTTGCGAGCGCGGGGGTGTCTGTCTGGGGGAGTTGGGGGGCTGGCTCTGCCATGTCGGGGCTCCTCTTGCCTTGGGCACCACCAATGGTGCGCCTTCCCACCACTATACTTTGGGCCGCTGACGCGGCAGAGCGCTATTCCTTGTTGTTCTCTCGTTTGAGTTGTTGCATCTTAGAACGTGGGCGTATTTGAGCAGTTTTCGGAGGTGGCGAGCGAATGACAGTAAGAAAATCGCTCACGGTGCATTACCGTAGAATGGAAGATCCAGTCGGAGCTTTGGGCGGCAACACCTTGGAAGCGCTGGTCAGGGCCGCAATGGCAGACACGCACGATGGCGGTGAGCTGGCTGGGCACTGGAAACGCCGGGCTTGGATCGTTCCGCCGGATAACTCCGACACATTATTGATGAATGTATTTCATGACGACGGAACGAGTTTCTTTGGTGACTTAACCGTCTACACCAAGGGTTTCATGCAAGCGCTTCTACGAGATGAGCCAGATGCGGCTATGCTCCCTGTAGAACAGCAGCCGCCCCCGCAAGGTCGAGAATACATCCATTCAATGATGTTTTGGATGCTGATCGGCAATCACGTTCTGACCATACAAAGCCGCTCACTCACCACAAAGCAGCTCGAACAGTATTTGACGTGGCTGCTCAAGGAGCGGACAGCCCAAATGGGCGCGAATGGACAAGTCCTCCTGAACGCGAAATTTGACGTTGAAGATGTCGGGGGCGATCTAGACGATGTGCGCGAGATCATTGTCGGCGGCACGGGCGTCGTGCAAGCTGCACCCGCGCGCCTTCCTGAGCAGCCTGCCGAGGTCCCCGGCAGAGAGGTGGAACAACACGTTGACGTTGACGCCAAGCGTTCGTGGGGTGAACGTGCCCTTAACGTCCTTCGTGCGATCATGAGCAATGAGGCAGACGTTCAACGCCTGCTCGAAAGCATCCCAGAAGGTGCCGATTTGGATGTTTCGGTTCACATTGGCTACAAGGCGAAGAAACGACGGGTGAGCCGCGCCCCAATGCAGCAAGCTCTGCGGCACCTTCCAGATGGAGAGATAACTGCGGTCGGCAAGCTGGGGCGACAGAGTGGGAAGGATATCAGGCTCAGTTACCCGGTGCGGGTGTTGAGCAACGGAAGCCTCTTGGACCCGGATGACGTCCGGTCTAAGCTGAGGTCTGCCTACGACTACTTCGTGGATAACGGCAAGATATAGGGCACAGACGGAACATACATGACGTGGCTGCGGCGAAAATGGGATTTGATTGGCGCCGTCGCAGTTGCGGCGGCTGGCACCTACCTGTTGCCCCATGATGCGGTCAAAAATGTAACAACTGAGTTGATTGCTTTTTTCAGCATTCAATCAGCTGTAATTCTCCCTGCAATGATTTTCACAGCAGGAATATTGAAGCCGGATGGTCTGGAGCTCGAAGAGGCCCAGCGTTACCACAAGGCGCTTAAGAGCCAAATGCTATTTTGGGTGGTGCTTCTAAGCCTTGATTTCATCGCAGTAGTCTCCCTGATTGCGGGCAAAGCATTGAGCTGGGAACTTGAGGTCAATCTTCCTTCTCTCACCACGCCCATCGACCTAGGGTGGATCATGCCGAGCCTTCTGTATTTTTCCGGGTCACTTGCGATATTCCGAACTATTCCATTCGTTCGGGGTGTATTGAGCCTACTCGACTTGAATAGCGATATGACCCAAAAAGCGATACGTCGGCGCAATCGTCGTGAGGCTGATGAGCGCAAAGAAAAGGCGGACCCCCGTCCGATGGAACTACCGAAAGGCTATGGCGCTACAATCGCACCGAGCGCACATAAAGAGGACGATACTTAGACAGACGTTTAGTCCCCGCGCCGCGTCTCCGGGTCCAGCACTCCTTCGATGGTCCGGTTTCCGGGGATGCGCTCCACGGTGCCGGGCCGGATCGGGCTGTCATACAGGCCCGCCTGCCTCTGCGCTTCAAGGAACTCCTCCATCGTCAATTTGTTCGGCACCACCAGCACCCCGCCGGTGTCGATGTTCACGTTCACCCCGACCTGCTCGCCTTCGCGGTATCCGTGGCGCGCCTTCAAGAGGAACATCGCCGGGACATACTGGCCCGCCATCGCCAGATCGTGCAAGACGCCCACGAGCTTGTCGTGTTCGGTCGCGCGGCCCCGGTCGATGGCCTCCTGCACCGCAGGATCGCGCCGCTTCGCAGCGCGAAAGGCATCCTTGCCCATCCGCAGGGCCTTGGCCATTGTCGCCTCGGCCACGCCGCGCGCGGCTAGCTCCTCCACGATCTTCAATCCGCGCTTGCCGACGCGATAGGCCGGACCGCCGGGGGTGCCGTC
>LJSY01000042.1 GCA_001314805.1 Rhodobacteraceae bacterium HLUCCO18 | reverse complement strand
ATGTGGCATATCCCTTTCTCGGCTGAGAATTGACGGCGACTCGACACCGCCATGATATGCCGCCCCTCAGGGCATCACCAACTTCCGACCATAGCTCGCAGCGGTATCGACGCCCGAAGAACCGACGCCTGACCACGGGGGACCCACAGATGCAGCACCATCCGCTGATCGACCGCCTGACCGGAGAGCACGGCTTTCCCCTTCTCACCTCCCCGCAGGCGCGCGACGCCTTCATCCGCGCGGCGGGGGACCATGTTCTGTTCATCCCCGCCGATCCCGCGCGCGACGCCGAAACCGCCGATCTGGCGCGCATGCTGCCCGAGTTGCGGCTGGCCTTCCGCAATGCCTTCGACTGCGCCGTGGTGGATGAGGCGATCGAGGCTGACACACGGGAGATGACGGCGGCCCAAAGGACGCCCTCGCTGATCATTTACCGCGATGGCCTTCAGATCGGCATGCTGCACGCTTTGCGCGACAGGACCGATCACATGTCCCGGATCGGTCAGATCCTCGCGTCCCGCACCGAGCTTTACGACACCTGAACCGGAGAGAGTGCGCGCCATGCAAGGCCATATCGGGACTGGCCGGTGTCCGGGCCACACGGCGATGGCGGCCGCCCTGACCCGCGCGATAGGAGCGGCATGATGCTCGACACCCCGGCCACATGGCGCGTCGAGGTGCCGCCAGATGCGCAGGCAGGGGCGCAGATGCGAGGCAGGCCCGTGGCCGAGGCGCGCGACCTGCTGGGACGGCTCACCGACCACAGCCGTGCCGCGCAACGCGCCGCGTTCGACATCGCGACCGGGTCGCGGCCGGATATGGCGGCCGTGACCGCCGAGACCCGGCGAGATCACCTGATACAGATCTTCACGGCATGGCCCCGGGCGCTCGGGCTGTCCGCGCGTTTCGACCGCGCCTGGCTGACAGATGACCGGGCCGCGCGCGTGGCGCTTTTCGGGGCGGCGGCGGCGCGCGCCCCGCGCAACGACTTCGAGATGGCCGGGTATCTCGGCGGCGAGGATGGGGTCGGCCCGCTCCTTGGCCTCATCGGCGAGGTTTTCCGGTCGGGCGTGGCGGCGGTGGGCGACCTGCCAATGGTCGACGCCGAAACCGTCTTCCGCGCGGTGGCGGTGGAAAACTCGCCCGCGGCCCGGCAGGCCGTGCATCCCGCGCTGGCCTATGTGGAGGCGATCCACGGGCGCGGGCCGCTCTGGCGGGCGGCGGGGCGCGTGCTGGATCTTGGCGAGATCCTCGAAGGCCGGCCTCCCCGCCCGATCGCCGCGTCGCCGGGCCGCGCCATCGTGCCCGCCTCGCGCGGCGCCATCGCGCTGTCGGTCGAAGTCGGGAACGGCCATGTGACCGGGTTTTCGCGGATGACACCCGCCGATCACCTGCTGGCGCGCGGCGGCGCGCTCGAACGGATGCTGTCCTGCCTGCCGCCGGACCGGGCCATGCTGCTGCCGGTCCTGATGACGATCATCGACCCCTGCCGCCCCGTGACCGTGGAGGCCGCGCATCGCGTATCCCGTCGCACGACGACGCGCGCCGAGTGACGCGGGACGGCGCGCGCCTAGTCCAGATCCCCCGCGCGGCGGTGGGTGGGCAGGAGCAGACGCTGCGGCAGCGCCCGCCCCTCGGCGCAATGGGCGAGAGACACCATCAGACGATCCACCCGCCGCAGCGCCAGCACGAAAAGCGCACCACCGAGGACAACGTTCGTCGCGGGGCCGAAGGGACCGCCCTGGGCGAGCGCTGTCGCGCAAAGGCCCAGAAGCATGCAGGCCCATACCTGTATCTCGGCACGCATCACGGTGGCGAGATGATGGGGCGGCATCTTGGACGCATCCTCGGCCGGTTCGCGGCCAAGCCACTGGCGCACGAAATTGCCGCGCCTGATCGCGGTGTTGACATAGCCGCCGGGCAGACTGTCCCGCCCGATCAGGTCGTTGGTGATGTTGTCCTCCAGCCAGCAGACCCGCAGGAGCACGAAGAGAGACACGATCAGCACGAGGTTCACGGGCGCCCAGATCCCGCTGAGCGCGGCGGCGGCCACCACGCCGCAGCCGATCAGCAGATGGGCGGGCTCGAGGCGAATGTCGTCGATGCCTCGTTGCGTCCTGCGGTCCGGTCTAAGCTCCGTCATGTGCGATCCTCCACCCGGGGTCGGAAGCCGTCATGACCGTCCAAGCGCCCGGGAACGCCTTCTCACTGCCAACGAGCGTAACGCGAGAAGGTTGCATTTGCGAACAGTGATGCATTCCCTCACGGCAGGATTACGAAGAGATTAAGGCGGCGTGATCGGCGCGCGCGGCCCGTGGCGGGCGCGCCATGAGGACCGAAGCGGACGGAGAAAGAAAAAGGGGGCGCCGCGATGGACCCCCCCAGTTTCGCTGATCAGGCTCTGATATTGACTGCCCGTAGTGTTCTGCCTGCGGCCTGATCCGCGTCAGGGGCGAGCGCACCCGCCCCGGATGACAGACGCGCGGTGTTGGGCCGCGCGCCCGATTGGTCTAGAAACGCTTCAACGCGATCTCGATTACTTGCTCTGAAACTCCGAAGTGGTGTGCGAGTCTGGGCAAGTCCTCTCCGTAGATGCCAACTGCACCGCGGAGCGCGCCATCCCCGAAAAGGACAGTTTCAGCAAACTGGTTGGCTTCGGCTTCTTCTTGCGGGTTCACATAGAAGGTGCCGCCGGAGCGATCCAAATGCAGTGGTTCGGCGAATGGATCGTTTCTCCTTAGGTGCAGAAAGAAGTGTCCCAACTCGTGCAAAACCGCGAAGCGCCGTGCCTGGACAGAGAGTGACCGGTTAACCTCAATCGCATACCCACTTTGCGAAAAGGCATCTGGCATTATCCTTCCAGCCATCCCAGGCGAAAGTTCCACTTGGAACACGCCAAGACCGAGGTCTTCCGCTAACTCCTTCAAGAACGTGCCTTGCGGTCCACGTTGGGCGAAAGATTGAACTTCCTCAGTGCGTCGCGTGCCGTGCCGTCAGGTGGAAGCCGACGCATTAATTCGCGAAAAGTCCTCACCATAGCCTCCTCAGCTACACCCGCTCGTCGCGCCGCAGGTGTTGCACTTCATGCAGGTGCCGTTGCGCACCAGCGTGTAGTTTCCGCATTCGCCGCAGGCCTCGCCCTCGTAGCCCTGCATCCGCGCCTTGGTCGCCGCGTCGATCGAGACGGAGCCGGTGGCGATCGCCGTGGTGGCCGCCGCGGCCGCGATGGTGCTGGCGCCCTTCACCTCCGGCATGCCTGCCGAGTTCCGCGCCTCCGGCACGAGTGTCTCGAGCGTCGTGACAGGACCGCCGCCGCCCTGGAGGACGACCAGTTCCTGCGGCACCCGCTTGCGCAGGTAGCCGGTGGAGCTGATCTGCTTGAGCACCTCCAGCGACTTGGTGGCGGCGCTCTCCGAAAGCTCGGAGACGTTCGACACGCCCTCTTCCACGCCGCGGCCCACGTCGTCGAAGCTGGCCCCCTGGGGCGCCACATGGGCGAGGTCGGTGCGGTCGAGGTAGCTCACCGCCAGTTCGCGGAAGATGTAGTCGAGGATCGAGGTCGCGTTCTTGATCGAGTCGTTGCCCTGCACCATTCCCGACGGTTCGAACTTGGTGAAGGTGAAGGCGTCCACGAACTCCTCCAGCGGCACGCCGTATTGCAGGCCGACCGAAACCGCGATGGCGAAGTTGTTCATCATCGCCCGGAAGCCCGCGCCTTCCTTGTGCATGTCGATGAAAATCTCGCCAAGCGAGCCGTCCTTGTACTCGCCGGTGCGCAGATAGACCTTGTGACCGCCGACGATGGCCTTCTGGGTGTAGCCCTTGCGCCGTTCGGGCAGCTTTTCGCGATGGGCCTTGATGATCTCCTTGATGACCACCTTCTCGACGATCTTCTCGGCGAGAACCTGCGCCTTTTCCATCGTCGTCCCGCTTTCCAGCGTCTCGGCGGCCTCTTCGTCATCCTCGACGAGCGACGCGGCGAGCGGCTGGCTGAGCTTTGAGCCGTCGCGGTAGAGCGCGTTGGCCTTGGTGCCGAGCGACCAGCTGAGTTCGTAGGCCTTCTGGCAATCCTCGATCGTGGCCGTGTTGGGCATGTTGATCGTCTTGGAGATCGCCCCCGAGATGAAGCTCTGCGCGGCGGCCATCATGTAGATGTGGCTGTCGACGCTGAGGAACCGCTTGCCCTTCTTGCCGCAGGGGTTGGCACAGTCGAAGACGTGGTAATGCTCTTCCTTCAGGAAGGGCGCGCCTTCCAGCGTCATGGTCCCGCAGACATGGTCGTTGGCCGCGTCGATCTCGGTCTTCGAGAAGCCCAGGTGACGGAGCATGTCGAAGGTCGGGTCGCTGAGCTTTTCCGCCGGAATGCCGAGGGTCCGGGTGCAGAAGTCCTCGCCAAGCGTCCACTGGTTGAAGACGAAGCGGATGTCGAAGGCGGATGGCAGGGCCGTCTCGACCTTCTCGATCTCGGCAGGGCCGAAGCCGTGGCCGATCAGCGCCGTGTGGTTGATGCCCGGCGCCTGACCCAGCGTGCCGTGACCGACCGCGTAGGCGATGATCTCCTCGATCTGCGAGGACGAGTAGCCCAGCGTCTCGAGCGCCGCGGGAACCGACTGGTTGATGATCTTGAAGTAGCCGCCGCCGGCGAGCTTCTTGAATTTCACCAGCGCGAAGTCGGGCTCGATCCCGGTCGTGTCGCAATCCATGACAAGGCCGATCGTGCCGGTGGGCGCGATGACGGTGGCCTGCGCGTTGCGGTAGCCATGCGCCTCGCCCAGCGTCAGCGCCTCGTCCCAGGACTGCTTGGCCAGCGCCACCAGCCGCGCATCCGGGCAGTTGGCATGGTCGAGCGCCACGGGGTTCACGTTGACCGCCTCGTAGCCCTCGGTCTTGCCGTAGGCGGCGGCGCGGTGGTTGCGCATGACCCGCAGCATGTGCTCGCGGTTCCGCTCGAAACCCGCGAAAGGCCCGAGTTCCGAGGCGATCTCGGCCGAGGTGGCGTAGGACACGCCCGTCATGATCGCCGTCAGCGCGCCGCACATGGCGCGGCCCTCGGGGCTGTCATAGCCCAGCCCCATGTTCATCAGCAGCCCGCCGATATTGGCGTAGCCGAGGCCCAGCGTGCGGAATTCGTAGGAAAGCTGCGCGATCTCCTTGGACGGGAACTGCGCCATCATCACCGAGATTTCCAGCGTCAGCGTCCAGAGCCTCGTGGCGTGCATGTAGCTTTCGGCGTCGAACCTGCCGTCGGTGTAGAAGGTCAGCAGGTTCATCGACGCGAGGTTGCAGGCCGTGTCGTCGAGGAACATGTATTCCGAGCACGGGTTGGAGCCGCGGATCGCGCCATCCTCGGGGCAGGTGTGCCAGGCGTTGACGGTGTCGTGGAACTGGATGCCCGGATCGGCGCAGGCCCATGCGGCATGGCCGACCTTCTCCCACAGATCGCGCGCCTTCACGGTCTTGGCGATCGTGCCGTCCTTGCGGTTGACGAGGTTCCAGTCGCCATCATCCTCGACGGCCTTGAGGAAGGCGTCCGTCACGCGGATCGAGTTGTTGGAGTTCTGGCCCGAGACGGAGGAATAGGCCTCGCTGTCCCAGTCGGTGTCATAGGTCGGAAATTCGATCGAGGTGTAGCCCTGCCGCGCGTAGTCGAGCACGCGCTTGATGTAGGTCTCCGGCACGCTTGCCTGCTTGGCCGTCCGGATCGATTTCTTCAGCGTCTCGTTCTTCGTCGGGTCGACCGCATCCTCGAGCGCGCCGTCCCAGGACTGGATCGCGTCGAAGATGCCGTTGAGCGTGCGCTCATGGGCCTTGGAGCCCGCCACGAGGCTCGCGACCTTCTGCTCCTCGACCACCTTCCAGTCGATGAATTCCTCGATATCGGGGTGGTCTGCGTCGACGATGACCATCTTGGCCGCGCGCCGCGTGGTGCCGCCCGACTTGATCGCGCCGGCCGCGCGGTCGCCGATCTTGAGGAAGCCCATCAGGCCCGAGGACTTGCCGCCGCCCGAAAGCTTCTCGCCCTCGCCACGGAGGAAGGAGAAATTGGTGCCGGTGCCGGAGCCGTACTTGAACAGGCGGGCCTCTCGCACCCACAGATCCATGATGCCACCCTCGTTGACCAGATCGTCGGCCACCGACTGGATGAAGCATGCATGGGGCTGTGGGTGCTCGTAGGCGCTGCTCGATTTGGTCAGCTTGCCCGTCTTGTAGTCCACGTAATGATGGCCCTGAGAAGGACCATCGATGCCATAGGCCCAGTGCAGGCCAGTGTTGAACCATTGCGGCGAGTTCGGCGCGGCCATCTGGCGCGCGAGCATCAGCTGCATCTCGTCGAAATAGGCGCGCGCGTCCTCCTCGGTGGAGAAATAGCCGCCCTTCCAGCCCCAGTAGGCCCAGGCGCCGGCAAGGCGCCGGAAGACCTGCCTGGCGGACGTCTCGCCACCATAACGCTGGTCCTCCGGCATCTCCTCCAGCGCCTTTTCGTCGGCCACATGGCGCCAGAGGAAATCGGGAACGCCCTTCTCCTTCACGGGCTTCAGTGCCGCGGGAACACCGGCCTTGCGAAAATATTTCTGCGCGATGACGTCGGACGCCACCTGGCTCCAGCCTGCGGGCACCTCCACCTCGTCGAGGCGGAACACCACCGTGCCGTTGGGGTTGCGGATTTCGGAACTGGTGATCGTGAAATCGACCTCCGCGTATGCGTCCGCTCCGGCCCGGGTGAATCTGCGTTCGATTTTCATGGGTGCCTCTTGTCCCTGTTCCCTGTCGCGTCCCGACCCTGCTCGCCGGTCGGGCGCCATGTTGATATGCGTCGGGGCATACGATGCCGTCACACCGGTGCAACTCGCGCAACCCACTTGCGCGGCGTAAAATCGGCTCCGACTTTCGTTTGCGAGGTTGACCCTCTGCCCCTGTCTGGCTGCGCTATATATTGTGGCGCTTCACCCGACCACCACAACCTGACGTAGGTGAGCCCAGACCGTCAACGCATTTTTGAGGGTATTGTCACAGTTTTTTGGCTTGCCAAAACGCGCTGAAACGATCCGCCCGGAGAGACTGCTGATTCATCCCCAGCCTGCCCTCACGTCAATCCCCAGCGATTGCAGGCGGAACCGGCAAGAAACCGCCAAGGGCGCATCACGGATACCGCATCGCAGCATGCGCCATCCGCGCCCGCGCCCGGATCATGAAAAACACCGGAGGGGTTGTGCGGCTACACACCAGATGTTGCGCACCGGACACGATAATGACCAGACGCGGCCCCGCATGACGCACTTCCGGTCATGCCAGCCACCAGATATCGTGTGTGAGAGGAAAGTGGTCGGGGCGGCGAGATTCGAACTCACGAC
Organism: Rhodobacteraceae bacterium HLUCCO18; assembly: GCA_001314805.1. Classification (GTDB taxonomy): domain Bacteria; phylum Pseudomonadota; class Alphaproteobacteria; order Rhodobacterales; family Rhodobacteraceae; genus Roseibacterium. The sequence goes on along the minus strand of LJSY01000042.1, from coordinate 24,877 downwards.
CCCCTGTACCCAAAACAGGTGCGCTACCAGACTGCGCCACGCCCCGACCGTGCGGTGCTCTTATCGCCCCGCGCCATCGCTGCGCAAGCCCTGCCGTGGCTACACCGTCAATCCGCGTCGCAGGGCCAGGCGGCGCGATCCCGATCGATGACGGGATGCCGGATCTCGGTGCCCGCGCCCATGCCGAACCGTTCGACGAGGCCCGCGTTGATCTCAAGCACATATTGCGCCGGACCATCGCTGGGCAGCGATGTCTCATCCAGTGGCACGGCGTTTTCCTGCGCGCTCACCCAGGCGCCCGTCTCGTCGAAATAGATGATATCGAGGGAAATGAGCGTGTTGCGCATCCAGAAGCTGCGCATGCGCTCGTCAGGAAAGACGAAGAGCATGCCGGCCCTGCTCGGCATCTCCTCCACGAACATCAACCCCTGGGCGCGGGTCTCCGGCGTATCGGCGATCTCCACGACGAAACGGGCGCTGCCCCAGTCGCCGCGAAGGTCGACCCGCCCCGCGTCGCAGGCCGCCTGCGCGCCGCCCGCCATGAGGGCGAGGACGACAGCGGCAAATCCCGCCCGCAATGCGCCGAGAAACCCGGAGGCGCGCTTCGCCCCGATCACACGTAATCCCAACTCCGCACCTCAGCCGCCAGTTTGCCACGCGGCCCGTCCACGACCTTCATCGCCACGGCCTCTCCGGCCTGCAGGTCCGCCAGACCGAACCGGCGCAGAACCTCGACATGGACGAACACGTCGTCAGATTGCCCGAAAACATTGGCGAAGCCAAAGCCCTTCGCCTTGTCGAACCATTTGACGCGGGCGGCGTGGAACGGCGCGTCTGCGGGCGCGTCGGGAATCGCGACACCGGTATGGCGCGCGGTCTCGTCCCCCGGGTCGGGCGGCGTGATCTCGAGCACCTCGCCGGCCTGAAGGCCGCGCGGTGTCACCTGGGCCCGCACGGTGATGCCGGAATTCTCCGCCACCGATCCCTGCCCGAAGTTCCGCAAGACATTGGCCTGAAGCAAGATGTCCGGCCCGCCATCGTCAGCGACGATGAAGCCGAACCCCCGCCCGCCGTCAAACCATTTCACGTGACCGCGGACGACCCGGTCCGCCGTGTCGCACTCCGACATTGTGGTAAAGTCCCGTTGCTTGGCACAGTGTGCCGCAAATTGTCCCCGCTGCAGATATCGCAGGCATCCGGGCCGGGTAGCAACCGAAAACTTTTTCGGACAATCAGGGGTTTGCAATTTCACGGTTCGCGAATGTGCCGATGAAGCAACCCCTAAAGCGGTCTTCCGCGCGCCCCGGATCGGGGATCGGATCAGGGGCTGAATCAGGGATTCAGGCGTGTCACCGACCAGCCGTTGGGCATCATCTCCTGCCCGACTCCGTCGCGTGTCCAGCGGAACCGATCATGCAGGCGGAACGCGCCGTCGGCCCAGAATTCGATCTCGACCGGCCGGATGCGAAAGCCGCCCCAGAAGGGCGGCCGCGCGGGGTTGGTCCCCTTCTGCGCGGTCACCCGGGCGACCTCGGCCATCAGCGAGGCGCGGCTGTCGAGCGGGCGCGACTGTCGCGACGCCCATGCCCCGAGCCGACTTTTCAGCGAGCGGGAGGCGTAGTAGGCCTCCGCGCCCGGACCCTCCTCGCGCTCGACCTGACCGCGAACCCGAACCTGGCGACGCAGGCTTTTCCAGTGCATCACGAAAGCGGCCTTGCCCGAGGCGGACAGCTCCTGCCCCTTGGCGCTTTCGTAATTGGTGTAGAAGACGAAGGCACCCTCGCCCTGCCCCGCCACCTCGATCTCCTTCAGAAGGACCATGCGTACATTGGGCAGGCCGCTTCCGTCCACGCTGGCCAGCGCGATGGCGTTGGGATCGTTGGGCTCGCTGCCCTCCGCCTCCGCCAGCCACGCGCGCGCCAGGATGAAGGGATCGTCTCCCGCGAAAATTCCGGTTCTCTCGGCCATGGATGTCCCCTTCGGCTTACGCTGCAACATATCCGTCACGCATGGCGCGGCAAGAGAGCGGTCGCGTTCTTGCAGCATGCCGGGCGATAGCCTAGAGGATGCGCCAACGACGGCGCGACAGGATGGAGACGGCCATGGGCTTGATGACAGGCAAACGCGGACTGATCATGGGTCTGGCCAACGACAAGTCCATCGCCTGGGGCATCGCCAGGGCCGTGGCCGCCGAGGGCGCGGAACTGGCCTTTTCCTACCAGGGCGAGCAATTGCTCAAGCGCGTGGGCCCGCTGGCGGCAGAGGTCGGATCCTCGATCGTGCTGCCCTGCGACGTGGGCGATGCAGAGAGCCTCGACAAGCTTTTCGCGTCGCTGAAAGCGGAATGGGGCAGCCTCGATTTCGTGGTCCACGCCATCGGGTTTTCCGACAAGAGCGAACTTCGCGGCCGCTACGTGGAAACGAGCTCCGCCAATTTCGCCATGACCATGGATATCTCGGTCTATTCCTTCACCGCCGTCTGCCAGCGCGCGGAAAAGATGATGCCCAATGGCGGCTCGCTGCTCACGCTGACCTATTTCGGCGCGGAAAAGGTCATGCCCCATTACAACGTCATGGGCGTGGCCAAGGCGGCGCTGGAGGCCTCGGTAATGTACCTCGCCGAGGACCTTGGCCGCGACGGCATCCGCGTGAACGCGATCAGCGCGGGCACGATCAAGACGCTGGCGGCATCCGGCATCGGCGATTTCCGTTACATCCTGAAATGGAACGAGAACAACGCGCCGCTGCGCCGGACCGTCACGCAGGAAGAGGTCGGCAAATCGGCGCTTTACCTTCTGTCGGACCTCTCCAGCGCGGTCACCGGCGAGGTGCACCATGTCGACTCGGGGTATAACGTGATCGGCATGAAGAACCCCGACGCGCCCGACATGACGCTGGAACGCAACAACGGAGCCTAGCCCATGATCAACCCGCTGCCGCACGAGAAGGGCTTCCACGTCTCCTGGGACCAGATCCACCGCGATGCCCGCGCGCTGGCCTGGCGGCTGGACAAGCGCGGCCCCGGCGAGGACGGCGCGTGGCGCGCGGTGGTGGCGATCACGCGCGGCGGCATGGCCCCCGCCATGATCATCGCGCGCGAGCTCGACATTCGTCTTGTCGACACGATCAGCGTCAAAAGCTACGACCACCAGACGCAGGCCGATCCCATGGTCCTCAACAGGCCCGATGCGGACATGATGGGCGATGGCGACGGCGTGCTGGTCATCGACGACCTCGTCGACTCCGGAAAGACGCTCGAAGTCGTGCGCGCGCTCTACCCCAAGGCGCATTTCGCCACCGTCTATGCCAAGCCCAAGGGCGAGCCTATGGTGGACACCTTCATCACCGGGGTGAGCCAGGACACCTGGATCTTCTTTCCATGGGACATGGCGCTGCAATACGTGGAGCCCTATCGCGGCACGGAGTGAGGGGCGGCTCGGGATAATTCCGAGTCCTACCCCCGGTCGTCGCCGCCCTGCTCCTTCGTCTCGCCCACGCTGTAGTCACCGGGATCGAATTCATCGAGGTCGTAGCTCTCCTCGCCCTCGGCGATTTCGGTGACGTGCGTTGTTCCTGTCTCTTCGTCGTAGACCAGTCCGTAATTCGCGCGGCCCTTGGACTTGTAGCGACGGTATTCGTGGATGCCCGCGTAGATGAATATGGCCACAGCGGGCAACAGGAGCAGGGCCGCGATAAGTCTGGGTTCCATGGATACACTCCTTTTGAGGGCGCGTGAGACGGAGGGTGGTCGAAGCCTGCGCGCAGGGTTGCGGCGCGGGTCCGGCGCGAGACTGGCCCCGGACGCTGCATGGCGCGGCGAAGGCCGTCCGGCTTCCGCCGCCGTCCGTCGTTGATGGCTTCCCGAGCGGGTCCGCCGAAACGCGAGGTAGGTCAGCTATCCGCGCACCACGTAGACCGAGCATTTTGCATGGGTCACGATGTGGCTGGCTGTGGTGCCCAGAAGGTAGTCCTGAACCTTGGGGTTGGCGGATTCCATCACGATGAGATCGACATTCCGTTCCTCGGCCAGCTTCAGGATCTGCCGATGCACCGCACCAATGCGCACGACGGTTTCGACGTCTACGCCGTCGACCGGGTGATCCTTGACGAATTTCGCCAGCTGTTCGCCCCAGAAGCCTTTCGAGTCCCTTATGTTAAGGTTTCGCTCCATCTCGGGCGCAACCGTCGCCACCAGCAGCTTCGCACCCCGACGTTTCGCCATGGCGACGGCCTCCTCATAGGCACGGTAGTCATCCTTGATGTGTCTCAGATTGACCGGACAGAGGATCAGCTTGGTGTCGCGTGGCATGGTGAGCCTTCTCGAGTTGTGGTGTTTTTTGGTGGACGATGCGGCCCGATCGGACCATTCGGCAGGCCGGACCCGGCATTTGCGATCAGTCAGCCCGTGAAGTCAAACGCGGCGGCCGGGCCTTCAGTTCCCGGACACCGCGTCCAACAGAACGCCACGCACCGCCGCGGGCGGCACATCAGCGGTCACGAAGGCCTCCCCGATCCGGCGGGCGAGGATGAAGCGGAGCTGTCCGTCGACCACCTTCTTGTCCTGCCCCATCAGCGACAGGAGCGTGTCGGCATCGGGCAATTCCCCCGGTATATCGGACAGATCGCGCTTCATCCTCATCTCGGTGAGGTGCGCCCGAACGCGGCTCGGCTCCTCATGNCGAACACAGCCCCATCCGTGCCGAAAGCTCGAATGCGAGCGCGCAGCCGATAGCCACGCCCTCCCCGTGCAGCAGCCGGTCGGAATAGCCGGTCGCGGCCTCCAGCGCATGGCCGAAGGTATGCCCGAGGTTCAGAAGCGCCCGGTCCCCCTGCTCGGTCTCGTCGCGCGCCACGATATCGGCCTTCATCTGCACCGAGCGCCGGATCGCCTCGGCCCTGAGCGCGGCATCGCCTGCCGCCAGCGCCGGGCCGTTCCGCTCCAGCCATCCGAAGAACTCCGCGTCGCCCAGAAGCCCGTACTTCGCGACCTCGCCATAGCCGGCGAGGAAATCGCGCTCGCTCAGCGTGCCCAGAACATCGATGTCGGCCAGCACCCGGGCGGGCTGGTGAAACGCGCCCACGAGGTTCTTGCCGTGGCCCGTGTTGATGCCGGTCTTGCCGCCCACCGAGCTGTCGACCTGCGCCAGCAGCGAGGTGGGGATCTGCACGAAGCGCACGCCGCGCCGCAGGATCGCGGCGGCGAAGCCCACGAGGTCGCCGATCACGCCACCGCCAAAGGCGATCACCACGTCGCGGCGTTCGACCCTTTGCGACAAGAGCCATTCCACCGTCTCGGTCAGATGCGCCCAGCCTTTCGTCGCCTCGCCGGGGGGCAGGACCAGCACCTTCGGCTCGATGCCCTCGGCGGCCAGGCCGGCCGTGAGCGTCTCCAGATGCAAACGCGCGACATTGCTTTCGGTCACGATCCATGTCCGGGGCCTGTGCAGAAGATCGGCGATCTCGCGCCCGGCCACGGGCAGCAGGCCCGGTGCGATGCGTACCACGTAACTGCGCGCGCCAAGCGCGACCTCGACGTCGTGGCGCGGGCTCACGGGGCGCCCTCCGTCACAGCGCCCGCCTCGATCAGGCGGCGCAGAACCCGCCCGGCGGTCTGCGAGATCGTCCAGCCCGGTTCCACACGGACCTTGAGCGGCGCGAGGCTGTAGACCGGCGTGCGCTCCGTCAGGAGCTCCTCCAGCGTGCGGCGCGGGTTGTCGGTGCGCAGAAGCGGCCGCGTCGTCTTGGTGCGCACGCGGCTCCACAGAAGCTCCAGATCGGCCTCGAGCCAGAGGACCGCCGCCTGCCCGGTCAGAAGCGCGCGGTTGCGTTCCGTCATCCATGCGCCGCCACCGGTGGACAGGATGCAGGGCGGGCCCTTCAGCAGACGTTCGATCACCTGCGTCTCCTTCTCGCGGAAGAACGGCTCGCCGAAGCGTTCGAAGATCTCGGCGATGCTCAGCTGCGCGCTCGCCACGATCTCGGCGTCCGAATCCCGCATCGGCACGCCCAGCCGCGATGCAAGCGCCCGACCCACGGCGGTCTTGCCCGCGCCCATCATTCCGATCAGGACGACAGGCGTCTTCAGCACAAGATCCAGCTCTGGCACGCTTTCGCCCATGGTCGAAAAACTGCTTTCCCCGACTGGCATTATTGCCCAAGCCATGGCTTATAGGCAATTGAACGGCACGGCAAATGCGATGCTCGACATCGTCTGTGCGCGCCGCGCGGAGCAGATGATGACGGCGGCGCCATCGCAAGAGCGCCGCGGAAATGGACCGAAGCAATGGGTCGTGTGATACGCCTTCTCCTGATCCTGATCGTGCTGGCCGGCATCGGGCTCGTGGGCTACTCGTATTCCGGCTTCATGCAGCCCGACCGCCAGACGGTGACGGAGCCGGTGGAGCTGGGCCGTGACTAGACGGCTGGCCGCCGCGGCACTTGTGTGGGCGGTCGTCGGCACCGCCGCGATGGCGCAGGACCCGGTGGAAGAGATCATGCCCCCCACCCTGCCCGACCTGCCCGAGGCCTTCGCGCCGGAGTGGCTGTCGGACACGGTGACACGCCCGCATTCCAATGTGGCGACCTCCGCCGCGCGGCCGCAATTCGAAATCCTGCCCATCGACGCGGTCCAGCTTGACGCGGTGGGGCTTCTGCCCCGTTCGATCACCGGGCTTCCCGAGACGCTCTGGGGCGCGTCGGAGGCCGAGATGCTCGCCCGGCTGTTCCGCGCCCAGCCCGCCACCGGCCTGCCCGCCGCCCTGTCCCTGACCGAGATGCTGGCGCTGGCCGAGCTTGCCCCGCCCGCCGCCGGAGACGCGCCGGAGGGCGAGCTGTTCCTCGCCCGGCTCGACATGCTGCTGACACGCGGCGCGCTCGATCCGGCGCTGGCGCTGATGGAACGCGCGGGGCCAACCGATCCGCAGGTCTTTCGCCGCTTCTTCGACGTGAGCCTGCTGATCGGCCATGGCGACCGCGCCTGCCGCGCGATGGAGGCCAACCCGGACATCGCGCCGACCTTCCCCGCGCGCATCTTTTGCCTCGCGCGCGGCGGCGACTGGCCGGCGGCGGCGCTGTCCTTCGGCACCGGCGAGGCGCTGGGGCGGTTCGAGCCGGCCGAGGCCGACCTGATCGCGCGATTTCTCGACCCCGAGCTGTTCGAGGGCGATGGCCCGCTGCCCCCCGACCCCGCGCTCACGCCGTTGTCGTTCCAGATGCGCATGGCGATCGCCGAACGCCCGGACCTGACGGGCGCGCCGCTGGCGCTGGTGCATGCGGATCTCTCGGCACTGGCGGGCTGGCGCGCGCAGCTCGACGCCGCCGAAAGACTGACCCGCTCGGGCGCGGTCGAGCCGCAGCAATGGTTCGCCATCTACACCTCGCGCGTGCCGTCGGCCTCGGGCGGGGTCTGGGACCGGGTCGCGGCCGTGCAGGCGCTTGACGCGGCCCTTCTGGCGGGCGACGCGGCGGAAGTGGCGCGCAGGCTGCCCGATGCCTACGACCACATGCAGCGCGCAGGGCTTGCTGTCGCCTTCGCGACCATCTTCGCCGAACGGCTGCAGCGCGTGCCGCTGACCGGCGAGGCGGGGCTTCTAGCGCGGCGGATCGGGCTTCTTTCGCCGATCTATGAGCGTATCGCCCGGTCCGCCGTGGCGCAGACCGATACGGAGCGGACCGCCTTCGCCATCGCGCAGGGCCAGCCGGTGGAGACTGCGGGCGGCGCGCTCCAACAGGCCATCGCCACAGCGTTTTCCGCCGAGCCACCGCCGCACCGCTACACATGGCTGCTCGACAACGACCGGATGGGCGAGGCCTTTCTGCACGCGGCCCTCGTCCTCAGCGACCGCGAGGGCGATCCCGGCGATATCGGAGACGCGCTGATCCTGCTGCGCGGTGTCGGGTTCGAGGACATCGCGCGGCGCGCGGCGCTGCAACTCCTGCTCGACGGGCCGGCGTGATGAAACCAAGCTCCGACAGCGACTGGATTTCCGCCTTCCTCGAGGCGCAGGCGGCAGAACGCGGGGCGGCGCGGAACACGCTTCTCGCCTATGGCCGCGACCTCAAGGACGCCATGGCGTGGCTGGCGCGCCACGGCGCCGGGTTCGACCGTGCCGACCGGGCGGCGATCGAAGGCTACCTGACGCATCTGGAGGCCGCCGACATGTCGCCTGCGACACGCGCCCGGCGGCTCTCGGCGCTGCGCCAGCTCTATCGCTTCGCCCATGAGGAGGGCTGGCGCGCCGACAATCCCTGCCTGCAGATCAAGGGCCCCTCCAAGACGCGGACCCTGCCCGACGTGCTGAGCGTCGAGGAGGCCGGGCGCCTTCTGGACGCCGCGCGGGACAGCGGCCGGAACGAGGGCGAGCGGTTGCGCAACACCTGCCTGATCGAGCTTCTCTATGCCACCGGCCTGCGGGTGAGCGAGCTTGTCTCGCTCCCGGTCGCAGCACTCAGGGGCGATCCGCGGATGCTTCTGGTGCGCGGAAAGGGCGGCAAGGAACGGATGGTGCCCCTGTCCCCGCCCGCGCGGGAAGCGGCGCGCGCGTGGCTGGCGCATCGCGACCGCGCCGAGGATCTGGCGCGGATCGAGCGCGGGGCGTCGCCCTCGCCCCATCTCTTCCCCTCGCGCGGCAAGGCGGGGCATCTGTCACGCGTGCGCTTCTTCACCCTGATCAAGGAGATCGCGGCGCAGGCGGGCATCGATCCCGGCCGCGTCACCCCGCACAGCCTGCGGCATGCGTTTGCCACGCATCTCCTGCAGAACGGCGCCGATCTGCGCGCGATCCAGACGCTGCTGGGACACGCCGATATCGCCACGACCGAGATCTACACCCATATCCTCGACGCGCGGCTGCGCGATCTGGTGCTGGACCACCATCCGCTGGCGCGCGACGACCTTCATGGCCAGTGAGGGGCCTTGCCGCCTGCCCTCCCGATCCCCATAACCCAAGTCATGGAAAACCTCGCCCAAGACCCGACCTCCTCCGTCGCAACGACCGCCCTCGGGAGCGGCCTGTCCGACCCCACCACCTGGATCACCGCAGGCGTGATCGTCCTGCTCCTGTTCGGCTCGGCCTTCTTCTCGGGCTCGGAAACGGCGCTGACGGCCGCCTCGCGCGGGCGGCTCAGGACCATCGTCGACAAGGGCGAGGCGGGGGCCAGGGGGGCCGAGCGCGCGCTCAGCCTGAAGGAGGACAGCGAGCGCTTCATCGGCGGCATCCTGCTCGGCAACAACCTCGTCAACATCCTCGCGACCTCGCTGGCGACCGCGCTCTTCACCACGCTTCTCGGCGAGGGCGGCGTGGCGGCGGCGACGCTGGTGATGACGGTTCTGGTGCTGATCTTCGGCGAGGTGCTGCCCAAGACCTATGCCATCAACAATCCCGAAAAGATGGCCGCCTTCATCTCGGGGCCGATCATGTTGGTGGTCAGGATCATGTCGCCGGTCGTGGCGGTGGTGCGGGTTCTGGTGCGCGGGGTATTGCGGCTTTTCGGTGTGCGGATCGAGGCGGGCGCCAACATGGTCTCGGTCCACGAGGAGATCATGGGCGCGCTGTCGCTCGGCCATCAGGAAGGCACGGTGGAGAAGGAACAGCGCGACCGCCTTCTGGGCGCGCTCGACCTGCACGAGCGCACCGTGGAGGAGATCATGCTCCATCGCTCGGGCATCGAGATGATCGACGCGAGCCTGCCGGCGAGCGAGATCCTGCAATTGTCGCTGGCCAGCAGCCACACGCGGCTGCCGCTGTTCAAGGACGACCCGGAAAACATCGTGGGCGTGCTGCATGCCAAGGATCTCCTGCGCGCGATGCACCGCCTGATGGAGGATGGCAGCGTCGAACAGGAGGAACTCGACGGGTTCGACATCCTGAGCGTGGCGATGAAACCCTATTTCATCCCCGAGACCACCTCGCTCGACGACCAGATGCGCAACTTCCTGCGCCGCCACACGCATTTCGCGCTGGTGGTGGACGAATACGGCGCGCTCAGGGGCCTCATCACGCTCGAGGACATCCTCGAGGAGATCGTGGGCGAGATCACCGACGAGTTCGACACGCCCGACGGGCCGACCCTGACGCCGGACGAGCAGGGCAATTACGAGGTCGACGGCGCGATGACGATCCGCGATTTCAACCGCGCGACCGATTGGAGCCTGCCCGACGAGGAGGCCAACACACTCGCGGGGCTGGTGATCCACGAGGCGCAGACGATCCCTGTCGAGGGGCAGTGTTTCTCGTTTCACGGGGTGCGCTTCGAGGTTGCCGAGCGGGAGAAGAACCGCCTGACCCGGCTGAGGGTTCGGAAACTCTGATCTCCGGCGCCCGTGGCGGGCTGCGGGAGCGAGGGGGCCGTCTGCCCCCTCGCGCTCCCCCGAGCGGTATTTTCGGAAAGATGAAGGAAGGCGCGGCGGGGCTTTGGAATGTCGCCCGCTGGCTTGTGGTGCCGGGTGTGGGCGCGCAAGGTCGCGCCGGAACGCGCAACGGAGGCCGCATATGCAAACCACCACCCGGGCCCTCATCATCGGCGGCGGCGTCGTCGGCTGTTCGGTCGCCTATCACCTGACGAAGCTGGGCTGGTCGGACGTGATGCTGCTGGAGCGTTCCGAGCTCACGTCCGGTTCCACCTGGCATGCGGCGGGCGGGTTTCACACCCTCAACGGCGACACGAACATGGCCGCGCTTCAGGGCTACACGATCCGGCTCTACCGGGAGCTCGAAGAGATCACCGGCATGTCCTGCGGGCTCCACCATGTGGGCGGCGTGACGCTGGCCGACACGCCCGAGCGGCTGGACATGTTCAAGGCCGAGCGTGCAAAGCACCGGTTCATGGGGCTGGAGACCGAGATCATCGGGCCCGAGGAGATCGCGCGGATCGCCCCCGTGACGAATGTGGAGGGCATCCTCGGCGGGCTCTACGATCCGCTCGACGGCCATCTCGACCCGTCGGGGACCACTCACGCCTATGCCAAGGCCGCGCGGATGGGCGGCGCGGAGATCGTGCTCCACACCAGGGTGCTGGAGACCAATCCGCGCCCCGACGGGACGTGGGACGTGGTGACCGACAAGGGCACGATCCATGCCGAACACGTGGTGAACGCCGCCGGCCTCTGGGCGCGCGAGGTGGGTCACATGGCAGGGATCGAGCTGCCGCTGCATCCGATGGAGCATCAGTATATCGTTACCGACGACATCCCCGAAATCCATGAGCGCGGGACCGAGCATCCGCATGTCATGGACCCCGCCGGCGAGAGCTATCTCAGGCAGGAGGGGCGCGGCCTTTGCATCGGGTTCTACGAACAGACCTGCCGCCCCTGGGCCGTGGACGGCACGCCCTGGGAGTTCGGGCACGAGCTGTTGCCCGACGACTTCGACAAGATCGAGGAGAGCATCGCCTTCGCCTACAAGCGTTTTCCGGTGCTGGAGCGCGCGGGCGTGAAGTCCGTGATCCACGGCCCCTTCACCTTCGCGCCCGACGGCAATCCGCTGGTCGGTCCCGTTCCGGGCCTGCGCAACTACTGGTCGGCCTGTGGCGTGATGGCAGGCTTCAGCCAGGGGGGCGGCGTGGGTCTGAGCCTTGCGCAATGGATGGTGGAGGGCGAGCCGGAACGCGATGTCTTCGCCATGGACGTGGCGCGCTTCGGCCGGTTCCTGACGCCCGGCTACACGCTGCCCAAGGTGATCGAGAACTACCAGACGCGGTTTTCCGTCTCCTACCCCAACGAGGAGCTTCCCGCCGCGCGTCCCCTTCGCACGACGCCCATGTACGATGTCTTCGACGCCATGGGCGCGGTCTGGGGGCAGCAATACGGGCTGGAGGTGGCGAATTACTTCGCCGCAGGTCATGGGGCCTCAGGCAGCGAAGCGGCAGGCCACAGCGAAAAAGAGCCACGCTACGAGATCCCGTCCTTCCGCCGCTCCAACGCATGGGACGCCACCGCGCGCGAGGTGCGTGCGGTGCGCGAGGGCGTCGGTATCAACGAGGTGCAGAATTTCGGCAAGTACACCGTCCGGGGGCCAAATGCGCGCGCCTGGCTCGACCGGATCATGGCGGGACGCGTTCCGAAGCCGGGGCGGCTGTCGCTGTCGCCCATGCTGGCGCCGTCGGGACGGATCATGGGCGATTTCACCATTTCGTGCCTGGCCGAGAACCACTTTCGCCTGACCGCGAGCTACGGGGCGCAGGATTTCCACATGCGCTGGTTCGATCGCCATTTGGAGGATGGCGTCGAGATCACCAACGTCTCGGACCGCATCACGGGCTTCCAGATCGCCGGGCCACATGCGCGCGATCTTCTACAGGATGTCACGCGGGAGGATGTCTCGGACATGCGATTCCTCGATCTGCGCAGGCTCACCATCGGGCTGAGCCGGGCCGTCGTGCAGCGCGTCAGCTACACCGGCGATCTGGGCTACGAGATCTATGTCGACGCGATGGAACAGCGGCCGCTCTGGTCGGTCCTGTGGGAGGCCGGGCGGAAACACGGCCTGAAACCCTTCGGCATGCGCGCGATGATGAGCCTGCGGCTCGACCGGTTCTTCGGGTCGTGGATGCGGGAATTCTCGCCGGATTACACGGTGGGAGAGACCGGGCTCGACCGGTTCGTGGCGTGGAACAAGGACACCGATTTCATTGGCCGCGCGGCGGCGGAGGCGGAGCGCGCGACAGGCCCCGCCCGGCGGCTCTGCAATTTCATCGTGGAGGCCGACGACGCCGATGTCGTGGCTTATGAGCCGATCTGGCACGGGGAGGATGTCGTGGGGTTCTGCACCTCCGGCGGGTACTCGCACCATGCCGGCGTGTCGGTGGCCATCGGTTTCCTGCCCGTCGAGCTGATCGAGGAAGGCCGCGCCGTGGAGATCGAGATCCTCGGCGACAGGCGCCCCGCGCGGCTGGTGACAAAGCCGCTTTTCGATCCGGACGGCGCGCGGATGCGGGGATGAGCGATCCGACGATCCTGTTGCTGGCCGCAGGCCGCGCCACACGGATGCGCGGGGCCGACAAGATGCTGGAGCCGGTGCCCGGGCCCTTCGGCGACCAGCCGCTCCTGCAGGCGATGGCGCGCCGCTGCCTGCGCGCGGGGCCGACGCGGGTGATCCTCGGACCCGATCAGCCCGAGCGCGCGGCGTTGCTGGCGGCGCTGGATGTCGAGGTTCTGGAGGCCCCGGAAGGCGCGGGCATGGCGGCCTCCATCGTCACCGGGGTGGCGGGACTGACGACGCCCGTTCTCGTCGTTCTGGCCGACATGCCCGATGTCACCGCGTCCGATCTGCATCTGCTCATGGCGCTCTCGACGCATGATCCCAGAGCCATCCTGCGCGCGGCCTCCGAGGATGGCGCGCCGGGGCATCCGGTGCTCTTCCCCGCGGACCTTCTGCCGGAACTCGGCCGGCTCACGGGCGACACCGGCGCGCGTGAGATCTTGAGACGGCACGGCGACCGTGTCCACCTCGTGCCGCTGGCGGGGGAACGCGCGCTCACCGATCTCGACACGCCCGAGGACTGGGCGGCGTGGCGCGCGCAGCCCTGATCGTCCTTGCCTGCAAAGGGTGGTACCCGAGGTCGGACTCGAACCGACAAGCCTTTCGGCGGGGGATTTTGAATCCCCTGCGTCTACCATTCCGCCACTCGGGCAACGCCCGTGTTGCTAGCGGCGCGGCCCGGTGCCGTCAATCCATCTTGCTCAACCGAAAAGCACGCCCACCAGCCACAGGGTGATACCCGGAAACATCACGAGGATCACCACACGGATCAGGTCGGAGGCCACGAAGGGCGCCACGCCCGCGTAGGTGCGCACCATCGGGATGTCGCGGGCCATGGAATTGATGATGAAGAGATTCATCCCCACGGGCGGCGTGATCAGCCCCACCTCGACCACGATCAGCGCGAGGACGCCGAACCAGATCGCCGCCTCCTCGGGTGTCAACGCATGGCCGAGGATGACGAAATCGAGCGACATGATGATCGGGAAGAAGATCGGGATCGTCAGCAGGATCATCGACAGCGAATCCATCACGCAGCCGAAGAGCAGATAAGCCACGAGCATGATCGCCAGCACCATGAGCGGCGCATAGCCCGAGGCCTCGATCCAGGTGACCAGCAGGTCGGGCGCGCGGGTCAGCGCCAGGAACCCGTTGAAGAGCTTCGCCGCCCAGACGATGAAGAAGATCATCGCGGTCGCCTGCGCCGTGGCCAGCACGCTCTCGAGAAAGCCCTTCCACGTCAGCCCGCCGGTGAACATCCCGTAGAGCCCTGTGGCGACCGCTCCCACCGCCGCGCCCTCGGTCGGCGTGAAGAGCGCCTGCACCCCGGCCTGCGACCAGTCCCAGTCCGCCGCGATCCCGCCCATCACGAGGCCGAAGATCACCACGACCGGCCAGATCCGCGCCAGCGTGCGCATCCGCAGGCGATAGGGCACACGCTCGGCCGTTGTCGCCGCGTCGGGGCGCACCCGGACGTAGACCGCAACCGCGAGGATGTAGCCAAGAGCCGCGAGCAGCCCGGGCACGATGGCGGCCACGAACATCTTGACGATGTTCTGCTCGGCGAGGATCGCGTAGATCACGAGGATGATCGAGGGCGGGATCAGGATGCCCAGCGTTCCTCCCGCGGCCAGCACGCCGGTGGACAGGCTGTCCGAATAGCCGCGCTTGCGCATCTCGGGCAGCGCCACCTGCCCCATCGTCGACGCCGTGGCGAGCGACGAGCCGCAGATCGCGCCGAAGCCCGCGCAGGCGCCCACCGACGCCATCGCGATCCCGCCCTTGCGGTGCCCAAGCCAGTCGGACGCGGCCTGGAACAGCGCGCTCGACATGCCGGACTTGGTCGCGAATTGTCCCATCAGCAGGAAGAGCGGCACGATCGACAGGTTGTAGTCCTTGAACGTGTCATAGGTCAGTGACTTCAGCTGGCTGAGCGCGGGGCTCGGCCGGCCCAGCACGATCCATGTGCCGACGAAACCCGTCACCGCCATGGCGACGCCGATGGGCACCCGCAGGAAGATCGCCACCAGCATCAGGGCGAAGGCCAGAAGCGCCAGTTCGAGCCCGGTCATGGGGTGCGCTCCATCCCTTCGATGGTCCAGTTGAGGGACCGCCACACCGTGTAGAGGGCCGTCACGAAGAAGATGGCAAGCCCGATGAAGGCGAGGCCGTAGGGGATCCAGAGGGGCAGCTCCAGCTCATAGGTCGTTTCGGGGAAGAACGGACGGGTGCCCATGCCGAGCGCGTCGCGCAACGCGTCGGAGCCATGGGGAAACTTCTCGCCGAACCCGGCCCAGACCCGCCAGACCATCACGAAGGCGACGATGGCGATCAGCAGGTCGCCCATCATCCCCGAGAACGCCTTGGCGCGACGGGGCATCGCCTGCACCACCACGTCGACGGCGACATGCCCGCGCTTGAGCTGGCACCACGGCAGGAAGGCACAGACTGCGATCACGCAGCCAAGCTCCACCAGTTCGTAATCTCCGCGCACGGGCCGGAAGAAGGCGAAGCCGTCCAACTGCCGACCGATGATCGAGACGCAGACCATCACGGCGACGAGCACGAGCACGACACCGCCGACATAGGCGAGCGCCTTTGCGAGGCGTTCGATCGCGCGGCCTGTCGCGGCCTCGGCCCTGGGTGCGATTGGGGTCATCCGCGGGGGGTCCTGTCGATGTCCCTAGGGGTCGCGCGCCGCATCGCCCCGGCGCTGCATCCGCTGACGCGCGCCGGGGCTCTTGCAGGCGTCCGGGCGGCCTCCCCTCCGCCCGGACCGGAGGTGGGGCGCCGGGTGTGACCGCACGCCACTCGCTCCCTCCGAAACTGTCAGCACGGGACTTCTCCCTCCTCAAGGTAGCACAGCGCCATCAAGAGATACGCCGTGCCCCATACCAGCTCCGACCGGTCCGCGAAACGCTTCGGTCGGTTGAAACACCCATCCACAAGACGACCCGTCGGTCTCATGTGTTGTGCCAGACCTTCGATCATCGGCGCAAGATGCTCCGTGAACAGCCGGACCTCGGAATTGGGGCTTTGCACCGCCATTCGGGCAAGTTGTTCTATAACAATGGCCGAGGCGGAGGTGTCGCGCGGCCCCTCGGGGTCGTCGAAATCCCAGGGCGGTGCGGCATTGCCCACGCGGCCCAGCCAGTATCCCCAGAGCCGCTGGGCCGCGTCGCGGTAGCGGGTCTCGCCATATTCCTGCCAGCCGCGCAGGAAGCCCGCGATGGCCCAGGCCTGCCCGCGGCTCCAGCAGCTGTCGTCATGGACGCCCAGCAAGGTGAAGTGGCGCAGGATGCGGTCCTCTGTCTCGTGGTATTCGAGGAACTCCACCGTCGAGCCATCGGCGCGGATGAAGTCGCGGATCGTCAGGTCGAGCATCCGCTTCGCGCCCTCGGCGAAGACCGGGTCGCCGGTCTCGGGCCCGGCCCAGAAATCCAGACGCAGGTTCGGGTGCACGTTGTCGACGGCCACGATCCTGCGCGAGGCGAGCGTGGTGGATTTCACCTGCACCTCATGGCCGATCGGCATGGCCCCGTTCTGCGGGATGGCCATGGACCGGACGGCGTAGGCGGCCGCCAGCGCAAGGGTGCGCAGCCGCGGATCGCCGGTTTCCGCATGGAGCCGCGCGGCGGAATAGTAGAAACGGTGGCCGCGGAACTGGTCGTCCTTCTCGAGCTTGGGGCGCAGCCGCTCCGTCCGCTCGCGCGCCTCCTCGATCAGCGCGGGCCGCCCCTCGAGCCGTCCGGCGATGCGCAGGCACTCCACCCAGTGGCCGCCGCACCAGTCGCCATCCTCCACCGTTTCCCAGACGCCCGTCTCGGGATCGGCATGGTAGGGCCACGCATGGCCGATCTGGCCGCGCGTTTCCTCGACGCGGGCCAGAAGCGAGGACAGAAGGGCGTGCCGGTCCAACGGGGATACCGCATGGCTGGCCCCGACCCGCTGAGGACCGGGGCCTGCCCGCTCAGTCGTCGGAGTATTGCGCCACGAGGGCGCGGGCGTCATCGACGAGCTGCTGCCCATCGAGGCCGAGGCCCGTCATCTCCTCGATCCAGCGCTGAGTCACGTCTTCGCCCACGACGCGAAGCTCGGCCACGGTATCGTCATCCAGCGTGACGATGGTGTTGCCGCGCTCGCGGATGGCGGTCTCGGCGAGGTCGTCGCCTTCGTCCATCGCGCGCCCCGCCCATGCCGAGGTCTCGATGCCGGAATTGGCGTCGATCACCGCCTTCAGGTCATCGGGCAGGCCCTCGTAGGTGTCGGGGTTCATCGCCCAGATGAAGAAGGTGTTGTAAAGCGCGCGATCGCCGCCGATCTGGGTGTGGTTCTCGGCCAGTTCCTCGACGCGCAGCGCGGGCACCACCTCCCACGGGATCACGCCGCCATCGACCGTGCCGCGGCTCAGCGCTTCGGGGAAGGCCGGGACGGGCATGCCGACGGGCGTGGCGCCGAGCTCCTCGAGAAGGGCGTTGGCCATCCGGCTGGGGCCGCGCAGCTGCAGGCCGTCGAAATCCGCGATGGACTCGATCGGCGCGTTGGTCGTGTGGATCACGCCCGGTCCGTGAACATGGACGGCCAGAAGATGGATGTCGCTGAAGCGTTCGAGCATGTGCGTCTGCGTGTAGTCCCAGGCGGCCCGGCTCGACGCCTCGCCCGACATCGAGGTCATGAAGGGCAGTTCCATCGCCTCGGCCTCGGGGAAGCGCCCGGGCGTGTAGGCGGGAATGGTCCAGCCGCAATCTATGAAGCCGTCGCGGATCTGGTCGTAAAGCGCCGGCGGCGCGCCGCCGAGCTGCATCGCGGGATAGATCTCCACGTCGATGCGACCGTCCGAGTCGGCCTCGACCTTCTCGGCCCAGGGTTCGATGAAGAAGCGCGGCACCGAGCCCATCGGCGACAGGAAGTGCTGGCAGCGCAGGGTCACTTCGGCCTGCGCGCTCGCGGCCCCGGCGCCGAGGCCGAGGGACGCGGCAATGACGGCAGCGGCAAGCGCCACCGGCTTGATCGTGTTGGTCATGTCTTTCCTCCCTTGGGGTCTCCGCACATCCGTCCTGCGGCGGTTGACCCGCTGATCTGCAACGAAGCGCCCGGCGCGGCCCCGGCGCATGCGTCCGCGCCGCCCCCGGCCCCCGTTCCGCGATCATCCTTAACCACGGATCGAAATCTGTCACCCGTTTTCTGGCGCGCCGAACCCCCGCGCAGCCGTCGCCGCGCGCCTTGCCCGCAAACGGCCCGGGACCGCTCCGCCGGCGATGGGCAAACGGGCGAAACGGGAACGGTGCCCGGATCGCATCGAGGGCGCGCTGGCGTGCATGATCCCGATTTGCTACGCGATGCACGAGGTCCGGTCCGGGGCCCGCGGCGGCACAGGAGACACCCGCATGATGGCGCAGCCCGATGAGCCCATGGAGATCTCGCGCAGGCTTGCCATGCTGGCCGAAAACGTCGAGGGCGACGCGGCCAGCATGGACTGGATCATGGCGCAGCTTCATGAACGGGCGTTCGGTCTGTTTCTTCTGGTGCTCGCCCTGCCATGCTGCATCCCGTTTCTCTACGGCGTCCCGCAGATCGTGGCCTTGCCGCTGATGTTCATCTCCGCGCAGATCCTGCTGGGGCGCACCAGGCCCTGGCTGCCCCGGAAACTGGGGGCGCGGACGGTGTCGAAAGCCGCGCTCGAGGATCTGTCCCGTCGCGCAACGCCCTGGCTGCAGCGGATCGAAACCGTCAGCCGGCCACGGCTCGCGTCCCTGACGCGCCGCCCCCTCGACCAGGTGGTGGGCCTCACCCTGGTGCTGTTCAGCGCGTCGATCCTGGTGCCGCTTCCCGGCACCAACACCGTGCCCGGCATCGCCGTCGTGATCGTCGCGATGGGGCTCTTGCAGCGGGATGGCGTCCTCGTCATTCTCGGCTCCCTGCTCGGCACGGCGTGGATCGCGTCGCTGGTGTTCGCCGGAGCCACGCTGGTAAGCCTGCTGAGGGGATGGCTTGGTCTCTGAGGACGTGGCCGCGACGGTCCTTGCCTGTTGCCTTGAACATCACGCGGGTGTTGACCCGTTAAGGAACCTGCGATGCGCGAAACGTTTCTGACGCCGAACCGACGCACATACATCGCCCTGGCCGCCGGGGGGTCTGCCGTGCTTCTTCTGGCGGCCTTCGGCTTCCAGCATGTCGGCGGGCTGGCACCTTGCGCCATGTGCCTTTGGCAGCGCTGGCCCCATGCCGTGGCGATCGCAATCGGCGCGCTCGGCGTCGTTCTGCCCGCCGCTTGGGTCGCGCTCCTTGGCGCGGCCGCGATGCTGACGAATGCCGGCATCGCACTCTACCACACCGGCGTGGAACGCGACTGGTGGGACGGCCCTGCAAGCTGCTCGGGCGGCGGCGGCGATCTCGGGGCTATGGAGGTGGCCGATCTGCTGAACCCCGACGCCGGCGGCGGCATCGTCATGTGCGACGAGGTCGCCTGGGAGATGCTGGGCCTTTCGATGGCGTCGTGGAACGGGCTGGCCTGTCTCGCGCTGGCGGCGATCTGGTTCGCCGCAGCCCGGATGCGCGCCACGGCCTGACGGGAGCCGGAAATCTCGAGATTTCCGGCACGGAAAAGCCGGCTTTTCCGATCCGTTTTCGCCAGCGAAAACGCTTCCCTAATGGTAGGTGAAGGTCCCCGTCACGTTCTGCCATTCCCCCGGCGAGATCATCCTGCGATGGGTGAAGCGCACGCTGTGCAGCGGTCCCTCGATCGCGTCCTGCCAGAACTCGATGAACCCGAACAGCCTCGGGTGATCCGGCGCAAGATCATAGTCCTGCCAGACGAAGGTGTTCAGAACGTTGCGGTAATCGGGCATGCGATAGATCATCTCGGCGGTCGTCAGCCCATAGCCCTTCAGCATCAGTTCGGTCTCGGTTTCGCCCATATGGCACCTCTTGATGTTGCCTCTTCCAGCGATCAGCCTGCCACCGATTCCGCGAAAATCAACAAAAACAGTATGTTGGCAGATACACGTGGTGGCTGCCAATCGCGATGGCGCGCGCCCATTGCACACCATATGCCGCGTCTCTATACTGCCCCTCAACAAGATGTAGCGACACCGCCGCACGAGGCCGAGCCCCTTGACCGACACGCCAGAACCACCTGAAAACATGGAAGAAACCCCGCCCGGCCCGCCCGGGTCTTCGGGGCCTTCCATCGACATCACGGCGGAGATGAAGACCTCGTTCATCGATTACGCGATGAGCGTCATCATCTCCCGCGCGATCCCCGATCTGCGCGACGGGCTGAAACCGGTGCATCGGCGCATCCTCTTCGCGATGCACGAAACGAACAACGTCCACGACAAGCCCTACCGCAAGTCGGCGCGGCCCGTGGGCGACGTCATGGGCCAGTACCACCCCCATGGCGACAGCGCGATCTATGACGCGCTGGTCCGGATGGCGCAGGATTTCTCCATGTCGCTGCCGCTCCTGGACGGTCAGGGCAATTTCGGCTCCATGGACGGGGACAACCCCGCGGCCATGCGCTACACCGAAGTGCGGATGGCCGCACCGGCGCAGTACATGCTGGCCGATATCGACAAGGACACGGTCGATTTCCAGGACAATTACGACGGCAAGCAGCAGGAACCGACGGTCCTGCCCGCCCGATTCCCCAACATGCTGGTCAACGGCGCCGGCGGCATCGCGGTCGGCATGGCCACGAACATCCCGCCCCACAACCTCGGCGAGGTCATCGACGCCTGTCAGGCGCTGATCGAGAACCCCGACCTCAGTTCCGAGCAGCTGATCGACTACGTCCCCGCCCCCGACTTTCCCACCGGCGCGCTGATCCTCGGCCGCTCCGGCGCCCGCAAGGCATATCTGGAGGGGCGCGGATCGGTGATCATCCGCGCGAAGACCCGCGTGGAGGAGATCCGCAAGGATCGCTACGCCATCGTCATCGACGAGATCCCCTATCAGGTGAACAAGGCCTCGATGATCGAGCGGATCGCGGACCTCGTGCGCGAGAAGAAGCTCGAGGGCATCTCGGGCGTCGCGGATGAAAGCGACCGCGTCGGCGTGCGCGTGGTGATCGAGCTCAAGCGCGACGCCACGCCCGAGGTGGTGCTGAACCAGCTTTTCCGCTTCACCCAGA
Source organism: Rhodobacteraceae bacterium HLUCCO18 (assembly GCA_001314805.1). Classification (GTDB taxonomy): domain Bacteria; phylum Pseudomonadota; class Alphaproteobacteria; order Rhodobacterales; family Rhodobacteraceae; genus Roseibacterium. The sequence continues at coordinate 3,769 of LJSY01000042.1, read as the reverse complement.
TGCAGACGAGCTTCGGCTGCAACATGCTGGCGCTCAACGGCGGCAAGCCCGAACAACTCACGCTGCGCGGCTTCCTGACCGCCTTTCTCGACTTCCGCGAAGAGGTCGTCGCCCGCCGCACCGCGTTCGAGCTGAACAAGGCGCGCGACCGGGCGCATGTCCTGTGCGGTCTGGCCGTGGCGGTGTCCAACGTGGACGAGGTGGTCCGCACCATCCGCCAGTCCGCCGACGCGGCGGAGGCGCGTGAAAAGCTGATGCAGCGGCGCTGGCCCGCCGAGGAAATCCTGCCCTTCATCAAGCTGATCGACGATCCCAGCCACAAGGCCAACGAGGACGGGACCTACAACCTGTCCGAGACGCAGGCCCGCGCGATCCTCGACCTGCGCCTGCAACGCCTGACGCAGCTGGGCGTGAAGGAAGTAACCGACGAGCTGGAAGAGCTGGCCGAGAAGATCAAGGACTACCTCGCCATCCTCGCCTCCCGCGACAGGATCCTTGCGATCATCTCGGAAGAACTGGCCGAGGTGCGCGAGAAATTCGCCGTCCCGCGCCGCACCGAGATCACCGACTGGTCCGGCGACATGGAGGACGAGGACCTCATCGAGCGCGAGGACATGGTCGTCACGATCACGCAAGGCGGCTACATCAAGCGCACGCCGCTGGTCGATTTCCGCGCCCAGAAGCGCGGCGGCAAGGGTCTTTCGGGTGGCGCGCTGAAGGAGGACGACGTCGTCACCTCGCTTTTCGTGGCCAACACCCACACGCCGCTTCTGTTCTTCACCACCGACGGGATGGTCTACAAGCTCAAGACCTGGCGCCTGCCGATGGGCTCGCGCGCCTCGCGCGGCAAGGCCATCGTCAACATCCTGCCGATCTCGACCGGCACCGGCATCGCCGCGGTCATGCCCGTGGACCGCGACGAGGACCACTGGGACGAGCTGCAGATCTTCTTCGCCACCTCCGCAGGCGACGTGCGCCGCAACGCACTCAGCGACTTCACCAACGTCATGCGCAACGGCAAGATCGCCATGCGCCTGCCGGATGACGGGTCGGTCAGCCTTGTGAACGCGCGCATCTGCTCGGAAAGCGATGACGTGATGCTCGTCACCGCCGGCGGCCGCGCGATCCGCTTTCCCACGACCGAAGTGCGCGTCTTCAAGGGCCGCGATTCGACCGGGGTGCGGGGCATCCGTCTTGCCGAGGGCGACCGCGTCGTCTCGATGGCCGTGATCCGCCATTTCGAGGCGACGGCCGAGGAACGCGCGGCCTATCTCAAGCAGCGCCGCCTGATGGCCGGCGTGACCGAGGACCCCGAGGCCGACGAGGACGAGGCCACCCCCGGCGATCTCAGCCAGGAACGCTACGCCGAGATGTCGGCGGCCGAGGACCTGATCCTGACCATCACCGCGGGCGGATCCGGCAAGCTGTCGTCATCGCACGACTATCCGGTGCGCGGGCGCGGCGGACAGGGCGTGGCCGCGATGGACAAGGCCATGCGCGGCGGCCCGCTGGTGGCCTGTTTCCCGGTCGATATCGAGGACCAGATCATGCTGGCGACCTCCACCGGCCAGTCGATCCGCGTTCCGGTCGAGGGCATCTCCTTCCGGTCGCGATCGGCCGGCGGCGTGCGCGTCTTCAACACCGGGCCGGGCGAGGAAGTGGTCTCGGTGGCCTGGATCGCCGATCCGGCAGAGGACGACGCCGGAGATGCAGAGGACGAGGGCGAAAGCGGGAGCGAGGCCGAGAGCTGACGGCCCCGCGCCTTCGGTCCCGGTCGTTTTCCCCGTGCCGTTTACCATTATGGCGGCTGCGCCATCATTTAACTCGGATTTTTACGCAAGACCTCCGCATTTGGGACGGGTTGGACAGCGATGGTGCGTCTGGCCGGCCAGATTGGGCCGCGTGATCCATCGAATTCATTTCGGCGACAGAATTTCTACGCGCGGGCGACGCGTATCCCGTTTGCAAGGCAAGGGTTTATCATGGTTCGACGCACGCTTCGCACATTCAACCTCGGCGATGCCGCGCAGGTGTCGGTGCGCATGCTCATCGCCTCCTATTTCATGGCCACGGCCATCGGCTCGATCCCCGGCGCGGATACCGGCGCGCTGCTCTCGCCAATAATGAGCGAAACTCTTGGCCGCGTCGTGTCGGGCAGCATCGTGTTCATGCTGGCCACGATGGTCCTGATCGGCAAGCAGACGCGGATGGCCGCGCTCATCCTCGGGCTTCTGACCTTCTACGCCAGCTATCTCCAGATGGTTCAGATCGGCATGGACCATGTGCTGGGCGCGTTCTGGCGCGACATGGCGCTGGTTGCGGCCTTGATGCTGACCTATGGCGGTCCGGCCAAGGCACCGCCGCCGCAGCGCACCACCTTCACCATCCGGCGCATCGCCCGGCGGGCCGAGCGCGCGCGCCAGATGGGTGCGCCACACCAGCCGATCGCACCGATCCTATATGCCGAGCCGGAGGCGAGCCTTGTTCCGGCCCCGCTCGAGGACGCGCCGGAGTCCCAACGGGGGGCTTGAGCCACGGCGCGCATCGCACTATCCCGGCGCCCATGACACGCGCATTGCATATCGTCGGCGGCGGCATGGCCGGCTCCGAAGCCGCATGGCAGGCCGCCGAACTCGGCATCCCCGTGATCCTGCACGAGATGCGGCCCACGGTCGGCACCTTCGCGCACCGCACCGGAAGCCTTGCAGAAATGGTGTGCTCCAACTCCTTCCGCTCCGACGATGACGAACAGAACGCCGTGGGTCTCCTCCATTGGGAGATGCGGGCAGCGGGCGGTCTGATCATGGAAATGGCCGACCGCCACCGGCTGCCCGCCGGCGGCGCGCTGGCCGTGGACCGTGATCCCTTCGCCGAGGCTGTGACGGAACGGCTGATGGCGCACCCGAACGTCACCGTAGAAGCGGCTGAAATCACGGAACTTCCCACCGATGGACAATGGATCATCGCCACTGGCCCGCTGACCTCCGGCGCGTTGGCCGAGGCCATCGCGCGGGAGACCGGGCAGGACAGCCTTGCCTTCTTCGACGCCATCGCCCCCATCGTCTACGCCGACACGATCGACATGTCCGTGGCTTGGGAACAGTCCCGTTACGACAAGGGCGAGACCGAGGCGGAACGCACCGCCTACATCAATTGCCCGATGACGAAGGACGAGTACGAGGCCTTCATCGATGCGATTCTGGCAGCCGACAAGACCGAGTTCAAACCCGGCGAAACGGCCGGATACTTCGATGGCTGCCTGCCGATCGAGGTAATGGCCGAACGCGGGCGCGAGACGCTGCGGCACGGCCCGATGAAACCCGTCGGCCTGACGAACGCCCACAGGCCCGAAGAAAAGCCCTACGCCGTGGTGCAGCTGCGCCGCGACAACAAGCTCGGCACGCTCTACAATATCGTGGGCTTCCAGACCAAGATGAAGTACGGCGCGCAAACGGATGTTTTCCGGATGATTCCCGGCCTTCAGGATGCGTCCTTCGCGCGTCTGGGCGGCATCCACCGCAACACCTTCATCAATTCGCCCACGCTGCTCGACGACCAGATGCGGCTCGTGACGCGACCGCATATCCGCTTCGCCGGGCAGATCACCGGCGTCGAGGGATACGTGGAAAGCGCCGCGATGGGGCTGCTCGCGGGCCGCATGGCCGCCGCCGAGATCGCCGGCCACGCGCTGCCGCCCGTCCCCGCCACCACCGCCATGGGCGCGCTGATGCATCACATCACCGGCGGGGCGGAGGCCAGGACCTTCCAG
>LJSY01000053.1 GCA_001314805.1 Rhodobacteraceae bacterium HLUCCO18 | reverse complement strand
GTGGCATATCCCTTTCTCGGCTGAGAATTGACGGCGACTCGACACCGCCATGATATGCCGCCCCTCAGGGCATCACCAACTTCCGACCATAGCTCCTGCTGAGGCAACCGACGCCACTGCAAGAGTCTCGACGTCGCTCTACTCTGACAGGGATACCGCTTCCGCGGTTGTCGGGGCACTGCAGGCAGGGGAGGCGGTGAACACCTCCCGCTGCGGTTTGAGATGGTGCCTGATCCAGGCGCAGCAGCCCCGCGGATGGGTGCAAACCCGGTACCTGCAATTCGCTTCGAGCGGCGGCGGCGATGACAGCGGCAGCGGCAGCGGTGGTGATGGCGGCGGTGGCGGAGGCGGTGGCGGCGGAGGCGGTGGCGGCGGAGGCGGCGGTGCCGGGAACGCGGGGGGTATTGGAAACGCTGCGCCTGGCGGCATGATCTGGCAGTTCGTCACCAGTCTCGTCGCCGGCAACCGGTAGGTACCGAGCGACCGGAATGGAACCGACCGACATCGCCGGCGTGGCCGGGACGGTCCTGCGCATCGCCACGAGCGACAACTTCTTGATGACGATGATGGTCGTGCCGATGGTCATCGTCATCGAGCGGCTGATCTCGGTCCGACGCGTCTCCGGGCGTCACTATCGTTTCGGAATGCTTTACTTCCTCGTCAATGCATCGCTGATTGGCCTGCTCGCCCCCGCGATCACCTACACAACCGCGAGCGCTGTCCGGTTGATCGGCGACGGTCTGATCGATCTGAGGGCACTGGGCTTCCCGGGCCTCGTCGGGTCGCTTCTGGCGCTGCTCGTCACGACCTTCGTGCTCGATTTCTTCTACTACTGGTTTCATCGGACGATGCATTACCGGCTTTTCTGGCCGATGCACGAACTGCACCATAGCGATGAGAACATGAACGCACTGACCGCTCAGCGTGGTCACATTCTTGAAACACTGATCTCGCCATTATTCCTGACGCTCCCGATGGCGATCCTGTTCCGCCTGCCGGCTTTGGACATTGCCATTCTGTCGCTCATCCCGCAGGCTTATCATTTCCTATCGCATGCCAACATTCGCTTGAGCTATGGACCGCTGTGGTGGTTGCTTATCAGCCCTGACTACCATCGGATCCACCATTCAATTGAGCCCCGTCACCACCACAAGAACTTTGCCAATTGGTTTCCCATCTGGGACATCTTGTTCGGCACCGCATGGCGACCGGATGGGACGCGGCCCGATACCGGCGTCCAGGGGGTCGAGATCAATACTTTGAGGCAAGCATATCTACTGCCATTCAAAGGCTGGTACCGGATGATTCAGCGGAGAGTCGAGGAAACCCGCGCTGACGTAGCCGATATCGCAGATAGCAACGCCAAAGGTAATGATTTCTAGGGATGTCTCATTTACGCACTCGACTGACCGAGATGTTGGCTTGATGGCATAGGGAACCGTGTCGGGTGAGATGGTAATGCAGCACCAATATCAGGCCGGGACTTCCCGGAATTGAACGATCTGAGGCCTGCGCGGCTGACGACCGGTTCGCATTCGGCCTGATTGTCGTCGTTCAACGACTGTTTCAGGGAAGGCATGCTGCGCCGCTCCGACGCATACCGTGCCGCGGCGCTGCCTGTGTGGATGTTGCCGCACCAGCATCAGGCCGCTTCGTCCGCAACCCGGACGTTCAGCGATAACTCCTCCCCCGACTTCCCGGGCTCTCGCCTACTCCTCGGCCAACCGCTGCAGTACCGCCGAGACGGGCGCTATGGCCACGCCCTCGTTACGGTCGCCCAGCGCCCATGAAAACAGCGCCGTGACCGTGTCGGGCCGGGTTCTGCCGGCCACGACCACGGCACCCTCCTGCTGGGCGGCGAACTCGGCGCGGCCGAGATAGCGGGTGATGACCGTCGCGCGCTGATCCTCGTCGTCGAGCAGCCGGAAGAGCGTCGCCGCAGGCACATCCGCGCGTGCGGCCGTCTGCTCGGCGGTATTCAGTCCGCGCGGGAAGGCGACGAAGCCCTGCCCCTCGCCCGCCGCGGCGCCTACGGCGGCCTCGAGCACCACGCGTTCGGACTGGACCCTGCTGTCAGGCGTGTCCATCAGCGCGATGGCCTCGGGCACGCGGGCGCGCGCCGACGCGAGCGCGACCTCGATGTCGCTGGCCGTCGCCCCCTCGGGAATGACGCTGGCCAGCATCAACACCTCGAAGCCCGCATCGCGATAGATCGCGGCACGCTCGGCGGCGTCGGGCCGGGACGGGTCGATGGCGAAGGCGACAGGGAAGGTGAAGCGCGTCAGCGTCTCGATATCCAGCCGCTCGTCGGGCTCGTCGATCAGGATGACGGCGATGAGCGGACGCGTCTCGGTGGCGTCGAATGGCGCGGCATGGGCCTCGATGGCGGGCCGCTCGGCGGCCTCCGCATCGGGTGACAGCGCCATGTCTTCGTCGAACCGGGCGACGGGCAGGTCCGACGTCGCCCCCCCGTCGTCCGGTTCGGGGAGGTTCCGGGCCGGGCTGACGATCTGCGGCAGCGTGCGCTCGACCGTCGGCGCGTCATCGCTATCGGAGGGGCGCAGAACGCGGGGCGGCTCCGACATCTCGCTTGACGCCGTCTCGCCGGGAACCAGCAGCTCGTCCAACGGCAACAGTGCCAGAGGCGCGCTTTCCTGCGGCGGGACAAGCTGGACCACGGCTGGCGGGCGGGCGGGCAGTGCCGTCTCCGGCTCGGCGGCGGGCGGTGTCGCCTCGGCCCTGTCGGCCTCTTCCCCGGATGGCTCCGCCGCCGCGTCCGGTGACTCGGCGATGATGTCCGGGTCGCGCGCCTCGCCATCGTTGGCCTGACCGGCCACGTCAGGCACCTGCGCCGGCTCGGGATCACGCGACTCGGGCGCAGTCGGGTCAGGCTCAGGCCGGTCAGGCGCAGGGGGCGCAACGCTCTGCGCATCGGCCTCGGCGCTCGCGTCGGGCTCCAGCTGCGCAAGCGGAGGGGGTGCCTGGTCCGTGCGCGTTACGGGCGCATCGCCGCCCGAGGACGGAAGCGCCACGTCATCGGCTTCGATCACGCCCGGGTCCGACGCCTCGGGAGCGACGGCGATGCCGGGCTGCGGGGCGGGCGCGGTGTCGATCCCGCCCGGCGTGGGCGGCAGGCTCACCTCGGGGGCGGACGAGGATCGGACCGACAGCGCGTCATCGGTGCCCGGCAGAACCGGCGTCTCCTCCGGCGGGGGGCGGTTGAACTCGGACCCGGCAGGCAGCGGAACGCCCTCGGAGGCCGCTCCCGACTCCGGGTCGAGGGAGGGACCGGGCTGCGCGCCTTCGAGCGCGGCCACTGCGGGTGGAACGGAGGGTGGAACGGAGGGTGGAACGGAGGGTGACGCGTCCGCATCGCTGTCGGCCGCGTCATCGGATGCCGTGTCCACGGATTGCGGCGTCTCGGGCTCCGCGATCTCTACCGACTCATCGGCTTCGGCCTGTGGAGCCGGCGCGCCGGACGCGGTCTCGGTCTCGGTCTCGGTTTCGGTCGCAGTCTCCGGCGCGATCTCCACGGGCGCACCGGCGGCCTGATCCGACCGCGGCGGCAGCGGCGCGCTCAGCGAGACCACCGTCACCACCAGCGCCGAGAGCACGAGGCCCCAGAAAACTCCCACAACTACGCCAGCGCCCATGCCTGCTCACCTTTCCATCGGTTGGGTCTATCGGTCGGGCCGTACCGCCCGATCCAAGCCCTGACGGCGGCCCGCTCGTGGCCGCCCACACCCCCGGTTCTCATCCCTTGTCCGCCGTTCGTGTCACCGGGGCGCGACTTGACCCCGGAGCGCGGCTTTGAAACATGTATAGCCCGGGCGCGGCGCGCCTTCACCCCTTTTCGCGAGGCCTGCGCGATGCTGCTGCTGATCGACAACTACGACAGCTTTACATACAACCTCGTCCATTATTTCGGCGAGCTTGGCACGGTGCCGCACGTGGTGCGCAACGATGCGCTTTCGGTGCAGGACGCGCTGGCGATGAAACCCCGCGCCATCGTGCTGTCGCCCGGCCCCTGCGATCCGGCGCAGGCGGGCATCTGCCTGCCGCTGACGCGCGCCGCCGCCGGTGCGGGCATCCCGCTTTTCGGCGTGTGCCTCGGGCATCAGGCCATCGGCGAGGCCTTCGGCGGCCGCGTGATGCGGCATTCGGAAATCGTCCACGGGAAGCTGGGCCGGATCCGGCACGAGGGCCAGGGCGTCTTCGCCGGCCTGCCCTCGCCGCTTTCGGCCACGCGCTACCACAGCCTCGTGGTCGAGCGCGAAAGCCTGCCGGCGGAGCTGGAGATCACCGCCGAGCTGGAGGATGGCACGATCATGGGCCTGCGCCATCGCCACCACCCGATCGAGGGCGTGCAGTTCCACCCCGAGAGCATCCGGTCCGAACACGGGCACGCGCTTCTGAAGAATTTCCTGACCCGTGCAGCGGAGGCGGTCCCGGCATGAGCGACACGATGAAACCCCTGATCTACGCGGCCTCCGAAGGCCCGCTCAGCCGCGCGCAGGCGGAAGCCGCCTTCGAGGAGCTGTTCGAGGGCACGGCGACCCCGGCGCAGGTGGGCGGCTTCCTGATGGCCATGCGCGCGCGCGGCGAATCCGTCGCCGAATACGCGGCCGCCGCCAAGGTCATGCGCGCCAGATGCGTGAAGGTCGCCGCCCCGGAGGGCGCGATGGACATCGTGGGCACCGGCGGCGACGGGATGGGCACGCTCAACATCTCCACCGCCGCGGCCTTCGTCGTGGCCGGCGCCGGCGTGCCCGTGGCCAAGCACGGCAACCGCAACCTCAGCTCGAAATCCGGCGCGGCGGATGCGCTGAGCGAGCTGGGCGTGAACGTGATGGCGGGCGCCGAGGTCGTGGAACGGTGCATCAGGGAGGCCGGGATCGGCTTCATGATGGCGCCGATGCATCATCCGGCGATGAAACACGTGATGCCCGTCCGGCAGGAACTGGGCTCCAAGACGATCTTCAACATCCTCGGGCCGTTGACCAACCCCGCGGGCGTCAAGCGCCAGCTGACCGGCGCCTTCGCGATCGACCTGATCTTTCCGATGGCCGAGACGTTGCAGGACCTCGGGGCCGAGGCCGCTTGGCTCGTCCATGGCAGCGACGGGACAGACGAGGTCTCGATCGCGGGCACCACGCAGGTGGCCGAACTCAGGGACGGGCGCATCCGCGGGCGCGAGGTGCACCCCGAGGACGCGGGCCTTCCGGTGCACGATTTCCGCGACATCCTCGGCGGCACGCCGGCCCGGAACGCCGCGGCGCTGCGCGCGCTGCTGGAGGGCGAGACGGGCGCCTATCGCGACGCGGTTCTGCTGAACGCCGCCGCCGCGCTGGTGGTGGCGGATCGCGTGTCACACCTGCGCGACGGGGTCGAGATCGCGGTCGAAAGCATCGACAGCGGCGCGGCGAAACGCGCCGTCGAGACGCTGGCGCGCATCACGTCGGCGGCGAGCTGAAGGGGGAAGGCGATGGCGACGATCCTCGACAAGATCAAGGCATACAAGCTCGAAGAGATCGCGGCGGCCAAGGCCGTGCGACCGCTCGCCGCCGTGGAGGCCGACGCGCGCGACGCGACCCGCGTTCGGCCCTTCGCGGCGGCCCTCATGAAAGCGCAGGAAACAGGCTACGGTTTGATCGCCGAAATCAAGAAGGCGAGCCCCTCGAAGGGGCTGATCCGCGCCGATTTCGACCCGCCGGCACTGGCGCGCGCCTACGAGGCCGGCGGCGCCACCTGCCTGTCGGTGCTGACCGACGCGCCCTCCTTTCAGGGCGCGCCCTCCTACCTGCGCGCGGCGCGCGACGCCACCGCCCTGCCCGTCCTGCGCAAGGATTTCCTCTACGATCCCTACCAGGTGGCCGAGGCGCGGGCCTGGGGGGCCGACTGCATCCTGATCATCATGGCCAGCGTCGAGGACGGCCTCGCCGCCGAACTGGAGGACGCTGCGCGCCACTGGGGGATGGACGCGCTGATCGAGGTGCATGACGCCGCCGAGCTTGACCGCGCGCTGGCGCTGGAAAGCCGGCTGATCGGGATCAACAACCGCGATCTCAACACCTTCGAGACCACGCTGGAAACGACGCGGGCGCTGGCGCCGCGTGTGCCGGAGGGACGGATCGCGATCTCCGAATCCGGCCTTTTCACGCCCGCCGACCTCGCCGACATGGCCGGGTGCGGCGCGCGCAGCTTCCTGATCGGCGAAAGCCTCATGCGGCAGGCGGACGTGGCCGGCGCCACGCGCGATCTGCTCGCCAACCCCGCCCCGGTGTCCGCATGAGTGGCAAGCTCACCCATTTCGACGCCAGCGGACAGGCCCATATGGTCGATGTCTCCGAGAAGGCGGCGACGGCCCGGCTGGCGGTGGCCGAGGGCCATGTGCGCATGACGCCGGAGACGCTGGCGCTGGTGGAGGCGGGCGACGCGAAGAAGGGTGACGTTCTGGGCGTCGCGCGGCTGGCAGGGATCATGGGGGCGAAACGGACGGCGGACCTCGTGCCGCTCTGCCATCCGCTGCCGGTGACGAAAGTGTCGGTTGAACTGGTCGCGGACGCGGCGCTACCCGGCGTGCGGATCACCGCCACGGTCAAGACCACCGGCCAGACCGGGGTTGAGATGGAGGCGCTGACCGCCGTCTCGGTCGCGGCGCTGACGGTCTACGACATGCTGAAGGCCGCCGAAAAGGGGATGGAGATCGGCGGCATTCGCCTCGTCCTGAAGGAGGGCGGCAAGTCGGGGCGCTACGAGGCGGGGCCCTGAGCCTGCGGCAGAGGGCGCATTGCGTATTTTTGGAAAGATGAAGGGGACGGGGCGTGATCACGGTTGAGGAGGCGCTGGCGGCCTGTCTGGCGCTCACGCGGGTGTTGCCGGGAGAGACCGTGGCGCTGGCCGAGGCGGCGGGCCGCGTGCTGGCCGAGCCGGTCTTCGCGACGCGCGATCAGCCGCCCTTCGCGGCCTCGGCCATGGACGGCTACGCGGTGCGGCGCGCCGATGCCGTGCCGGGCGCCCGGCTGCGTGTGGTGGGCGAAGCGCCGGCGGGCCGGGCCTGGGGCGGCGAGATCGGGCCGGGCGAAGCGCTCAGGATCTTCACCGGCGCGCCCATGCCGCGTGGCGCGGACCGCGTCGTCATCCAGGAGGACGTGACGCGCGAGGGCGAGGCGATCGTCATCGGCGATGGGCTCGACGAGGGGCCCCACGTGCGCCCGGCTGGCGCCGATTTCCGCACCGGCGCGCGGATCGAGGCGCCGCGCCGGCTGAGCCCCGCCGATCTTGCGCTGGCCGCCGCGATGAACGCGCCCGAACTGACCGTCACCCGTCGGCCGGTGGTGGCGCTGATCGCCACGGGCAACGAGCTGGTCCTGCCCGGCGAGACACCGCGCGATGACCAGATCATCGCCTCCAACACCTATGGGCTGAAGGCGCTGATCGAGGCGGAGGGCGGCATCGCGCGGCTGCTGCCCATCGCGCGCGACGATGAGGAGAGCCTGCGCGCCGTGTTCGACCTCGCGCGCGGGGCCGATCTGGTGGTGACGGTGGGCGGCGCGTCTGTCGGGGATCACGACCTCGTGGGCGCGGTGGCCGAAAGCCTCGGGATGGAGCGGGCCTTCTACAAGATCGCAATGCGGCCCGGAAAGCCGCTGATGGCCGGGCGGCTGGGCGATACGGCGCTGCTGGGTCTGCCCGGAAACCCGGTTTCGGCCATGGTCTGCGGGCATCTTTTCCTCGTGCCGATGCTGCGCGGTTTCCTCGGCCTGCGCGCCGGCGAACGGCGGCGCCGAAAGGCCCGGCTGGGCGCGGATGTGGCGGCGAACGGCCCGCGGGAGCATTACATGCGCGCCGAGGTCTTCCCCACCGGCGACATGCCCGAGATCGTGCCCTTCGACCGGCAAGACAGCTCGCTCCTGTCGATCCTGAGCCGCGCCAACGGCCTTATCGTGCGGCCCATCGGCGACCCCGCGCGGACGGCGGGAGAGCTGGTCGAGTACGTGCCCATCGGGCCCATCACGTCGTGACATCCCTGATTCGTTGACAGATGCACCGGAACAGGTGTAGAACGTAACGCGAACGAGTTAGAGCGCCGCGGGACCCGCTGGGCCATGCGCGGCAGGAGGAGCACGACAATGCTGACCCGGAAACAGCGCGATCTTCTGGAATTCATCCACAAGCGCGTGCAGCGCGACGGCGTCCCGCCATCCTTCGACGAGATGAAGGAGGCGCTGGACCTGCGCTCCAAGTCGGGCATTCACCGGCTGATCACGGCGCTGGAGGAACGCGGCTTCATCCGGCGGCTGGCGCATCGCGCACGCGCCATCGAGATCGTGAAGATGCCCGACGCGATGGAACGGCCCGGCTTTTCCCCGCGCGTGATCGACGGGGACCGCGCCTCGGCGCAGTCGCCCGCGAAGCCCGCAGGCGCCATGCCGGTCAGCGGCGCCGGCGCGTCCAACGTGCCCGTCATGGGCCGGATCGCCGCCGGGACGCCCATCGAGGCGATCAGCGAGGTCGCCTCCCACGTGGCGGTGCCGCAGCAGATGCTGGGCGCGGGCCGCAACCATTACGCGCTCGAGGTGCGCGGCGACTCGATGATCGAGGCCGGCATCAACGATGGCGACGTGGTCGTGATCGAGGAAGGCGCCGCCGCCGACAATGGCGACATCGTCGTGGCCCTCGTCGAGGGGCAGGAAGCCACGCTGAAGCGCTACCGCCGCAAGGGCGGCATGATCGCGCTGGAGGCGGCGAACCCGGCCTACGAGACGCGGGTCCTGCGCGAGGATCAGGTCACCGTGCAGGGCAAGCTTGTCGGGTTGATCCGCACCTACTGACACCCCCCTCAACGGGTCCAGAGCCGGTCGCCCTGCCTGTGCCGGGCGGTCCGGATCGTGATAGCTCCCCCATCGACATGGATGGCCAGCGCGCCGGTCTCCGCGAGGAAATCTGCGTCGATCAGGGTGCAAGGCGCGCTGCCCGCTGCGGCCCGGGCCGCCATCAGGACCGTTGGACCGGCGTCCGGCGCGATACCGTCGATGGCGGGATCCGCCTCCCTGCCCGGTTCCGACAGGATCACCAGGTCATGGGTGGCACAGGCCGCCGCGGCTTCCGCCAGAGCGCGCCGCCCGGCGCCGTGCCAGATGCGCAGACCCTCGAGCGTGATCGAGACCCCTGCCCCGGTCGCACGCCAGCCCGCGCGCGCCGCGGCCGCCTCCTGCGTCGCGCCGTCTCCGTCGTTCTCCAGCCAGACACCCGCGACGAACCCGTCTCCGCGCGGGCGCGACAGCGCGCGACCCTCCGGCGTCCACGCGCCGACAAGACGGCCCGTGTCCGAGACCAGCAGATCGGGACGCGCGACCCCGGTCCAGAGCAACGCCGCAAGCGCAAGCGGCAGCGTGCCCGCCCAGCGGCCCCTCCCGCGCCAGAGGATCGCGACAAGCCCGCCAAGCGCGATCAGGCCCAGCGTGCCCGCAGGCGGGCTGGGCACATGGCTCACCGCGCCGGGCATCTCGGCCACCCGCGCCGACACGTCCAGGATCCAGGCGAGCCCCGGCTGCATCACCGCGAAGGCAAGCCCCGAGAGTCCCAGCGGCCAGAGCAGTGCGGCCACCACCGCGCCGGGGATGATGAGGCTGCCCATCACCGGCACCGTCAGCAGGTTGGCGATCAGGCCGAAGACGGCGATCCGGTTGAAATGCGCCGCCGCGAAGGGTGCCGTGGCGAGCCCCGCGACGGTGGAGGACAGGACGAGGGCGAAGACCCATTTCTGCCAGCCGGGCCGCACCCTCAGCCACTCCGCGCCGCGCAGGCCGTTAAAGACCGCGACAAGCGCCGCCGTCGCGGCAAAGGACATCTGGAACCCCGGCGAGAACAGCGTCTCGGGCCGGTGCAGCAGGATGATGACGCCGGCGATTGCGACCGACCGCAGCGTGATCGCGCGCCGGTCGAGCATCACGGCGGTCAGCATCACGGCGACCTGGATGAAGGCGCGTTCGGTGGCCACGTTGCCGCCCGAGAGCGCGAGGTAGAAAGCGCCCGCCGCCAGCGCACCGGCGGCGGCCCATTTGCGGATCGGATAGCGCAGGGCCAGCGCCGGGATCAGTGCGAGCGCCAAACGGAGCGCGCCGTAGACGAAGCCCGTCAGAAGCCCCATGTGCAGGCCCGAGATCGCCAGAAGATGCGCGATATTGGCCACGCGCATGTTTTCCACCGTATCGGCGTCGAGGCCGGAGCGGTCGCCTGTCAGGACGGCGGCGGCAAAGGCGCCGGGTTGGCCCTCGATGCGGGCGCGGATCGCCTCGGACATGGCCATGCGCATGTGAAACACCGCCTGCGCGCCCTCGGGCCGCGCCTCGGCCAGCAGCATGGGCGTGCGCGTGTAGCCCACCGCGCCCAGCGACAGGAACCACGCGTGACGCTGGAAATCGAAGCCGCCGGGTTCCGCGGGGCCCGAGGGAGGGCCCAGATGCGCGGTCATCATGACACGCGCGCCGGGTTCGGGGTCGAGCCAGCGCTGTGCGCCATGGAGCGACACGCGCACCCGGCGCGGCGTGCGGTCGGGCGAGACATCGTCGAGGCGAACCCGGTCGAGCGTGAGCCGCGGCACGTCGGAGGACGAGCGGTCGATGCCCACCACCCGCCCCTCCACCGGGCCGTAATAGCGGAAATCGAGGACGGGGCCCGCGACCTGATGGGCCCGCAGACCCGCCGACGCGAAACCGATCGCCGAGAGCGCCAGCACCAAGCCCAGCGGTGCCAGCGTCTCGCGCCTCCAAAGGCCGAGGGCCAGACCCAGACCGACCAAGACGCCCGCCGCGCCGTATTCCACCGGCCCCGGTTCCACCGGCAGGGCGAAATAGAGCGCCACGCCGATCCCCAGCGCGACCGCCGTCCAGGGCATCAGCGCGCCACGCTGCCCCTGCTGCACCGCGTTCAGCGCGGAAAGGGTGGCGCGGCTCAGCACCCTTGCACCTATCCTCAAGGCTCGGGTAAGTCCCGGTCGTCTTGCCAAGACATGGTTGCCAAATCGTTAACGCGGGCCGCGAAGGCCGTCCGCAAGGGGGACTCATGGCCACTGACGTCGTCACCCGCATCGCACCCTCGCCCACGGGCACGATGCATATCGGCACCGCGCGCACCGCGCTGTTCAACTGGCTCTACGCCCGCGGGCGCGGCGGAAAGTTCCTTCTCAGGATCGAGGACACCGACCGCGCGCGTTCCACCCCCGAAGCGACGCAGGCGATCCTCGACGGGATGACGTGGCTCGGTCTCGACTGGGACGGCGAGGCCGTCAGCCAGTTCGAGCGCAAGGATCGCCACGCCGATGTCGCGCGTGCCATGCTGCGCGAAGGCACGGCCTACAAGTGCTTCTCCACGCAGGACGACATCCAGTCCTTCCGCGACGCCGCCAAGGCCGAGGGACGCTCCACGCTCTTTCTCAGCCCCTGGCGCGACGTGCCGGAGGACCAGCATCCCGACGCGCCCTACGCCGTGCGCCTGAAGGCCCCGCGCGAGGGTGAGACGGTGATCGAGGACGCCGTGCAGGGCACGGTCCGGTTCCGCAACGATCAGCTCGACGACATGGTGCTTCTGCGCTCGGACGGGACGCCCACCTACATGCTTGCCGTCGTCGTGGACGACCACGACATGGGCGTGACCCATGCGATCCGTGGCGACGACCACCTCAACAACGCGGCGCGGCAGGCGCAGATATACCGCGCCATGGGCTGGGCGGAACCTGTCTGGGCGCATATCCCGCTGATCCACGGGCCCGACGGCAAGAAACTGTCGAAACGCCACGGCGCGACGGGCGTGATGGAATACGCCGAGATGGGCTATCCGCCGGCCGCGATGCGCAACTACCTCGCGCGGCTGGGCTGGAGCCATGGCGACGACGAACTCTTCACCGACGCGCAGGCGCTGGAGTGGTTCGACCTCGACGGCATCGGCAAGTCCCCTGCCCGGCTCGACATGAAGAAGCTCGACAGCGTCGCGGCCTGGCACATCGCCCGGATGGAAGACGCCGAGCTTCTCGCGGAGGTTGAACGCTACCACGCCCTCACCGGCGCCCCGCCGCTTTCGCAAGCGCAGAAAGACGGGCTGCTGGCTGCGATGTATTGCCTCAAGGAACGCGCACGGTCCCTGCCCGATCTGCTCGAAAAGGCCCAGTTCGTGCTGGCTGAACGCCCCATCGAGCCGGACGAGAAATCCGCCGCCGCGCTGGACGATGTATCCCGTGGTATACTGTCTGAATTGACTGCGCAGTTGCAGAATGATATCTGGTCGCGAGACACGTTGGAGGCGGCACTCACCGCGTTTGCGGAATCCCATGGGTTGAAATTCGGCAAACTCGCGGCCCCGATCCGGGCCGCGCTGGCAGGCCGGAGCGCCACCCCGAGCGTGTATGACATGATGCTCGTCATCGGCCGGGACGAAACGCTTGCCCGCCTGACGGACGCCGCCTCCCGCCGCGACTGAAGCCGCGGGTGGCCGCTCGATGCGACGGGGCCCGGTCAGGACCTGACCCCGATCAGACAAACTGGCGCGCCGCGCCCGGCACGCCTGTTGGAGAAGGGACGACCATGGCTGACACCAGAACCGCCACGTTGACGATCGACGGAACGACCTACGAGTTGCCGATACGCTCGCCAACGGCCGGACCCGACGTGATCGACATCACCAAGCTCTATGCGCAGACGGGCGTGTTCACCCACGATCCGGGATTCACCTCGACCTCGTCATGCGACAGCTCGATCACCTTCATCGACGGCGACAAGGGCGAGCTTCTGCATCGCGGCTACCCGATCGACCAGCTGGCGATGAAATCCCACTTCCTCGAGGTCTGCTACCTGCTGCTTTACGGCGAGCTGCCCGACGCGGCCACGCTCGAGGAATTCGAGTTCACGATCACCCACCACACCATGATCCACGAGCAGATGCACAACTTCTTCCGGGGCTTCCGGCGAGACGCGCATCCGATGGCGACAATGGTGGGCGTCGTGGGCGCGATGTCGGCCTTCTATCACGACTCGACCGACATAACCGACCCGCGCCAGCGCGAGATCGCCTCGCACCGCCTGATCGCGAAACTGCCGACCATCGCGGCCATGGCCTACAAGTACTCGATCGGCCAGCCCTTCGTGTATCCCCGCAACGACATCGACTATGCCGCGAACTTCCTGCGCATGTGCTTTGCCGTGCCGGCCGAGGAATACAAGGTCGACCCGATCCTCTCCCGCGCGATGGACCGGATCTTCACGCTGCATGCCGATCATGAACAGAACGCCTCGACCTCGACAGTCCGGCTCGCGGCCTCCTCCGGCGCCAATCCCTTTGCCTGTATCGCGGCCGGCATCGCCTGTCTCTGGGGGCCCGCCCATGGCGGCGCCAACCAGGCCTGCCTCGAGATGCTGCGCGAGATCGGCTCGCCCAACCGCATCCCCGAATTCATCGAGCGCGCCAAGGACAAGGACGATCCCTTCCGCCTGATGGGCTTCGGCCACCGCGTCTACAAGAATTTCGACCCCCGCGCGAAGGTGATGAAGGAAAGCGCGGACGAAGTCCTGGACCTGCTGGGCGTCGACAACAACCCGACGCTGCAGGTCGCCAAGGAACTCGAGAGGGTCGCCCTGGAAGACCCGTATTTCGTTGAGAAAAAGCTCTACCCGAACGTGGATTTCTACTCCGGCATCATTCTCGACGCGATTGGCTTCCCCACCTCGATGTTCACGCCGATCTTCGCGGTCGCGCGCACCGTTGGCTGGGTCAGTCAGTGGAAGGAGATGATCGCCGATCCCGCGCTCAAGATCGGCCGTCCGCGCCAGCTCTACACGGGCGAGACCCTGCGGGACTATGTCGAGATCGAGGACCGCTGAGGCGGCCCATAAAAGCACATGAGAAAGCTGCCCGAGCAGGGCGGCTTTTTCTTTCCAGGCAATCCCTTATCGAAAGAAGCTCACGCGCGTCTCAGGCTGCCGCACGCTCTGCCGCGAGCGCCCGGATGCGGCCCACCATGGCCCGGACCCCGTTCGACCGCTGCGCCGAGAGATGCTCGTCGAGACCCAGCCGCCCGAGTGCCGCCGCGGCATCCACCTTCGCCACCTCGCCTACCGGCAAGCCCGAATACAGCGCATGCAGGACCGCGATCAGCCCGCGCACGATGATCGCGTCGCTGTCGCCCTCGAAATCGAAGGTTGCCCCCGGCCCCTCGCCCTCGATCCGCGGCAGGATCCAGACCTGGCTGGCGCAGCCATCGACCTTGGTCGCGTCCACCTTGAACGCTTCGTCGAGCGGCGGCATCGCCTTGCCCATGTCGATCACATGCCGATAGCGATCCTCCCAGTCGTCGAGGAATTCAAACGTTTCGGCAATCTCTTCGAAGGCTTCGGTGGCCATGGTCCTCTCCGTGGGGGCGTGTCGGGACTGACCTAGGCGTCCGGCGCTCTTCAGTCCAGTGGCGCTTTTCATCGCAGGGGCTTTGGTCTAGGCAATGCCACGACCGTCTATGCCGGAGGCCTCATGTTGCGCGTCACCATTGCCCTGACCCTCTGCCTGTCACTCGCGGCCTGCGGCGAGAGCCGCCTGAACCCGTTCAACTGGTTCGGCGGCGAGCGGGAGGAACGGATCACGGTGACCGAGGTCGAGCGCCCCGGCGATCCCCGCCCCCTTGTCGCCGAGATCACGGGGCTGGCCATCGAGCCCACGACATCGGGCGCGATCCTGACGGCCACGGCGCTCACCGAGACATCTGGGCATTGGCGGCCGGGACTTGTGCTTGTCAGCGGGGAGGACGGTGCCGCGAGTTACGAGTTTCGCGCAGCGCCGCCCCCCGAAGGCGCGACGCAGGGTACGGGACGCAGCCGCGAGATCGTGGCGGCCGTGGCGCTCGGACCCGACGAGCTGCGCGGCCTGCGCTCGATCACGGTGATCGCACGCACCAACCGCCGCAGCGTCGAGCGCCGCTGATCCTCCTTCATCTTTCCGGAAATACGCTGGGGGAGCGCGAGGGGGCGAAGCCCTCTCGCCCATAAGCAAAAACCTCAAACCGGAACGGTTTTCACCCTCTCGCCCTCGGCCGCCAGTGCGATCTTGCCGTCGAGCAATTGCAGCGCCGCCTCGCCGAACACCTCGCGCCGCCAGCCGCGCGCCCAGATGCCGTCCCGCTCGCCACTGGCGATATCGTCGAGATCGCTGGAGGACGCGATGAGTTTGGACGCCACGCCCGCCTCCTCCGCCTTGGCCTTGAGCAGCACGCGCAGCAGATCCGCCAGCGCCGGGTTCAGCGCCGAGCGGTCGCGGCCCTTGGGCAAGCGCGGCCAGTCCGACTGCGGCGTATCCAGCCCGCGTTTCACTGCCTCCACGAGGCCCTCCGCGATCGCGCCCTTCCGCGCCTCGCGCAGCAGCAGGCGCGATTTCGACAGGTCCTCCAGCGATTTCGGCTTGGTGGAAACCAGCTCCATCAGCGCGTCGTCCTTGAGGATGCGGCTGCGCGGGATGTTGCGCTCCTGCGCCATGCGCTCGCGGAAAGCCGCCAGTTCGCGCGCAATGGCAAGCACCTTTGGCGAGGCGTTCCGGAGCTTCAGGCGCTGCCAGGCCTCCTCGGGGTCGACGATGTAGCTCGACGCATCGGTGAGCGCGCCAAGCTCCTCCTCCATCCAGTGGGTGCGCCCGCTTTTCTCCAGCCGCTCCTGAAGATGCTCGTAGATCTGGCGCAGATGGGTCACATCGGCCAGCGCATAGGTCTTCTGCGCATCCGACAGCGGCCGCCGCGACCAGTCGGTGAAGCGCGAGGACTTGTCGAGCGGCGCATTGGCGATCCGGCGCACCAGCGTCTCGTAGCCCACCTGCTCGCCGAAGCCGCAGACCATGGCGGCCACCTGCGTGTCGAACAGCGGCGCGGGCACCACGCCGCCCTCGACATGGAAGATCTCGAGATCCTGCCGCGCGGCGTGGAACACCTTGACCACCCCATCGGCGCGGAAAAGCTCGTAAAGCGGATCGAGCGACAGGCCGTCGGCCAGCGGGTCGATCAGGACGGCATCGGCATCGTCCGTCCCCGGCAATGCCATCTGCACGAGGCAGAGCTGCGCGTAGTAGGTGCGTTCGCGCAGGAACTCGGTGTCGACGGTAACATAGGTCGCGTCTTTGGCCCGGGCACAATACGCGGCCAGCGCGTCGGTGGTGGAGATGGTCTGGGTCAAGGGGGCTCGGATCCTGCTCGTTTGCGGCCGGTTCGGTCGGGTTTAGGCGAGGCTCCGGGGAAAGGGAAGTGCGGCCGGCATGACCCGCTCCGGTTTCACCCCAGCAGCACCGGCCTGCGATCGCCGGCCGCGAAGCGGCGCAGGACGGCGGGGTATAGCCGGTGCTCGGCCTGCAGCACGCGGGCGGCCAGCGTCTCCGCCGTGTCGCCGGGCAGCACGGGCACCCGCGCCTGCCCCAGGATCGGGCCGTCGTCGAGCGCGGGCGTGACCTCGTGCACGGTGCAGCCCGCCTGCGTGTCGCCCGCCTCGATCGCGCGCGCATGGGTGTCGAGCCCGCGGTATTTCGGCAGGAGCGAGGGGTGGATGTTCAGCATCCGGCCGCGCCAATCCCCGACGAAACCGGCTGTCAGCACGCGCATGAACCCGGCAAGGCAGAGGATGTCGGCCTCGAACGGCGCGAGCGCCTCGGCAAGGGCCGCCTCGAACGCTGCTCGGTCCTTGCCATAGGCACGATGGTCCACCGCCACGGCGGGCAGGCCCATGTCCCGCGCGCGGATCAGGCCGCCCGCCTCGGGGTTGTTCGACACCACCACGCAGGGCCGCGCGGGGTGCGTGCCGGTCATGGAGCGGACCAGCGTGACCATGTTGGACCCGCCGCCCGAGATCAGGATGCCGACGCGGGCCGTCACGCAAGCGTGCCGGTGGTGCGGACGCCATCCCCCGGCGCGACGGTGCCGATGCGGAACACCGTCTCGCCCGCGTCGCGAAGGCTGTCCTCGACGGCGTCGGCCTGTCCCGCGTCGACGACCAGCACCATGCCGATCCCGGCGTTGAAGGTCCTGAGCATCTCGGCCTGATCCAGCCGCCCCGCCTCCGCCAGCCAGCGGAAGACCGGCGGCAGCGACCACGCCGCAAGGTCGATCTCCGCGCCCAGCCCGTCCGGCAGCACGCGCGGCAGGTTCTCGGTCAGCCCGCCACCGGTGATATGGGCCAGCGCATGCACCCCGCCCGCGCGGATCGCGCCGAGCGCGGGGCGCACGTAAAGCCGCGTCGGCGTCAGCAGCGCCGCGCCAAGCGTGGCCTCCGCGAAGGGCGCAGGCGCGTCCCAGGACAGCCCTGCCCGCGCCACGATCCCGCGCACCAGCGAATAGCCGTTGGAATGCACCCCGTCCGAGGCAAGGCCCAGCAGAACGTCGCCCTCGGCCACGCCCGCCGGCAGTGCCGCGCCACGCTCCATCGCGCCCACGGCAAAGCCCGCGAGGTCGAAATCGCCCGCCTCGTACATGCCCGGCATCTCCGCCGTCTCGCCGCCGATCAACGCGCAACCCGAAAGGCGGCAGCCCTCGGCGATGCCCGCCACGATGCGCGCGGCGGCGTCGACCTCGAGCTTGCCGGTCGCGAAATAGTCGAGGAAGAACAAGGGTTCCGCCCCCTGGCAGACAAGGTCGTTCACGCACATCGCGACAAGGTCGATGCCGATCGTGTCCACGTTGCCGGTATCGATCGCGATCCTCAGCTTGGTGCCCACGCCGTCGGTGGCGGCCACGAGGATCGGGTCGTCATAGCCGGCCGCCTTGAGGTCGAAGAGCGCGCCGAACCCGCCGAGGCCCGCCATCACGCCGGGCCGCGCCGTGGCGGCGGCGGCGGGCTTGATCCGGTCCACCAGCGTGTTGCCGGCCGCGATGTCCACGCCCGCCTCCGCATAGGTCAGACCCGGGGATGATTTGTCGCTGTCGCTCATCTCGTTGCCTTCCGCCGTGACGGGGCCAGCCGTTAGCAGGTGCCGCGCGCGCCGTCCATTGCGACTGGAGCGCGCGACGCGCCTAGACCGCGCCGAGCTGGCGCAGGAGCCGCGCGCGGCCCGGCGGGACGGCCGCGATCTCCAGCCCGGTGAAGACATGCAGCGTGCCGAGATCGCGGTCGATCACCGCGTGGTCCGACACCCACCCCCCCATCATCAGGTAGGTGCGCAACAGGGGCGGCATCTCGGCGTTGGCGCGCTTGAGGTCGGGCTTGCCGCCTCCGAGCCTGCCGAAGCGGAAGACCGACGGCGCCTTCACGCGCGGCAGCCAGCGGCGCGGCGCGAGGTGGCGCTGGCGCAAAAGCGCGAAGGCGTCGTGATAGGCCCGCGCCTCGGTCCCGTGAAAGGACGAACAGCCGAAGAGCATCTGGACGCCCCTGCGGTCCACCAGCTCGGTCAACGCGCCCCAGGCGACGCGCAGGATATCGGGATCGCAGCGGTCGGGCGCGATGCAGAACCGGCCCATCTCGGCCATCGGCGCCTCGAAGGCGGCAAGCTTGGAGAGCTCGTAGAACTGCGCCGAATAGCTGCGCCCGATCTCGGCGCCGGAGGGCAGATGCATCAGCCGGAAACAGCACGCGAGTGTGCCGTCGCGGAGATCCTCCACCAGCATGTGCTGGCACGCATCGTCGAAATCGTCGGTATCGCGCCCCTCGGGCCGGGCCGCGTCTGCGCGAAAGGCGCGCCAGCGCAGTCGCTGCGCCGCATGGATATCCGCCTCGGTGTTTGCCGTCCGCGCCCTGTAGCGGCCTTTCGAGAGCGTCAGCATGCCGATGCTCCTGTTGCTGTCCACGGTCTCCATATCGCCGGTACGGTGACAGGCACGCGACGACGGGCCCCGCCCGGGCAAGATCCCGGGCCAGCGCCTGGCCTAGCCGCCGAGCGCGCCCAGATCGACACGGCCGAGGTTCCTCATCAACTGCCGGAAGAAGCCAAGGTCGCGCACCGAACCCTCGGTCACGCGCCGCGACAATTGCACGAGCTGGCCGTCCTCCAGCCCGAAGCGTTCGACATTCGTGACCACGCCATCGGCATCGAAAGAGATCGCGACCACGTCGCGTTCGATGACCTCGGGCGCCTGGTAGGTGTAGTTGCGCACGCGGTAGGCGCTGTAGATCCACGCCTCGTCGCGCAGGATGCCGGCCGCCGCCGAGGGCCGGCCGATCGTCTCCTCGATCGTGCCGCGCGTGTCTACGCCGACGAGAATCTGCTCCAGCTCTTGCTCGGGCGGGACGAAACCGTGGTTGGTGAAGGTCGCGGCGCAGGCGGACAGGACGCCGACCAGCGCAAGGGGCGCGAAAAGGCGCAACAGAAGGCGCATCGGCCCAAGCGCACTCCGGCGCGCGGTCCGGCGTTTCGGGGTCATGTCAGCTTTGGTACGTCGCATATCTCTCGCCGCTCTCTGGCAGGAGACCCCCGGGCGCCCGTGCCGCCCAGCTTGCACCCTGCCGTCTGGGTTTGTATCCGCTTAGACGATGGGGCGCGCGGGGGCAAGTTCGGCCCCCTTGTCGCGCAACCGCCCGAGCCACGCGAAAACCGGAAGGATCACGGATGCCCGAGCCAAGATCCCACAGGACGATCCTCGACCTCGCCCGCCTGCCCCGCGGCCCGCAGCACTTCGAGCTGCGCCCCGAGGCGCCCGAGCGCGCGCTTCTGGCCGAGGAACTGGCCATAAACGCGGTGCGCAAGCTGCGGTTCGCGGGCACTCTGGAACCGGAGGGGGCGCGGGACTGGCGGCTTGTCGCGGAACTCGGCGCGACGGTGGTCCAGCCTTGCGTCGTGACGCTCGCGCCCGTGACCACCCGCATCGACACGCATGTGACGCGCGGCTACCTCGCGGACTGGCAGGAGCCCACGGGCGAAGAAGCCGAGATGCCCGAGGACGACGACGCCGAACCCCTGCCCGACACGGTCGACCTCATGCGCGTGCTCGAGGAGGCGCTGGCCCTCTCCCTGCCCGCCTTTCCCCGCGCGCCCGGGGTAGTGCTGGGCGAGATCGAGGCCCGCCCCCCCGGCGCCGCGCCCATCGAGGCCGACCCGGCCGAGCGCCCCTTCGCCGCGCTGGCCGAGCTGAAAAAAAGGCTCGACGGTTGAGAGATTTGCGCCTTTGCGGTTGCGCTGTCGTGCGATCGGCGTATTTTGCGCGACCTGTTCCCGACAGCGCTTGAACGGCCAGAACAGGCGGCGTATGTGGCGCCGCATCGCGTCAATCGCGCCCCGGCCCGGCCGGCGGCTCACCCCATACGAGGTTGCAACATGGCTGTCCCTCAGAACAAGGTCACCAAGTCCCGCCGCAACATGCGCCGGGCGCACGATTCGCTCACCGCCGACAACCCGGCGGAATGCTCGAATTGCGGCGAGCTCAAGCGCCCGCATCATGTCTGCCCCGCCTGCGGCCACTATGCCGACCGGGAAGTGGTTGCGATGGTCGACGAGATCGACCTCGACGACGACGCGGCCTGAGGCCCCCTCCCCCCGCCACCCCCTGATGGACACC
>LJSY01000044.1:7329-28515 GCA_001314805.1 Rhodobacteraceae bacterium HLUCCO18 | reverse complement strand
ACCCGCGAGCTGCAGAAGCTCTACGAGAAGTACGGCTACGTCTCGCCGATGTACGGCCATTTCGGCGACGGGCTGGTGCATTGCCGCGTCTCCTTCGACCTGAAGCACGAGGACGGCATCGCCGAATGGTCGCGCTTCCTTTCGGAGGCCGCTGATCTCGTGGTGACGTACGGCGGCTCGCTGTCGGGCGAGCACGGCGACGGCCAGGCGCGCGGCGCGCTGCTCGAGCGCATGTACGGCCCCGAGATGCTCGCCATGTTCCGGGCCTTCAAGGCGATCTGGGATCCGGACGGGTTGATGAACCCGGGCAAGATCCTCGATCCGTATCCCGTCACCTCGAACCTCCGGCTCGGCCCCACGGTGGAGACCGAGGAGCCGCGCACGGCGTTCTCCTACCACAAGGAGGGCGGCTTCGTGGCCGCCGCCGCCTCGCGTTCGCCGATCCTGCCGCTCAGCTGGCTGGGCAAATTCTACACCGCCATGGTCCGCGGCGTGCCGGACATCGTGTTCTTCCTGTTCTTCATCCTCGTGCTGGATCAGGCCATCGAATACCTGCGCCATTCGGTCGTCTGCCCCGACTGGACCGACCCGATCCGGCAAGGCGCCAATTTCATCGTCTGCCCCGAGGCGCGGACCCCGCAATCGGGTGCGCCGCAATGGGTGCACGAAACCTATGGCTTCGCGCTCGCGGTCTTTACCTACGCCATCGTCTTCGGCGCCTTTTGCGGCAACGTCCTTTACGGCGCGATGCGGGCCGTGCCCCGCGCGCAGCTCGAGACGGCCGAGGCCTACGGGATGACCCGGCGGCAGATATTCTGGCGTATCCTCGTGCCGCAGATGTGGATCTATGCATTGCCGGGCCTGTCGAACATCTGGATGATCCTGATCAAGGCCACGCCGCTGCTGTTCCTTCTGGGGATCGAGGACATCGTCTACTGGGCGCGGGAACTGGGCGGCTCGCGCACCTCGGCCTTCCAGTATCCGCATCCCGACTGGCGCTTCTGGTATTTTCTCGGCCTCCTGATCTTCTATCTCGCCTTCACGCGCGTCTCCGAGATCGTTCTGGCCCGCCTGACCGCGCGCCTGTCGCACGGACAGGCGACAGCAGCCGGCGAAGAGTTGCGGAAGGCCGCCGCATGACCTGCGCCGAGGCGATCCAGGCCTATGCGCTGAGGTCCATAGGCATCGGCGAGAGGCTGCTTCCAAGTGCCGAGATCAGCGTCTGCCAACAGCTCGTCCTGATCGGCTCGGGCATGATCTGGAACGTCTATTTCGCGGTGCTTGCGCTCGGCTTCGGCTTCGGCTTTGCGGTTTTGCTGGCTCTCGCCAAGGCTTCCCCGCGGCGCATTCTTCGCAAGCCGGCGGAGTGGTTCATCTTCGTCTTCCGGGGCTCGCCGCTCTTCATTCAGTTCTTCATGGCCTACGAGGCCTTCGTTCTGTTGCCCCGCGTGGGCGTCGAATTCACGCTGCTGGGTGTCGCCATCGAGGCCGAGACGCGCTGGTTCGCCCGTGCCTGGCTTGGCGCGCTGATCGTGCTGTGGTTCAACACCTCCGCCTATTCCGCCGAAATCTTCTACGGCGCGCTCCGTTCGGTGCCGAAGGGCGATCTGGAGGCGGCGGATGCCTTTGGTCTCACCGGCTGGAAGAAATTCCGCCGCATCACCTTCCCCACCACCATGCGCCTCGCATGGCCCGCCTATACCAACGAGGCCATTTTCCTTTTTCATTCCACGGCGCTTGTCTTCTTCTCGTCCTTTCCCGCCTTCCAGCAGCGGGGCGATGCGCTCTACTATGCCAGCTACTTTGCCGACCGGACGTTCAACCCCTTCATCCCCTACCCGATCGTGGCGGTCTACTTCGTTCTTTTCACGCTGCTGATCATCTGGATGTTCTCGGCGATCAACACCCGCCTCAACCGCCACCTTCCCCAGGACGCGCGCCCGAGGCTGCGCTACCGTCCGCAGGTGATCCGGTGAACTGGCTCGACGAGCATCCCGAGATCAAGTCGATCCGCACGGTCGCGGCGGATCTGAACGGCCAGCCGCGCGGCAAGCGGATCGCGCGCCGTTACGCCGAAAAGGCCCTGACCGAGGGCACGCGGTTCCCGTTTTCGGTGCTCAATCTCGACATCTGGGGCGAGGATATCGAGGACAGCCCGCTGGTCTTCCGCGCGGGCGACCCCGACGGGGTGCTCATGCCCACCGAGCGCGGGTTTCTGCCGGTCCCCTGGCTTACCTCGCCCACGGCGCTTCTGCCGATCTGGATGTTCCACGAGGATGGCCGCCCCTATGACGGCGATCCGCGACAGGCGCTCGCGCGGGTGGTCGAACGCTACACGGCGCTCGGCCTGACCCCGGTGGTGGCGACGGAGCTGGAGTTCTACCTCATCGACGACCGCGGCCACGAGCCGCGCGTGCCGCCGTCGCCGCGCTCGGGCAAGCGCCGGCATCAGGCCGAGATCCTCGCGCTCAGGCAGCTCGACGCGTGGGACGGGTTCTTCACGCGGCTCTACGAGGCCTGCGAGGCGATGGACATCCCCGCCGACACCACGATCTCGGAGGCCGGTCCCGGCCAGTTCGAGGTCAACCTGATGCACCAACCCGACGCGATGAAGGCCGCCGACGATGCGTGGCTCTTCAAGCTGCTGGTCAAGGGGCTGGCGCGCGAACACGGGGTGGCGGCGAGTTTCATGGCCAAACCCTACGAGGATTATGCCGGAAACGGGCTGCACACCCATTTCTCGGTGATCGACAGCGATGGCACGAACATCTTCGACGAGCGCCAGAACGGCGGCGCGGACCTGCTGGGTCACGCGATTTCGGGGTGCCTCTCGGCCATGCCGGGATCGACGCTGGTCTTTGCGCCCCATGCCTCCAGCTACGATCGCTTCGTGCCCGGTGCCCATGCGCCCACTGCCGCGGCCTGGGCGCACGAAAACCGAACGGCGGCGCTGCGGGTGCCCTCGGGCGGGCCTGCCGCGCGGCGTATCGAGCACCGTGTCGCGGGCGGCGACATCAACCCCTACCTGCTGATCGCCGCGATCCTCGGCGCGGCGCTGAACGGGCTGGAGGATCACGAGGCGCCGCCGCCGCCGATCACCGGCAACGCCTACGCCCAGAACCTGCCGCAACTGCCGCAGACATGGGACGCGGCCATTGCGGCCTTCGCCGAGGCCCCCGAGATCCGTCGCATCTTCACTCCGGGCCTGATCGACAACATGCTCGCCACCAAGCGCCAGGAGCTGCACTACATGGGAGAGTTGTCGGACACCGAACGCCGGGATCTCTACCTCGATACGGTCTGAGGCACTCTCGGCTCAGAGGTCGAGCTGGTCCACGAACCCCTTGAGCGTCGCGGCGGATGCGCGCAATTTCTCGGTTTCGTCCGCGTCCAGATCCGGCCAGAGCGTGGCCGACACACCGCCGCGCCCGACAAGGCGCGGCAGAGAGAGCGCGACATCCGGAACGCCCAACACCTCGGGCTCCACCGTCGAGACGGAAAGAACGGCCTGCTCGTCTCCCGCGATCGCGCCCACGATCCGCGCCAGCCCGCCGCCGATCCCGTACCATGTCGCACCCTTGCCCTCGATGATCGTATAGGCCGCGTTGCGCACACCCTTGTCGATGCGCGCGCGCACATCCGCCGTCAGCGCCGATCCGATCTGCGCTGCGAACCCCGTCAGCGGCACCGAGCCCGCCCGCGCATTGGACCAGGCCAGGACCTCGCTGTCGCCATGTTCGCCCAGCACATAGGCATGGACGGAGTTGGACGAGATGCCCAGATGCCGTCCCAGAAGCCAGCGGAAGCGCGCGGTGTCGAGGATCGTGCCCGATCCGATCACGCGCCCCGGCGGCAGGCCGGACATCCGCGCCGTGATCTGGCCCATGATGTCGACCGGGTTCGAGGCGATCAGCAGAACCGCGTCGGGGCAGACCGCCATGACCTCGCCCACCACGGCGCGGAACACCTCGGCATTGCGTTCCAGCAGCGCCAGACGCGTCTCGCCGGGTTTCTGCGACACTCCGCAGGCGAGGATCACCACGCCCGACCCGGCGATTTCCGCATAGCCGCCATGGCGCACCACGGCGGGGGCCGAGAAGGGCACGGCATGGGCGATATCCTCGGCCTCGGCCCGCGCGCGCGCCTCGTCGATATCGACAAGGACAAGCTCCTTCGCGATCCCCTTGAGGATCAGCGCGAAGCCCGCTGCCGAGCCCACCATTCCAGCCCCGATGATTGCTACTTTCATTTGCGCCTCCATGCGCCGTCGTGCCAATTGGAACACAGCTTGGCTGTCTGCCCAAGGGCCCAGTGGGCTCTTGTGCCGCGACACAGGCGCGCCTAGCTTTGGCCGGACAAGCACGAGAGACCCCGATGATCCTTGGCATACTCCAGACCGGCCGCGTGTCCGACGAAGCGCGCGCCCTTTATGGCGGCTACCCCGAGATGTTCGCGCGCCTGTTCGAGCCGCGGGGCTTCGAGCAGCGCGTCTGGATGGTGGTCGATGGCGAGTTCCCGGACGGCCCCGATGCGGCGGATGCGTGGCTCATCACCGGCTCGCCCCACGGTGTCTACGAGGACCGGCCGTGGATCGCCCCGCTGGAGCGGCTCATCCACGAGATCCGCGACGCGGACCGGCCGCTTGTGGGGATCTGCTTCGGCCACCAGATCGTGGCGCAGGCCTTTGGCGGTCGCGTCGAGAAATACGAGGGCGGCTGGGCGCTCGGCCGGCGGGATTACCAGATCGCGGGGCAGACGCTTGCGATGAACGCCGCCCATCAGGACCAGGTGGTCGAGCCGCCCGCGGGGGCCGAGCATCTTGGTGGCAACGCCTTCACGAAACATGCCGTACTGGCCTATGGCGATCACATCCTGACGGTGCAGCCGCATCCCGAGATCGAGGCCGGTTTCATGGGCTACCTTCTGCGGCTTCGCGGCACGCATCTTTCGCCCGAGGAGCTCGAGGCCGCCATAGCTGAACTCGAAGCGAAAAACGATGCCGACCGCGCGGCCGACTGGATTGCCGAAGTGCTGCGCGGGACACCGGTGAAACGGGCGATGTCGCGCCTCGAGCCGGCCACCGCATGACCAGTGTTACAGACCTCCGCGCGAAACTGCCCGAGGTGGCGCAGCTCTACCTCGAGGGGCGGTCCATCGATGAGGTCGAATGCATCGTGGCCGATCTGGCCGGCGTGGCGCGCGGCAAGGCGATGCCCGGCTCGAAATTCGCCGCGCAAACGCATTTCTACCTGCCCAACTCGATCTTCTTCCAGACCGTCACCGGCGACTGGGCCGAGGTGATGGACGACGGGTATACCGAACCCGACATGGTCCTGACGCCCGACTTCTCGACCGCGAGCCCCGCGCCATGGACGGCGGACTGGACGCTTCAGGTCATCCACGACATCGCGCTTCAGGACGGAACGCCCGTGCCTTTCGCGCCGCGCAATGTCCTCAAACGCGTCGTGGCCCTCTACCAGGCGCGCGGCTGGACCCCCGTCGTCGCCCCCGAGATGGAGTTCTACCTCGTCGCGCCCAACACCGACCCGGCCCGCGCGATCGAGCCGCCCATGGGACGCTCGGGCCGTCGCGCCGCCGCAAGGCAGGCCTATTCCATGAGCGCGGTGGACGAATATGGCCCCATCATCGACGACATCTACGACTTCGCCGAGGCGCAGGGGCTTGAGATCGACGGCATCCTGCACGAAGGCGGCGCGGGACAGATCGAGCTCAACCTCCGCCACGGCGACCCGGTGCGGCTGGCCGACGAGATATTCTATTTCAAGCGGATGATCCGGGAAGCGGCGCTGCGCCACGAGTGCTACGCCACCTTCATGGCCAAACCGATCGAGGGCGAGCCCGGAAGCGCCATGCATGTGCATCACTCCGTCGTCGACACCAAGACGGGGCAGAACATCTTTTCCGCGCCCGACGGTTCCGAGACCGAGGTCTTCATGCATTTCATCGGCGGGATGCAGCGGCACCTTCCTTCGGTGATCGCGCTGCTGGCGCCTTACGTGAACAGTTACCGCCGTTACGTCCGGGACTTCGCCGCGCCCATCAACCTTCACTGGGGGCGCGACAACCGCACGACGGGCCTGCGCGTTCCGGTCTCCGACATCGCCTCCCGCCGGGTCGAGAACCGCCTGCCCGGCATGGACTGCAACCCCTATCTCGGGATCGCGGCGTCGCTGGCCTGCGGATATCTCGGACTGGTGGGGCAGATCGCGCCCGCCGAGGCCTTCACGGGCGATGCCTATACCGGCGGCGACGACATCCCCAAGGGCCTCGACAGCGCACTGGAGCTGTTCAATTCCGATGCCGCCATCGCCGACGTGCTGGGGCCGGAGTTCTGCAAGGTCTACACGGCGGTGAAGTCCCTCGAATACAGCGAATTCCTGCAGGTCATCAGCCCGTGGGAGCGTGAACACCTGCTGATGAACGTCTGAGCGCGAGACATGACCGCGCTTTATCGCAACGACGCGCCCGGGCAGCACGCCCCGTCCTGGTACGCCGCCAGCCTTCCGCCCGACCGCGAGCGCGCGCCCCTCAAAGGTGACGTCACGGCGGATGTGGCCATTCTCGGCGCGGGTTTCACCGGGCTCTGGGCGGCGCTGACGCTGGCACGCGCGGGGCGCAGCGTGGTCGTGCTCGACGCCCACCGCGTGGGCTTCGGCGCGTCGGGACGCAACGGCGGGCAGGTCAATCTGGGCTTCAACCTGTCGCAGCAGACGCTTGAGGCAAAGCTGGGACAGGCGCGTGCCCGCGCACTCTGGGAGCTGGCCGAGGAGGCCCGCGCGCAGCTGCGCGACTTCTGCGCGACACATGCGCCCGAGGCCAGCTACCGGCCCGGTTCGGCCTTTGCCGAATACAGCCCGCGCGCGGTCGCAGAGCTGCGCGCCGAGGCCGCGTTCCTCGAAAACCGCTATGGCTACAGGCTCGAGGTGATGGACCGCCCGGACTTCTCCGAGATGGTCAGATCGCCGCACTACGCCGGGGGGCTTCTGGACCGGGGCGGCGGGCACGTCCACCCGCTGGCCTATGCGAGAGCACTCGCGCGCGAGGCCGAAGCCGCCGGTGCCGTCATCCATGAGTTGAGCGAGGTGACGCGGGTCACCGAAGGCCGCCACGTCGTCC
The DNA here is from genome assembly GCA_001314805.1 of Rhodobacteraceae bacterium HLUCCO18. GTDB lineage: Bacteria > Pseudomonadota > Alphaproteobacteria > Rhodobacterales > Rhodobacteraceae > Roseibacterium. The sequence continues at coordinate 21,378 of LJSY01000044.1, read as the reverse complement.
TGACCACACGCGAGGGTCAGGTCACGGCGGGCCATGCCATTGTCGCGGGCAATGGATACCTGCCGGATATCCTTCCTGAAGTGAACAGGAAGGTGATGCCGATCAACTCCTTCATTGCCGCGACCGAGCCCCTGCCCGACCGCTGGCAGGAGGTGCTGGCCGAGGATATCTGCGTGGCGGATTCGAAATTCGTCGTGAACTACTACCGGTTCAGCGCCGACCGACGGTTCCTGTTCGGCGGGCGCGAGAGTTACGGGATCGGCTTTCCCGCCGACATCTCCACGGCGCTCGTCGCGCGGATGGAACGGCTCTTTCCGCAACTCAAGGGCGTGGGCATTTCCCATGTCTGGGGCGGATCGCTGGGCATCACCATGACGCGCCTGCCCCATGTGGCGCGGGTGGGTGCGAACATCCTGTCCGGCGCGGGCTTCTCGGGGCATGGCGTGGCGCTTTCGGGCATGGCGGGGCGCGTCATGGCCGAGGCTGTGCTGGGCCAGGAGGATGGGCTCGCCACCTTCGAGACGCTCCCCGTGCCGCGCTTTCCCGGCGGCATGGCGTTGCGCGCACCCCTGCTGACGCTGGCGATGACCTGGTACGCGCTGCGCGACCGCATCGGGCTATAGCCCCGTAAAGCGGTCGACCTTCATCCGGAAAACCGGATGCCGTGGCACACATGCGACAGGTTTCGGCCTCGGCAACCACAGGCTGGATTCCTGCGGCCCCCCAGGTTAAGATTTCCGAAATGGGACATTTCAAAAAGGTGAAACCATGGCGCCCGCACTCAGCGTTGCCCCCAACGTCTATGACGCCGAACCCATCCCCGAGGCAGCACGGGCGGAGATCGACCGTCTTCTGCAATCCGGCGACCTGTTCCGCTACACCGCGCCCGAGGATGCGCCCGTGGCCTTGCTGGAGCGTGAATTCGCCGACCTGATGGGATCGAAATACGCGCTGGCCGTATCCTCCTGCTCGGCCGCGATCTTTCTCAGCCTCAGGGCGCTGGACCTCGCCCCCGGCGCGCGGGTCCTGATCCCGGCCTTCACCTTCGCCGCCGTGCCCTCGGCCGTCGTGCATGCGAACTGCCAGCCCGTCCTCGTCGAGGTGGCGGATAATTACCGGATCGACATCGACGATTTCGCCGCCCGGCTCGATGACGACATTTCCGCCGTCATCATCAGCCACATGCGCGGCCATACCTCGGACATGGACGCGATCATGGCGCTTGCCGCGGCGCGTGGCATTCCCGTCATCGAGGACGCGGCCCATTCGCTCGGCACGCTCTGGCACGGCCGCAAGATCGGCACGATCGGGGCGATCGGCTGCTTCTCGTTCCAGTCCTACAAGCTTGTGAATGCCGGCGAGGGCGGCATCCTGATCACCGACGACGCCGACCTCGTGGCGCGCGCCGTGATCATGTCGGGCGCCTACGAGCACAACTGGAAGAAGCATGCCGTGAAGAACGGGGGCCCCGACGGTCAGAACGATCCCGAGCTCGAGCTCGCCTTCGCGCGCTGGCAGAACATGCTGCCGCTCTACAACATGCGGATGCAGAACCTCTCGGCCGCGGTGATCCGTCCGCAACTGCCCGAGGTCGCACGCCGGGTGCGCGACGGGCGGGCCAACCATGACTACGTGGCCGATCGGCTCAACGCCTCGGCCTGGATCGAGGTTCCCGACGCGCTCGGCCCCGAGGAGCGCGCACCGGATTCGATCCAGTTCAACCTCGTCGACATGCCCAGCGACGATCACGCCCGCGCCTTCGCGGATGCCGCCGCGGCGCGTGGCGTGAAGGTTCAGGTCTTCGGCCTGTCGACCGACAATGCGCGGGCCTTCTGGAACTGGAACTTCATCCCCGGCGAGCGCCCTGAACTGCCGCAGACCCGCGCCATGCTGATGCGCGCCTGCGACGTGCGGCTACCCGCACGCCTGCAGAAACCCGATCTGGACTTCATCGCGGGCGCCCTGATCGGGGCGGCGGAGGATGTGATGGGGGAAGAGACCCGCGCCTACGGCACCTAGACGGCGCGATCTCACATCTTGCTGAGCTTCGACTGAAGCTCGGCAAGCTGCTTCTTGATATCGTTCAGCTCATCCTCGGCGCTGCTGTCGGTGGGCGCGGCGACTTCTTCGCTGTCGTCATGGGAGGGGCCCGACCAGGTCTGCCCCATGCCACCCGTCATCGCCTTGAAGAATGCCTCCTGCTGGGCGCGCATCGCGTCGAAGCCGGGCATGGAGGCCATTGGATTTATCGCGGTCATGTTCTCGACCATCTTCGACTGACCCTGTTTGAGCATCTCGAAACTCATGGTCAGAAAATCGGGCACGACCGATTGGGCCTGCGTGGAATAGCTGCGCACCAGATCTGTCAGAACCGCGATCGGAAGGACGCTCTCGCCGCGGCTTTCGTGCTCGGCGATGATCTGCAGGAGATACTGGCGCGTCAGGTCGTCACCGGATTTAAGATCGACGATCTTCACCTCGCGCCCGTCGCGGATGAAGCCCGCGATATCTTCGAGCGTCACGTAATCCGAGGTTTCGGTGTTGTAGAGCCGACGGCTGGCGTAGCGCTTGATCAGCAGTGCATCATCGGCAGACGCTTTGGCTTTCGCGTTTCCGGTCGCCATGGCGGCCTCCCTTTCCTGCGGTGCAGCATCGCGTAGCCTAGCCCCTTGCGGGCAAAAAGCAATCAGGTTCTGCAGTGCAATCATATAGAAGAAGGGCAGGCCCTGTAATGGACCCGCCCTTCTGTATTCATGCCGACGGGGAGGACGTCGGCACGAAACCCTGTCGCTGCCGCGCGATTACTTCGCGGCGGCTTTCTTGGCGACCGAGGTCACTTCCGCGGTGGCCTTCTTGACGGCCGCGGTGGCCTCTTCGGTGGCTTCCTTGCCGGCGGCCATCATCAGCTCGACCGTTTCCATCTGGACCTTCTTCGCGACTTCGGCGAAGGCGGCCATGGTTTCGGCGGTCATCTCGGCCTGGGCCGATGCGAAATCGGTCATCGCCTTGGTGTAGTCGGTCGGCTCTGCCTTGGCGGAGGTCATTTCGCCGACCTTTGTCAGCGTGTCCTTCGTCCATTTCGACGAGATGTCGGTTGACTTCTCTGCGGCGTCGAGGGCGACCTTCGCCATCTTGTCGCTCATGGCGGCCGAGGATTTGAACGCATCGTTGAATGCGGACATGTCCATCGGGAAGGACGACATCATTTCGGACATCATCTTGCTGTAGTCGGGGTTCTTGGCCATCGGTCTTCTCCTTTGACCGCGCCGTGCGGTCCTTGCTGCGATTGACCGGAATATGAATGCTGCAGTGCAGAAAGTCAATACTTTTTTCTGCACTGCAGCATAACCTACACAGACCGTGACTTACCCTAGGTAAATCAAGCGATTGTCCGCTCGAGAACGTAGGTCCCCGGCGCGGGCGCGAGCACCTCGTAGCCCGCCTCGCCCGGCACGCGCGCCGGAACCTGCTTGCCCGACCGACTCGCCAGCCAGCTTTCCCAGCGCGGCCACCATGAGCCCTCGTTGTACTGCGCCGCCGCCAACCAGTCCTCGGGCGTGCCCGTCACGTCCGGGTTCGTGTAATGGCCGTATTTCTTCTTCGACGGCGGATTGACGATCCCCGCGATATGGCCGGATTCCGACAGCACGAAGCTCTTGTCCCTCGAGCCCATCTGCGCAACCCCGCGGAAGCTGTCCTTCCACGCGGCGATATGGTCCGTCTCGCAGGCGATGGCGTAGACCGGCACCTCCACGTCCCTGATCGAAAGCGTCTCGCCGAAGAGCTTCAACGTCCCCTCGCTCAACTGGTTGCCCTGGCAGAGGCCGCGCAGATATTGCACGGCCATCCGCCCCGGCAGGTTGGTGGAATCCCCGTTCCAATAGAGCAGGTCGAAGGCCGGCGGCGCCTCGCCCATCATGTAGCTGCGCACGGCCGGGCCGTAGACGAGGTCCTTGGCGCGCAGGAACGAGAAGGTCTTGGACATGTAATAGCTGTCCAAAAGCCCCTCGGCCTCCACCTGCCGCTCGATGGCGTCGACGAAATCGTCCTGCAAGAAGACCGTGAACTCGCCCTGCACGGAGAAATCGGTGAGCGTGGTGAAGAAGGTCGCCGACTTGATCGGCTTCTCCTTGCGCTTTTTCAGAAGCGCCAGCACCGCCGAAAGGGTCGTGCCCGCGATGCAATAGCCGATGGCGTTGACCTGTTTCTCGCCGGTGATCTCGCGGGCGACGCGAACGGCCTCGAGATAACCTTCCTCGACATACTGTTCGAGCCCCACATCGGCATAGCTCGCGTCCGGGTTCTTCCAGCTCACGACGAACAGCGTGTAGCCCTGGTCCACGATCCAGCGGATCAGGCTGTTCTGCGGCTTGAGGTCCATGATGTAGAACTTGTTGATCCAGGGCGGGAAGATCACCAGCGGCGTGCGGTGCACGGTTTCGGTGGTGGGCGCGTACTGGATCACCTCCATCATGCGGTTGCGGAACACCACGGAGCCTTCGGTGGTCGCGATGTTCCCGCCCACCTCGAAGGCCTTCGGGTCGGCGAGCGTCGGAAGCAGCTCCCCGTGGTGACTCTCGATATCGCGCACCATGTTCTCCAGCCCCTGCACGAGGCTCATGCCCTCGGTCTCCACCGCGCGCTCCAATGCATCGGGATTGGTGGCGAGGTAATTGGTGGGCGAGAACAGGTCGATCATCTGGTTGGCGAAAAACTCCACCCGCGCCTTGTCGGTCTCGTCGAGACCCTGAAGCTCGCCCACTGCCTCCTCGATCGCTTTCGCGCCCAGAAGATACTGGTGCTTGACGAAGTTGAAGTAGGGATGTGTACGCCACAGCGGGTTCGAGAACCGCTTGTCGCCCACGAGATCGGGGTCGTCCTGTGGCGCGGTGAACTGCCCGTGGCTGATGTTCTGCTGCATCTCGAGGAAATGCGTGAGCGTCTTGCCCCAGTACTGGACCTGATGTTCCATCAGGCGGGCCGGGTTGGTCATCGCCTCGTTCCAGTAGGCCATGCCGGCCTTGAGATAAATGTCCTGCCCCGGTCCTTCGAGACCGACGTCACCGGCATGCCGCTGCGCAAGCGCGGCCACCAGACGTTTCGACAATTCCTCGACCCGCGCAAGGTTCTGGTTCAGCCGATCGAGGTTCTCGCCCATGTCGCGCTCCCCGGCTTCAATGGCGTCGTCACTGTCTGTCACCTTGATTTCGTCCCGATTTTGGTTCATCCCCACCCTAACTTTGCCAGGGAGAGGGGGCAAAGCGACCAATTGAACCGGACGGGCGGCATGGCTTACACTCCATGACGCCCTTCCGAGGATGGAGACGAGCATGCGCTACCTTCTCACCTACGATCTTTTCGAGTCCCTTCGCATCACCAATCAGTGGATGGGGTCCTCGGCACGCGCCATTTGCTCCTACCCGCAACTGGGACTCCTCGCGAACCCGATGATCCAGTTGACCGCCGCATGGGGCGAGGTCACCGAACGGACCTTCGCGCGCATGGTGGCCAAGCCCGACTGGGGCATCTACTCGATCCCCGCCGATGACGGGCGCGACCATACGGTCTCCATCGAGACGGTCGTGCCCCGCCCCTTCGGCGACCTGATCCGCTTCAACGTGCAGGGCCGCGCGCCCACGGGCCGCAAGGTCCTGCTGGTTGCGCCGATGTCCGGGCATTACGCGACGCTCCTGCGGTCCACGGTTCTGAGCCTGCTGCCCGATTGTGACGTCTACATTACCGACTGGCACAACGCGCGTGACATCCCGGTCAGTGCGGGCAAGTTCGACATCGAGGACTACACTCTCTACCTCGTTGATTTTCTGAGGGAAATGGGACCCGACACCCATGTGATCGCGGTCTGTCAGCCCGCGCCGCTCGCGCTGGCCGCGACGGCCTATCTCGCCGAGGAGGAGCCCTCGGCACAACCGCGCTCGCTCACTCTGATCGGCGGGCCCATCGACCCGGACGCGGCCGCCACGGATGTCACCGATTTCGGCCGTCGCGTCACCATGGGTCAGCTCGAACGCTACGTGCTTCAGCGCGTCGGCTTCAAATACGAAGGCGCGGGCCGCATGGTCTATCCCGGCCTGCAGCAGTTGTCGTCCTTCATGGCCATGAACGCCGAGAAGCACGCCAAGGCCTTCAGCGAACAGGTGTTGCGCGTGGCCAAGGGCGAGGCCTCGGACCACGACAAGCACAACAAGTTCTACGACGAATATCTCGCCGTGATGGACATGACGGCGGAATTCTACCTTTCGACCGTCGAGCGCATCTTCAAGGGGCTCGAGATCGCGCAGAACCGCTTCACCGTGGACGGCAAGCGCGTCGATATCGGCAAGATCACCACGGTCGCGGTGAAGACGGTCGAGGGTGGCAAGGACGATATTTCCGCGCCCGGCCAATGCGTTGCGGCACTCGATCTCTGCACCGGCCTGCCTGATTCGAAAAAGGCCAACTACCTGGAACCCAACGCGGGCCATTACGGCATCTTCGCCGGCCGCAGCTGGCGCGACAAGATCCGCCCGCTGGTCCTGGATTTCATCGACGCCAATTGCGACGTGCCCAAGGCACCCGTCAAGGGGGTCGCGGCAAGCTGAGGCCGCGAAGGCAACCGTTCGCCTCTCCTGCCGGTGCGGCAAGATCGGCGGGCGGATCACCGGCATCGACCCCTGACAAGGTGAAGATCGACGAGGGCGCCCGTCGCATGCGCCTCATGCGCCTGACGGCAAGGGCGTGTTGCGCTGGTATGCCGGCTGCTGCGACACGCCGCTTCTCAACACCATGGCCACGCCAAAGCTGCCTGTCGTCGGCGTGCTGACCGACCGGCTGGAGGCGACCGAACCGCTCGGGGCGCTCATCGCCGCGGGCTTCGTGGAAGGGGCTGACGGCAAGGCGCGGCATGTGCATGGCGGCCGCGTGGTGGGCCGGGTCCTGCGCCGCACCGTGGCCGCGCGCCTCTCGGGCCACTGGAAGGACGCACCCTTATTCGATCGGGTCAGCGGCGCAGCCGCGACCGAGATCGAGCGAGCTGCCCGCGACGCCTGAGCTTTCATAAAAGCGATCTATTCACAGCCTTATGTCGCGTTTATTGTCTATTCTATTGCACATTACCGTCAATTCTGAACATCTCAGGGCACACGGGCGGATGTTCGAACGACCAGTTCCGCCGGCACTTCCTCCACCCGTCCCGAGGGCACTCCCTGCTCGATCTCGCCCACCAGCATGTCGACCGCGGCAGCGACCATGCGGTCGACGGGCTGGCGGATCGTGGTCAGGCCGAAGGCCTTCCACGCCGCCGCCGGCACATCGTCATATCCAACGATCGAAACCTCGCCCGGAACGTCCATAGCCATCCCGTGCCGCAACTCGTCCAGCACACCGAGCGCCATGTGATCGTTCGCCACGAAGATTGCATCAGGTGGCGACGGCGCCTCCATCATCTCCCGCGCAGCCGCGATGGCGCGCGCCCGGTCGAAGCAGCCTTCCGCCATGGCGTGAACCTCCTGCCCGGCCGCCCTGAGCGCGTCCCGGAATCCCTCCCACCGGTCGCGCCCCGTCGAGGCCGTCTGCAGCCCGCCGATATGCGCGATGCGCCGATGACCGCCCCCGACGAGGAACTCCGCCACCGCCGCGCCCCCCGCGCGGTTGGCCGAGGTCACGCTCGACAGGCCCGAACCCGGCAGGCCCCGGTTGAACAGCACCACCGGCAGCCCCGCCGCTTGGCAGCGCGCCACCAGCCGGTCCGACAGGTGCACCGACGCCGTCACCAGCCCGTCGACCTGGTAATCCATCAACTCGCCGACGACGCGCTCGACATCTTCCTCACCTTCGCCGCCGGCGGCATGGAACACGAGGATGTGATAGCCCAACGCCTCGAGCGAGGCGGAAAGAGCCTCCAACACCTCGGGATAGAAGGGATTTTCGAGGTAACCGACCACCAGGCCGACGATCCGCGTGCGCCCGGTGATCAGCGACCGCGCCAGCACGTTGGGCCGGTATCCCAGCTCCTCCGCGACCTCCCGGACGCGCCGCGCCATCGCCTCCGACACGCTTGCGCCCGGCGTGAAGACCCGGCTCACCGCGCTCTGGCTGACCCCGGCGCGCCGCGCGACATCGGTTGCCGTGACCTTCGCCATCAGCCCGCCGTCCAGCCACCATCCACCATCAGCGCCGTCCCCGTGACCAGCGCCGATGCGTCCGAGGCGAGAAAGACCACCGCCCCCATGATGTCCTCGATCCGCCCCACGCGGCCGAGCTTGATCTTGTCCTCGATCCACGCGCGCTTCTCCGGATCGGCGAAGGTGCTTTCGGTCAGCGGGGTGTGGATGAACGTGGGGCAGATCGTGTTCACCCGGATGCCCCGGCCGCCCCATTCGATCGCCATGGCTTTCGTCATGCCTTCGACCGCGTGCTTGCTGGCGCAATAGACGGCGCGGTCGATGCCGCCCACATGGCCCATCTGGCTGGAGATCTGGATGATCGAGCCCGGCCCTTCCATCCGCCGCGCGACCTCCTGCGCGAGGACATAGGCCGCCTTGACGTTGACCTCCATGACCGCGTCGTAATCGCCCTCGACGGTATCCAGCGCAGGCCCGTGCCGCGCCATGCCGGCCGAGTTCACCAACACGTCCAGAGGCCCCACCCGATCCAGCAGCGTCACCATCGCCTCCCGGTCGGTGACGTCCAGCACCGCCGCCTCTGCCGAGAGGCCCGCAGCCAGCATCGCGTCCGCGGTCATCTCGAGTTCCTCGGCCCCACGGGCCGCGACGATCACATCGGCCCCGGCCTCGCCCAGCGCCATCGCAGCGCCCAGCCCGATCCCGCGCGAGCCGCCGGTGATCAGAGCGCGGCGCCCATCCAGGCGAAATGACGGTGTCCTCGGCAGATCCATCACGTCCCCTCCCTTCCTCTGGTCCAAAATATCCCGGGGGGCCAGGGGGCGGAGCCCCCGGTAAGGGCGGGCGGGTGGGCCCGCCCGGCCCCCGCCCTACTCGGCCGCGTCGCGATAGGGCGCGCCCTCACCGTAGGGCACTTTCACGCCACCGTAGCGGCGAACGCGAACGTTGCATTGCTCGGCATGGCCGACAAATCCCTCCAGCATGCAGAGCCGCGAGCCGTACTCGCCCACCAGTACCGCCGCCTCATCGGTCAGAACCCGTTGATAGGAATGAGTTTTCAAAAACTTACCGACCCATAGCCCACCGGTATACCGGCCTGCGCGCTTCGTGGGCAGCGTGTGGTTCGTGCCGATCACCTTGTCGCCATTGGCCACGTTCGTTCGCGGCCCGAGGAACAGCGCGCCGTAATTCGTCATGTTCTCGAGGAACCACTCGTCGCGGTCGGTCATGACCTGCACGTGCTCATAGGCCATCTCCTCGGAGACGCGGAGCATCTCGTCGTGATCGGCGCAGAGGATCACGTCGCCATAGTCGCGCCAACTGACCGATGCCGTCTCCGCCGTCGGAAGAATGGCCAGGAGCCTGTCGATCTCCGCCAGCGTGGCCTCGGCGAGCTTGCGCGAATTGGTGATCAGGCAAGCGGGGGAGTTGTAGCCGTGTTCGGCCTGCCCCAGCAGATCCGTCGCCACCATCTCCGCATCCACCGTGTCGTCGGCGATCACCATGGTCTCGGTCGGCCCGGCGAACAGATCGATGCCGACCCGCCCGAAAAGCTGCCGCTTGGCCTCTGCGACGAAGGCGTTGCCCGGACCAACCAGCATGTCCACCGGCGCGATGCTCTCGGTGCCAAGCGCCATGGCGCCCACAGCCTGCACGCCGCCGAGGACGAGGATTTCGTCGGCGCCGCCTTCCTTCATCGCCGCCACGATGGCAGGATGCGGCGCGCCGTTCACCGGCGGGGCGGAGGCGACGATGCGCTTCACGCCCGCGACCTTCGCGGTGATCACCGACATATGCGCCGAGGCCACCATCGGGAACTTGCCGCCCGGCACGTAACACCCGACGGAATTCACGGGGATGTTCTTGTGGCCTAGCACGACGCCCGGCAGCGTTTCGACCTCGACATCGGTCATCGAGGATTTCTGCACCTCGGCGAATCTGCGGATCTGGTCCTGGGCAAAGCGGATATCGGCCATCTCCCGGGTCGAGACCTTCTGCATTGCCGCTTCGATCTCGCTGTCGGTCAGCCGGAAGGTCTGCGGCCTGTAGCCGTCGAACTTCTCGGACAACTCCCGCACTGCAGCATCGCCGCGGGCCTCGATATCGCCAAGGATGCCTTCGACCGTCGCCCGGACCCTCGCGTCATCCTCGGCCCGCTCATCGGCCGGTTTTCCGCGCTTGAGATACTCCGCCATCATCGCCTCCCGCGTCTGGCCATGCCCCGCGAAAGGGGCTGTCCCATCCCGGCTAGCGCAGTCTGCATACGAATGCAAGAAAAGGCGGAACGTCAGGGTCCGGGCTGTGGCGGGGCGCCCCTCTCACATCAGCGCAAGACCTGCCTCGTCGAAGAAATGCAGCCGTTTCGCGACGAAGCGCAGGCCCAGATGCTCGCCCATGCGAACGGCGCTGTCGCCGTCGACCCGCACGGTCACCTTGCCCACCGCGCCGCAATCGACGATCAGGAAGATATCGGCGCCGAGATATTCGACGAGGTCCACCACACCGTCGATATCGCCCTCGCCCTGCGGGCAAAGCTCGATCGCCTCGGGCCGGATCCCCAGCTTGACAGCCCCGTCGCAACCTGGCGCCGGGCCACCGCGCCCAGCCTCGAGGTGGTATTCCCCGCCCGACACGGTACAGGGCAGGATGTTCATCTTCGGGCTGCCGATGAACTCCGCCACGAAAAGGTTCGCGGGTTTCTCGTACAGATCCCGCGGGGTGCCCACCTGCGCGATGGTCCCGAAATCCAGCACCACGATCCGGTCGGCGAGCGTCATCGCCTCGACCTGATCGTGGGTCACGTAGATCATCGTCGAGGTCAGATGCTGGTGCAGCTTGGCGATCTCGTAGCGCATCTCGACCCGCAGAGCGGCGTCGAGGTTCGACAGCGGCTCATCGAACAGGAACGCGGTAGGGTCCCGCACGATGGACCGGCCGATTGCCACGCGCTGACGCTGGCCGCCGCTGAGGTCCTTGGGACGACGCTCCAGATAGGGCTCCAGCCGCAGGACCCGCGCGGCCTCGGCCACCTTGGCCTCCTGCTCGGCCTTCGGCGCGCCGGCGGTCTTGAGCGAGAAGCCCATGTTCTCCGCGACCGACATATGCGGGTAAAGCGCGTAGGACTGGAACACCATGGCGAGCCCGCGCTTTGACGGCGGCTCGGCCGTGGCGTCGCGCCCGTCGATGACGACCTGCCCGCGCGAGGTCTCCTCCAGCCCCGCGATCATCCGCAGAAGCGTGGATTTCCCGCAGCCCGACGGCCCCACGAAGATCACGAATTCCCCGTCCGCGATCTGCAGGTCGACCCCCTTGATCACCTGCACCTCGCCGAACCATTTCTCGACGGCCTTGAGCTCGATCGCCCCCATCTACGCCTCCCCCCGGCTCGGACTGGCCCAGGCCAGCCACACCGCCGCCGTCCAGGTGAATGTCGCGCCCCCCGCAGGCGTGCCGTCCGAGGGGCTGAAATATTCCGCGAAGCCGTTCTCGACGATCAGCCGCACGGTATCGGCGCGGATGCGCGCGCCCTCCGCCGTCAACCCCTGCTCGGCCATGCCGCTCGCCGCCATGTAGTTCATGATCGCCCAGACCGGCCCTCGCCAGTAGCGCAGGTGATCGAAGGACACCGCCGAAAGGTCATGGCTGGGCAGGACGTAGCGCGCGCCCGTCATCACCCTGCGGAGCGTCTCCAGCGGGCGCCGGTCCTCCAGCCCCGCCCACCAGCTCAGGAAGGACGCATTCGACACCGATCCCGCGAAATTCCCCGTCCGCAGGTTCCTCGCGTCATAGGCGCCGGTTTCGGGGTTCCACAGCATCGCCGCCCCGTCCTCCAGCCGCGCGATCCAACCGTCGATCTCATCCGTCCCGGCCCCCAGCAGCTCCGCCGCCAGCCGCAGGTCGCGGGTGGAGCGCAGCGCGGTGAAGGTCATCGTCGGATCGGCCACGCGGAACGGGCTTTCGGCGGCGATGGCGGCCTCGTCCCAACGCCTCTCGCGAGCGAATTGCACCAGCCAGATATAGCGGTCGTAATCGGCCTGCGTGGGCCGCATCCGCGGGTCCACATGGCCCGTATCCCGCCGCGTATAGGGCGCCACGCCCACCGGATCGATCCCGGCCATGGCCTCGTCCCAGTCCGGCGCGTTGTCGCGCCCGGCCTCCCACGGGTGCGTGATCGCCACCGCCCCGCTTTCGGCGCGCGCCGCCATGATCCACCGGTGATAGGCCAGAAGCTTCGGGAACAGCGCCGCGAGCCGGTCATGCCCCGCCGTGGGATCGGCGAGATAGATGCGCCACGCGAGCGACGCCACCACCGGCGGCTGGCTGATGCCCGAGGACGGCACCTTGCACGCGCCGCGCCCCAGCGCATCCTCGGTGCCCCAGACATCCGGCCCGGGGAAATAGCCCGCGTCAACGCGGTGAAAGAGGATATGCGGCACCATCCCGTTGCCCCACTGGCCCGAGAACAGCGTCTCGATCTCGGTCCACGCACGGTCGATGTCGAAGGCCGCGAAACCCAGGCCCGCGAAGGCGCTGTCCCAGTTCCACTGGTAGGGATAAAGCCCCTCGGTCGGCACGGTATACCCGCCCCGGTCGTTGAGCCGCAATATGCGCTCGGCCTCCCGATCAAGGGGCTCCGCGTCAATGGTATCGAACACGTCGGTCATCCTTTCACCGACCCCGCCGTCAGGCCACGGGTCATGAACTTCTCCAGCCCAAGGAACAGCGCCATCACCGGCACCGTCGCGATCACGGCCCCCGCCATCAGGTGCTGGCGCGGCACTTCCGAGGAATTGAGCGAGGCGATCCCCCGCGTCAGCGTGAATTTCGAAGGGTCATCCAACAGCATGAAGGCCAGCAGGAATTCGTTCCACGCGATCATGAAGACGTAAAGCGAGACGCTCGCCAGCGCCGGCAGGCTGAGCGGCAGCGTGATCTTCCAGATCACCTGCAACCGGTTGAGCCCGTCCATCAGCCCCGCCTCCTCGATTTCCGGCGGAAGCCCGCGGAAATAGCCCTGCAGCATGTAAAGCGCCACGGGGATGGTCGTGACCGGGTAGATCATGACGATGCCGAGGATCGAATTCCTGAGACCGGTCATCGAAAACGCGATGTAGATCGGCAGCGCCAGCACGATCATCGGAACCATGTAGATCAGCAGGATCGACCGGCCGAGCGCCTTCTGCCCCCGGAACCTCAGCCGCGCCACCGCGTAGGCACCGGGGATCGAGAACAGCAGCGTGATGAGGACCGTCAGCACCGAAACGTAGAAGGAGGTCCACATGTACTGGCCGAAATCGAAGTCGCGGAACAGCTCTTCGTAGGATCGAAACAGCGCCCAGCCCTGCGAAAGGTCGATGGAGAAATCGAGCGGGTTCGCGATGAGCTCCCCTTGCGTCTTCAGCGAGGTCATCACCATCACGTAGAACGGAATGGCGACGGCCGCCGTGAAGAAGACATAGCCGAAGCCGGTGAGAAACCGGATCACCGCCTCCTCCCATTCGTGGCGCGTCAGCGCGCCGCGCGGGGCATCCGCCATCATGACCGCCACCGGCCAGGCCAGCGCGAGGCCGAACCCCACCCCCGCGGCCAGATGCCCGCCCGCCCCCACGCTTCCGGCCACATGGATCGGCGAGGCCCCGGTATAACTCAGCGCGAAGCCGATCACCGCGGCACCCGCCGCCAGCAACCAGCGCGCTCGGTTTTCAGGCGCGGCGAGCCCGACAAGGGTCCCTGTCACGACGCAGCCCCAGAGCCCGGGCCGGAAAGCCTCGCCCGTGGCGAAGGACAGGAGCACGGCCACGGTCGTCGCCGCGACACATGCCCAGAGCACGCCCAGAACGGGTCCGGTCACATATCCGTACCACAGCGCCTTCACGACCCATCCCCCTTCATCTTTCCAAAAATACGCAGAGGGGGGTGCGGGGGGAGG
>LJSY01000044.1:0-7308 GCA_001314805.1 Rhodobacteraceae bacterium HLUCCO18 | reverse complement strand
CGCCGAAGGCGCCGAAAAACGACGTCCGATCGGACTTGGCCGCACCGCCACCGGATCCCGCCCGCGCCGCCAAACCGATCACAGCCCTTCCTCCTTCGACATGAACCGGAAGAAGAACCACGAGAAGACCAGCAGACACAGAAGGATCACCACGGCCACCGCCGCGCCCGCACCGATATTCGACAGTGCAAACGCCTGTTCGTAGACATTCACGGTCAGCGTGCGCGTGCCCGCATTGCCCCCCGTCAGAAGGAAGATGTCGTCGAACTTGTTGAAGGTCCAGATGAAGCGCAGCAGGAACAGGACGGACAGGATGCCCATCAGCATGGGCAGGCTGAGATAGCGGAATTTCTGAAACGGCGAGGCACCGTCGATGTCGGCGGCCTCGTACATGTCGTGGTCGATCGACTGCATCCGCGCGAGGATGAACAGAAACGACAGCGGGAAGTAGCGCCAGATCTCGAAGACCGTCACCATGATCAGCGCCAGGGGCCGCTCACCGAAGAAGTTGATCGAGCTTTCGGTCACGCCCATCTGCACCAGAAGCGCGTTGACGCTCCCCGAGAACGGGTCCAGCAGGATCACCCATGTGAAGGCCACGGCGATCACCGGGGCGACATAGGGAAAGAGGTAGAGGCCCCGCAGCACCCCCTGCCCCCGGAAGGACTTGTTCAGCAGAAGCGCCGCGAAAAGACCCACGATGAGCGCGCCGAACGTGCCGACGACGGTATAGAACAACGTGGCCCAGATCACCGCCCAGAACTCGCGCGCGTCGAACACCTCGCGGAAGTTTTCCCACGTGAATTCGAGGCTGGTCAGGATGTTGTCCGCATCGCCCGTCACCACCGCCGGCGTGGCATCCTCGATCTGCGTCTCCAGCCTGTCGACGTCGCCGGAAAGAACCGCCGGGATCTCCAGCGTCACCCGATCGCCGCCCTCCAGCGTGCCCAGCGCACAGCGGAGCGCGACCCCGTCGAGGGCGCAGGTCTCGGGCAGGGTCTCGATGGCGACGCCCTCGGGGATGGTGTCGGTCAGGACGACGTTCTCGATCACCTCCCGCTGGCTGGAGTTGCGGATGCGGTAGCGCAGGGTGGCCACCGGTTCATCGGAGTCGCGCAGATCCTCGCGCACCACCGGCGCCGGCGGGCGCAGGTCGGCAAGCTCCACCGGCTTGGCGGAAATCCAGAAGATCGCCAAAAGCGGCAGGAGCACGACAAGCGTCACGCTCAGCAGCGTGGGCAGCATCAGGCCCCAGGCCAGCCGTGCCTCGCGTCGGGCAAGCGGCCCCTGCCCTTTGGGTGGGGTGGCGGTGGTCATGACGGCGCTCCGGCGGCGGCAGGGTGGCCCGGCGCGCGAACGCCGGGCCACGCGATCATTCGATCGCGGCAAGCTCCTGATTGAGGAGTTCCACCGTTTCCTCGGCGCCGCGCACACCGTCGATGTATTCGCGCACCAGACGGTTGATGATCTGGCTGTTGATGATGTTGGACGCCAGCGCCAGCTGCCCGTCCGCCACGCCCCAGCGCTGCGCCACGTCGAGGCCGCCCACGATCTCGTCGATCATCTCGGCCGCGTAGAGGTCACCCAGCGGCGCGCGCCGTTCGACGCCCACATCGAGCTGCGACCACGCCTCGGTGAAGGCCGAAGGGTTCTCGCCATCGCCACGGCGCACCGGGAACTTGCCCTCGGGCGCGATGGCCAGCGTCGCGGTGTAGCCGTCCGACATCGAATACTCGATGAAGGACTGCGCAGCCTCGGTGTCGGCATCCGCCGTGACCCCGAAATAGCGCATATCGGCCCAGGCGGCGCCTTCGGGGTTCGAGGGACCGGCGAAGTTGGTGACGATACCGGTCAAGCCGGCGAGTTCGGCCGAGGTGGGATCGTCATTGATCGTCGGCGGCGCGTCGTCGCGCAGGCCCGCGAGTTCGTCGAGGATGAAGGGCGACCAGATGATCATCGCCGCGCGTCCCGCGAAATAGAGCTCGCGCGACTGCTGCCAGAAGAGCTCCCCCTCGGGGCTGGCCTCGACGATCGCCTTGTAAAAGTCCAGAACCTCGACCGTCGGGCCGACCTCGAGCGGCTGGAACCCGTCGGGACCCACCGGCGAGACGCCATTGGCGAGGAACACGTGTTCCAGCACCTGGCTCATGAAGTTCTCGTCCACCTTGGTCGCAGCAACGAAGCCGAACATCTCCGGCGGGTTGTGCAACGCCTCGATCGCGGCCAGCACGTTCGCATAGCTCGTCGGAGGCTCCAGCCCGTTCTCCTCGAACAGGTCTGCGCGATAGACGATCATCTGCGTCCAGCCATCCACGGGGACGGAGGCGTAGCCCTCATCCACCGCCGCCATGTCGAGCGCGCCGGAGGCGAAGGTGTCCGTCCCGAGGCTCTCGATCACTTCCGTGGCCGCCTCGGCATCGAGGATGCCCGCGTCGTACCATGGCAGCGCGTATTGCAGCGTGTGGTAGATCACGTCGGGCAGGTCGCCGGCCGCGAAAGCCGCCGTGGCCCGCGTGCCCAGATCGCTCTCGGTCACCGGGATGACTTCCACCTCGATGCCGGTCTCGGCGGTGAAGTCGGCGGCCATGGCCTGCTGGCGTTCGAGGCGCTCGGGCTGTTCCTCGGTGGTCCAGAAACGGATCGTGTCCGCTCCGGCCGACGTGCTCAGCGCCAGCACCGAGGCCGCCGCCATCAGGGCCACGCGCCCCATCGGTTTCGTCGTCGTCATGTCTATCCTCCCGTTGGTTTTTCTCAGGCAAGTGTCGTGGTGATGGTCCCTTGGGTCGTCTCCCTCGGCGCATCCGTGACCCGGGCGAAGAGCCTGTCGGACGCGCGCGGGATCAGCCGCGCGGGCACGATCCGTCGCAGATCCTCGGGCGCAGTGCCGCGTATGTTCGCGATCAGCATCTCGGCCAGCGCGCGGCCGGCGGCGCGGGTGTCGACCGCGTAGCTGGTCAGCGGCGGATCGGAGACGGCCGCCTCGGGGCTGCCGTCATAGGAGATCACGGCGAGGTCCCGGCCCACCTTGCGGCCTGCGCGTATCGCGGCGCGGTAAAGCCCCAGCGCCGCCACGTCGAGCGCGCAGACCACGGCCGTGGGCGGCTGAGGATGATCCAGCAGGCGCAGCCCCGCGACCGCGCCATCCTCGACGGTGAACACGCCCTCGACCATCAAGGCGGGATCGGGTGCGAGACCGGCCCCGGCCAGCCCGTCGAGAAACCCCTGCCGCCGCAACCGGGAAAAATGGAACTCGGGCAGGCCGCCCATATAGCCGATGCGCCGGTGGCCGAACCCCGCCAGCCGCTGCACGGCGGCGCGCATCGCGCCTTCGCCGTCGATGTCGAACCACGCGCAATCCGTGGCGTCCCCGGTCCGGCCAAACAGGATGAAGGGCACGCCCCTGCCCCGCAGCAGCGAGATACGCATATCCCGCGTCTTGGTGCGCGGCAGGATGAAGCCGTCGACCTTCCGCTCGTCGAGAAGGCGCGTCATCGTCGCGACCTCGTCGGCCTCGTCCTCGGAGGTGGCGACGGTCAGGGTCCAGCTTTCCTCGCTCGCGCCACGGCTGATCCCGTCGAGAAAATCGGTGAGGAACGGCTTGTGCGCGTCGGAGCGCCCGGCATTGAGCACCAGTCCCAGCGACCGCGCGCGGCCCGTGCGAATGGCCTGCGCCTGCGCCATTGGCCGGTAACCCATCCGCTCCGCCGCCCGCCGCACGCGCAGGCGCGTCGCCTCGGCGATATCCGGGTAATCGTTGAGCGCTCGGCTGACGGTGCCCTTGGACAGCCCAAGCGCTGCGGCCAGATCGTTGATCGTGACCCGCACGCGGCCCGGTCCGGCATTGCTGCTGTTCGGCATTGATCTCACTCCCCGGAGGAAGTGTTTTGTTCCGAAACCGGTTTCGGCAAGGGTTTTTTCGCGGTGGGCCATATCGACCCGGAGAAGAGCGTCGAAACCGGAGCGTCGATGCCCGACGGTTCCCTGCCGCCGGGGCGTGGATCGTGCCGCAAATGGCTGTGGGAAAAGCGCGGCGTCGCCGTCGCCACGATCGCAGGGGACGGGATACCGCGCGCGCCCAAATCTCAGGCGAGCGCGAGGACTTCCTCCATCGCGCGGGTGATCGTATCGAGACAGGCGGGGTCGGAGAAGCGATGGTCCGCGCCCTTCACCAGTTCCAACCGGATGTCGGGGCCTTCCATATGCTCCAGAAGCCGCAAGGCGACGGACATGGGCACATCGGCATCCGCCGTCCCCTGCAACATGCGCACCGGCACGGCCACCTCCAGCGGGCTGCGCAGCACGAGGTGATCGCGCCCGTCCTCGATCATGCGGCGCGTGACGATCATGTCCTCGCCATACTCGGACGGCAGCGCGACCTGCCCCTCGTCCATGAGCGTGGCGCGCTGCTGCTGAGACCATTCGGCCCACATCCCGTCCTCGGCGAAATCGGGCGCGGCCGCGATGGTCACCAGACCCGCGATCTTCTCCGGCATGCGTCCGGCCATCAGAAGGCTGATCCAGCCGCCCATGGACGACCCCACCAGGATCACCGGCCCCTCGGTCAGCGCGGTGATCGCGGCCTCGGCATCCTCGGCCCAGTCGCCGATACACCCCTTGGTGAATTCACCGCTGCTTGCCCCGTGGCCGGAATAGTCGAACCGCAGGAAGGCACGGCCCGTCCGCCGCGCCCAGGCCTCCAGATGCACGGCCTTGGTGCCGGTCATGTCCGAGCGCAAGCCACCCAGGAACACCACGCCCGGCTCACGCCCGGAAAAGCGGTGATAGGCGAGCCTGCGGCCCTGCGCGGTTTCAAGAAATTCGGTGTCGTTCATCGCGTGTCCCTTGTGTCGCCGGTACCCTGCCCCGTGGTGGCGGCGCAGACAATCCCCGGACCCGCAGGCCGGCAGTTCGACGCCCATGGGTCAGGTTCATCAATACCCGGCGCCCCTGGATATCGGCCGCGCGAACACCCAGATGGCCTTGACGCGGTCTGTTTGCCCCGGCATTCAGGCCGCGTTTCGTACATACCCGCAACCGGGCGTTCCGTAGGCGCCAAACCGACGAGGAGACTGGCCGATGAGCCGAATTTCCCTGACCTTCCCCGATGGCGCGAGCCGATCCTACGAGGCCGGCATCACCCCTGCCGAGGTCGCCGCCGACATCTCTCCCTCGCTCGCGAAAAAGGCCATCAGCGCCACCGTGAACGGCGCCCACTGGGACCTGCAATGGCCGGTGGAGGCCGATGCCGAAATCGCCATCCACACCATGAAGGACGAAGCCCCGGCGCTCGAACTCATCCGCCACGACCTCGCCCATGTCATGGCCCGCGCGGTGCAGGAGATCTGGCCCGAGGTGCGCGTCACCATCGGCCCGGTGATCGAGAATGGCTGGTACTACGATTTCGACCGGGCGGAGCCCTTCACCCCCGAGGATCTCGGCCAGATCGAGTCTAAGATGCGCGAGATCATCAACCGCCGCGATCCCGTCACCACCGAGATCTGGGACCGCGAGCGCGCGATCCGCTACTACGAGGCCAATAACGAGCCCTACAAGGTCGAACTTGTTGGCATGATCCCCGAGGATCAGCCGATCCGCATGTACTGGCACGGCCACTGGCAGGACCTCTGCCGCGGCCCGCACCTGCAGCATACCGGCCAGCTTCCGGCAGACGCCTTCAAGCTGATGAGCGTCGCCGGCGCCTACTGGCGCGGGGACTCGAACCGCCCGATGCTCCAGCGCATCTATGGCGTGGGTTTCCGCAACCGCGAGGATCTGAAGGCTTACCTCACCTTCCTCGAAGAGGCCGAGAAGCGCGACCACCGCCGGCTGGGCCGCGAGATGGAGCTGTTCCATTTCCAGGAGGAAGCGCCGGGCATGGTGTTCTGGCACCCCAACGGCTGGACCATCTACCGGGCGCTCGAGGATTACATGCGCCGCCGTCTGGACCGCGCGGGCTACAAGGAGATCAGGACCCCGCAGGTCGTCGACCGCAAGCTGTGGGAGGCCTCGGGCCACTGGGACAAGTACCGCGAGAACATGTTCATCACCGAGATCGACGAGGAACATGCCAACGAGAAGCGGACGAATGCGCTCAAGCCCATGAACTGCCCCTGCCACGTGCAGATCTTCAACCAGGGGCTCAAGTCCTACCGCGACCTGCCGCTCAGGCTGGCCGAATTCGGATCGTGCCACCGCTACGAGGCCCATGGCGCGCTCCACGGGTTGATGCGCGTGCGCGGCTTCACGCAGGACGACGCGCATATCTTCTGCACGGAGGACCAGATCGAAGCCGAATGCGCGGCCTTCATCGAGCTGCTCTCCGGCATCTACCGCGACGCGGGTTTCGAGAGTTTCGACATCAAGCTCTCGACCCGGCCCGAGGTCCGCGTCGGCTCCGACGAGATCTGGGACAAGGCCGAAACCGCGCTTGAAAAGGCGATCCTCAGCGTCCGCAACGACTACGAGATCGACCCCGGCGAAGGCGCGTTCTACGGGCCGAAGCTGGATTTCAAACTGACCGACGCGATCGGGCGCGAGTGGCAGTGCGGAACCTTTCAGGCGGATTTCAACCTGCCCGAACGGCTCGACGCATATTACATCGGCCCCGACGGGGAAAAACACCGCCCCGTCATGCTTCACCGCGCGATCCTGGGCTCCTTCGAGCGCTTCATCGGCATCATGATCGAGAACTACGCGGGGCGCCTGCCCTTCTGGTTGGCGCCGCGGCAGGTCGTGGTGGCCTCCATCGTGTCGGAGGCCGATGACTACGTGCAGCAGGCCGTGGCCGCGCTGACCAAGGCAGGGCTGCGCGCGGAGGCCGACATCCGCAACGAGAAGATCAACTACAAGGTTCGCGAGCATTCCGTCGGCAAGGTTCCCGTGATCCTGGCGGTGGGGCGCAAGGAGGTCGAGGACGGCACGGTCACCGTGAGGCGACTGGGCGAGAAGCAGACGCAGGTGATGGCCCTCGACGCGCTGGTGGCCGAACTGGCCGCCGAGGCGGTTCCGCCGGACCTGAGGTAGGGGCGCGGAAAAGCCGGCTTTTCCGGGCCGGATTTGCCGGCAAATCCGCACGCCGGAAAGGGAAAGCGATGCGCCAGTGGTCCTTCGAAACCGGCTTCGGCTACGACAACCTCGTGCTGGGGGAGGCCGACACCCCGCGGCCCGGCCCGCGCGACGTGCTGCTGGAGATGCGCGCCGCGTCCCTGAACTAGGTCACGCACTCATAAATGACTAGCGTCGTTTTGGCTTTGCTGATTCACTCTTTGGAAAGAGGAGAGCAGCATGTCCCAACGTCGCTACGAGTTG
>LJSY01000052.1 GCA_001314805.1 Rhodobacteraceae bacterium HLUCCO18 | reverse complement strand
ACCGGAGAGGAAGGGAACGCGCCCGCAGGGCGCGCCGCCAAACGCGCCTCAGCCGGCCTTCTGCACGGACGCGACGATCTCGTCCACGATCCGGCCCATCAGCGCCTCGTCCTCGGCCTCGGCCATGACCCGGATCAGCGGCTCGGTCCCGGATTTCCGGATCAGCACCCGCCCCGTCCCGTTCAGGCTCGCCTCGCCCTCGGCGATCGCGGCCTGGACCGCCGGATCGCCCAGGGGGTCGGTCCCGGCCGTGTAGCGCACGTTCCTCAACATCTGCGGCACCGACTCGAAGCGGTGCGCAAGCGCGCTCGCCGGCTGACCGGTGCGCACCATCTCGGCCAGGAACTGCAGCGCCGCCATCAGACCGTCGCCGGTGGTGGCGTGGTCCGTCATGACGATATGGCCCGACTGCTCGCCGCCCAGGTTCCAGCCGTGCTGGCGCATCGCCTCGACCACGTAGCGGTCGCCCACGGCGGTGCGGTGCAGCGCGAGGCCCTTGCCTTCCAGGAACCGCTCCAGCCCGAGATTGGACATCACGGTCGCCACCAGCGTACCATCCTTCAGCCGGTCCTCCGCTGCCCAGCGCTCGGCCAGCAGCGCCATGATCTGGTCGCCATCGGCCTCGGCGCCGGTCTCGTCCAGCAAGATCACGCGGTCCGCGTCACCGTCGAGGCAGATGCCCACATCGGCGCGGATCTCCCGGATGCGCGCGGCGGCGGCCTGCGTCGCGGTCGAGCCCACACCGTCGTTGATATTGTGTCCATCGGGGGAGACGCCCATCGCCACCACCTCGGCGCCAAGCTCCCACAGCACCTCGGGCGCGGCGCGGTAGGACGCGCCATTGGCGCAGTCGAGCACCACGCGCAGCCCCGACAGGTTGAACCCGGCGGGAAAGGTGCTCTTGACCCGCTCGACATAGCGGAAACGGCCGTCGTCGATGCGCTTGGCCCGTCCGATATGGCCGGCCTGCGCGGGGCGGACCCCGGCCTTCAGTAGCGCCTCGATCTCTTCCTCCGCCGCGTCGGAGAGCTTGAAGCCATCGGGGCCGAAGAACTTGATCCCGTTATCCTCGGCCGGGTTGTGGCTGGCCGAGATCATCACGCCCACATCGGCCCGCATCGACCGGGTGAGCAGCCCCACGGCGGGCGTGGGCACGGGGCCCAGCAGCAGCACGTTCATCCCCGTCGAGGTGAACCCGGCGGTCAGCGCGTTTTCCAGCATGTAGCCCGAAAGCCGCGTGTCCTTGCCGATCACCACCCGGTGCGGCGCGCTGTCGTCCCGGCGAAAGAAACGCCCCGCCGCCGCGCCGAGACGCAGCGCCAGTTCGGCGGTCATAGGATGGGTGTTGGCCCGCCCGCGGACCCCGTCTGTTCCAAAGAGTTCTCGTGCCACGCGCGCGTCTCCCGTGCCCCATTCCCCGTTCACTGCCAGCATACGTCGCTGCCGCTCCCGGCGATCTCAATCAGGACCGGACACGGACCTCCACAATGCGATGGCCTGCCGGTGCGTGTCCATATCATGAACGCGCAGAAACTGAACGCCCTGCGACACCGCCCAGATCGCAAGCCCCGCGGACCCCGGCCCGCGGTCCGCCGCCTTGGGCACGCCGCCCACGCGACCCACGAACCCCTTGCGCGACGCGCCCAGCAGGATCGGGCAGCCCAGCCCGTGAAACAGCCCGATCCGCGCCATCAGCGCGCGGTTGCCGGCGTCGGTCTTGCCGAAGCCGATGCCGGGATCGACGACGATGGCCTTGCGCGCGACGCCGGCGGCCTCCGCCTGCGCCACCGCGGCCTCAAGCGCGTCGTAGACATCGAGCAGGACGTCACCATAGGCGCCCCGCTCCGCCATGGCTTGCATCGTCTCGGGCGTGCCGATGGAATGCATCAGGATCAGCGGCGCGCCGGAGCGGGCGGCGACATCGGCGAGGCTGGGGTCGAAGCGCAGCCCGGAGACGTCGTTGAGGATATGCGCCCCCGCCTCCAGCCCGGCGCGGGCGACGTCGGATTTGCGCGTGTCGAGGCTCAGGACCATGCCCGGCGCACGCGCGGCCAGCGCCTCGATCACGGGGCGGATGCGTGCGATCTCCTCGGCCTCGGGCAGCTCCGCCGCGCCGGGACGGGTCGATTCGCCGCCGATATCGATCAGGTCGGCCCCTTCGGCCACCATGGCCTCCGCCCGGGCGACCGCGACGGCCGGATCGGCATGAACGCCGCCGTCCGAGAAACTGTCGGGCGTCACGTTCAGGATGCCCATCAGCCGCGGCACGTCCAGCGCAAGCCCCGCCACCGGCCTGCGCGGCCGCGTCAGCCGCTCGAGCACAGGCGCGGGGATCTCCGCCGCGGCCAGGATTTCGGGCGCCCTCCCGCGCGAGAGATGCTCGACCTCGCAGAAGCGTGCCCAGCCCCCGGCCAGCGGCAGCGCACCCGGGCGGGTGGCCGGGTCGGTTTCGGGAATGGGGCGAAAGTAGTCGGTCATGATCCCCGGTTACCGTGCGTCCGGATGCGCGACGGCTCCGAGTCTTGTCGCAGACCCTGTTGAAAATGCCAATTGACGGGGCCGCAACCCATCGTAAACATTACGTAATGAAATCGCCCTACCCATTCAGGACCCGTCATCTTGTCGGGCGCGAACCGTCGGAAGCCGACGCCACGGTCTATGGGCGCGTTTATGGCGCGCTCGGGGAAAGGGAGTTGCAGCGCAACCTGCAAGACCAGGCCAGGCATTTCGTGGCGCCCTGGACGCTGCAGGTCGGCGGCCGCGACGTGGGTGTCGGTGGCTTCCGCCTCGGGTTCGGCGCGGATGACGGGATCGAACTGATGCTGTCGCTCACGCCGGACGTGCCGCAGGTGGGGCTCGCGGGCGAATTCCTGACCGACGCGATCCTGTTCGGGGCGGGCACATTGCGCGCCGATCGGGTTTTCACCTTCGCCGACAGCGAAACGACCCTGTCCGTGCGCATGCTCCGCGACGCGGCGTTTCACGATACGGGCCCCGCGCCGGTCCCGGGTCGGCCGGATCGCCGGATCATGCGCTGGACGTCAGCCAGCCCGGTGCGGGCATAGACCCGGCAGCGATCGCGACCCGGTTTTCCGGCACCGTTGCACTTTCCGGCAGCGGCTGGCGCGGGCCTCCGATCTCCAGCACCGCGCGCGCGTCGAAGGCCTCGGCCAGCCAGTAGGCGAGCGCCAGCGACGCGGTCACATGGCCCTCGGGCCCCTGCACGGCGTCGAGGACCAGTTTCGAGGGCGCCCAAACGCTGATCCCGCCGTGGCGCATGGCCCAGTCGAGCTCGGTCCGGGTCTCCACCACGACACAGCGCGGGTCGCGCGCGGCGAGGCACCACGCGCCCTGTTCGATGGCCAGAAGGTCGATCCGGCGTTGCGGCATGGCGTGACCGGCGCGCGGCACCTCCACGGCGGGGCGATCCACGCACAGGATCAGCGGCGCGCCTTCTGCCTGCAGAGCGTCCAGAAGCGCGCCCAGATCGTCGCGCGCCGCGGCCTCGTTCGACAGGAACACCACGACCGGATGGGGGGCGTGTTCCTGCAGAAGGCGCAGACGCCGGCGGCCTTGCGGCGCCTCGCGCACGATCTCGACGCCCAGCGTGTAGGGGCCCCGGTCGAGCTTCCCGATGCGCACGAAGACGCGGGCCGCGAGCGGATGGGCCAGAATGCCGTCGGCGATGCGCGAGGCCAGCGTCTCGAGCAGGTTCACGCGTTCGGCCTCGAGCGCCGCGTCGATGGCCTCCACGATGGTGTCGTAGGACAGGATGCGGTCCACGTCGTCGGCGGCACTCTCGGCGCGCGTCTCGACCTCGACGACCACGTCGAAGCGGATCGTCTGCGTCACGCCGCGCTCGGCCTGGAAGGCGCCGATCTCGACCTTGCGCAGATGCTCGGTCATCGAGATGCGGTCGCGCGGCGCGCCGGACGCGGTGGCCTTGGCGCGTTCGGACGGGTGGGAGAAGGCGGTTGGCAGATCGTCGGTCATGGGGCCGCCCTAACACGGGGAGGCTGCGCAGCAATGACACCAAACGTCATGGCCGGGCCGGAACGCGACGCCGGGGGCGGCGTTTCAGTATTGCTGGCGGTAGAAGACGTGCACCCCGTATTCGGCGGTGCGGGGGTAGACGCGCGACCAGCGCGGATCGACCCAGTCGGCATGGTAATGCGTGGCGCCCCCGGTCAGGTCGCGCGGCGCGCCGTCGAGCATGATGCGCGCGATGTGGCCCAGCCGGTGGAGCGCCCGCGCATCCGCCATCTCTTCGGGATGGCCGTCGCAGGTATAGGTGAACTGGCAGGCGAAGCGCCGGCCCGTGCCTTCGTTAACCACATCGCAAACACTGTCGGGATAATTGGCGTGGTCGACACGATTGAGGATGACTTCCGCCACCGCGTACTGGCCCTCGATGGGTTCGCCGCGCGCCTCGAAATAGAGCGCTTCGGTCAGGCAATGCCATTCGTCACCACCGCGCGGGCTGGTCAGACCGTCCAGTTCCGACACGGACATGATGCGCGGGTCGTCGCCCGAAGGGGCCACGTAGGGCGATCCGAGGCGGCGCAGACGCATCTCCGACAGAGTGGAGAGGGAGGCCATCTCGACCCCCATGAGGCCCCCGAGGCGCCCCGAGATGCCGCCATCGGGCGCGGTCGACGTGGACAGGGTCACATCGGCCACTGCAGGCGACGCCAAGGACGCACCCAACATTGCAAGGCCCGCAGCCCAGGCGGCCAAAGCAAGTCGTCTCGACATGTTACCCCTTCCGGGCGGACTTGACGTCCGCTCTCCACATAGTGGTGATTCGCAACTGTTTAGACCGAATCGTGCTCAGGCCCAAACCGACACCGAATCTAGCGTTAGCCACTCATGACCACGCAAAGAGTTGTTAGCATTTCGTAAACAATCAGGACCCGGCGTCAAGGTCAGGGTGAATGTCGCCGTCCAAATCCCTGTCCGCGATGGATAATTGTGCCGCGGCCAGTTTCGCCACCGGCACCCGGAAGGGCGAACAGCTGACATAATCGAAGCCCGCACGGCGGCAGAACCCGATCGAATCGGGATGCCCCGCATGCTCGCCGCACATCGACAGCATCACGTCCGGCCGTGCCGAACGCCCCCGCGCCGCCCCGAGCAGAAGCAATTCGCCCACCCCGTCGAGGTCGAGCTGCTGGAACGGGTCCTCCTCGAACACGCCCTGCTGCACATAGGCCGACATGAAGCGGCCCGCGTCGTCCCGGCTGAGCCCGTAGGTCATCTGCGTCAGGTCGTTGGTGCCGAAGGACAGGAACGCGGAATGTTCCGCGATCTCGCCCGCGCGCAGCGCGGCGCGCGGCGTTTCCACCATGACGCCGAGCCTGTAGGCGAAATCCTTGCCCGTTTCGGCGCGCACGGCGGCCGCGATCGCATCGACGCGGCCCTTGACCAGTTCCACCTCGCGCCGGGCCGACACCAGCGGGATCATGATCTCGGGCACGACGGGCGCCCCCTTCGTCGAGGCGCGGATCGTCGCCTCGAAGATCGCGCGGGCCTGCATCTCGTAAATCTCGGGCACGGTGATGCCCAGCCGCACGCCGCGCATGCCCAGCATGGGATTGTATTCCTGCAGGCTCTCGATCCGCGCCGACACGCGGGCCAGCGGCAGGTCCAGCGCCTCGGCCAGCGCGCGGATGCCCTCCCGGTCGCCGGGCAGGAACTCGTGCAGCGGCGGGTCGAACAGGCGGATGCAGACGGGCTGGCCCTGCATGATCTGGAAAAGCTCGGTGAAATCATCGCGCTGCATCGGCAGCAGAAGCTCCAGCGCCGCGGCCCGGTCGGCGGGGTTCTCGGCGAAGATCATCTCGCGCATCACCGTCAGGCGCGCGGGGTCGAAGAACATGTGTTCGGTCCGGCAGAGCCCGATCCCGTCCACGCCGAAACGCTGCGCCATCGCAGCGTCCTCGGGCGTGTCGGCATTGGCGCGCACGCCGATGTCGCGCGCCAGATCGGCCCAGTCCATCAGCGTGGCGAAGGCGCCGCCAAGCGCCGGTTCCACCATCTCGGCCGCGCCCACCAGCACCTCGCCGGAGGTGCCGTCGACGGTGATGATATCGCCCTCGTGGAACACCTTGCGGCCGGGCACGGTCAGGGTCTTCTTGCGCTGGTCGAGTTGCAGCCGCGTGGCCCCGGTGACGCAGGGCAGGCCCAAGCCCCGCGCGATCACCGCGGCGTGGGAGGTCGTGCCGCCGCGTTCGGTGAGGATGCCTTCGGCCGCGTGCATGCCGCGGATATCCTCGGGGCTGGTCTCGCGGCGCACGAGGATACAGGGCTCGCCCTGCGCGGCAGAGGCCTGGGCGGCGGCGGCGGAGAACACGATGCGACCGGTGGCGGCACCGGGGGCCGCCGCGATCCCGCGCGTCAGGACATCGCGTTCGGACTCAGCGGACACCTGGCGGTGCAGTAGCTGGTTGAGCGTGTTGGGCGGAATGCGCCGCAGCGCCTCGTCGCGGTCGATCACGCCCTCCTCGGCCAGCCCGATGGCGATGGCGACATCGGCCCGGGCCGAGCGCGGCGCGCGCACCGCGTCCAGCACCCGAAGCTCGCCATCCATCAGCGTGAACTCGATCTGCATCTCCTCGCGCAGGCGCTGGCGCACCAGCGCGCCGAAGCGGCGAAGCTCGGCCACCTGAGCGGGCGCGTCATCCTCCAGCGCGGGGCCGCGGGCATCCGTCTCGATGAACATCGCCTCGGACCGAGACAGCGCCGCGCGCCCCTGCCCCTGCGGCAGATAGCGGCCGGTGACCTGCGGCGCACCGGTGTCGGAACTGATGAACTGCACCACGCCGGCACCGGAAAGACCCTTGCCCGGCCCGCGCGCCATGCGCTGCACGACAAGGCCGAGCCCGGCATCGGGCGGCGCGCCCTGCGCCTGCCGCAAGAGCCGCGCGCTGGTGCCTTCCCATGCGCGCGCCATGCTGCGCAGCACTTCGCTGAGCTGGGTGGCGGGATCCTGGGGAAACGCCTCCTCCATCTCGTCCTCGTAATGGGACTTGGCCAGCCGGGGGGTCATCGGCCCGTCGAACCCGTCCGGTTCGAGCCGCATGACATTGACGGCATAGGCGCGGATGAAACCGACATAGAAGGCATCCGCGGTATCGCGCCCGAAGGTCTGGGCCAGACGCTCATGCACCGCGTCGTTCATCCCGATGTTCAGGATCGTCCCCGGCCCGCCCCAGTCCTGCGCCGCGCTGGAGGAGCGCACGGAAACCAGCGCACCGTCGCCGAACACGCCCACCAGCGCCGCCATGTCCGGCAGACGGCCCTGCGCGATGGCGCGCACCGTGTCGAAGGGCAAGGCCACCGTCATCGGAACCGGCAGTTCGAGCCGGATCAGCCGCTGCAGGCACTTCGCGCGGTTGCCGTGCCGCTCGGTCCTGATCTCGGCGGTATGCGTGATTTCGGTGAAGTCGGGGGTCGTGAGCATGATGCCGTCCGGAATGCCCGCGCGTTTGCGGTTGCAGCATAGAACATACAACCCATGCGCGACCTGTCCAGTTTACCGGACATCGCGGCGGTGCGGCGTATTGGAACGTTACAATCGCATCACTGTCGCGATCAAGCTGCGCGCAGCTAGCCCGACAGCTTGCCCAGATCGGCCACCTGTTCGCAGGTTTGCACGATCTGATGCAGCAAATTCAACCGGTTGCGGCGCAAGATCTGGTTGTCGGCATTGACCTGCACCGCCTCGAAGAATGCGTCGATGGGACCGCGCAGCGCGGCCATGTGGCCCATGGCTGCGGCGAATTCCTCGGCCTCCAGCGCAGGCGCGATCCGGGCGGTTGCGGTTTCAAGCGCAGCGAAAAGCGCCCGCTCCTCCTCGGTCTCGGCGAATTTGAGATCGGCGCCGAAGCGGTACTCGACGCCGTCCTTCTCCTCCGCCTGGGCCAGGATATTGGCCGCGCGGCGATAGCCCTGCACGAGGTTCTCCCCCTCCGGCGTTCTGAGAAAGTCCTGCAGCGCACGGGCGCGGGACACGACGAGCGCCAGATCATCGACCGGCGGCTTCGACAGCGCGGCGTCGATCACGTCATGGCCGATTTCCTCGGCGCGCAGATGCACCTTGAGACGGTCGTGGAAGAAGGCCAGCAGGTCCGTCGACAGGTCCGGCACCCGCTCGCCCACCGTGTGCAGGACCGAACCGTCGCTGAGGTCGTGCGACGTGCCGGCTTCCCGCAGTCGGTCGAGCACCGCGCGAAAGGCCGATCCGAACACGCCGTGATGGGCGATCTCGTCGACGATCTCCTCGAGCGTGTCGATCACCCCATCGCCCGCCCTCGGACGATGGATGGTGATCTTGTGCCGGACGATCTGCCGGTCGATCAGCGGGTAGAGCCGCAGGCGCAGGTGATTGTCGACAAGGATGCGGATCACCCCCAGCGCCGCCCGCCGCAGCGCAAAGGGGTCCTTCGATCCCGTCGGCTTCTCGTCGATGGCCCAGAAGCCCGTCAGCGTGTCGATCTTCTCGGCCAGCGCCACGGCGACGGAAAGCGGCGCGGTCGGCACGGCGTCGGAGGGGCCGAGCGGCTGGTAATGCTCCTGCGCCACGGCGGCGATCTCGGGCGGATGCCCCGCCGCCTCGGCATAGTAGCGGCCCATGGTGCCCTGAAGCTCGGGAAACTCGAACACCATCTCGGAATGGAGGTCGGCCTTGGCGATGCGCGCGGCCGTGCGCGCCTGTTCGGGGTCTGCGCCGATCAGCGGCGCGATCTCGGCCGACAGGTCCGCGATCCGTTCGACGCGGTCCGCGACGGAGCCGAGGCGCCGCTCGAAGGTCACCGATTTCAGGGCCTCGGTCCAATCGTCCATACCGGCCTTGGCCACGCGCAGGTCATTGTCCCAGAAGAATTTCGCATCCGACAGGCGGGCGGAGAGAACCTTCTGATTTCCCGCCAGAATCGTCGCGCCGTGATCCGTTGTTTCGCGATTGGCAACAGTGACGAAGCGCTCGATCCGCCCGCTGGCAGGGTTGCGGACCGAAAAGAATTTCTGATGTTCCTTCATCGAGGTCCGAAGCACCTCGGGCGGCAGGTCGAGGAAATCCGCCCCGATCTCGCCCATCAGCACCACGGGCCATTCCACAAGCCCCGCGACCTCGGCCAGAAGGCCCCTGTCCTCGACCACCTCTAGGCCCGCCGCAAAGGCGAGGTTGGTGGCGTCGTGCCAGATCGCGTCGGCCCGCGCCTGTGGGTCGAGGATCACCTTCGCGGCGCGCAGCTTCGCCTCGTAATCCTCGAAGGCGGTCACCTTGATCCGCCCCGGCGCCATGAAACGGTGGCCCTCGGTCGTGTCGCCCGAGGCGATCCCGTCCACGTCGAAGGGCACGACGGTCGCGCCGGCCTCGTCGCTCAGGATGCACAGGATCGAGTGCAGCGGCCGCACCCAGCGCAGCGATCCCGCGCCCCATCGCATGGATTTCGGCCACGGGAAATTGCGCACGACCTGCGGCACGACCTCGGCCACGATCTCGGCGGCGGGGCGGCCGGTCTTCGTCACCTTCGCGAACCAGACCTGCCCCTTCTTGTCGTCGCGCGCCTCGAGCTGGTCCTTCGTCAGGCCGGTGGCGCGCAGGAACCCCTCCAGCGCCTTTTCCGGGGCATCGGTGCGGGGGCCCTTGCGTTCCTCGGTCACCGTGGGGCTTTGCGCGCTGAGCCCCTCCAGCGCCAGCGTCAGGCGGCGCGGCGTGGCATAGGCCCCGGCGGCGGCATAGGTCAGCCCCGCCTCGACCAGAGCATCGGTGACAAGGCGCCTGAGGTCCTCGGACGCGCGCGCCTGCATCCGGGCGGGAATTTCCTCGGAAAAGAGTTCCAGCAGAAGGTCGGGCATCGGGTTTATCCAGCGGTTCGGGGGTCCGGGCGTCTGTCGGGTCGGTGTATCGCGTGTCGGCGCGACGGGGGCAACCGGCTTGGCGGCTATTCCAGCGATCCGTTCAGCTGGTGCCAGCCATAGGCGCGACCGTCGGGAAAGATCGCCAGCACCCGGTCGACGCCCGCCCGCGCCTCGCGCTCGGCGAGAACGGCCTCGGCTTCCCCCGCCTCCAGCGCAGCACCAATGGCCTCGGCGTCGAAACACTCGAACCACGCGGGCGCGACCAGTGGCGTCGGCTCATCATAGGGCGCGCCCCTCAGCGCCGTCCCCACCCCCGCCTCATCGAGCGTGAAGCAGACGCGGAAGCGCAGCGGCGAGGTATCGGCGTCGATCCCCTCGAAATCGCGGGGCGCGAGCGGCAGCACCTCGCCCGTGAGCGTGGTGACGACAAGGTCGGCGCTCTCGATGGGCGCATAATAGGCGCGGGTCTGGAAATACCATTGCGCCGCCGCGAAAACGGCGGTCACGCCGAGGATGGCGACGACAAGCCAGCGGCCAGAGGTCATGCGGCCTCGCCCGTCCAGCCCCCGGCCTCCGTCGCCACGAAGGCGTCGGCGCAGAGCTTGGCCAGCGCGCGGACCCGGCCGATATAGGCCTGCCGCTCGGTCACCGAGATCACGCCGCGCGCGTCGAGCAGGTTGAACAGGTGGCTGGCCTTGATGCACTGGTCGTAGGCCGGGTGCGCCAGAACGATGCGCTTGCCCGTGCGCGGGTCGTCATGGGGCTCGGCCAGAAGGCGCTGGCACTCGGCCTCCGCGTCCTCGAAATGCCGCAGAAGCATCTCGGTCTCGGCCGCGTCGAAGTTGTGGCGGGAATATTCCTCCTCCGTCTGGCGGAAGACATCGCCATAGCTTAGCGCGATGGGCGCGTCGGGGTCGTTGAAGGGCATGTCCATAACATGGTCGATGCCCAGCACATACATCGCCAGCCGCTCCAGCCCGTAGGTCAGCTCGCCCGAGACGGGATGGCAGTCATGGCCGCCGACCTGCTGGAAATAGGTGAACTGGCTGACCTCCATCCCGTCGCACCAGACCTCCCAGCCAAGGCCCCATGCGCCAAGCGTGGGGCTTTCCCAGTCGTCCTCGACGAAGCGGATGTCGTGAATGTCCAGATCGATCCCGATCGCGGCCAGAGAACCGAGGTAGAGATCCTGCAGGTCCGGCGGGCTGGGTTTGATGAGCACCTGATACTGGTAGTAATGCTGCAGCCGGTTGGGGTTTTCGCCGTAGCGGCCATCGGTGGGGCGGCGCGAAGGCTGCACATAGGCCGCGGCCCAGGGTTTCGAGCCCAGCGAACGCAGCGTGGTCGCCGGGTGAAACGTGCCCGCGCCGACCTCCATGTCATAGGGCTGCATGATCGCGCAGCCCTTCTCCGCCCAGTATCGCTGCAGCCGCAGGATGATCTCCTGGAAGCTGCGCGGGCGGGTCGTCTTTTCGGCGTCTGGCATGGCGTCAGGGTCCGGGGCGTTGGGCATGAGGGGGCTCGCGCGTCTCTCTAGGGCGTGGCCGGGGTGGGGTCAATCGCGGCCCGGACCCCGCGGATGGCGCAGGAGCGCCACAGAACATCGCCAAGTCGCGCGCTTCGGCTGGTGCATCGCCCGCCCGCTCTGCTAACGTTCCGCGTGACGGCGCTTTCGTGCGGGGCGGACCCGGGCGGAGCGGAGCAGTGATTTGAAAACGACGGGATAATCGACGCGATGCTGACGAGCTTTCTCCGGGGTCTGGCGGCCCTGACGTTGACCCTTGGCCTGTGCATGATCGTGACGCCGGGCCCCGCCCGCGCGCAGGACCCGACCGAACGGGTCTGGATCCAGATCGAAAGCTACGCGGCCCTCGGCAACACCGAGGCGCGGATCAGGACCTACACGCCCGAATTCGACAATGTGAACGGGCTCAACGCGGGCGGCTTCTACGCCATCGCGCTCGGCCCTTACGTCCGCGCCGAGGCGCAGCGCGTCCTGGCCGAGCTTGTCGCGGCGGGCCGCATCCCGTCCGACAGCTTCATCCAGCCGCGCACCGCCTACAACTCGCAGTTCTTCCCCATCGGCGAGGACCGTCTTGATGGCGGTGTCGCCGCCGCGCCCGCCCCGGAGGCGGCGCCGGAAGCAGCCCCGGAGATCGTGGACGCCGCGCCCGAACCGGAGGTCGAACCCATTGCCTCGGGTGCGTCCGAACCCGAAGCCGCGCCCGAGCCGGAACCGGAACCCGAGCCCGTGCCCGAAGTCGTTGTCGTGCAGGAGGAAACCCCCGATCAGGCGCGCCAGAGCGAGGCACAGCTGACCCGCGAGGAACGCGACGCCCTGCAGATCGCGCTGCAGTATTTCGGTTTCTACCAGGGCGGCATCGACGGCGCCTTCGGCCCGGGCACGCGGGGGGCCATGACCGACTGGCAGATCGCGCGCGGGCTGGAGCCGAGCGGTGTGCTGACCACGCGGCAGCGGGCGCAATTGCTCGACGAATACGAAACCGAGCTCGCACGGCTGGGCTATGCGCAGGTCACCGACGCGACGGCGGGTATCGACGTGGTCCTGCCCATGGGCATGGTCGCCTTCGAGGAATACAACTTCCCCTTCGCCCGCTACACGCCGATCAATGACAGCGGCCTGACCGTCCTGCTGATCAGCCAGCCGGGCGACCGCGCCACGCTTTTCGGTCTTTACGAGATCATGCAGACGCTGGAGATCGTGCCGCTCGACGGTGAGCGCGAACGCGGCCGTGACAGTTTCCTGCTGACCGGGCGGAGCGACAGTTTGCGCAGCCATACCGAGGCGCGCGTGACCGCCGGCGCCGTCAAGGGCTTTTCCGTGATCTGGGAACCCGAGCGCGACACGGACGTGGAACAGATCATCGAGCGTATCCGCGAGACCATCGACTATTTCCCCGGTACGCTCGACCCCGCCTTCGCGCCGGAGAACGCAGGTGAGGATATCGACCTCGTCTCGGGCTTCGAGGTGCGGCGGCCGGAACTGGTGCGCTCGGGCTTCTTCGTCGACGCCTCCGGCACGGTGCTGACCACGACCGAGGCCATCACCGGCGCGACCGGGCAATGCGACCGCATCCTGATCGACAACGCCTATCCCGCAAGCGTCGCCTTCCGCGACGACGCGCTGGGTCTGGCCGTCCTGCGCCCCGAGCAGGCGCTGGCGCCACTGGCCTTCGCGCGCATCGCGCCCGACCCGGGCCGCATGCGCAGCGATATAGCCGTGGCGGGCTTTCCCTTTGACGGCGCATTGTCCTATGCCTCGACGACCTTCGGCAGCATCTCGGCGCTGGAAGGCGTGGATGGCGAGGCCTGGATGCAGCGGCTCGACCTGACCACCGGCGACAGCGAGGCGGGCGGGCCGGTGCTCGACGCCTCGGGCGCGGTTCTGGGCATGGTGCTTCCGGGGACGGCCGGTCAGAGAATGCTGCCCGACGAGGTGACGCTTGCGCTCCGCTCCGACAGCCTGCTCGGGGCCATGGCCTCGGCCGGTGTGCCGCTGCAGACGGCCGCATCGGCAGGCACCACGCTCAACCGCGACCAGCTGGCGCGGCTGGGCGCCGACATCGCCGTGCGCGTGAGCTGCTGGAACTGAACCGCACGGGCCTTGGCCCATCCCTTCCGCCGCCCGGTTGGCGAACGGGCGGCGGCGCCCTTCCCCTTGCAGCCCCCCGCGATATGTTGCACGACGGCACGGCACCGAAACTTCCCCCATCACGCCCGAGGACAACATGGCAGACGGCAGCTTGAGCATGGACGCGAAACCGACCGAGGAAATCTCGGTGCGCGAGGTGTTCGGCATCGACAGCGATATGCGGGTCAAGGGTTTCCCGGAGCGCACCGACCGCGTTCCGGCGATCGACACGACCTACAAGTTCGATCCCGACACGACGCTGGCGATCCTCGCGGGCTTCGCCCACAACCGCCGCGTCATGATCCAGGGCTATCACGGCACCGGCAAATCGACGCATATCGAACAGATCGCCGCGCGGCTGAACTGGCCCTGCGTGCGCGTGAACCTCGACAGCCACATCTCCCGGATCGACCTGATCGGCAAGGACGCGATCAAGCTGCGCGACGGCAAGCAGGTGACCGAGTTCCACGAGGGCATCCTGCCCTGGGCGCTGCGCAACCCCGTGGCCATCGTCTTCGACGAATACGACGCGGGCCGGGCCGACGTGATGTTCGTGATCCAGCGCGTGCTGGAACATGACGGCAAGCTGACGCTTCTCGACCAGAACGAGATCATCACGCCCAACCCGTGCTTCCGCCTTTTCGCGACCGCGAACACCGTCGGCCTCGGCGACACGACCGGCCTTTATCACGGCGTGCAGCAGATCAACCAGGCGCAGATGGACCGCTGGAGCCTCGTGGCGACGCTGAACTATCTCAGCCATGACGCCGAGACGGCGATCGTGCTGGCCAAGAACCCGCATTACAACACCGAGAAGGGGCGCCGCACCGTAAGCCAGATGGTCACGGTCGCCGACCTGACGCGCACGGCCTTCATGAACGGGGAGCTTTCCACCGTGATGAGCCCCCGGACGGTCATCAACTGGGCCCAGAACGCCGAGATCTTCCGCGACGTGGGCTATGCCTTCCGCGTGTCCTTCCTCAACAAGTGCGACGAGTTGGAGCGTCAGACCGTGGCGGAGTTCTACCAGCGCTGCTTCGACGAGGAACTTCCCGAAAGTGCGGCGAGCATGAGCCTGGGCTGACATGCCACCTACTATTCATCCGGTCGGTTTTCTTCGGACACTGAAAGATCCCGTCATTCCGGCCATATCGGCTGCTTTTCGTAGGTAGTTGATTGCTTCATCTGCCTTATTGTTCGTGGCTACCCAAAACCCAGACTTAAGTTTTCGAGAATGTTCGGGCGGATGAGGATGGTCATAGAGTTGCTCGCGTTCGTGAGCGACCATTCTCTTCGTCCGCTTCTTCTCCTTGGCAAGTTCTAGGTGAATCCCTGGACGCTTGTCTTCGATTATTTCCAGTCCCCTCACAAGGGCCTCGGTAGCTGATCCGACTTCGTAAATTGCAGCATCCGTCTCTATCTCAAAGATTTGAGTTACTCGGGGCGCTAAATTGAGAAGCGATACTCTTTCCTTGCCGGCTTGCTTTTTCTCCATGGCTGCAGGTCCGCTCTCGTTAGGCAGCGGCATGAACGCTTCTCGAGTGAAGTCGAAGAACATAATAGCCTGAGGAAAATCGCCTACGATCATCCTTGATGTGCTGTCTATCCATACATGCGCTCCTCCACCCTTTTCGACCGCCTTGAGTTCATTGACGAGCTGAGCGCAGGTTGTAAGCTGAACCATATTTAGCCTCCTTATTACTTGTAAGCAATATTAAGGAAATGCACGGACGTGTCAATATGCCTTCAAAGGACGACGCCTGACACCGACCCGTCCTGACCGCACGTCAGGCGCGTCCGCTTCCTTAATTCTGCCGCCATGACCCGCTACACCGGCTTCCATGCGCAGCCTTCGGACATCGCGGCGGATAACGCCGTTCCGGATCGCGGTCCCCCTGCTGCTGGCCGCAGCCGGGCTGATCGCCGCCTGTCAGTCCCCTCAGATGAGCGCGCCGAAAGACTCAAGCGCGGCGGTCTCGGCCCCGGCCTGCCGCGTAACATCGGTGGTCGATGGCGACACGGTGGACATGAATTGCGCGGAATACGGCGCGTTCCGCGCGCGGCTGACGGGTTACGACACGCCCGAGTCGTTCGAGCCCGGCTGCGCCGCCGAGGCGCGGGTCGCGCGTCAGGCCACGGCGCGGCTGCGGACGCTGGTGGCGAACGCCCGCATGGTGGAGCCGCGCATCGGCGAGATGGACCGCTACGGACGCCGCTTGGTGCGGCTCTCGCTCGACGGGCGGGACGTGGGCGCGGTGCTGATCTCCGAGGGGCTGGCGGTGCCCTATCGCGGCGGGCGGCGCATCGACTGGTGCGCGCGCCTGACCTGACCGTCCCGCGTTGACGCCGCCGCGCGGTCCCGCCAAGGTCCGCCCATGACGTATCCCAGCCCCGACGACATCACCGCCGCCGCCGCCCGCATCGCCGGCCGCGTGCGCAAGACCCCGATCCTGAGCGTGGAGGCCGGCGCGCTCGGCCTGCCCTACCCCGTCATGCTGAAGCTGGAGCACACGCAGGTGACCGGCTCCTTCAAGGTGCGGGGTGCGTTCAACACCATGCTCAGCCGCGATGTGCCCGAAGCCGGCGTCGTCGCGGCCTCTGGCGGCAATCACGGCGCGGCCGTGGCCTATGCCGCGACCGAGCTCGGCCACGCCTCGCGCATCTACGTGCCCAAGGCCATCGCCAAGGAGGAAAAGCTGCGCCGCATGCGCATGTTCGGCGGCGAGGTGATCCTGACCGGGGGCAGCGTCGCGGACTGCATGGCCGAATACGCCGCCGCCGCCGAAAGCTCGGGCGCGCTGTCGGTGCATCCCTATGACACCGAATGGACGCTCGCGGGCCAGGGCACCGTCGCGCGGGAGTTCGAGGAACAGGCGGGCGGGCCGGGGTCGATCGACACGATCCTTGTCGCCACGGGCGGGGGCGGGCTGATCGGCGGGATCGCTGCGTGGTTCGGGGACCGTGTGAACGTGGTCTCGGTCGAGACCGAAGGCACCGACACGCTGTCGCGCTCGCTGAAGGAAGGCCCCGAGATCGACGTCTCGGCCACCGGGGTCGCGGCCGGATCGCTGGGTGGCCCGCGCCTTGGCGTGACGTCGTGGGAGGTGATCCGCGACCGGGTGAAAACCGCCATCGTCCTGCCCGATGCGGAGGTCTATGCCGCGGCGAGAACCCTGTGGGAGGCCACGCGCCTCGTGGGCGAACCGGGCGCGGCGGTGGCTCTGGCTGCCCTGACCTCAGGCGCCTACACGCCCGCAGCAGGCGAGCGCGTGGCGGTGCTGATCTGCGGCGGCAATGCGGATGTCGACTGGTTCATGGAATGAGGGCGGCGCGCGCAGGCGCCCTTGCCGCCATTGTCTGCCTCGGCCTCGCGCCGGCATCCGCGCAACCGGCCCCGTTCGAGGCGACGATGGAGGAGGCTCTGTCAGAAGCGGGCCTTGCCGCACCGCTGATCCGCTGCACGGCGCTGTTCCGCGCCTTCCGGCTCCATGGCGGGGAGGGGACCCCGATGGGCGAGAGCGCGGCCGCGCGGGAGGCAGATCTCGCGGCGACCAGCGTCGCGATCTGGCAGAGCGATACGGGCACGAGCGGGACCGAGGCCGCGGTCGAGGCGATCGTGCCGATGGTCGGCGCGGCAACGGACCTTTTTCTCGCGCGCATGGGCGCCAATCTGGACGCGGGCGGCGGGGTGTTCGACCCGGACCTCGAGACCGAGCTCGTCTATTGCGTGGCCTTGCAGGACGAAATCGCGGCGCAGGACGAAGACTGAAGGGCGAAGACTGATCGGCACGGAGCGTGTGGCGGCGCGCGAACGCACCTTGCCCTCCCCCCTCCGGCACGCCACATTCCGCCCATGAGCAAATCGCAGAGCGACAACCCCGCAGAACCGTTCAAGAAGGCGCTGGCCGAGGCCACGCGCGTGATGGCGGACGACCCGGATCTGGTGGTCAGCTACTCGGTCGACCCGCCGGGGCTGGCCACCGATACCGTGCGCCTGCCGCAGGTCAGCCGCCGGATGACCCGCGACGAGGTGCTTCTGGCCCGCGGCACGGCCGACGCACTGGCGCTGCGCCACCGCTACCATGACCCCGCGACCGCGGCGCGTTACGCGCCCACCGGCGCAATGGCGCGCGATCTGATGGACGCGATGGAGAGCGCCCGCTGCGAGGCCGTGGGCGCGCGCGACATGCCCGGCACCGCGGGCAATATCGACGCCAAGATCGGCAATGACGCCCGGCGCAAGGGCTACGGCGAGATCCGCGAGGCCTCCGACGCGCCGCTGGCGACCGCCGCGGGCTACCTGATCCGCCACCTTGCCACGGGCCGCGACCTGCCGCCCGAGGCCGCCAATGTCATGGAACTCTGGCGCGGCTATATCGAGGACCGCTGCGGCGGCACGCTCGAGGATCTCGAGGTCGTGATGAAGGACCAGTCGGCCTTCGCCCGCTTCGCCCGCCGCATGATCGACGACCTCGGCTATGGCGACCAGCTGGGCGACGACCCCGACGAGATGGACGACGAGGGCGAGGACGAGGGCGCCGAGGATCAGCAGGAGGAAAGCCCCGAATCCACCGGCGAGGACGACAGCCAGGAGGACGACGCCGAGGCCAGCCCGGAGCGCAGCCAGGAGCAGCAGCAGGACGCCGCCCAGGCCCAGGTCGACATGGACGACAGCGCCGACATGGAAGAGGCCGAGGAGCAGGAACTGCCCGAGGGCGAGGCACCGCTGGAACCGCCGCCGCCGCCCGCCCATTCCGAGGCCGACCCGGCCTATACCGTCTTTTCAACGGCCTATGACGAGGAAATCGAGGCCCAGGACCTTGCCGAACCGCAGGAGCTCGAACGCCTTCGCGCCTATCTCGACCAGCAGCTCGAGCCGCTCAAGGGCGCCGTCAGCCGGCTGGCCAACAAGCTCCAGCGCCGCCTTCAGGCCCAGCAGAACCGCAGCTGGGACTTCGACCGCGAGGAAGGCATCCTCGACGCCGGGCGGCTGGCGCGCGTGGTGGCCAACCCCACGACGCCGCTGAGCTTCAAGATCGAAAAGGACACCGAGTTCCGCGACACCGTCGTGACACTGCTTCTAGACAATTCCGGCTCCATGCGGGGGCGGCCCATCTCGATCGCGGCGATCTGCGCCGATGTGCTCGCGCGAACGCTGGAGCGCTGCGGCGTGAAGGTCGAGATCCTGGGCTTCACCACCCGCGCGTGGAAGGGCGGCCGCGCGCGCGAGGACTGGCTGGGCGCGGGCCGCCCGCAGCAGCCGGGACGCCTGAACGACCTGCGCCACATCGTCTACAAGCCCGCCGACGCGCCATGGCGCCGCGTGCGCGACAACCTCGGCCTGATGATGAAGGAGGGGCTTCTGAAGGAGAACATCGACGGCGAGGCGCTGGAATGGGCGCACAGGCGGATGATCGGGCGGCCCGAGGCGCGCAAGATCCTGATGGTGATCTCCGACGGGGCGCCGGTGGACGACTCGACCCTTTCGGTCAACCCCGCGAATTACCTCGAAAAACACCTGCGCGACGTGATCGCCATGGTCGAGAGGCGCAAGGCGGTGGAGCTTCTGGCCATCGGCATCGGCCATGACGTGACGCGTTATTACGAACGCGCGGTGACGATCACCGATGCCGAGCAGCTGGCCGGGGCCATCACCGAACAGCTTGCGGGCCTCTTCGACAGCGACCCGAGGGCGCGGGCGCGCGTGATGGGGATGAAGCGGGCGAGCTGACGCGACAGGCCCGGAGGCCGCAGATGACCGCCAGACCCATGTTCGCCGGAGCCAGTTCCGCGCTCTCGGCCATGTTGGCGGCGGGTGCGATGCTGGCTTGGGCCATGCCGACGGGCAATGTTGCGGGCCCTCTGGCGCGGATGCTCGACGGCCATGCCCCGTGGCTCCTTGGCGCGGCGCTGGTCCCCGCGCTACTTTGCGCGGGGCTGGGCGCGCGGCGAACTGGCGCGGCCCTGACGCTCCTGATCGCGGCGGGCGGGGTCTTGCAACTCAGCGCCTATCGCGAGGTGACCCGGCCCCTCGATTCGGCGCGCGAGGCCGATCTGAGCGTTCTGTTCTTCAACGCCCTGGCAGGGAACGACGCCAATGGCGCGCGGATCGTCGAGGCCGCGATCGGCACGGGGGCCGATATCCTCGTCTTCGCCGAGGCCGAGGCGCTTGTGGGCGAACGCGATGCGCTCAGCGACACCTATGAATTCGTCTCGCCCTGCACGGAAGCGGCCTGCGCGCTCCTGATCGCTACGAATCTGCCCGTGACCCGATCGTGGCGGCTGGACCTCAACCCCGCCTGGCAAGGGCGCTACGCGGTGACCGAAGTGGAGGTGCCCGGCCACGGTTCCGTCTTCGTCGCTGCCGCCCACCTGGCGAAGCCGTGGATGTCCGGCATCGCGGAGCCGGAACTTGCGCAAGTGACGGCACAACTGAACTGGCTGACGGGTCCGTCGGTGGTCGTGGGCGATTTCAACATGCCGCCGTGGAGCCGGCCGATGCGCGGGCTTCTGGGCGAAACCGGTTTTCGCGCCATTCGCGCAGGGCCTGCGACATGGCCGGCATCCGCGCCCGACCCCATGCGCCTTCCCATCGACCATGTGCTCGTCCGCGAGGATGCCGCGGTCACCTCGGTCGTACCCTTCGGCGAGGGGCTGGGGTCCAACCATCTGGGGCTGATTGCGGGGATCGCCCTGCCCTAGACCCCTGCGCCCGGCGCGGCGGAAACCCGCAGGGCCGGTTCGATCTGGACCACGGCCGCGGGGAGAACTAGAACGTTGACCAAGTCATGTTTCAATCATTCGACACCAAGACCACGCCCGATCAGGGACCGCCCCGGGTGGCGGCACTCCGCGCGCAGATGCAGGCGGAGGGCGTCGACGCGTTCCTTGTCCCGCGCGCCGACCGCTTCCAGGGGGAATACGTGGCCCCCTGCGACGAGCGTTTGGCCTGGCTGACCGGGTTCACCGGCTCGGCGGGCTTTGCCGCGATCCTTGCGGACAGGGCGGGGATCTTCGTCGACGGGCGCTACCGGGTGCAGGTTCGCGCGCAGTCGGACATGGGCACCTTCATCCCCGTGGACTGGCCCGAAACCAAGCTCGAGGATTGGCTGAAGGACCAGCTCCCCGGCGGGGGCGTGGTGGGCTATGACCCGTGGCTGCACAGCGCGGCCGAGGTGGCGCGGCTGAGCAAGGCGCTGGCCCCCCGGCAGATCACGCTGCGCGCGGTCGAAAACCTCGTCGACCGCGTCTGGGACGACCGCCCCGCCCCGCCCATGGCGCGCGCCAGCGCATGGCCCGAGGCCTATGCGGGCCTGAGCGCCGCGGCCAAGCTCGACGCCTTGGCGGGCGATCTGGCCGAGGCCGGGGAGGACGCGGCCCTGATCACCCAGCCCGACAGCATCTGCTGGCTGCTCAACCTGCGCGGCGGGGATGTGGGACACACGCCGCTTCTGCATGCGATGGGCGTGCTGCGGCGAACCGGCGCGCTGGACCTGTTCGTGGAGGGCGAGAAACTGGCGGACGTGA
The DNA here is from genome assembly GCA_001314805.1 of Rhodobacteraceae bacterium HLUCCO18. Lineage (GTDB taxonomy): Bacteria > Pseudomonadota > Alphaproteobacteria > Rhodobacterales > Rhodobacteraceae > Roseibacterium. The sequence continues at coordinate 1,599 of LJSY01000052.1, read as the reverse complement.
CGCTGCCGCCCGGTGTCACGGTGCAGCCGCCCGAGGCGATGGGCGCGCATCTGGGCGGGCTCGACGGCAGGGTGCGGGTTGACCAAAGCTCGGCCCCGCAGGCGCTGGCCGACGCGCTCGGGGACGGGCCGGCGGAGGTCGTGGCGGGCTCCGACCCGTGCCTGATCCGCAAGGCGCGCAAGCATCCCGCCGAGATCGCCGCCACGACCGAGGCGCATCTGCGCGACGGCGCGGCCTTCGCGCGCTTCCTGCGCTGGTTCGACGAGACCGCGCCCGGGGGCAGGCTCACCGAGATCGACGTCGCCCGCGCGCTGGAGGGCTTCCGCGCCGACACCGGTGCGCTGAAGGACATCAGCTTCGACACGATCGCGGGCGCAGGCCCCCATGGCGCCATCGTCCATTACCGCGTGACGGAGGACACGAACGCCCCCGTCCTGCCCGGCCAGCTGTTCCTGATCGACAGCGGCGCGCAATACGAGGATGGCACCACCGACATCACCCGGACGCTTCCCGTGGGTGATGTCGGCGAGGAAGAAAAAACCGCCTTCACGCAGGTCCTGCGCGGCATGATCGCGATCCACCGCGCGCGCTTTCCCAAGGGGGTGGCGGGCGCGCATCTCGACGCGCTGGCGCGCGCGCCGCTCTGGTCGGCGGGCCGGGATTTCGACCACGGGACCGGGCACGGGGTCGGCGTCTATCTCGGCGTGCACGAGGGGCCGCAGCGGCTCAGCCGCGCATCGACCGTGCCGCTGGAGCCGGGCATGATCCTGTCGAACGAGCCCGGCTATTACCGCGAAGGCGCCTTCGGCATCCGCATCGAGAACCTCGTCGTGGTGGCCGACGCGCCGCGCCTGCCCGGGGGCGATGCACGCGACATGCTATGCTTCGAGACATTGACATGGGCGCCCATTGATCGTCGACTTGTGCGGGCCGAGCTGTTGACCGCCGAGGAGCGTGACTGGCTCGATACCTATCACGCGGGCGTGGCCGAACGCATCGGTCCGCGCGTGGATGCGGACACGGCCGCATGGCTGGAACAGGCGACGGCGCCGATCTGACCGCCACATCACGTGACACGAAACCGTCACACACCCCCGGCAAAGAGCCGGAGACAGACGATACGCGAAGGGCGTGCCCGGGGCGGAACGGAAGGGAGAGACCGATGGCAGAGCATATCACGATCAGGAAGGCGACCGGCAAATGGGTCGTGCGCGCAGGCGGTGCCATCATCGGGGAATCCTCGGACGCGCTGGAACTGGTGGAGGGCAGCGCACCGCCGGTGATCTATTTCCCGCGCGACGACATCGGCATGGCGTTCCTCGAGAAAACGGAGTCCGCCACACGCTGTCCCTACAAGGGGACGGCGACCTACTATTCCGTCTCGACCGCGGCGGGCGACATCGCGGACGCGGCCTGGTCCTACGAGGACCCGATGGAGGGCGTGGAGCAGATCAGGGATCACCTCGCCTTCTACGGCCACAAGGTCACCGTCGAGCAGCTCTAGGTCACGCACTCATAAATGACTAGCGTCGTTTTGGCTTTGCTGATTCACTCTTTGGAAAGAGGAGAGCAGCATGTCCCAACGTCGCTACGAGTTGA
>LJSY01000051.1 GCA_001314805.1 Rhodobacteraceae bacterium HLUCCO18 | reverse complement strand
CCGCGCCCCCGTCGATGAAGACGGCACAGAAGGCCAGCGCGGTACCCGCGACATAGAGCCAGTAGGACAGGTTGTTCAGACGCGGAAACGCCATGTCCGGCGCGCCGATCATCAGCGGCATGAAGTAGTTGCCGAAGCCACCGAAGAGCGCGGGAATGACGACGAAGAACATCATCAGGACGCCGTGACCGGTGATCAGCACGTTCCACAGATGCCCGTCGGGCTGACCGTCGAGATGGTCCTTGAGGCCCAGAAGGGCCGAAGCCTCGCCCGGATTGGCCGTGGCGGCCATGGCATCGAGCGTCTGGATCACCTCGGCGCGCAGGCCGCCCTCGACCACGAGGCGCGCCTCGTCGCCGCTGCCGGAGACCGCGGCCATCAGCGTCGCCTGAAGCGACGAGAGCTGATCGGCGAAAGCGTTCGTACCGCCGCCGGCGGTGGCCAGCGCCTCGCTTACGCGACCGAAGAGCGACTCGAGCGCGGCCGGCGAGCTTTCGAAGGCGAGGTACATGTACTGCACCCCGGGCTCCATCAGTTCCAGCCGCATGTAGACGGTGAAGGCGACCGAGATCAGACCCACCAGCCCCGCGGTGAAGAGATAGAGGATCCCGATGTCCTTGTGGTTGGTGGACATGAACCACCGGGTGAAGAACCCCGGCCGCTCGTGGTCGTGTCCAGACAGCGTGGCGTCTGCCATGGTCGTCTCCTGTTCATTTGTAGTGTTGAGGAGGAGTCCCACGGACTCCACCCCTCGCGTTTCCATTCCGTTGTAGAAGGCGGTGATTTGCGTGGCAACGTTCTACGCGCCGAAAGTCGCGGTCTGGGGGTGAGGAATATTGTCTCAGATCAAGGCGGCCCCGATGGACCTGCCCTGCCAAGTTCGGAGCGCGATTCGCGTGCTGATGGTGCCGGCGGCCCCGACCGTCAGCTGCCCCATCAGGGCCTATCCGCCGAACACGTCCGCAAAGCTGCGCTTCAGCGCGACGTCGAGATCGGCCATGGTCACCGGCAGTCCCAGATCGACGAGGCTGGTGACGCCATGGCCCTCGATCCCGCAGGGCACGATCCCGTCGAAATGACTGAGGTCGGGCTCGACATTGATGGCAACCCCATGAAAAGTAATCCACTTCCGGATGCGCACGCCGATGGCTGCGATCTTGTCCTCGCGCGGGGAGCCGTCCGGCAGCGGGGGTTTCTCGGGCCGCGGAACCCAGACGCCGACGCGGCCCGGGCGCACCTCGGCGGTCAGGTTGAACTCGGCCAGCGTCGCGATCACCCAGGCCTCCAGATGTTCCACATAGGCGCGCACGTCTCGACCGCGTGTGTTGAGGTCGAGCATCGCGTAGGCCACGCGCTGGCCCGGTCCGTGATAGGTGTATTGCCCGCCGCGCCGGGTCTCGAAGACCGGGAAGCGGTCGGGCGCGCGCAGGTCACGCGGATCGGCCGACGTGCCGGCGGTGTAAAGGGCCGGGTGTTCCAGCAACCACACCGCCTCGGACGCCGTGCCCGCTTGGATCGCGGCCACGCGTGCCTCCATCTCCGCCACGGCGGTCGGGTAGGGCACCGGTGCCTCCGATGTGATCCATTCCACCATGGCCGTCGCTTCGGGACCCTATCGCTTCAGAAGCCCCGCCTCCTTCACCGATGGGATATGCGGCCGGCTGGCGGGAATGTCACCCCCATGGGCCATGGTCGGGGATGCCGGTGGCATCCTTGCCCCGGACTGCGCGCCGTGCTGCGCGCCGTACCGGGGGCTCGTCCAGGGTATGGAAACCCTCCGTTCCGGTATTTTTCGTGCGCAACAGGCAAAGCCTGTGGTAATGAAGTTACCGGAATATCCTACGCGAACGCACCTGGAGGGAACCATGATCGGGAGATTTCTGACGACGGCCTGTATAGCCGCGGCACTGGCGCTGACACCGGCGGAACAGGCCGAGGCCGACGCGGGCGAGTTCATCGGCGGCGCGCTGATCGGCGGGATCATCGGTTATGCCGCGGGCCAGAACCAGGGCCAGCGCACCCGCACCACAACGACGACCCGCGTTGTGCGTCCCGGCATCCCCTCCACCCAGCAGGGGCGCGAGACGCAGACAGCGCTCAACTATTTCGACTATAACGCCGGCACCGTCGACGGGCAGGTCGGGCCGGGCACCCGAGCCGCCATCGAACGCTATCAGGCAACGATGGGATATCCGGTGAACGGGCGAGAGTTCGCTAGTTACCAGTTCGATTTCCTGATGGATGCCTATTTCTGGGCGACCCAGCAGGGCGGCGCACAGCAGACCGGATTGCGCGGTCCGCAGCTTCTCTATGCCTACCGTGACAGAATGCAGGGCGGCCCGGTCCAGAGCCTGGCGCCCGCGCCGCAGGCGCAGCCCCCCGCGACGACCGTCATCGTGAACCCCGGCCAGCCGCAGGCGCCCGCCACGACCGCGCAGACCGCGCAGACCGGGCAGTTGCCGAACCTCTTCGCCAACAGTCCGCCGCGCATGTCGCTGGCCAATTCGTGCAACGCGGTGATGCTGCAGACGTCGTCGAACGGCGGCTACGTGACGCTTGCCGACATGAGCGACCCCGCGCAGGCCCTGTCCGAGCAATTCTGTGTCGCGCGGACCTATGCCATGGCGCAGGGCGAGGACCTTATGGGCCAGATCACAGGCTTGACCCAAGAGCAGATCGCCGAGCAATGCGCGGGGTTCTCCACGATGCTGTCGGCCGAGATCGACCGCGTCTCCTCGGTCGACGCCGGGCCGCTGACGACCGAGATGCAGCAGTTCGCTGCCGGCACGGGCATCGCGCCCGATGACCTTGCCGCCACGAGCCGGGTCTGCCTTGCCGTGGGCTACGCTCAGGACGACATGCGCATGGCGATGGGGTCGGCGCTGATGCTGGTGGCGCTGGGCGAGCCTGCCTATGGCGAGCTTCTCGGGCACCATCTGCGTGAGGGGTTCGGCACCACCACGCGGCCCGAACTTGCCGCCGGCTGGTACGACGCCTCGATCACCGCGCTGGAGCAGGGGGCGGCCCCCGCCTTCATGCCCGGCCAGCCCGAGCGCGCGACGCTTCTCCGGACGGCGTCCATGCAGATGGGCGCCGCACCGGCATCGGCTGAGTTCGCGCCGCAACCGGTGGCCACCTTGCCGACCTTCTCCATCGGGGATTGAGAGCACCGGTTTTCCGGACGCTGGGCGGGTCCGAAACGGCCCGCCCGGTTATCGTTCGGAGGCGCGTTTCCGGGCCCCCCGCGCCTCCCGCGATTTTTCCCGCGACCCCCTTCACAAGCCCCGTCGCCTCGGCTAAAGACCGCGCCACTACCTGATCACGTGCGGTCGTGGCGGAATTGGTAGACGCGCAGCGTTGAGGTCGCTGTGGGGTAACTCCCGTGGAAGTTCGAGTCTTCTCGACCGCACCATTGTCCCGAAAATGTGTCGCAGTGGCGCGCGCGTCGGAATCGGCGCGGATGTCGCGTGTCTCCATCGCTTGCGCGCCGGCCGCCTGCTTGGTCTAACCTTGCGGGAGCGCGGCTGGGCGATGGGTCCGGCCGCGCCCCAGCGACAAGGAAGACCAGACATGCCCAAAGGCTACATCATCGGCCAGATCACCGTCACGGACCCGAACGGCTATCCCGAATACGTGCGCCGCGACACGCCCATCCTCGAAAGCCATGGCGCGAAATTCGTCGTCCGGGGCGGCCGGTCCGAGGTCATGGAAGGAACGGCGGGCGACCGGCAGGTGGTGATCGAGTTCCCCAGCTACGAGGCTGCGATGGACGCCTGGAACGACCCCGCCTATCAGGAGGTCGCGGAGATCCGACGGCGTTGTGCCGAAAGCACGATCATCATCGTCGAGGGGGTCGACTGACGCCGTCGCCCTTCAGGGGAGGATGGCGATCCAGATCGTCACGCTGATCACCGAGAGCGCGGTTCCCGCAAGCACGGCGGTGGCCGCCACGCGCCGGGCGACGCCGTACATGTCCGCAAAGAGATAGCTGTTCACGCCCGGCGCCATGGCCGCCGTCACCACGGCGGATCTCAGCTGCGCGTCGCTCAGGCCCGCCGGCCCGGAGCCCAGCGCCAGCGTGATGGCGGGATGTACGAAAAGTGCAAGGGCACAGATTAAAGCGACGATGGTCAGGTCGCCTTCGGGCCGGTAGCGATAGAGGATGCCGCCCAGCCCGAACAGCGCTGCGGGCAGGGCGGCGCGGATCATCAGGTCAAGCGCTTCCTGAAGGATGTCTGGCACCGGAACCCCTGAAAGATTGACGATGAAGCCCAGTGCGATCCCTATCATCAGCGCGTTGCGGAAGATCGCGCCGAGCACGAGCCGGACGGTCGCAAGCCCGCCCGCACCGCGCGATTTCACGATTTCCATCGTGGTGATCCCGAGAAGGTAGCAATAGGCGGCGTGGATCGAGATGATCGCGAAATTGGCAGCCAGCGCATCGGCGCCATAGGCCCGTTCCGTGATCGGAAGCCCCAGAAGCACGCTGTTGGCAAAGAGCGGCACGAAGCCGATGGCGACGCAATCGGGCCAGGGCCGTCCGAAAAGGAACCGCGCGCCCAGAAGGCCCAGAACGAAATTCGCCGTCGATCCCGTGTAGTAGGCCAGAAGCAGCGCGGGGTCGAATTCAGCCCCCAGATCCAGCGAGGCCACGCCGGAGAACAGCAAGCAGGGGATGGCGAATTTCTGGGTGAAGGTCATCAGACCGTCCACCGCGCTGGCGGCGAACAGCCCCCTCCAGGCGGCAAGATATCCCGCCCCCGTCACCAGAAACACCGGCAGGACGACGGTCAGGATGTCTAGCATGCGCCGGCGTCACACATCGTAGGAGATGACCATACCGTCGAAGGCGGGCGCGACATGGTCGGGTGTCTCTTCCAGCACCGTGCGGTAATCGAGGTCGATATGCATGTTCGTCAGCACCGCCCGCCGGGGGGCTGCGCGCGCGATCCAGTCGAGGGATTTCTCCAGATGCGCGTGGCTGGGATGCGGTGTGCGCCGCAACGCGTCCAGCACCCAGCAATCGAGCCCCTCCAGCATCAGCCACGCGCGCTCGGGAATGTCCGAGACGTCCGGCAGGTAGGCCAAGCCGCCGATGCGGAAACCGAGGGAGTCGATATTGCCGTGGGTCACCTCGAAGGGGTGAAAGGTGATCGGCCCGCCCGCGCCGTCGACGGTCACGTCGCCGTCGATGGCGTTGAGATCGAGGATCGCGGGATAGGCGCTGCCCGGCGGCTGCACGAAGGCATAGCCGAAGCGGTTCAGCAGGTCGTTCTGTGTCTGCCCGTCGGCCCAGACAGGAAGCCTCTGGCGCATGTTGAAGACGATCATGCGCAGATCGTCGAGCCCGTGGACGTGGTCGGCATGGGAATGGGTGTAGATTACCGCGTCGAGCCGCCCTATGCCGGCGTCCAGCAATTGCTGGCGCAGGTCGGGCGATGTGTCGATCAGGACCGCGGTCTCGCCGCCCTCGTCGAAGCGTTGCACAAGCATCGAGCAGCGCAGCCGCCTGTTGCGCGGCTCTTCCGGGTCGCAGTCGCCCCAGTTTCCGCCGAGGCGCGGCACGCCCCCCGACGATCCGCAGCCGAGGATGGTGAAGCGCAGTTCCGCCATGCTCAGGCCGCCTTCCGCCAGGCGGCGGCGCGGGTGAAGAGCCGGTCGAAATTGGCTGTCGTGGCGGCGGCGAACGCGGCCTCGGTCAGGCCGAACAGTTCCGCGCCCACGCGCGCCGTGTGCACGGTATAGGCGGGTTCGTTGCGCTTGCCGCGGAAGGGGGGCGGCGCGAGATAGGGGCTGTCTGTTTCCACAATAATGCGCTCCAGCGGGGCGGCCGCGAAGATCGCGCGCAACGCGTGGCTTTTGGGGAAGGCCGCGATGCCCGACATCGACAGGTAGAAATCCAGATCGAGTGCCGAGCGCGCCAGCCCCTCGCCAGAGGAAAAGCAGTGCATCACGCAACTATAGGCGCCCGCGCGGTATTCTTCGGTCAGGATGCGCGCCATGTCCTCGTCCGCGTCGCGCGCATGGATGATGAGTGGCAGGCCCGTTTCCCGCGCGGCCTCGATATGCACGCGCAGGCTTGTCTGCTGCACCTCGGCGCTTTCGGCGGTGTAGTGATAGTCCAGCCCGCTTTCGCCGATGCCCACGAATTTCGGATGACGGGCCAGTGCGATCAATTCGTCCACCGTCGCCATGGGCTCGTCCGCGGCGCTCATCGGGTGCGTGCCGGCAGCCCAGAAGACGGGGTCATGCGTCTCGGCGATGGCGCGCACCTGTTCGGCGTTCCGCAAACGCGTGCAGATCGTCACCATCCGGCGCACGCCCGCGGCCACGGCGCGGCCCACGACCTCGGCGCGTTCGGCGTCGAAGTCGGGGAAATCGAGGTGGCAGTGGCTGTCGACGATCTCGGGGGACGTTTCGGGCATGATGATCTTTGTCGGCTCGGCCTTGGTTCGGGCCCGTTGGGGCGCGCGGGGCGCGCGCGAGGGTCAGGAGGCGGGCACGGCCAGCCGCGCAGCGGTCCGGTCGAGGTCGAGGAACATATCGAAGATGAGCGCGGCAGGGTCAAGGTTCACCGACCGGCCGCGACGGGCCCGCGCGGTCAGGTCGGCGGCAAGCTCGGCCCAGGCGCGGCCAGAGGCGGCATCGGGCGCAAGGCGCGCCAGCACGCTCTCCTCGGCCGGCACGATGGGGTCGGGCGCGTGTCCGGTCGCACCGGTCCGGGCCAGCCGGGACAGCAGCCGGTCCAGCAAGCCCAACGTCAGGTCGAAGCGCGTGTCGGCCCCGCGCGCTCCGGTGGCGTCGGCCAGTTTCAGCGCGAGGGGTCGGTCCATGTCCGGCAGTCCCGAAAGGAGCGTCACGAGGTCCCGGTAAAGCGCCGGGCCATCCTGTTCCACCAGTTGCACCGCCGTGCCGACCGAGCCGTCGGCCAGCGCCGCGATGGCCTGCGCGCTGGCGTCGTCGGGCAGGGCAAGGCCCGCCTGTTCCAGCGCCGCGGCAAGCTCCGCCGGTCCGAGCGGGTCGAAGCGAAGCGCGCGGCAGCGCGAGCGGATCGTCGGCAGAAGCCCCGAGGGCTGGTGCGAGACCAAGAGCATCACCGCGTCGCGCGGCGGCTCCTCCAGTTCCTTCAGCAATGCGTTGGCCGCCGAGACGTTCATCTCGTCGGCGCAATCGACGATGACCACGCGACGCGTCCCGCCGGCCGAGAACGCGAAGAACCCCTTGAGGCCGCGCACCTCGTCGACTGTCAGCTGCGCCTTGAGACGCTTGCGCTCCGTGTCCCAGGCGCGCCGCAGAAGCAGGAGGCCCGGATCGGACAGCGCGCGCAGGCGGCGCGCGACGGGATGGTCCGCGTCGACATGAAGGCTTTGCGCCGGCGGCGCCGCGAAAAGCGCGTCGCCGGTGTCGGGCGGGGTCGCGATCAGGTAGCGCGCGGCGCGCCAGGCGAAGGTGGCCTTGCCCACGCCCTTCGGCCCGGTCAGGAGCCAGGCGTGAGGCAGGCGGCCCGAATTGAGCGCATCGAGAAACGCCGCCTCCGCCGTGTCCTGCCCGAAGAGGCGCACGGTGTCGCGCGGGTGCGGCGCGCCGTCGAGGCGGTCGGCTTCGGGAAGGACGTCTTCGCTCATGCTCCGCGATGTAGCACGCAGGGTGGGGGCCTGCGAGGGATCAAAGCCGCGTCTGAACGACCTCGGCGATCCGGGCGGCGACGGTCTCGGGCGCGGCCATGGCGTCGATCACCACGCAGCGCGCCGCCGCCTCCTGCGCCAGCGCGAGGAAGCCCGCGCGCAGGCGCGTCTGGAAGTCGAGCCCGAATTCCTCGAACCGGTCCTCGCCGGAACTGCGCGCGAGGCCTCTTTCCAGCGCCACGGCCGGGTCCATGTCGAGGATCAGCGTCAGGTCCGGCTCCACCCCGATGGCGGCAGCGTGGATCGTGTCGACCAGCGCACGCAGATCGCCCCGCGTGGTGCCTTGGTAGACGCGTGTGGAATCGGCGAAACGGTCGGTGACCACATCCCGGCCCGACGCCAGCGCGGGGCGGATCGTCCGTTCGAGGTGGTCGCGGCGCGCCGCCGTGAAGAGCAGGATCTCCGTCTCGGGGGACCAGCGCGCGGGATCGCCCTCCACCAGCAGGCGGCGGATATCCTCGGCCCCGGGTGCGCCGCCCGGCTCGCGGGTCAGGACCGGGTCGCGGCCCCATGCGCGCATCCGCTCGGCCAGACGTCGCGACTGGGTGGATTTTCCCGATCCGTCGATGCCTTCGAGACTGATGAACAGCCCAAGCGCGTCCGTCATGCTCCCGTCATCCGTCCGCCGGGGCCTCTGCCGTCGGACCCGCCTCATCGCCTCCCGTGGCGCGCTCCAACAGCAGCCCCGTCGCGGTGCGCAGCCGGACCGCAAGCCCGCCGCGCTCGACGTCCCCGGTCGCGACAAGCGGCACCGTGCGGGTCACGTCGCGCACGCCCTGGTGGATGACCAGCTCCCCCACCACGTCGCCGGCCGTGACCGGCGCGGGCAGGGGGGAAACATAGGTGATTTCCGCCGTGATCTCGGGGTCCAGAAGGGCCGGCACCAGCATCTCGACGCTTTCCGCGGGGGCGAGGCCCACGGTCGCGTCCATCCCCATGAAGACCGGCGCGCGGGCGATCTCGGTTCCTTCGCGGGCGATCTCCTCCATGACGAACTGGCGGAAGGCCCAGTTGATGATCCGCTCCGATTCCCGTGCCCGGGCCTCGGCGCTGTCGAGACCGGAGATGACGAATGTCACGCGCCGGTCGCCCTGCACGGCGGAGCCTACGAGGCCGAAGCCCGCTTCCTGCGTGTGCCCGGTCTTGAGCCCGTCCGCACCGATGCCCATGCCGAGGATCGGGTTGCGGTTGAAACGGTTGGCCGGCGCGCGGTTCTCGTAGTCGAACTCGGTCTCGGCGAAATAGGTGTAGTATTCAGGATGCTCGGTGATGATCCGCTCGGCCACGAGGCCGAGGTCGCGCATGGACATCACATGCCCCTCGGCGGGCCAGCCGCTGGCGTTCACGAGGGTCGTCTGCTCCATCCCGAGCTGCCGCGCGCGCTCGGTCGCGAGCCGGCCGAACCCGGCCTCGGTGCCATCGGGGCTCAGCGCCTCGCCCAGCACGACCGAGGCGTCGTTGCCCGAAACGACCACGACGCCGCGGATCAGCTCTTCCACGGTCGGGCGGTCGGTGGTGTTGAGAAACATCGTGGAACCGCCGAAGCTCATCGCATGCTCGCTGACGGGCAGACGCGTTTCGAGCGAGAGCCGCCCGTCGTCGAGCGCCTCGAAGGTCATCAGGAGCGTCATGATCTTGGACATGGACGCGGGCGGCAGCGGCACCTCGGCATTGTGCGACAAAAGCACCTGGCCCGTGTTGTGGTCGATCACCCAGGCCGATCCTGCCTGCGTCTCGAAGGCGCGCGCGGCCCCCGAGAGGCCCGTGACGGCAAGCGCCGCCACGACAAGGATCGCGACGGCGCGGTTCAGGTGTCCGATGGTGTCAGCCTTCATTTGCGGGCAGCCCGTCCCCTAGCGGGCGACGAAATAGGCATCCCCGAAACCGAGCCCGCGCACGGTATCGAGGATGGCCGCGCGATCCTCGGCGGTGGGGGCAGGGCCCACAACCACGCGCCAGAACTGGCGGCCACTGCTGGTCTGGTCGTAGATGGTGGGCACAAGTCCGGCGTTGCGCAAGGTCTGTCCGGTCGCGTTGGCGTTTTCCTGCACGGAGAAGATGCCGATCTGGACATAGGCCTGGTCCGGAAGCGGGGCCTCGGCGGCTGCGCGCGCGGGGGAAGGGGTGTCCAGCGGGGTTGCCTCGATCGGCGCGAGCATGGCGGTGGCGATTTCGTTTTCGGAAATGGCCGCATCGGCGACGGCGGCGATCGCCGGAACGGGCCGCGCCGGAGCGGGGCTCGCGGGCGCCAGCGCCTCGGGCGAGAAGGCCGCCCGCTGGATGCCGGCCATGATGTCCTCGGCAGACATGTTGTGAGCGATCGCCGGGGCCGCGGGAACGGATTGCGCGGCCAGCGGGCGCGGAACCGGTCGGGATGCCGTATCGACACCGGGCGCGGCGGAGGCGGGGGCAAGTGCGGCCGTCGCGATGGCCGGCAGGGTCGACGGGGCCGGACTATCGCTTTCGGCCGCAGGCGCGCCGGCATCGGCCAATCCGGCATCGGCCACTGGCGCGTCGGCGTCGGGCGCCTCGGCGTCGGGTGCCTCCTCGCGGCGGAGCGCGATGACCTGCACGGTCGCAGGCGCGCCGGCGAGAATGTCGAGCGCGGCGGCCGCGTCGGACGAGATCTGCAGCGGCGGGCCGGGGTTCTCGCGCTCGCGGCGGAAGAGTGCGCCGATCACGAAGCGCCCGGTCTCGGTGTTGCGAATGATCACACGCTCGGGGTCGGTCGCGTCGGGATGCGCCACCCAGACGCCGCCCAGCGAGGGGCGGCCATCCCAGAGGCCCTCATCGGTGACGTCGAACACCTCCGGCGCTTCCACGTCCCGTTCAACCTGGCGTGTCGCGCCGATCGGGGCCGGTCCCGCCGCCGCGGCATCGCGGGATCCGAACGTGAACTCTCCGGTGTCACTGCAGGCGGCGACGCCGAGCGCGAGGACGAGGAGAACAAGGCTTCGGCCGCCTACACGGACAGGGGCCCGCCAAATGGGGGAATGGGTCATGAACTGCTCTTTCCGCCTCTCGATGCCCGGCGGTTCTTTTGCCGATGCGCCTGTTTCGCATGCCGCGGTTTATGCACCGGGTCACTGCCTGTGAGTGGAACAATAGCGCTTTCCGCCTCATCTGAAAAGACGCTTGCGCGTACGCACTGTTGCGCGATGCGCTTCGGACACGGCTTTCAGAATCGATCCCTTGCGCGTAAGCCCGCCGAACCCGGAGGAGTGGCAGAGTGGTCGAATGCACCGGTCTTGAAAACCGGCGTGCGTGAAAGCGTACCGTGGGTTCGAATCCCACCTCCTCCGCCACTTGCCCTTGAGAGAGCGTTCTCCCGATCCGGCTGCGGCCGGATTTGTCCGTTGTTTTCGGGGGTTATGCGGGTTGGGCTGTTAACCGGCCCACGCCCCGAAGGGCGCACACGCGTTCTCTCCGGGCCGATATTCTCCGGACCTGTTAACCGCCGCGTTTCCGGTGAACAGCCTCAAGTCTCTGCTTTCAAATGATCTTTCGAAACCTCTGATGCATGCGATTTGGAAAATCCATCTGGTTGGCGGACGGAACAGAGATCGAACGCCGCCCGTTGCGCCGCGGGTCGGCTGCAGCTGGAGACCAATCGCGCCACAGCGGCCGTTCGTGCTTTGTGCTGAGTCAACCGCGTGTTAGCCTCGTAAAAAAGTGTGAGGCGAGCAGTTGGCCCAGAAGTCAGACATCGAATGGACGGACGCAACGTGGAACCCGGTGACGGGATGCACCAAGGTCGGTCCCGGTTGTGACAACTGCTATGCCGAGCGGTTCGCAGAGCGCTGGCGCGGAATTGCCGGACACCCGTACGAGCAGGGCTTCGACCTAACACTCTGGCCGTCACGGCTGAAGCAGCCCGTGCTCTGGAAGAAGCCGCGGATGATCTTCGTCAACTCGATGAGCGACCTCTTCCACAAGGACATCGACCGAAAATTCATCGACGCTGTGTTCGATGCTATGGAGCAGGCGGACTGGCACGTCTACCAGGTGCTGACCAAGCGCAGCTCGCTCATGCGCAACTACGTCCGGCGGCGGTATGATGGTGGGTCGGTCCCTCGCCACATCTGGCTCGGCGTTTCTGTCGAGGACGCGGCGCACACGAGCCGGATCGAGCACCTGAAGCAGATCAATTCCGACGCACGCTTCATCTCGTTCGAGCCGCTGCTCGGACCGATCGGGGATGTTGATCTGCAGGGCGTCGCGTGGGCCATCGTCGGAGGGGAGAGCGGGCCTCGGGCTCGGCCCATGGACGAGAGCTGGGCACGCCAACTTCGTGACATCTGCGACCGTGACGACGTGGCGTTCTTTTTCAAACAATGGGGCGGTGCCCGGCCGAAGTCAGGCGGGCGCCTTCTTGATGGTGAAGAGTGGAATGGTTTTCCGTGGAAGATTGTTCCCGAACCCATCATCCGTGCTTTGCAGCCCGAGGATGCTTGATGCCACCTCGGATCGAAAACTATCAGGGGCGCGAACAGTCGTTCATCAAGCACCTGTTTCTCAACAAGTACCTTGAGTCAGCGGCGTACAAGCTGTTCCAGGGCAGATCGCCGGTCTTCAATTTCGTGGATGCATTTGCGGGTCCCTGGCGGGTCTCGGACACGGACAAATACTCAGACGCTTCATTTTCTCAGGCGATAGAAACGCTGGATGCCGTCCGCCGGGCGCTACTGGATATGGGGCGCCCGGGGCTGAAGGTTCGTTTCCGGTTCTGCGAGCGAAACCCGGCTTCGGTTGCAAAGCTCCAACAGTTTGCAGCCCAGAAGCCCGAATTCGATATTCGGGTGTTCTCTGGTGCTTTCGAGGACAATCTCGATGGCATCCGCTCCGCCTGCCGCGATGGCTTCACGTTCACTTTCATCGACCCAACCGGCTGGAATGTCGAGTCCGGCAAGATCTTCGATTTTCTCCGGAATCTCAACGGAGAGTTCCTGTTCAATTTCATGGCCGAAGAAGTGAACCGACACGCAGGGTGGGATGGTGTGGCGCAATCGGTTGGTCGCTTCCTGGCGGACCCCGCCTGGAAGGCTGCGTTCGAGGCGCTGCCCGAGGGGACCAACGAAACGAGAATCCTGCATCTCTTGAAAGCCAGGATGAAGGAGGCACGGGTCGCGACGTATGTGACGGACATGGCCATTCGAAAGCCTCGTGAGGACCGGATCAAGATGCGCTTGATCCTCGGCACGCACAGTAGTTTCGGAGTGGAGGTGTTCCGGAGCGTTCAGGAAAAGGTGGAAAAGGAGGCGGTTCGCACCCGCCACGCTATCCAGACCGAGGAGAGCGGCCAGTCGCAGCTTTTTCCGGATGACCAAATCATCGCTTTCGAGACCGATCATGACGGGGTCGGCTGTTCTTCCCACATGGGCTGGGCCACCGAACTTGTGCTTCGCATTGTTGCCGACAGACCGGGGATTGCGTTCAGCACGCTTGCCGGCGAGGTCATGGAGCAGGTTCCCGTCCGGACCAAGCATCTGAACAAGATCGCAGCGACAAATCGAAAGGCCGGGTCACCCGCCGTGACGCGGTGGCGAATGCACTGCTGCACCGCTACAGCCCGACGCTGTTCCAGCTGGAAGACGCCGCCCGCCAGTACCGCGGCATGACGCTGCTGGAGCTCGCTCGCGAAAGCCTCGGCAATGCCGGGGTGAACACCCGCGGCCTGTCGCGCGACGAGGTGGCGACGCGGGCGCTGCATTCAACCTCGGACTTCCCGGAGATCCTGTCGGCGGTCACCAACAAGACCCTGCGGCAGGCCTACGAGGCCTGCCGCGGCACCGGCAAGCTGCTGATCAACGCGCCCGCGCTCGACAAGCTGCAGGCACTGCGCGACCGGCTGGGCAAGCCGCTGATCGTGCGTTCGGCTTACCGCAGCCCCGAGCACAACCGGGCCGTCGGGGGCGCGACGCGGTCCGAGCACCTCGACGGCGCCGCCTTCGACATCGCCATGGCGAACCACGACCCGGTGGCGTTCGAGGCGGCGGCGCGGGAGGTCGGGTTCCTCGGTTTCGGCTTCTACCCGCGCTCGGGCTTCATGCATGTCGACCTTGGGCCCGCACGGCAGTGGGGCGAGCGCTTCCCGGTCCGGGCGACCGCATTTGCAGCCGAGACTCCGCCCGCGCGCGAGGCCTTGGCGCAGAGCCGCACCATGAAGGGCGGCGGGGCTGCCGGTGTGGCGACGCTGGGCGCAGCAGGCGTGGAGGTCGCGCAGAGCGTCCTGGCCGAGACGCAGACCGCCATCCTGCCGCTCGTGCCGTATCTCGACACGCTCCGCTGGGTGTTCATCGCCGTGGCGCTCGGCGGCATCGCAGTCACGATCTACGCGCGGCTCGACGACTGGAAGCGGGGGCGGCGGTGATCGCCACCTTGCTCGGCGGGTTCGCCGCCCGCCCTTGGGGGCGGGCGGCGCTGCGCTACGGCGCCATCGCGCTCGCCGTGCTCCTGTTCCTGCTCTCGCTTCGGCGGTCCGGCGAACGGACGGGCCGCCTCGCCGAACGACTCGAGACCACGGAGAAGGCCAATGATGTCCAACGTCGGATGCTCGAGGCGGCAGCTCGCCGTCCTCGCGATCGGAACGAGCTTGTTGAGCGGCTGCGCGACGGTCGGTTCTGACGGCAGAGGGACAGGGGCGTGTCCGCCCGTGGTCGAGTACGGCCGACAGTTCCAGGTGCGAGCCGCAGAGGAAGTGGCTCTGCTGCCGGAGGGATCGGCGGTGGCCGAGATGCTGAGCGACTACGGGGTGATGCGAGATCAAGCCAGGGCTTGCGACTGACCCTTCCGAAAATCTGCGCCTGCGGCTGTCCGCAGGCGCAGTCCGGCCTCAGTACGTCTCCACGACGGCGCTGTAGTCTCCCCGCAACTGGATCGTCATCGTGATCGGCGTGGTGTCGCGGTTGCGCCAGAACCACCCGTGATCACCGGCGAAAGGCGCTTCGATGCTGCCTTCGCCCGCAGTCTGGCCGGCACCACGTTCATAATCGATCGACTCGCCGCCGCTGTGGGCGTGCAGGTCGAAGTTGACCCGCCCACCTGTCGCCGTCCATGCGTAGTCGACCACGTTTCCGGCCTCCATCGTCATCTTGATTTCTGCCGTAGCTCCGGGTTCGAGGGTGAATGTCACCTCGTCCTGCCACGTTTCCTGCGCGTGGGCCGTGCCGACGAACAGGCCGAAGACGGCGTCCAGAACGCTTGAGGACTGATCCTGAGCGCGCTGCTCGTCCAGCAACCGATCCGCCTCGGCCTCTTCGGCAAGCTGAACCTTGATCTCGCCCATTTCCGTCAGCCCGAGCACGCGGCCGACGCCGGTAGGGTCGATGGCATGTTCCGCCGGCAGGTAGACGGTGACCAGGATCACGACTGCGCCGATGCCCGCGATGATGGTGGAGCGAAACAGTTGCGCCTTGGTCGGCAGATCTTCGAGGTTGGGTTTGGGTGCGTTGTTCATGGGAATGTCCATTCTTGATTAGGTTGAAGCGATGTAGCCGGCGACCTGATAGCCGGTCAGCCAGATCCCGAGGCCCATCATCACTACGTTTGCGACAGTGGATTGCTGCATGAAGGATGGGCTGCGACGCCAGTAACCCATGACGATCAGGATCACTGTGAGAGCGAGCAGTTGGCCTATTTCCACGCCGACGTTGAACGCGAGCAGGTTGGCCAGGAGCCCGTCCTGCGGGAGGTCATAGTCAAGGATCTTGGTGGCGAGGCCCGTGCCGTGGAACAGCCCGAAGATCAGCGTCGCCGCCTTGGTATTGGGCTGGAACCCGAACCATTTCTGATAGGCGCCGAGGTTGTCGAGCGCCTTGTAGACCACGGAAAGCCCGATGATCGCGTCGATGATGTAGGCATTGATGCCCCAGCCGAACCAGACGCCGGCCAGCATCGTGATCGAATGTCCGATGGCAAAGAGACTGACGTAGATGGCGACATCCTTGCTTCTGTAGAGGAAGAAGACGACGCCGAGCAGGAACAGAATGTGGTCGTAGCCGGTCACCATGTGCTTGGCGCCGAGATAGATGAAGGGGATGATCTTCACCCCCCAGATTTCCTGGATATAGCCCGCGTCACCTGCGGTGACGTTGTGGGCAAGGGCCTCGCTGACGGTCAGCATGAAAGCCGCCAGCAGTAGAAGGGTCAGCGTGGCCATCTGGTGTGGCGCCAGGGCTCGCAGGACCCGTGAACTCAAGGTCATGGATGGATCTCCGGTGTGCAGTTGACTGATCGGTGAAGCCGCAGCAGGGCGGCGCCGCTCAGGCCCGCGGAGGTCGCTCGATCAGATAAACCCGGTGGGGCCCGCCTGACGAAGGACGAAGCCTGAAATTGTCCCGATAGCCCGACGACGGGTGCGAGCTTGCGCCGAGCACGAGCATGGCCTGACTGTGATCATGATCAGCCACTTCATGGCTATGGCCATGGATCGCCCAGTAAAGGTCCTCCTCCAGTCCATGAGAATGACCATGCTCAGCAATCATCTCGGCATGGTCGGCGACAACCTCGAATACCGAGGGGATGTGACTTGCGCTTGGCGCGACGGACCAAACAGCAAGCGACAGGCAAAGTAGCGCCGCAAGCGCACTCCGTCCAAATGTCCGCAACTGTTTCACCGGTTTGGCCTGCCTGCTCGTTCTCAGATCGCGGCACGCTCATGGTGCCATCTTGTTCTATCCTCTGGGGGAGGATAGCGTCCATCTATGACAACGCCCCATGTGCACGCAAGCCACCCCGCCCTGGTTGCCCGGCTGAAGCGCGCCGATGGGCATCTTCGTGCCGTGATTGACATGATCGAGGCGGGCAAGCCCTGCCTCGCCATCGCGCAACAGCTGCAGGCGGTCGAAAAGGCGGTGGCCAATGCCAAGCGCGCCCTGATCCATGACCACATGGATCATTGTCTCGATGCCGAACACTCACCCGCGGATCGCGACGAACTGAGGGCGATCTCCCGATACCTCTGAGGCCGCTCAATGCTGGAAGTCCTTGCCGACCGCACCTATCGCCATCTCTTCGCCGCGCAGGTCGTGGCGCTTCTGGGCACGGGGCTTGCCACGGTCGCGCTGGGGCTTCTGGCCTATGACCTGGCGGGTGAGAACGCGGCGATGGTGTTGGGCACGGTCTTCACCATCAAGATGGTGGCCTATGTGGGCATCGCTCCCATAGCAGGCGCCTTCGCCAGCCGGGTAAACCGGCGCGCATTCCTGGTCTCGCTGGATCTGGTGCGAGGGGGCGTGGCGCTGTGCTTGCCCTTCGTCACCGAGGTCTGGCAGGTCTACATCCTGATCTTCCTGCTGCAATCGGCCTCGGCTGCCTTCACGCCGACCTTTCAGGCCACGATCCCTGACGTGTTGCCGGACGAGGCGCGCTACACCCGGGCGCTGTCGCTGTCGCGGCTGGCCTACGATCTGGAGAACATCGTCAGCCCGATGCTGGCCGGGCTTTTGCTCGCGGTTGTGAGCTACAATTCGCTGTTCCTTGGAACGGTGGTGGGATTTGCCGCCTCGGCTGCCCTTGTCGTCTCGGTCCTGCTGCCCAGCCCGAAACCGTCCGAGCCGCGCGGCATCTACGACCGCACGACCCGCGGCATCCGCATCTACCTTGCGACACCGCGCCTGCGCGGACTGCTGGCGCTGAATCTCGCCGCGGCCTCCGCGGGCGCGATGGTGCTGGTCAATTCCGTTGTGCTGGTGCGCAGCACGCTGGGAATGGACGGTTCCGCGCTGGCCTGGACTTTGTTCGCCTTCGGGGCCGGGTCGATGATTGCGGCCCTGCTGTTGCCGCGAGTGCTGGACAGGGTGCCAGACCGCCCGGTGATGGTGGTCGGCGCCGCGCTAATGGTGATGACGCTTGTGGCGCTGGCGGGTGCGGTTGCCGCGCTCGGCCTTGCCTGGTCGGCGTTGCTCGCCGCGTGGCTGCTCGTTGGGCTCGGGTACTCGGCGGTACTAACACCCTCGGGGCGATTGCTGCGCCGCTCCGCCCACGCCGAGGACCGCCCCGCGCTTTTTGCTGCGCAATTCGCGCTGAGCCACGGCTGCTGGCTTGTCACCTATCCGCTGTCGGGCTGGCTGATGACGCGGTTCGGTCCCGTCGTGGCGCTAGGCGTTTTGGCGGCATTTGCGAGTGCGGGTATCGTGGCCGCGCTCCGCTTATGGCCGGGGGAAGACCGCGAGACCCTGGAACACACCCACGACAACCTTCCTCTCGATCACCCGCATCTGCACGGCGCACGGCGGCATGCGCATCCCTTCGTTGTGGATGACGAGCATCCTCGATGGGCATCCCAGCTCTGACACGGGATGACTTCGGGCGGACTCGCCCACAGCGCGACGGTCACTGCGCACCTTGGAAGTCGTTCGGAACTCAGGCTGCCTGATAGCTCGAGAACGGTTCTGTCGTTCCGTCATGGCGGAGCAGGTACACGACATAGGCTTCACGCTCCGACTCGGGACCCATGCCGGGTGATCCGTAGGGCATCCCCGGAACGGCGAGCCCGATGGCGTCCGGGCGCTCCTCCAGCAACCGCCGGATATCGGCGGGCGGAACATGACCTTCGATCATGTAGCCCGCGATCCTGCCGGTGTGGCATGAACCCATCTCTTGCGGGATCCCGTTGTCGAGCTTGTAGCGGGCGAGCGCCGTTCCCATGCTCTCTTCGACCGTCACCTCGAACCCGTCTGCCTGAACGATCTCGACCCAGGCCGAGCAACATCCGCAATTGGGGTCCCTCAGGACGTGGAGCGCAGGTCTGGCGTCGGCCACCGCGGGAACAGCGGCGGCAACCGAGGCAGCGCAGGCGCCCAGCACGAAGCCACGTCGGGAAAGTATCAGTCGCATTTCTTCCTCCATGTTCCGCGTTATTCACCGCGATCCTTTACGGTGGCTCAAGTCATCCGTTTCCGACGTTCTTGCCTGTCTACCGCAGACAGCCAACCCATGCCATGCGGCAGCATTCACAATGCCTCGTCATCGGCCGACATCGATGATCGGAGCCCGGAAGCGCTTCAGCCTCAGCGCATTGCCCAACACGAACACGCTAGACATCGCCATTGCTCCGGCGGCGAGTACCGGCGAAAGAAGGAGACCGAATGTGGGATAGAGCGCACCGGCTGCAACCGGGATGAGCGCGGTGTTGTAGGCAAAGGCCCAGAACAGGTTCTGCCGGATGTTCCGGATTGTTGCCTTGGACAGCGCGATCGCATTCGGAACGCCCTTGAGGCTGCCAGACATGAGAACCACATCGGCGGCCTCGATGGCGATGTCGGTTCCCGTGCCGATGGCGATGCCGACATCCGCCTCGGCCAATGCGGGCGCGTCGTTGATGCCGTCCCCGACATAGGCAAGCCCGCCATGTTGGCGCTTCAGCGCCCTGACGGCCTCCACCTTGCCGTCCGGCAGCACCTCGGCCACAACCTCGTCGATCCCGAGCTGTCGTGCGATCGCTTGCGCAGTGCGCCGGTTGTCGCCGGTGATCATCGCCACCTTCAATCCGAGATCGTGGAGGGCTCGGATGGCCTCCGGCGTGGACGGCTTGATCGGATCGGCGACGGCAATGATCGCGGCGAGCTTGCCGTCGACGGCGGCATAGAGAGGCGACTTGCCCTCGCCGGCCAATCGCGCGGCAATAGTCGCGAATGCACCGACGTCGAGTCCGAGCTTCTCCATGAAGCGATCGGCGCCGATCTCGACGCGACGTCCGCTGACATCAGCGCTGACGCCATAGCCCGTCACGCTGTCGAACCGGGACAGATCGGACAGCGTCAGTCCGTCTGCCTCGGCAGCTTCGACGATGGCGCGCGCGATCGGATGCTCCGATTTCACCTCGACCGAAGCGACCAGCGCCAGAACCTCTTCGCGTGTATACCCACTGGTGACCTCAAGGTCGGTGAGGGTGGGCTTGCCCTCGGTCAGCGTCCCGGTCTTGTCGAGCGCGACGACGCGAGCGTCCTTGAGGGACTGCAGCGCTTCGCCCTTTCGGAACAGCACGCCCATCTCCGCGCCACGCCCGGTTCCGACCATGATCGACGTCGGCGTGGCGAGGCCCATTGCACAGGGGCACGCGATGATCAGCACGGCAACCGCATTGACGAGCGCGAAGGTGATCGCAGGCTCCGGGCCGAACACCGCCCAGACAAGGAAGGTCAGCGCTGCCGCCGCCATGACGGCGGGGACGAACCATAGCGTCACGCGATCGACGAGCGCCTGAATGGGAAGCTTTGAGCCCTGCGCCTCCTCGACCATACGGATGATTTGCGCGAGCATCGTGTCGGCGCCGACTGCGGTTGCGCGGAAGGTGAGCGCGCCGGTCTGGTTGACTGTACCGCCCACCACGGTCGCGCCAGCCTGCTTCTCGACCGGCACCGGCTCCCCCGTGATCATGGCTTCGTCGACGAAGGACGCGCCCTCTACGACCTCGCCATCCACTGCGATCCGCTCCCCGGGGCGTACATCGACAAGATCCCCTGTCACGACGTCGCCAAGCGCCACCTCGACAACCTTGTCATCGCGGCGGACGCGGGCCGTTTTCGGCTGGAGACCAACAAGGCGCTTGATCGCTTCCGAGGTCCTGCCCTTTGCCCGAGCCTCCAGGTAACGGCCGAGCAGGATCAACGTGACGATCACGGCAGCCGCCTCGAAATAGACGTTCACCGTTCCTGGGGGCAAAAGCTGCGGCGCGAATGTCGCCACAACCGAGTAGGTCCAGGCCGCCAGCGTGCCGACCGCGACCAGCGAATTCATGTCTGGCGCGGCCTTGATGAGCGCCGGCAGGCCGATCCGGTAAAACCGCAGGCCCGGCCAGAACAGCACCACTGTCGTCAGAACGAACTGCAGATACCAGCTCTCGCGCATGCCGACGGTGTTCATGACGAGGTCATGAACCGCCGGGATCAGGTGGGAGCCCATCTCCAGCACGAACACCGCCAGCGTCAGGACAGCCGCGATGGTGACGTCGCGACCCAAGGCGGCTTGCTCCGCCTGCTTGCGGGACGCATGCGCCTCGTCGTCTTCGTTCCCGCTTACCGTCCGCGCCTCATACCCCGCAGCGGCGACCGCAGCGACGAGATCGCGATCCGTGACACTGCCTGAGACTGACAGCGAAGCACGTTCGGTCGCCAGGTTCACGGCGGCGGATGCGACGCCCGGAACTGCGAGCAGTACCCTTTCCACACGCGCCACGCAGGACGCGCAGGTCATGCCATCGATGGCGAGCGTGATCGAGCGGCCTGGAACCTCGTAGCCTGCGTCTTCGATCGCCCGGACCAGACTGGCCTGATCGACAGGCTGGACCAAGGTGACATCGGCTCGCTCGGTGGCGAGGTTGACCGTCGCCTTTCCCACGCCTTCAACGCGGCTCAACGCCTTCTCGACCCGCCCGACACAGGACGCGCAGGTCATCCCGACGACCGGTAGCGAAACGGTGCCGAGTTTTGGTGTAAGGTTGGAAGCGATCTCGGCGCTTCCTGTCGCGTGGATGTTCATCATCAGCTCCATTGGCGAATTCTGTTGAAGCCCTTCTGCTCTTTCCAGTGACTGGAAGGTCAACACCCGATTTCGTGTTGATGTCGCCCCTTGACCTTCCACCAACTGGAAGCCCCATCTCTTGGGGGTAATCAGAACCCGTCAGGAGAGTCCCATGCAGTTCCAGATCGACAACATGACGTGCGGCGGCTGCGCCAGGAGCGTCACCAAGGCGATCCATTCGGTCGACCCACAGGCAAAGGTCGAGATCGATCTGCCCCAGAAGCGGGTGACCGTGGAGTCGGGCGCCAATCAATCTGCCGTTGCGGCCGTGCTCGAGGATGCCGGGTTCTCGCCTCGCCCTGCGGCATGACGCTTGGCCAATAGTCGGATGCAGCGCCAAGAGGAACGCGCTTATCTGAAGCGGGTTGTAACTGCTGAGTAAGCGTCTTCCCTGGTGGATAACCATTGATGAAAAAATCAGCGCGGATTTGGAACATGGCAGTGGCAGCGTTACTGGCGCTGGCATTCGCCTTCGTCTGGCCGCCTGCCAACTTTGGCTCCCCATCCTATGATCACGCTGCACAAGCGGAAGCCCATACTCACCAGGCTCATGCCAAACCGAGCGGCCAGCACAGCCTTCTCACCGTTCAGATCGACGCCGACTGTGATGCTGCGGCACTAGGCTGTTGCATGATGGCTCATTGCTGCCCGGGGATGTCAGTCGGAGCGCATGAAATGATCACCGCTACGGCCAGCGACGAGACGACGGCTGCGACGCCGGTGCCGGGTTTGGGCAACGATCCGGGCGTGATCCTCCCCCCTCCGCGACGTTCGTGGCTCTGATCGCTCGACAAATCATACATTCAGGAGAAATCAAGATGACTATCGCAAAGACAATCCTCGCCGCGGCTATCGCCGCAACTGCATTCTCAGCGCCCGTCATGGCGCAGGACGCCGAATTCCAGCTCCCCGAGCAGTGCACGACAGCTGCAGCCTCGGGTGGCATGGACCACTCGGCCATGGGACATGGCGGCATGCACGGCAATCAGGGCGGCGGCATGAATGCGGGAATGATGGAAATGATGGGAATGGGAGGCATGGACCTCGAAAGCATGCCTGAGCATGTGCAGGAGAACATGCGCAAGATGATGGTCAGCATGCCGGCGATGCACGAAGGCATGATGATAGAGGATGCCGACGTGGCCTTCGCCTGTGGAATGATCGCCCATCATCAGGGCGCCATCGACATGGCCGAAGTGCTGCTCGAGCACGGCGAGGATCCGCAGATGCGCGAGCTCGCCGAGGAGATCATCGCGGCGCAGGGCCCCGAGATCGAGCGGATGACCACCTGGCTGGCTGAGAACGCCAACTGAGACCACAGTGGCCGCGCGGTGCAGACCGCGCGGCCACTTCTGTCCGCGAGACTGTCAGATATTTTGTGCTCTGACGTCATTTGTCAGGCCATTGGGAAGCGGTCTTCGAACATGATGGCGAGCTGAGATCTGACAGCGTGCCAT
>LJSY01000050.1 GCA_001314805.1 Rhodobacteraceae bacterium HLUCCO18 | reverse complement strand
CGCAGGCCTGTCATCCGGAAGCAGCGGGCGCGCATACCGGTGATCTGTCAGCCGCCATGCTGGCGGATGCGGGCGCGCGATACGTCATCGCCGGACACTCCGAGCGCCGCGCCGATCATTGCGAGTGCGACGAGGACATCCGTGCGCAGGCCCGCGCCGTGCTGCAGGCGGGCCTCAGGGTCATCGTCTGCGTGGGCGAGACCGAGACCGAGCGCGACGCCTCCAACACGCTCGACATCATCTCGGGACAGCTGGCGGGGTCCGTCCCCGACCTCGTGACCGGCGAAAGCCTCGTGATCGCCTATGAGCCCGTCTGGGCCATCGGCACCGGGCGGACACCCACCACGGACCAGATCGGCGAGGTCCACGATTTCATTCGCGCACGACTCGTGGCGCGCTTCGGCGACGGCGTGGGGCGGTCGGTACGCCTGCTTTATGGCGGCTCGGTCAAGCCCGGAAACGCGGCCGAGATCTTCGCCGTTTCCAACGTCGACGGCGCGCTGGTGGGCGGCGCCTCGCTGAAGGCGTCGGATTTCGGCGCCATCATCGCGGCGCTGGATGCTGCCTGAGACCTAGTCCGTCGCGCGCATGAAACGCTCCGTCGTCAGCCGGATGGTGCCCTGGTTCGCGTCGGAAAACTGCCGCACGGCCAGAAGGTAGAGACCGGGGTCGAGTCGGATCAGGATCTGGCTGTTGAGCGTGCCGTTGGCGTCGTCGTTATAGGCGATCTCGGTCCCCTCCGCGTCGTAGAGGATCAACACCGGATCGGAATCGCTCAGCCCGACCGCGTCGATCAGCAGCACGGTGGGTGCCCCGATCTCGAAAGACAGCCATTCCGCCCGCGTGCCCGCGACGCGGAGGTCGCGCACCGTGACCGGCGGCAGCAGCCCCATCGCGCGAACCGGCCATGACCCGTCGAGCGGGGGCGCGGCCTCGCCCGCCGCGATGGTCTCGGCCTGGGCGGCCTCCGCGTCAAAGGGCAGCACCGACAACATGATGGGCAGATCGGGATCGGAGAGCGCCCGCATGCCCACGCAATAGGTCCCGGCGGCAAGTGGCGTGGTGATGTCGATTCGCGAATTGAGACTTTCGTAATCGTCGTTCTCCGCGATCAGCGCGCCGGTGCCGTCGAAGAGGTAGATATAGGGATCGGCGGCCTCGTTGGCCGCGCGCAGCGACAGGCCCTGCGGCTGGTCGAGCGTGAAACGCCAATAGGACGTGCCGGTCACCGTATCGGTGGCCTGCGCCCCGCCCTGCGCCAGCGCGGCATCGATCGGACCCCGGGTCAGAGGAGTCGCCTCGGTCGTGGGCAGGCAGGGCTGGATGCCTACGAAGTCGGGCCCATCCGCGCCACCTTCGGGGTCGAAGAACCCACCGATCAGGCCTTCGGTCAGGGCCGGGTGCTCCAGCCGCCCCACGCGGATGTCGGCGGTCAGCGAGCTGTCGGCGAAACCACGCACAAGCAGGCAGTAGTCGCCCGCCTGAAGCTCCGTCTCGGCGCGGGCGTCGAGCATTCCGCCGGAATCGTCATCGGTCACGACCATCCCGCCGACCGCGTCGTAAAGTTCCAGCACCGGATCGCCGCCCATGTCACCTGCACGCGCCTCGAGCCGCACCACCATGTCCTCGCTGAGGGAAAAGAGCGTCACGACCTCCCCGTTCCTCGGCACCTCCTGCGCCTCGCGCGTCAGGGCCTCGGCCGCCGTCGCGATATCGGAGGCCGCCCGATTGCCCGCGATCCAGTCGCCGCCCGCCCCCAGCCCGCCGCAGGAGGGGGCCTGCGCCACGGCGGCGGTGGCGGAAAGCGCCAGCGCCATCGCCGCCGTCATGGTCACGCTCGGTCTGGTAATCTCGTGTTCTCCGGATGTCGGCCCGCCGCGCGACGATAGCCCCGGACGCGGGCGACCCGCCAGAGAAAGCTTGGCGCGGGTGCCGCTTGCACGCGCTCTGGAAAGAACCGTCACGCCCGGCCATACTCCGCCCTCGATGGACAGGGTCACACACATGGTCACCCCCGGGACAGCCGCCGCCACCCCGCGGCCCGCCGGCCTTCGGCTCGGGCTTTGGGGGGTGCTGGCGCTGGCCGTTGCGGTCACGGCCTTCGCCCAGCCGAGGCTGGAGGCCCATTACCTGAACCGCGCCGGACAGGCCGACACCGCCACGCTGCGGCTGGCCACCGAAGTGCTGCGCGGCGTCCTGGAACGGACCGAGGCGCTGCCCGCGCTGATCGCCGAGCGCCCGATCCTCGCGCAGCTTCTGCGCGACCCGGAAAATTCCGGCCTCGTGCCGTTCACCAACGAGCTTCTGCGCCAGAGCGCCCTGTCGCTCGATGTGTCCGATATCTATGTGATGGACCTGCAGGGCCGCACGGTGGCCACCTCCAACTACCGCTCGGACTGGTCGTTCCTTGGGCGGTCCTTCGAATTCCGGCCCTATTTCACCGACGCCATCTCCGACGGGCTGGGACGGTTCCACGCGCTGGGCACCACCTCGAACCAGCGCGGTTATTTCTTCGCCGCTCCGGTGATCGACCGGACCGAGCTTCTGGGCGTGGTGGCCGTGAAGATCAGCCTCGATCGGTTCGAAGAGACTTGGGCCAATGCCGAAAGCACCATCGTCGTCACCGACACAAGCAACGTGGTGTTCCTGTCGGACCGGGCCGACTGGCATTTCCGCACGCTGGGTCCGGTGCCCGAAGCCGCGATCGAGACCATAGCCCGGACACGGCAATACCCGCCGGGCACACTGGCGCCGCTCAATGCGCGCAGGGCGCCGCTGAACGATGCGATGGACCTGCTGACGGTGACCGGCGCGGATGACGTCCCGGAAGAGTTCGTGTCCCAGACCATGCTGATCGCGGCCCCTGCATGGCGGGTGTCGATCCTGACACCCACGGCGCCCGCGATCGCGCAGGCCTGGACGGCGCTGGGGATCGCGGTGCTGCTGGTGGCGGTCGGCGCGCTTCTGGCGGCCGTGGCGCTGCAGCGGCGCGCGCAGCTGATGGAACGGATCGAGCGGCAGCGCAGCGCCCAGGCCGAGCTGGAGGCGCGCGTTCAGGACCGCACGCGCGATCTCGACGCCGCCAACGCGCTGCTGCGCGCCGAGGTCGAGGAACGCCGGGCCACCGAGGCGCGCCTGCGCCGCACCCAGGCCGAGCTGGTGCAGGCGGGCAAGCTCGCGGCACTCGGCCAGATGTCGGCGGCGCTCAGTCACGAGTTCAACCAGCCGCTGGCGGCGGTGAAGGCCTTTGCGGACAATGCCGGCACGTTCCTCGCGCGGGGCCGTCTGGCCGAGGCGCGGGACAATGTGGGCCGGATCTCGGCCATGGCCGACCGGATGGCGGCGATCTCCAAGCATCTGCGCAACTTCGCGCGTCGACCGCAGGACAAGACCGGCCCCATCCCCGTCGCCGCGGTGATCGACGACGCGCTCGAACTGATGGCGCCCCGGCTGCAGGCAAGCGCAGCGCGGATCGACTACGAAGCCCCCGGGCCGGACCTTTGGGTCATGGGCGGCCGCGTGCGCCTGCAGCAGGTGATCGTGAACCTGATTTCGAACGCGCTCGACGCCATGGAGCGCCAGGAGGCCAAGGATATCGGGATCAGAGTCGAGACCGATGGCACGGCGACCGAAGGGACCTGCGCAATCTCGGTACGCGACCGCGGCCACGGCCTGTCGGAGGCGGCGTTGGCGCAGGCCTTCGATCCGTTCTTCACCACCAAGGACCCGGGCAAGGGCATGGGGCTGGGCCTGTCGATCTCCTACAACATCATCCGCGATTTCGACGGCACGCTGTCGGCGGCCAACGCAGCCGATGGCGGGGCGGTGTTCACCGTGACACTGCGCCGGATGCCGGGACCGATCGCCTCCGGACGGGACACGGGCCCCGATACGGGCCCCGACAAGGGTCCCGACACAGGGCTCGCCGCGGAATGAGCGATCACGCCACCACGGCCGGACATGGCCTCGGCCCCGTGCTCTTCGTCGACGACGAAGAGGATTTGCGCGCGGCCGCGGGTCAGGCGCTGGCGCTCGACGATCTCGAGACCCGCCTCTGCGCCGGGGCGGCGGAGGCGCTGCCGCATCTGAGCACGACCTTTCCCGGTGTTCTCGTCACCGATATCCGGATGCCCGGCATGGACGGTATCGCGCTGATGAACGAAGCGCTGGCGCGCGACCCGGACCTGCCGGTGATCGTCGTCACCGGGCATGGCGACGTGGACCTCGCCGTCCGGTCGATGCGGCAGGGCGCCTATGATTTCATCGAGAAACCCTATGCGCCCGCGCGGCTGGTGGAGACCGTGCGCCGGGCGCTCGACAAGCGGCGGCTGACGCTGGAGAACCGCGCGCTGCGCGCCGCCGCATCCGGCGATGCGGAAGCCGACGACCCGATCGCGGCCCGCCTGCACGGCCAGAGCGCGCCCATGCGCGCGCTGCGTCGACACCTGCGCGCGGTCGCCGCGACCGATGCCGACGTGCTGATCGAGGGGCCGACCGGCACCGGCAAGGAACTCGCCGCCCGCGCCCTGCACGAGGCGGGCAACCGGGCCGAGCGACCCTTCGTCCAGATCAACTGCGCCGCCCTGCCCGCGGACCTGATCGAAAGCGAGCTCTTCGGCCATGAGAGCGGCGCCTTTCCCGGCGCCACCCGGCCCCGCTACGGCAAGTTCGAGCACGCCCGCGGCGGCACCGTCTTTCTCGACGAGATCGACAGCCTGCCGTTGGCGCTGCAGGCGAAGCTCCTGCACGTGGTGCAGAACCGGGAGGTGACACGCCTGGGCTCGAACGAGGCGGTGCCGCTCGACCTGCGTTTCATCGCGGCCTCAAAGCGCGACCTGGGCGCGGCGGCGACGGAGGGCAGTTTCCGCGCCGACCTGCTCTACCGGCTGAACGTGGTGACCGTCCGGATGCCCGGACTCGACGCGCGACGCGAGGACATCCCGCTTCTGTTCCTGAGGCTCCTGACCGACGCCTGCCGCCGCGCCGGACGGCCGGTGCCGGAGGTCTCGGGCGATGCGCTGAGCGATATCGCCGCGCGCGACTGGCCCGGGCATGTGCGCGAGCTGCGCAATGCCGCCGAACGCGTGGCACTGGGGCTCGACATCGATGACGGCCCCGAAGCGCTCGGCGGTCCGGCCCCCCGCGCGCTCTCCGATCGCATGGCGGCCCATGAGAAGACGCTGATCGCAGCGACGCTCGCGGCCCATGGCGGCAGCGTGAAGGCCACCTACGAGGCGCTTGGCCTGAGCCGCAAGGCGCTTTACGAGAAGATGCAAAGACATGGGCTTGACCGGTCGGACTACAGGTCGGACGACTGAGGGGGCCGGGAAACGCCCGTTTTCCGTTTGAGCGATCCGCGGATGTCTCACCAGAAATCCTGCCGCTTTTCCGCGCACACGGCAAAACGGGTAGACATCGACACATCGGCACGTCGATTTGGGCACGAATCCACCCATAGCGCCGCGCAATCGCAGTCCGTTAGCGCAAACCTGCCTTGCAGCCATTGCATGGCATGCCGAATTGACGGCATCCCACCCGCGACGGACAGGGAGGGAGCCCTGTCCGGGCACACGCCGCATCGGCGGAAGGGAGGAGACGCGGGCCACAACCCGCATGCCGGCGATGGCCAGTCCTTCGCTTGCGCCGGTAACAGGTGGACCAAACCAAGGGAGAGTAACCCGATGAAACTGACCAAGATCGCCGCGCTGGCGGCCACGACAGCCCTGACAGCGACCGCCGTCTTCGCCGATGCCCATGAGGACCGCGAGGGCTGGCCCGAAAGCTTCACCGTGGGCACCGCGTCGCAGGGCGGCACCTTCTTCGTCTACGGCTCGGGTTGGGCGAACCTCGTCGCAGAGGAACTCGGCCTGTCGGGCGGCGCGGAAGTGACCGGCGGCCCGATGCAGAACATGGCGCTGGTCCACACCGGCGAGGCGCAGTTCGGCATGACAACGATGGGCCCCGCCGCGGAGTCGCTTCAGGGCACCAACCCGATCGCACCCGGCCTGCAGATGACCAACGCCTGTGCGATGTTCCCGATGTACCAGACGCCGTTTTCGATCACTGCGCTGGCCTCGTCGGGCATCACGTCGGTCGCGGACATTCCCGACGGCGCGCGCATCGGCTTCGGGCCGGCGGGCTCCACCTCGGACACCTACTTCCCGCGCATGATGGAAGAACTGGGCGTCAACTTCGACCGCCGCAACGGCGGCTGGTCCGACCTCGGCGGCCAGCTTCAGGACGGGCTTCTGGACGTCATCGCATTCGCGGCAGGCATCCCGATCCCGGCGGTGTCGCAGCTGGAAGTGCAGACCGACGTGAACATCATCGAGTTCACCGAGGAGGAGCAGGCGCAGATACTGGAGTCCTTCCCTGTCTCGTCCTTCGAGATCCCCGCCGACACCTACACCACGCTGGAAGCCCCGGCGCGGTCGGTCTCGATGTGGAACTTCGCCATCGCCAACTGCGACCTGCCCGAGAGCTTCGTCTACGCCGCCGTGGATGTGGTCATGTCCGACAACGAGCGAATGGTGAACATCCACCGCGCGGCGCGCTCCACCCTGCCCGAGAACTGGGACAAGAACGGCGTCCTGATGTGGCACCCCGGTGCGGCCCGCTGGTTCGAGGAGAACGCGGGCGCGGACATCCCCGACGACATGATCCATTCGTCGATGTAAGCTGACACGCGCCCGGAGCGTCCGGGCCATGACATGGGACCGCGCCCCGAAACCGGGCGCGGTCCGCTACGGAAAACGGGCGACAACCGGCCCCGGGGGACATGACCATGAGCACCGAAAAGACCGCCGAACAGCGGGATCAGGTGATCGCCGAGGGCGTCGACGAGGACCCGATCGAGGGCAACCGTCGCCTGTTCACGGGCCGCGCGTATCTGACCATCGCGACACTGGCCACCGTCTACGCCGCCTTCCACATGCTGGCGCTCAACGGTGTGTCGATCTCGGACTGGACGGGCATCGAGCTGCCCTTCCTGCCGCAGTTTCCCATGGAGACGTGGAACTTCCGCATCGTCCATATCGCCGGCGCGCTGGGGTTGGGCTTCCTGCTGTTCTCGGCCCATACCTTCCATCCCGACCGGCCCCACAAGGACACGCGCCTGGTCACTCTCGTGGCCGCGGCGCTCGTCGTTCCGGCGCTGGTGGCCGGGGCCGCGGCCATCGGCTTCGTGCAGGACATCAATTCCGGCGAACTGCCCCAGATGGGAGGCCTCACCACATGGGCCTCCTTCCCCGGCACCGAGACCTACGAGGCCGAGGTGCGCCGGTTCGGCATACCGCTGCTGATCGCAACCTTCGGCGCCATCGCGACCGGCTGGTTCGAGCGCCGCGGCCGCGAACTCTTCGCGGCCTCCGACATCGTGCTGGCGCTTTGCGGAATCGTCATGGCGATCTACCTCGTCGCGATCTACGGCACCGCGGCGCGCAACTCCGTCGGCACGCCCTTCGTGCCCATCGGCGTGGCCTTCGCGGCGACGGCAGGCTCCGCCATGATCCTCGAACTGACGCGCCGCGTGGCGGGGCTCGCGCTCGTGATCATCACCGGCGTCTTCCTCGTCTACACCTTCACCGCGCATCTTCTGCCCGGCATCCTCGCGGTGCAGCAGCCCTTCACCTGGCAACGCTTTTTCGGCTTCGTCTATACCGACGCGGGCATCCTGGGGCCGACCACCGCCGTCTCCTCGACCTACATCATCCTCTTCATCATCTTCGCGGCCTTCCTGCAGGCCTCCAAGGTGGGCGACTATTTCGTGAACTTCGCCTTCGCCGCCGCCGGCCGCGCGCGCGGCGGCCCGGCCAAGGTGGCGATCTTCGCCTCCGGCCTGATGGGCATGATCAACGGCACCTCCGCGGGCAACGTGGTCGCCACGGGCTCGCTCACCATCCCGCTGATGAAGAAGGTCGGCTACCAGAAGAAGACCGCCGGCGCGATCGAGGCCGCAGCATCGACCGGCGGGCAGATCATGCCGCCCATCATGGGGGCGGGCGCCTTCATCATGGCCGAGATCACCGGAATTCCCTACCAGGAGATCGCGATTGCCGCGATCATCCCCGCGATCCTCTATTTCGTGTCGATCTACTTCATGGTGGATTTCGAGGCGGCCAAGCTCGGCATGCGCGGCATGCGCGAGGACGAGCTGCCGAAGTTCCGCGAGATGGTGCGCAAGGTCTTCCTGTTCCTGCCCATCGTGATCCTGATCGCCGCGCTTTTCATGGGCTACTCGGTGATCCGCGCCGGCACGCTGGCCACCGTCGCCGCCGTCGTGGTCAGTTGGGCGCGACCCGAGCACTTCTCGCTTCACGCGGGCGGGCGCTGGACGCTGCAAAGGCTTCTGGTGCTGGCCATCGCGGCGCTGTCGGTCGGGCTTTTCCTTCTCTACATGCTGTCGCCCGTGGTCGCGCCCGGGGCGGATCAGCCCGCTGCCATCACCAACCTCGCGCTGATCGCGGCCCTCGTCGTGGTGGTGACCTTCGCCTATATCTCGATGCGCGAACTCGCCGGTGGGACAGAGATCGGCCTTGGCCTCAGGGGCATGCTGCGCGCGCTGGAACTGGCCGGAGTGATGTCGATCCAGATCATCGCGGTCTGCGCCTGCGCGGGGATCATCGTGGGCGTGATCAGCCTCACCGGCGTGGGCGCGCGGTTCTCGAACGTGCTGCTCGACCTGGCGGGTGTCAGCCAGCTGCTCGCGCTCTTCTTCGCCATGTGCATCGCCATCCTGCTCGGCATGGGGATGCCGACGACGGCGGCCTACGCGGTCGCGGCCTCGGTCGTGGCGCCGGGCCTCGTGGAGCTGGGCATCCCGCAACTGACGGCGCATTTCTTCGTCTTCTACTTCGCCGTCGTCTCCGCCATCACCCCGCCCGTGGCGCTGGCAAGCTATGCCGCCGCAGGCATCTCCGGCGCCAACCCGATGGAAACCTCCGTCGCCTCCTTCAAGATCGGTCTGGCCGCCTTCATCGTGCCCTTCATGTTCTTCTACAACAGCGCCATCCTGATGGACGGCACATGGCCCGAGGTGATCCGGGCAGGGATCACAGCCACCTTCGGCGTGTTCCTGCTCTCCGCCGGCGTGCAGGGCTGGTTCATGGGCGCGCGCCCCGCCTGGTTCCTGCGCGCCGGCCTGATCGGCGCGGCACTCTTCATGATCGAAGGCGGCTGGTTCACCGACCTCATCGGCATCGGCGCCGCCATGGGCATCTACTTCATCCAGAAGATCTTCCAGCCCAAACCGGATGCAACCATCCCCATCCGCGGCGCGGACTGACGACAAGGGCAGGACGCCGCAAGAAGCGCCCTGCCCTTCATCTTTCCCCAAATACGCATTGCGACGCTGGCCGCGGAACGATCGGCATGGCATCAGGGCGGGACATGAAAACGCTCTCCCAATCCCCCACCGAACCCGGGTTCGTCCAGGACCCCTACCCGTTCTACGCCCGCGCGCGCGCCGCCGGCCCGCTCGTCTTCTGGACCGACTACGACATGCCCGTCGCCACGACCCATGAGGCGGTCAACACGCTTCTGCGCGACCGGCGCTTTGGCCGCGAACCGGTCACGCCACGCGAGGTGCCGGATCACCTCGCCCCGTTCTACGCCGTGGAGGCCCATTCCATGCTGGAGCTGGAGCCGCCGCGCCACACGCGCCTGCGCTCCCTCGTGCTGCGCGCCTTCACCACAAGGCGGATCAAGGCGCTGGCCCCCGAGATCGAAACGCTCACCCATGCGCTGATCGACGCCTTCCCCGAGGACGATTTCGACCTGCTGGACGCCTTCTGCCGCCCGATCCCCGTCATCGTCATCGCGCGGCTTCTGGGCGTGCCCGAGACGATGGCCCCGGACCTGCTGCGCTGGTCGAACGCGATGGTCATGATGTACCAGGCCGGCCGCAGCCGCGCCGAGGAGGAGACGGCCGTCGGCGCCACGATCGAGTTCGTGGCCTTCATGCGCGACTATATCGACCGCCGCCGGTCCGAGCCGCGCGACGACCTGATCTCGGCCCTGATCGCAGCCGAGGAGGCGGGCGACAGGCTGTCCACCGACGAGATGATCACCACCTGTATCCTGCTCCTGAACGCGGGGCACGAGGCGACGGTGCACACGCTGGGCAACGCGGTGAAACTGGCGCTGGAGACAGGCACGCGGCCCGCTGCGGACGCGGCCCCCTTCGTCGAGGAAGTGCTGCGCTATGACCCGCCGCTGCATCTGTTCACCCGCTGGGCCTACGAGGATGTGGAGGTTCACGGCCACAGGTTCCGGCGTGGCGACGAGGTGGGGCTCCTGCTGGCATCGGCAGGGCGCGACGGGACGGCTTATGCGCAGGCCGAGCGTTTCATCCCCGACCGGACCGACGGGCCCCCGAACCTCGCCTTCGGGGCGGGGCTTCATTTCTGCGTCGGCGCGCCGCTCGCCCGGCTGGAGATGCAGATCGCGCTGCCGGGGCTGTTCGCGCGCTGCCCGGAGCTATCTCTGACCGAGGCACCGCGCTACGCGGATATCTACCATTTCCACGGGCTCGAGGCGCTGCCAGTCCGCGCCGGCCGGAGCTAGCCTTTGCGCTCCAGCACCGCGCGGATGTCGTCGACGCAGGCCCGCGCGGCCTCGCGCCCCGCCGCGATGGCGCGTTCGGCGTCGTAGAAGGACATCGCCGACATATCGCTGAGATCCACGTCGATCATCACGTCCGCGGGGTCCACGGCCAGCCGCGTGCGGCGGAGATATTCGGTCAGGATATCGATGCTGGCGTTCAACACCTCGGCCCCGTGCGGCCCGGGGATGTCCTGCTCAACGGTCGGTTCCGCGCCCCGGAACATCTCGGGGAGCATCCCGCCCATCCGTTCGGCGATGCCATCCCAGATATCCTCGCCGCGTTCCGGCACCCAGACGCGCCCCGGCGGTTTGGAGTTGGGGTTGACCGCGATGACCACGTCCGCCCCGAGCGCGCGCGCCGCCGAGATCGGTACAGGGTTGGTCAGCCCGCCATCCATCAGCCACCTGTCGCCGATCAACTGCGGCGCGAAGAGCCCGGGCAGAGACACGGAGGCACGCACGGCGGGCAGCAACGCACCCTCCCGCAGCCAGACCTCGCGCCCTGTGCGCAGGTCCGTGGCGACCGCAAGAAACGTTCGCTCCAGCTCGGAGATGTCGCAATCAAGACCCCACTCTCCCAGCACGTTGGCGATCTCGCGGCCCGCCACCAGCCCGCCGCGCCCGACGGTGATATCCACGAGCCGCAGGAACCCCCCGCGCGTGAGGCCGAGGGCCCATTCATGCAGGGGACCGCGCTGGCCGCCCGCCTCGGCGGCACCGACCAACGCCCCCATGGAGGAGCCGGTGATGATGTCGGCGGCGCAGCCCATCTCGTCGAGCACGGAGAGCACGCCCAGATGGCACCAGCCGCGCGCGCCGCCCGAGCCGAGGGCAAGACCGATCTTCGGTTTTCGGGACATGGAGACTCCGATGACGACGGATCCACCTTACGCGGCGGCGCAGCGGAGGCAAGCCGAAGGGAGGGGGCCAGCCCCCTCGGCCTTGCGGCCTCACCCCCGGAGTTTTCTGCCAGGATGAAGGGCCGGACACGGCCTACTCGGCGGCGTGTTTCCGCGCCTTGAGCATCGGGCCGAGGTAGCGGCCGGTATGGGAGCGTTCGACGCCCGCCACCTCCTCGGGCGTTCCGGTCGCCACGATCTCGCCGCCGCCATCGCCGCCCTCGGGGCCGATATCGATCAGCCAGTCGGCGGTCTTGATCACGTCGAGATTGTGCTCGATCACCACGACCGTGTTGCCCTGATCCACCAGCTCGTGCAGCACTTCGAGGAGCTTCTTCACATCCTCGAAATGCAGGCCGGTGGTGGGCTCGTCGAGGATATAGAGCGTGCGGCCCGTCGCGCGTTTCGACAGCTCCTTGGATAGCTTCACCCGTTGCGCCTCGCCGCCCGAGAGCGTCGTGGCCTGCTGACCCACCTTGATATAGCCCAGCCCCACGCGCATCAGCGCGTCCATCTTCTCGCGGATCGAGGGCACCGCCTTGAAGAACTCCTGCGCGTCCTCGACGGTCATGTCGAGCACGTCGGCGATGGACTTGCCCTTGAACTGGACCTCCAGCGTCTCGCGGTTGTAGCGCTTGCCCTTGCAGGTCTCGCAGGTGACATAGACGTCCGGCAGGAAGTGCATCTCGATCTTGATGACCCCGTCGCCCTGGCAGGCCTCGCAGCGGCCGCCCTTGACGTTGAAGGAAAAGCGCCCCGGCTTGTAGCCGCGCGCCTTGGCCTCGGGCAGGCCTGCGAACCAGTCGCGGATCGGGGTAAACGCCCCGGTATAGGTCGCGGGGTTCGAGCGCGGCGTGCGGCCGATGGGCCGCTGGTCGATGTCGATGACCTTGTCGAGATGTTCGAGCCCCTTGATCGTCTGGCAGGGGGCGGGCGTCTGGCGCGCGCCGTTCAGCTTCATCGAGGCGGTCTTGAACAGCGTCTCGATGGTCAGCGTCGACTTGCCGCCGCCAGAGACGCCGGTGACGCAGACGAACTTGCCCAGCGGGAACTCGGCCGTGACATCCTTGAGGTTGTTGCCCGTGGCGCCCACCACGGTCAGCGTCTTGCCCTTGCCCGCGCGGCGTTCCGCCGGAACCGGGATCTCGCGCGTGCCCGACAGGTACTGCCCGGTGATCGAGGCCGCGTCCGCGGCGATCTCGGCCGGTGTGCCCTGGGCCACGATCTGCCCGCCATGGACACCCGCGCCGGGACCGATGTCGAAGACGTAATCGGCCTCGCGGATGGCCTCTTCGTCGTGCTCCACGACAATGACCGTATTGCCCTGATCGCGCAGGTTCTTGAGCGTGGTCAAGAGCCGGTCATTGTCGCGCTGGTGCAGGCCGATGGAGGGTTCGTCGAGCACGTAGAGGACGCCGGTGAGGCCCGAGCCGATCTGGCTGGCGAGGCGGATGCGCTGGCTCTCGCCGCCCGAAAGGGTGCCCGCGTTGCGGCTGAGGGTCAGGTATTCCAGGCCCACATTGTTGAGAAAACCGAGACGTTCGCGGATTTCCTTCAGGATCGCGCGGGCGATCTCGTTCTTCTGTTTGCCGAGCTGGGCCGGGACGCTCTCGCACCAGGCCAGCGCTTCGCGGATCGACATCTCGACGACCTGACCGACGTGCAGGCCCGCAATCTTCACCGCCAGCGCCTCTTCGCGCAGGCGATAGCCGCCGCAGGCGCCGCAGGGGCGGTTGTTCTGGTAACGCTCGAATTCCTCGCGGATCCAGGCGCTGTCCGTTTCGCGGTAGCGGCGCTCCATGTTCGGTATCACGCCCTCGAAACTGCGTTTCACCTGGTAGACGCGACCGCCCTCGTCATAGCGGAACTGGATTTCGGTGTCGCCCGAGCCGCGCAGGAACACCTGCTGCACCTCGGGGGGCAGGTCCTTCCACGCCGTCTTGGGGTCAAAGCCGTAATGGCGTGCGATGGCCTGGATCGTCTGCAGGAAATAGGGTGACTTGCCCTTGCGCCACGGCGCGATGGCCCCGTCCTCGAGGCTGAGCGCGGCGTCGGGCACCATGAGGCGTTCGTCGAAGAACAGCTCCACCCCGAGGCCGTCGCAGGCGGGGCATGCGCCGAAGGGGGCGTTGAAGGAAAACAGGCGCGGCTCGATCTCGGGGATGGTGAAACCCGAGACGGGACAGGCGAAGTTTTCCGAGAAGGTCATGCGCTCGGGCTCGCCCTCCGCCGGGGCCGTTTCAAGGATCGCGATCCCGTCGGCGAGGTCGAGCGCCGTGCGGAAACTGTCGGCCAGCCGCGTCTCGGCCCCTTCGCGGACCACGATACGGTCGACCACCACGTCGATGTCATGGCGGAATTTCTTGTCGAGCGTGGGCGGCTCATCCAACTCGTAAAATTGCCCGTCGACCTTCACGCGCTGGAAGCCCTGCTTGCGCAGCTCCAGGAACTCCTTGCGGTATTCGCCCTTCCGGTCGCGCACGATGGGGGCCAGCAGATAGGCGCGCGTCCCCTCCTCCATCGCCATCACGCGGTCGACCATGTCCTGCACCTGCTGCGCCTCGATGGGCATTCCCGTCGCCGGCGAATAGGGCGTGCCCGCGCGGGCGAAGAGCAGCCGCAGGTAGTCGTAGATCTCCGTCACCGTGCCGACGGTGGAACGGGGGTTTTTCGAGGTCGTCTTCTGTTCGATGGAGATGGCCGGGGAAAGACCGCTGATATGGTCCACGTCCGGCTTTTCCATCATGTCGAGGAACTGCCGTGCATAGGCCGACAGCGACTCGACATAGCGGCGCTGACCCTCGGCATAGATCGTGTCGAAGGCGAGCGAGGATTTGCCCGATCCCGACAGGCCGGTGATCACCACCAGCCGGTCGCGGGGGATGTCGAGGTCGATATTCTTGAGGTTGTGCTCGCGCGCGCCGCGCACCTCGATGGACTTGAGCTCCGGCATGCCGTCGGTTCCCCGTTAACGCTTCGTCCATATCTAGGGGGCGCGCGACGAGTCTCCAACCGAAATATGAGAACGAAGAGCGAACTTTTTCCGTTACCCACAGGAAGCGGCCAATTCCGCGTCCCGCTGCGCCGCGCGGTAGGCCAGCGCGGTGGCAAGCGCGCCGAAAAGGCCGACCGCGATGGCCATCGGAAGGGCCGCCGCCAGCCCCAGCGCCGCCAGAACCGGCGTGCCGCCGAAGGTGCCCACATTGCCCAGCTGCGCCAGCGCGCCATTGGCCAGCGCACGGTCGGCATTGGTCGGGTTGAGCCAGGGCACGGCGGCAAAGCCCGCGCCCGCCACGATGCCAGACAGCGCCATGGCGAGGATCGCGACCCAAGGCGCCAGTGGCCCGGACGCCCAGACCAGCGCGAAGGACACCACCAGCGCGAGGAAGCCGCCCCAGACCAGCCGCCCGGGGACGATGCGCCGCGCAAGCGGCCCGGTCAGGAGCGATCCGGTCAGCCCCGCGACCGGCAACACCGGCGACAGCCATGGCGCGTCCAGCGCCGCCGGCAGGTAGGTGACAAGCGCGAGGAAGAGGAAGGCGTAGATCCCGTGGCCCAGCCCCGGCGCGAAGAGGCGCGGCGTGGAATAGATCAACAGGTGATCGGACAGGCGCGGCAGCGGGCGACGCTCGGGCGAAACACCCCGGGGGAGCATGATCCAGAGGACCACCGCAAGCACCCCGGCCAGCCCTCCGTGCACGGCGAAGACCGTGCCGGGACCGGCGTTGCCGATCAGAAGGGCCGCCAGCGAGAAGCCAACGCCGAAGAATGTCGCCCAGACGCCCATGACGAAGGCCCGGTCACGCTCGGCCGCCAGCGCCGCCATGAGCGTCGGCACCGCCACCACCAGCAACAGGTGCCCCGCCCCCTCCGCCACGCGCAGCGCCATGAGGAGCGGGAAGTCGGGCAAGACCGCCTGCGCCCCGCCCGCCACCGCCGACACGATCAGCCCGGCGAGGATCGCACGGCGCGGGCCCACGCTGGCCGTGATCCCGCCGGAGAAGACGCCGAAGAGGATGCCCATCACCGCCACGCCCGAGACCGCGAAGGCTACCGGCGCGCCCGGATAGACACCGTCCAGCGCGCCCAGCGTCAGGGAGACCTTGGCGAATTGTCCCGCCGCCAGAAGCCCCGCCCCATAGAGCGCGGCCATCAGCCCCCAGGGGGTGCGCCCGGGCGGGGTCGTATCAGATATGGATCACCCGATCATAGGCGTCGAGCACGCTTTCATGCATCATCTCGCTGAGCGTCGGATGCGGGAAGACCGTCTCCATCAGGTCCTCTTCCGTCGTCTCCAGCTTCTTGCCGATGATGTAGCCCTGGATCAGCTCGGTCACCTCCGCGCCGATCATGTGCGCGCCCAGAAGCTCGCCCGTTTTCGCGTCGAAGACGGTCTTGATCATGCCCTCCGGTTCGCCCAGCGCGATGGCCTTGCCGTTGCCGATGAAGGGAAAGCGGCCGACCTTGACGGAATAGCCCTGTTCCTTGGCCTTGGCCTCGGTCAGCCCGACGCTCGCCACCTGCGGATGGCAATAGGTGCAGCCGGCGATGTTTTCCGGCGCGACCGGGTGGACCTTGTTCTTGCCGGCGATGATCTCGGCGACCATGACGCCCTCGTGGGACGCCTTGTGCGCCAGCCACGGGCCGTTCGTGGCATCGCCGATGACGAAAAGCCCCTCGACACCCGTGCGGCAATATTCGTCCGTCACCACGAAGCTGCGGTCGATCTTGGCGCCCAGCTTTTCCAGCCCCAGACCTTCGGTATTGGCGACGATCCCCACGGCGGAAATCACCGTGTCGAACTCATGCGTCTCGGTCTTGCCGCCAACCTCGATATGCGCCGTGACCTTGTCCTCGGCGCGGTCGAGTTTCTTGACCATGGCCTTGGCCATGATCTTCATGCCCTGTTTCTCGAAGCTCTTCTTCGCGAAGGCCGAGATCTCGGCATCCTCGACGGGCAGGATGCGGTCCATCACCTCGACCACGGTCGTGTCGGCGCCCAGCGTGTTGTAGAAGCTGGCGAATTCGATCCCGATGGCGCCCGAGCCGATGACAAGCAGCTTCTTGGGCATGTGCGGCGGCACCAGCGCGGCCTTGTAGGTCCAGACCCGCTTGCCGTCGGCCTCCAGCCCCGGAAGCTCGCGAGCGCGGGCACCGGTGGCGAGGACGATGTTCTTTGCCGTCAGATCCTCGGTTCCCTTGTCGGTCTTGACCGAAACCTTGCCCTTGGCCGGCAGCGTGGCCTCGCCCATGAAGACCGTGACCTTGTTTTTCTTCATCAGGTGGCCGACGCCGGAATTGAGCTGTTTGGCCACCCCGCGGGAGCGTTTCACCACGGCGTCGAGATCGTAGGAGATGTTCTCGGCGCTCAGCCCGAAATCCTTGGCGCGGTGCATCAGGTGGAACACCTCAGAGGAGCGCAGCATCGCCTTCGTAGGGATGCAGCCCCAGTTGAGGCAGATGCCGCCCATGTGCTCTCGTTCGACGATGGCCACGGTCAGGCCCAGCTGGCTGGCGCGGATGGCGGCGACATAGCCCCCCGGTCCGGCCCCGATCACGATGACGTCGAAATTCTTTGCGGCCACGGTCACTCTCCCGGCGAAACACGTTTGTTCAACGTTAAACAATCGCCCCACCGGTCGCAAAGGCCGATCCGTCGCAGGCAGACGGGTTTGCAGCGGATGCAAGGCGGGGATTGTGTTGGCCACACCGGCGCCTCGCCTTAAGCTGCACGGCATGTCCTCGCCGAAAGACCTGCCCATGCCCGATGCAGACGCGCCAAGCTGGTCTCCCCTGCCCGGTTTCGCCGCCGCCAGCCGGATGGCCGCATTCATGGACCGGGCAGGTGTGCGGCTGAATCGGCAGTTCGCGGATTACCACGACCTCTGGGCGTGGTCGGTCGGCGATCCCGGCGCCTTCTGGCTGAGCTTCGCCGATTGGCACGGGGTGCGCTTCGGCAGCCCGCCCCAGAGCGGTCTCGCACGCGACGCGATGCCGGGGGCGGAGTGGTTTCCGGGTGCCACGCTCAACTTCACCGGCGAAGTGCTGCGCCATGCCGAGGCGGCCGGACCGGGCCGCATCGCGATCCGTCACGAGGCGGAGGACGGCACGCGCAGCGCTCTGAGTTGGGAGGACCTCGCCGACCGGGTGGGAAGGCTGGCCGCGGCGCTCCGCCGGAT
This sequence comes from Rhodobacteraceae bacterium HLUCCO18, assembly GCA_001314805.1. GTDB lineage: Bacteria > Pseudomonadota > Alphaproteobacteria > Rhodobacterales > Rhodobacteraceae > Roseibacterium. Next base: position 5,433 of record LJSY01000050.1, on the reverse strand, counting down.
CGGCGTGGCGCGCGGCGACCGGGTGGTGGGCTACCTGCCCAACACGCCCGACACGATCGTGGCCTTCCTCGCCTGCGCCTCCATCGGGGCCACATGGTCGCTCTGCGCCCCCGACATGGGCGCGCCCACGGTGCTGGAGCGCTTCGGACAGATCGAGCCCAAGGCGCTCCTGACCGTCTCGGGCTACCGGTTCGGCGGCACGTGGCACGACCGGCGCGCGGAGGTCGCGGCGCTGATCGAGGGGCTGCCGACGCTGCGGCACTGGATCACCGTGGACGGAGCCGAGGGGATCGCGCCGGGGGATGCCGCGCGTCACGAGTGGGCGACGCTCCTGTCGGGCACCGACCGCGCCGCGCCCGAGATGCTGCCCTTCGACCACCCGCTCTGGGTGGTCTATTCCTCCGGCACCACGGGAAGCCCCAAGCCCATCGTCCACGGCCATGGCGGCGTGGTTCTGGAACTGGCGAAGCTGGTCGGTCTGCATTGCGACGTGGCGCCAGACGACACCTTCGCGTGGTATTCCTCCACCGGCTGGATCATGTGGAACGTGCAGTTGGGCGGCCTTCTGACCGGGGCCACGATCGCGCTTGCCGAGGGGAGCCCCGCCACGCCCGACATGGGCCGGCTCTGGCGCTTTGCCGAGACCATGGGCGTGAGCGTCTTCGGCGCGGGCGCGGCCTATTACATCGCCTGCATGAAGGCGGGCACGGTACCGCGGGAGGAGGCCGACCTCAGCCGCATCAAGCTCATCGGGTCCACCGGCTCGCCCCTGCCACCCGAGGCCTATGCATGGCTCTGGGACACGATCCGCGCCGATCTCTGGATCTCTCCCATCGCCGGCGGCACGGACATCTCGGGCGCGTTTCTGGCGGGCAGCCCCACCCTGCCCGTCCATGTGGGCGAGATGCAGGCCCGCGCGCTCGGGGCCTCGGTCCATGCCTTCGACGACGACGGCCATCCGGTGGAAAACGACGTGGGCGAGCTGGTCTGCACCCGGCCCATGCCGTCGATGCCGCTGTCCTTCTGGGGCGATGACGAAGGCACCCGGCTTCGGGCCAGCTACTTCGACACCTATCCCGGCATATGGCGGCAGGGCGACTGGGTCCGGATCACGCCCCATGGCGGGGCGGTCATCTACGGGCGGTCGGATGCCACGATCAATCGCCACGGCATCCTCATGGGAACGGCCGACATCTACCGCGTGGTGGAGGACAACCCGGCCATCGCCGACAGCCTCGTGGTCGACCTCGAGTATCTCGGCCAGCCGTCCTGCATGATCCTGTTCGTGAAACCGGCGAAGGCGGCTGCGTGGTCGGAAAGGCTGGTGGCGGAGCTTGCCGCCACGCTCAGGGCCCGCGTGTCGCCGCATCATGTTCCGGACCGCGTGGTCGTCGCGCCCGACATCCCCTACACGCTGACGGGAAAGAAGATGGAGGTGCCGATCAAGAGGCGCCTTCTGGGCAGGGCCATGTCCGACGTCGCCACGCCCGACGCGATGGCGAACCCCGGCTGCCTCGACTGGTACGACGCCTACGCGCGCGCCTATCTCTCTGAGTGACGGGCTCTCGGAGTGACGGGGCGGTGCAGGCAATCGGATTTGCCGGCAAATCCGGGTCGGAAAAGCCGGCTTTTCCGACCCCTCCTCAGCCGTCCCTCAGGTCGTTCACGATCGCGCCGTAGCCGCCCTTATCCAGAAACGCCCGTTCGGCTTCGGTCGTCGTCCGCCCCAAAGCGTCGTTGCGGTAGGGAAAGCGGCCGTAGCGGCGGATGATCTCGCGGTGGGCGCGGGCATGCAGGACATTGTCCCCCGGCATCCGTTCGGCGAAAAGCCGCACGCAGTGATCCTGATCCGTCAGGCGTTCGGAATGCATGAAGGGCATGTAGAAGAACTGCCGCTCGGGCTCGTCGACGCGGCGATCCCAGCCCCGGTCGAGCGCATAGCAGGCCACCGACCGTGCCCGCGCATCGCTATGAAAGGCGCGCGCCTCGCCGCGGAACATGTTGCGCGGAAACTGGTCGAGCAGGATGATCAGCGCCAGCGCGCCGCGCGGATTGGTGGCCCATTGCTCGTCCAGCGCGCCGGCCGCGCCCTGTTCCCAGAGCGTGCCGAAGCGGCGGGTGATCTCGCCGTCGAGCGTGTCGTCCTGCTTGTACCACGCCTCGGGCCCCGCCCCGAGCCAGAAGGACAGAACCTCGTCCACCCCGTCGCCGCTTTCCGATGTCACAGGCTCCATCTTGCCGCTTCCCCCATGTCGCGCCTCACTCCCTCGTGTCGGTTTGCACCTCTTCGGCCGCTTCCGCCTGTTCCTCGGCCGCTTCCGCATACAACTCCTGCGCGGTCTCGACCGCAACCACCGAGGCCGTTCCCGGAAGGATCGTCGCATAGGACACCACCTCGGGCGCGTCCTCCCCGCCGTAGACCGTCGGGCGCTGCGTCATCCGCCAGAGCCCGTAGCCCGTGAGCACCGCGAGAATCACGGCCAGGAACAGCCAGAAGCCGCCCGGCCCGATCTGCGACATCAGCGCGCCCATGATCGGCGGGCCGGCGATGGCGCCGATCCCGTTGACGAACAAGAGCCCGCCCGACGCGGCGGCCATGTCCTCGTATTCCAGATAGTCGTTGGTATACGCGATGATGAGCGCATAGAGCGGCTGCGCCAGCCCCCCCGACAGAAGCCCCACGCCCAGTAGCACCGGGAACACTTGCCCGAAGAACATGCCCAGTATGCTGACGCCCGCCCCGATCGCCGCCGCGCCCACGATCAGGATACGCCGGTCCATTCGGTCCGAGAGCCAGCCGATCGGGTATTGCAGAACGATCGCGCCGATGAAGAAGGACGAGATGAAAAGCGACAGTTGCCCGAGGCTGAGCCCAGCCTCGGTGGCGTAGACCGGCGCCATCCCGAACTGCCCGGCGAACACGGCGCCCAGGAGCATCATGCCGATGACCCCCAGCGGAGAGGCGTCATAGAGCTGACGCAGGCTCATCGGGCGGGAAGCCGCGAAGGCGGGCGCGGGCGAAACCGACAGGAGGATCGGCGCGAAGCTGAGCGAGACGAGCACCGAAGGGATGATGAACAGCAGGTAGCCCGACGGGTCGCCCGCGCTCAGGATGCCCTGCGCGCCGACGAGGCCCAGCATCTGCACCATCATGTAGGCCGACAGCGACTGCCCCCGCGTCTCGTTGGTCGAGGCGTTGTTCAGCCAGCTTTCGGCGGTCACGTAGACGCCCGAGAGCGAGAATCCGATCACGACCCTCAGCGCCATCCACGCCCAGGGGTCGGTCAGCACCGGATAGGTGACGAGCACCGCCGAGATCAGCGACCCCAGCGCCGCGAAGACGCGCACATGGCCCACCCGCGCGATGAACTTCGGCGCCAGCCGCGAACCGCCGAGAAAGCCCACGAAATAGGCCGACGCGATGAGCGAGATCTCGAAGGTCGAGAACCCCTCGATCGCACCGCGCACACCCATGAGGGAGCCCTGCAGACCGTTGCCGATCTGCAGAAGGAACATGCCCAGAAGCAGGGCCCAGGAGGCGCGCGCCACATTGATCATTCTCGTGGCTCCTTACCCGGGGACGCGTCGACGGAGAGTCTCGCAGTCTTCATCCCCTATACCTGTCACTTTACCGACGGTATGAGCAAGGAGGCGTCGCCGTATGAGAAAAATCGGTATTTCTTCGCGATCGCGTGGGCGTAGATCTCCATCACCCGCGCGCGCCCCATCAGCGCCGAAACCAGCATCATGAGGGTCGATTTCGGCAGGTGGAAATTCGTCATCAGCGCGTCGGTCACCTTCCACGCGTAGCCGGGATAGATGAAGATATCCGTGTCGCCCTCGAAGGGCCGCATGGTGCCGTCCGGCCCCGCCGCCGTCTCGATCAGGCGCAGCGCCGTGGTGCCCACGGGGATGATGCGACCGCCCGCGGCGCGGGTTTCGTTGATCTCCTGCGCCGCCTTTTCGCGCACCTCGCCCCATTCGGCATGCATCCGGTGGGTGGTCACGTCGTCGACGGTCACCGGCAGGAAGGTGCCCGCGCCCACATGGAGCGTGACGAAGGTGAAATCGACCCCGGCCTCCGTCAGCGCGGCGACGAGCGGCTCGTCGAAATGCAGGCTGGCGGTGGGCGCCGCGACGGCGCCCGCGCGTTTCGCCCAGATGGTCTGGTAATCCTCGCGGTCGCGGTCGTCGGGCGCGCGCTTTCCGGCGATGTAGGGTGGCAGCGGCATGGCGCCGGCGGCATTGAGCGCGGCGTCGAAATCCGGACCGGAGAGGTTGAAGCGCAGGCGCAGGCCGTGCTCCAGCCCCACCACATCGGCCGACAGGTCGTCCGAAAACACCACCGTCTCGCCGAGGCCAAGCTTGCGCAGCGGCTTGGCGAGCGCCGACCATGTGCCGTCGGCCTGCGGCTCCATCAGCGTGACCTCGATCTTCGCGGTGACCTCGCCCTGCGCGCTCGGCTTCGTGCGGGTGCCGGTCAGCCGCGCCGGGATCACGCGCGTGTCGTTCAGGATCAGCCGGTCGCCCCGGCGCAGGATCGCCGGCAGGTCGTACACATGAGCGTCCCGCGTCTCGGGCCCGTCGGCCACCAGCAGTCGCGCCGAGGAGCGCGGTCTTGCCGGCCGCGTGGCGATCAGCGCCTCGGGAAGGTCGAAATCGAAATCGTCGAGTTTCATTGCGTCTCGGTCTCGGTCAGGTCCGGCGGCGGCCGGCGAAAGATCTCGCGGAAGATGCCCGGCGTCAGGATCGACAGGGGGTTTACGGACACGTTGGACTGCTGCCCCGTTCCGGTCAGCCTGTAGGAAAACCCGAACAGACCCTCCCGGCGCGGAGCGAAAAGCGCGCCCACGAGCCCATTGACCATGTAGAGCGGCGAGACAACCCCCTGCATGTCGTAGCGCCGCGCATTGGTATCGTAGACCCCGTCCATCGAGATGCCGAGCGACGGGCCCACCGCCGCCCCCTCGGTCAGCGTCAGCCGCCCCGGGTTCAGCACGAAACGCGCATCCACCGTGCCCAGATTGATCCCCTCGCCGCTAAGCTGTTCCAGAAGACCCACGACAGAGATCAGGTTCAGAAGCTCCGCCATGGCGGGCGCGTCGCGCAGGCGCGGCCCCTCGATCCTGAGCGCGCCCGCATAGCTGCGCGGTGCTTCCAGCGACTGCAGGTTCAGCATCATCCGGCCCCCGTGGGCGGTCCGGAAAATCCCCGCCGCCCGCAAGACGGCCCCGCCATCGGAGGACAGCACCTGCACGTCCGGGCCAAAGGCGCCCCGCGTCAGCAGGCCCGCGATTGCGGCCTCACCGTTGACCCGCGCCTCGAATTCGCCCGCGATCCCCGCGCCCGCGTCGAAGGTTCCGGTCACGTCGGTCAGGGCGAGGTCGGCGCCCAGTTCCACCCGGTTGAGCCTCGCGGTGACCGGGACCGTGG
>LJSY01000049.1 GCA_001314805.1 Rhodobacteraceae bacterium HLUCCO18 | reverse complement strand
GAGCAATGTCGAGCGCTTCGGGCTGGAGGACGGCAACGTCGTCGCCCTGTCGCGCCGCGTGACCGACAGCAACGTGCAGGGCATCGGCTTCCTGCGGCAGCTTCTTGGCAATCTCGGCCGGATCAACCTCGACGATCTCGGCGGCGGCTGAGCCGGGCCGTGCGGGCGCGTGCCTCACGCGCCGCCGGTCTCGGGCTCGAAGCGCAGCGCCACGCCGTTGATGCAGTAGCGCAGGCCCGTGGGCGCCGGCCCATCCGGAAAGACGTGGCCGAGATGGCCGTCGCAGCGGTCGCAATGCACCTCGGTGCGTCGCATGAACCACGACATGTCCTCGCTCTCGCCGACCGGCGCGTCCTTTCGCGGGGCGTAGAAGCTGGGCCAGCCCGTGCCGCTCTCGAACTTGGTCGCCTGGTCGAAGAGAGGCGCGCCGCACCCCGCGCAGACATAGGTGCCGGGGCCCTTGGGAAAGTCCTCATGCGTGCCGGCGCGCTCGGTGCCGTGGCGGCGCATCACCTTGTAGCCCAGATCGCCCAGCTGCGCGCGCCACTCGGCATCGCTCTTGACCACCTTGCCGCCATCGTTGCGCCCGGTCCTGTCGGTCGCCGCGGAACCCGTCTCGCTCATCTGCCGTTCTCCCCTCTGTCATGCGCCCGTCAGCCGGGCCCGGCCGGTCGCGCGCGTCGCACCTTGCGGGTCGCCGCGCGCGCTCCTATCGACAGGTAAGCCGGGCGCGGCTCTCCGCCAGGGGCCGCCCGGCCGCACGGATCAGGGAGCGCCGCCCATGTCCGATCTCCACCGCGGCCGGCATGTCGCCCGGTTCGCCGCCAGCCCGGCGGATATCGGCCGCGCGCTCGCCCTGCGCGCCCGCTGCTTCCGGATGACAGGCCTGCGCGCCCACGGCCACCGGTCCGCCCGCCGCGCGGGCCGCCATGGGCGCGATCAGGGTCGCGGGTGGGCAGATCAGCACCTCGGACCGCGGTTCGGGATGCATGGCGATGAGCGCGTCGACCTCCGCAAGATCGGCGTTCAGCCCGTTCATCTTCCAGTTTCCGGCGGCCAGTTTGACGCGCATCGCGATACTCCTTTCTGGGGCGGATCGGCTCCTGCACCGGCATGGCAAGGAAGGCTCCGCCCGTCAACTCCGGGCGGGACGTGCGGCAAGTGGCGCAGCTGTTTGCGCGGTCAATCAGGCGGCGCCCCTTTACCGCGGCCGCTTATTCCTTATATAATCGGTCGGAAATCAGGCAAAGACGCCCGCAGGCAAAGGCTCCGTTGCAATGTCCCAGACCCCCGAGATGATGGAAGGCGCGCCGCTCATCCGGCCGTCGAGCACCGGCCATCCGCTCTATGACACCGTCGTGGAGGCCTGCCGGTCGGTCTACGACCCCGAGATTCCGGTCAATATCTTCGATCTCGGGCTGGTCTACACGATCGATATCGCCGACGACAACGCGGTGACGGTCATCATGACGCTGACAGCGCCGGGATGCCCCGTCGCCGGCGAGATGCCGGGCTGGGTCGCCGACGCGATCGAGCCGCTCGAAGGCGTGAAACATGTCGACGTGGAGCTGACCTGGGATCCGCCCTGGGGCATGGACATGATGTCGGACGAGGCGCGGCTGGAACTCGGGTTCATGTGATCGCCCGTGACGGCGGACATGGCCGAGACGATCGCCGCACTGTTTCTTGCGCATGTGCTGGCCGATTACGTTCTGCAGACACGATGGATGGTGGTGACCAAGCGTGGGGCGGGATTCGCCGCGCATATCGCGCTGGTGTTCGCGACCGCGGTGGCCTGTCTGGGGCAGATTTCGGTCGCCGTGGTCCTCGTGACCTTCGTGCATCTGGTGATCGATGCGGCCAAGACCATTCTCATGCCGGACCGGCTCTGGAGCTATCTGGCCGATCAGGGGCTGCACATCCTGTCGATCGTCGCCGTGGGCGCGCTGTTTCCCGGCGCGTGGCAGGCGGGGCTCTGGGCCGATGCCGTACCGCAAGCGACGCCGGAGGCTCTGGCGATGCTCGCGGGCCTCGTCTTCGCCATCCGGGCAGGACATTTCGCCATCGCCGTCTACATCGCGTCGCCGCCGGTGCCCGGCGCAGACGGCATGACCGCACGGCACGGGGCGCTCATCGGCGGTCTGGAGCGTGCGGCGGTTTTCGCGGCAGTGCTGGGCGGCGTCGCGGCGCTATCGCTCGTGATTCTGGCCGCCAAGGCGGGTCTCTGGTGGTCGCGGGATGGAGCGTCCGCTCCCGGTCGGGAGCGGGCAGTCGCCGCCACACTGGCCAGTTTCGCCTGGGCGCTTGCCGCGGCTTACGCCACGCGGGCGCTGATTGCGATGCTGTGACGCGACAGACCTTGAGCCAGGGGGCCCGCATCCCTACACTGTAAGGGCAGAGGAAAGGACAGACCCATGTTCGGAATTCCCGGCAAACAGGCCGTCAGCATCACCCCGGCGGCCGCCGCACAGATCGCGAAGCTCATGGCGCGCGACGACACGCAGGGCTTGCGCATTGGTGTCAAGAAGGGCGGCTGCGCTGGCATGGAATACACCATGGATTACGTCACCGAGATCGACCCCAACGACGAGGTGGTCGAACAAGGCGGCGCACGGATCATGATCGCGCCCATGGCGCAGATGTTCCTCTTCGGCACCGAGATCGACTATGAAACCTCGCTGCTGGAGTCGGGGTTCAAGTTCCGCAATCCGAACGTCACCGACGCCTGTGGCTGCGGCGAGTCGATCAAGTTCAAGGATGTCGAGGAACTGGAGGCAGAGCAGGCGGCGGCGCGTCAGTGAGCCCGACGCTCGTCGGCCTCGCCGTCCTTGGTCTCATGATGGTGCTGGCGCTCCGGGCCGACCGGAGGCTTGCCCCGGGCCGCGCTATGCTTCCGATGAATTTCGCCCCGGACGGGACCGTTATCCGGCATGCGCCGCGGCGCATCGCGCTGTGGTTCATGCCGGCGCTGGGCGTAGTCGTTTTCGTTCCTCTCGCGCTTTTCGCACCCGGCACGCCCGGCGCGCTCATCGCCGCAACGGCGCTTCTGTCGGGCCAGCTCTTTTTTCATTGGCTGATCGGACGTACGGCGTGAGCGTGTCCGCCGAGCAGATCGAAGCCGCGCGCGACCTCTTCTCGGGCCTCGGAGATATCACGACCCGCAAGATGATGGGCGGTCTCTGCCTCTATCACGAGGACACGATCTTCGCGATCCTGATGGCCGACGGTGGCCTGTTCCTGAAGGGGCAGGGTGCTTTCGTGGCCGAGCTCGAGGCCGCCGGCTGCACGCAGTGGTCCTACCAGCGCAAGGGCAGGGACAAACCTACCCGCATGGCCTACTGGACCTTGCCCGAGGCGGCGGTCGACGACCCGGACCTCGCCTGCGACTGGGCTGGCCGCGCGCTCGCGCATCTCTGAGCCGCGGGACTTGCCGCGCCGCGCGAAACAGGCCAAGGGGTCGGCATGACCGACCGTTTTTCCTTCACGCTCAACGCCACCTCGGGCAAGGCGCGCGGCGGCGTCATCGCGACGCCAAGGGGCGAGATCCGCACCCCCGCCTTCATGCCCGTGGGCACCGCCGGCACCGTCAAGGCCATGCTGCCCGAAAGCGTGGCGGCGACCGGCGCCGACATCCTTCTGGGCAACACCTATCACCTTATGCTGCGCCCGACCGCCGAGCGCATCGCACGGCTGGGCGGGTTGCACCGTTTCATGAACTGGTCGGGCCCGATCCTGACCGACTCGGGCGGCTTTCAGGTGATGAGTCTGGCCGAGTTGCGCAAGCTGACCGAAGAGGGGGTGACCTTCCGCTCCCATATCGACGGCTCGCGCCACATGCTCAGCCCCGAAAGGTCCATGGAGATCCAGCGGCTTCTGGGCTCCGACATCGTGATGTGTTTCGACGAATGCCCCGCGCTGCCCGCCTCCGACGAGGACGTCGCGCGCGCCACGCGGTTGTCGATGCGGTGGGCGGAACGGTCGAAGGCGGCCTTCGGCGACCGGCCCGGCCATGCGCTTTTCGGCATCCAGCAGGGCGGCGTGACGCGGGAGCTTCGCGCCGAAAGCGCCGAGAGGCTTCGCGAGATCGGCTTCGACGGCTACGCGGTCGGTGGCCTCGCCGTGGGCGAAGGGCAGGAGGCGATGTTCGGTGTGCTCGACTACGCGCCCGACATGCTGCCCCGGGATCGCCCCCGCTACCTGATGGGCGTGGGCAAGCCCGACGACATCGTGGGGGCCGTCGCGCGCGGCATCGACATGATGGACTGCGTTCTGCCGTCGCGCTCGGGGCGGACGGGGCAGGCCTTTACCCGGCGCGGCGTGGTCAACATCAAGAACGCGCGCCATGCCGACGATCCGAGGCCCCTGGACGAGGATTGCACCTGTCCCGCCTGCCGGGGCTACAGCCGCGCCTATCTTCACCACGTGTTCCGCGCGGGCGAGATCATCTCGTCGATGCTGCTGACATGGCACAACCTACACTACTACCAGGACCTCATGGCGGGCATGCGGGAGGCGATCGCGCAAGACCGCTTCGCCGAATTCGAGGCGGCGTTCCATGCGGCGCGGTCCGAGGGTGATATCCCACCGCCCTGAGGGGTCGTTTTCCCAAAGGACAATGCGCGCTTTCCGTTCTTCGAAAAGAAAAGGCCCGCCGGAGGATGAAGAACCGGCGGGCCAGTCGGGCAGGACCAGGGGTTGACCTGCCCGGATCAGGGTAGTCGTCTCTGACGGACCCGGAGGCAGCCGAAATGCGGCCCCTTGGCACCTTCTTCTTGCAACGCCGGCAGAATGGCCGTTCTCCCGTTGCCGAAGGCGCCTCACATCCACCACGCCCGTGAGACATAAATAGTTTGCATGTGAAAATGTTGCCTGTGTTTGATATGGATCAATTCGCGTCCGATCCGCCGAGAAAACCTGTGGGTAGCCGCTTGGCGCCGCGGCCCGCCCACCACTTCGCCATTGTTCCCGACTGCGACGGCGGGCACAGTGTCCACCGGGCGCAGGTCACGGCCGTCGGCGGTTGAAACCGGCACACAAACGCCCCAAATCAGGGACCATAAGGGGAGGCCCGTGCGGCTGCCGTATGAACGGGGTCCGAGGTTTCCTGCCAAGACATCGAGGAAGGCAAAATGCCACAGAGCAACGTCACCTATCCGGTTCTGCCGCTGCGCGACATCGTGGTTTTTCCCCACATGATCGTGCCGCTTTTCGTTGGCCGGGAGAAATCCGTCCGCGCCCTCGAGGAGGTGATGCAGGACGACAAGCAGATTCTCCTGTCGAGCCAGCTTGATCCGGCTGTCGACGACCCCACCCATGACGGCATCTACCGGCACGGCGTGCTGGCCAATGTGCTGCAGCTTCTGAAACTGCCCGACGGCACCGTGAAGGTGCTGGTGGAAGGCCGCGCGCGCGTGGTCATCGAGGATTTCGTCGACAACGACGCCTTTTTCGAGGCGACGGCGACGGAGCTGGAGGAGGAAGAGGGCGACCCGGAGGCCATCACGGCGCTGACGCGGTCGGTCGCCGAGGAGTTCGAGAAATACGCCAAGGTCAAGAAGAACGTCCCCGAGGACGCTCTGACCTCCGTGTCGGAGACCACCGACCCGGCCAAGCTCGCCGACCTCGTGTCGGGGCATCTGGGCATCGAGGTGGCGCAGAAGCAGGAGCTTCTGGAAACGCTCGACATCTCCAAGCGGCTGGAGAAGGTCTATGGCCTGATGCAGGGCGAAATGTCGGTGCTGCAGGTCGAGAAGAAGATCAAGACGCGCGTGAAGTCCCAGATGGAGCGCACGCAGCGCGAATATTACCTCAACGAACAGATGAAAGCGATCCAGCGCGAGCTGGGCGACGGCGAGGATGGCGGCGAGGTCGCCGAACTCGAGGAGCGGATCGCGGCCACGAAGCTGTCGAAGGAGGCACGCGAAAAGGCCGAGGCCGAGCTGAAGAAGCTCAAGTCCATGTCGCCAATGTCCGCCGAGGCGACCGTGGTGCGCAATTATCTCGACTGGATGCTGTCGATCCCGTGGGGCGTGAAATCGCGCACCAAGAAGGACCTCGGCCGCGCGCAGGAGGTGCTCGACGACGACCACTACGGCCTCGAGAAGGTCAAGGAGCGGATCGTCGAATACCTCGCCGTGCAGCAGCGCTCGAAGAAGCTGAAGGGGCCGATCCTCTGCCTCGTCGGCCCTCCGGGCGTGGGCAAGACGTCGCTCGGCAAGTCGGTGGCCAAGGCAACGGGACGCGAGTTCATCCGCATCAGCCTCGGCGGCGTGCGGGACGAATCCGAGATCCGCGGCCACCGCCGGACCTATATCGGCTCCATGCCCGGCAAGATCATCCAGGCGCTGAAGAAGGCCAAGACCACCAATCCGCTGATCCTGCTCGATGAGATCGACAAGATGGGCCAGGATTTCCGGGGCGACCCGGCCTCGGCCATGCTCGAGGTGCTGGACCCGGAACAGAACTCGACCTTCTCGGATCATTACCTCGAGGTGGAATACGACCTCTCGAACGTGATGTTCATCACGACGGCGAACTCCTACAACATGCCGGGCCCGCTTCTGGACCGCATGGAGATCATCCCGCTCGCCGGCTATACCGAGGACGAGAAGCGCGAGATCGCCAAGCGGCATCTCTTGCCCAAGCAGATCAAGAACCACGGTCTGAAGGACAAGGAGTTCCGCCTGACGGACGCGGCGCTTCTCGACGTGATCCGCTACTACACCCGCGAGGCGGGGGTGCGGAACCTCGAGCGGGAACTGGCACGGATCGCGCGCAAGGCGCTGACCAAGATCCTCAAGAAGGAGGTCGAGACCGTCGAGGTCACGCCCGACAATCTCGAGGGCATGCTGGGCGTGCGCCGCTTCAAGTACGGGCTGGCCGAGAAGGAGGACCAGATCGGTGTCGTGACGGGGCTGGCATGGACCTCCGTGGGCGGTGACCTTCTGTCGATCGAGGCGCTGCGCCTGCCGGGCAAGGGCCGCATGAAGACGACCGGCACGCTGGGCGACGTGATGAAGGAGTCGATCGATGCGGCGGCGTCCTACGTGCGCTCCATCGCGCCCCGGATCGGGGTGAAGCCGCCCCGGCTCGACCGGTGGGACATCCACGTCCACGTTCCCGAGGGCGCGACGCCCAAGGACGGGCCGAGCGCGGGGATCGCCATGGTGACCTCCATCGTCTCGGTCCTGACCCAGACGCCCGTGCGCAAGGACATCGCCATGACCGGCGAGGTGACGCTGCGCGGCAACGTCCTGCCCATCGGCGGCCTCAAGGAAAAGCTTCTCGCGGCGCTGCGCGGCGGGATCACGACGGTGCTCATCCCGCAGGACAACGAAAAGGACCTGACCGAGATCCCCGACAACGTGAAGGATGGGCTGACGATCATCCCCGTCTCGCATGTCAGCGAGGTTCTCGAGGCGGCGCTGGTGTCCAAGCCCCAGGCCATCGACTGGGACGAGGAGGCCGAAGAGGCCGCCGCGGCACAGACGAAGCTGGAAGGCGGCGGCGAGGGCGCGATCGCGCACTGACGCCACAAGGTAGAATGAAGGAAACCCGCCGCAGGATATCGCGGCGGGTTTCTTTTTGCGTGGGCCTTGGCGCGTCGGCGGTCTTGGGCTCCGCGCGAAAAACGCGCCCGACCCGCCGCGGTCAGCCGTGGGTGACGGCAGCCACCATGATCAGGAACAGGATCGGCACGAGGATGCCGCCGTTCGAGGCCGAGGTGTCTTCGATGATGACGGCGGGCTCCATGGCGGGAGCCATGCCGCCGGCCTGGGCCGGTCCGGAGAAGGTTGCAGTGACGAGGGCGAGGCTGAGTGCGGTTGCGGCAGCAATACGTTTCATGAGGTCAATCCTTGGCAGCTTGCGTATCGACATGACCGGGAGGCCTGCAGACGACCCCCGGCGTCGCGTCCACATTTCTTCAAATCAAGCGACGGCACAACATGTCGGCGGAGAAATGCCGACGCCGAGTCACTGATTTGCCACGCCTCCGCCGTGTTGCGTGTCCGCGAGGGCACGGTTCTTCCCGAAATCGCAAATGTCGCGTTGCGGGACGCCTTGAACGCATCGACCGGACCGGGAGCCTGTGGATAAATCTGGGGAGTTCGATTCCGTTGACCAGTCCCGAGGCCCGAGTATGCGTGCGATCACCCGTCGTTCCTTTCTGTTGAGCGCTGGCGCGGGACTGGCTGCACCCTTCCTGGCGGGTCGCGCCGAGGCCATGCCCTTCGTCGAGGCGAGCTTTCCGCGCCGTGGCGACATTACAACGGGCATGCAGGCGACGGTGACACGCATCGCAATGGACCAGCCCCTGGTCGCGCTGACCTTCGATGACGGCCCGCATCCGACGCTCACGCCGCAGCTGCTGGACTTCCTTGCGGTCAACAATATCCGCGCGACCTTCTACCTGATCGGGAGCCGCGTGGCGCACCATCCGCAACTGGCCGCGCGCATCGCCGCCGAAGGCCATGAGATCGGCAATCACACCTGGTCGCATCCCAGCCTCTTCGGCCATTCCGACGCGTCGGTCCTGTCGCAGATCGACCGTGCGAACGAGGCGGTGCTTCAGGCCACCGGCCGACTGCCGGTCACAATGCGCCCGCCCTACGGCAACTTCCACCCGGGCCAGCGGCTGATGCTGCACCGGATGCGCGGCATGCCCACGGTGCTGTGGTCGGTCGACCCCGAGGACTGGCGGCGCCCGGGCAGTTCCGTGGTCGCCAGCCGCATCGTGAGCCAGAGCCACCCGGGCGCCGTCGTGCTGGCCCATGACATCCATGGTCCGACCATCCGTGCGATGCCGGCGACCGTGTCGGGCCTGTACACGCGCGGTTTTCGCTTCGTGACGGTGTCCGAGTTGATCGGCTGGCCACGGTGGGACCAGCGCCGCCTGCGTGCCTCGGCAGGGGGGCAGCGAAGCTGAGAGGCGACTACTCAACCCCTTTCCGGCCGGACTGGATCGATCGGGCCGGTTCGGATAGGTTGTCTACAAGGCGGAAACAATAAATGCCGCAATCCGAGGATCGGAGCAGGACAATGGCGACGCGCACGAAAACCCCCGCACCCGTTAAACCGGCGACACCGCCCGCGCGCGGTGCATCTGCCGCGAAGGCCAAGGCACCGGCATCCAAGGCACGGGCTTCCAAGGCACCAGCTTCCAAGGCACCGGCTTCCAGGGCACCGGCCGAAACGCATGTGCCGAAGGCGGTCGACGCGGCCCCCGCATCCGAACCTGTCGTGACGGAGCGCGCCCGGCGTGGCGATCTTCTGGACGCACTGGCCGAGCGCAGCCCGATGCGCCGGGCTGACCTCAAGGTGATGATGGAGCTGGTGCTCGAGGAAATGGGCAAGCTGCTCGACGACGGCGACGAGGTCGTGCTTCCCCCTCTGGGCAAGCTCGCCGTGAAAAAACGCGTGGAACGCCCTGGCGGCGACATGCTGACGATCAAGCTCAAGCGCCTGACGCCCGAGCGCACCGGGGACTGAGACGCGCCCCGCGAAGCCTGCGCGCGCCGGGTCGCGGTATTCGTGCCGAAGCCCCTTGCGAAGCGCGGACGGCATCGCTAAACCGCGCCCACCCGGCGGGTGATTAGCTCAGTGGTAGAGCGCTTCGTTCACATCGAAGATGTCGGGGGTTCAAATCCCTCATCACCCACCATTCCCTCCGCCGCCTTGCCCGGCATTCGTGAACGCTGGCAGCCATGAGCAGGCACTATCCCCCCCTCTACATCCTTCGCCACGGCGAGACGGAATGGAACCGCTCCGGTCGGCTGCAGGGCCATCTGGATTCCCCCCTGACCGCGCTTGGCCGGCGGCAGGCCGAGGCGCAGAACGCCCTCCTGAAATGTCACGCGCCCGCCGATGCCGTGGCGATCAGCAGCGACAGCGCACGTTCGGTTTTGACCGCACGGATCGCGCTTGCCGGGTTGGACCTCCCGCTGTCGCGCGATGCGCGCCTGCGGGAGGTCGCGCTTGGCGACTGGCAGGGCATGACGCTGGACGAGATCCAGCGCGACTGGGGCTTTCTCATCGAGGGTCGCGATCCGTTCGACTGGAAATTCGACGCGCCCGGCGGCGAAAGCCTTGCCGATCTGGCCGCGCGCGCGCGCGCCGTGCTGGACGGGCTCGCCGGCCCCACGGTGATCGTCACCCATGGCCTGACCTCCCGCGTGCTGCGCTGTCTCGCGTTGGGCCGGTCGCCCGCGGACCTCGGTGAAGTGCCGGGCGGGCAGGGGGTGGTGCATGTGGTGGAGAATGGCACGGCGCGGGTTCTGAGCGCCTGAGCCGTCGCCTTCGCCCTTGCCAGAGAAAAACCGGCGGTCTAAGACGCGGTCCGGCGGGTGATTAGCTCAGTTGGTAGAGCGCTTCGTTTACACCGAAGATGTCGGGAGTTCGAGTCTCTCATCACCCACCAGTCCCTGCCCGGCGGTGTCTGACGACAGGGTCCGGCGGGCCGGCATGCTCCGTCTTTTGTGCAGGACGTAACGGATTTTCAGAATTCCGGGCGATCTGCGCGCATGCGCGCGGACATTTTGAGGAGGTGGCCGATTGGTCACGCGCCATGGGGCCTTTATGTGTCCCGCATGGCGTGGCCTTCGCCACATCCGGAAGGAGAGCCTCCCTTGAGCTGGAACCCCGCCCTCGATCCCGATTGCCCGACGGGCGATGTGGTCGATGCCATCGAGACCCTGATCGTACCACGCGCGCGCGATCTCGGCGATTTCGAGGTGCGCCGCGCCTTGCCCGCACCCAAGCGACAGATGGTCGGCCCGTTCATCTTTTTCGATCAGATGGGCCCGGCCGAGTTCATCACGGGCCAAGGTGTCGATATCCGGCAGCATCCTCATATCGGGCTGGCCACCGTGACCTACCTGTTCGACGGGCGGTTTCACCACCGCGACAGCCTCGGGACCGACCAGTGGATCGAACCGGGTGCCGTCAACCTGATGACGGCGGGTCACGGGATCACGCATTCCGAGCGGATCGACGGCGAGATGCTGCGCCAGCCCTACAGGCTTTCGGGGATCCAGACATGGCTCGCGCTGCCCGAGGGGGCGGAGGACGGACAGCCCGCCTTCGTCCATGCCGGGAAGGAGCGGTTGCCGATGCTGGAGGGAGAGGGCAAGCGCCTGCGCCTGATCCTCGGGACAGCCTATGGCGAACGCGCGCCGGTGCCGACGGCGTCCGAGATGTTCTATCTCGACGCGATGCTCGCGCCGGGAGCGCGCCTGCCGCTGCCGGATGATCACGAGGATCGCGGCGCCTATGTCTTTTCGGGCGAGGTCGCCATCGCGGGCGAGCGTTTCGGCGCGGGACGGATGATGGTGTTCCGCCCCGGCGATCGGGTGTCGATGACGGCGGGGGCGCAGGGCGCGCGGGTCATGCTTCTGGGCGGCGCGACGCTGGAGGGGCCGCGCTACATCTGGTGGAACTTCGTCGCCTCCTCCAGGGAGCGCATCGAGGCGGCCAAGGAGGCGTGGCGCGAGGGCGACTGGGCGCACGGGGGCTTTCAGCTTCCGCCGACGGACAACGCGGAGTTCATCCCGCTGCCGGACCGCTGAGGGAACGGTTCGGCTTGTGGCGCGGCACGGGTTGCGCCACGGTTCCGGCCATGGTCACCGCTTCCGCCCCGGTTCAGAGCGCGCCGCGCGCGATCGCCTTCATCCTTGCAGGCATGGTCTGCATCTCGCTCAACGACATGCTGATCAAGCTGCTGTCCGACGGCTATCCGCTGCACCAGATGGTCTTTGTCCGCTCGGCCATCGGGATCGCGGTAAGCCTTGTCATTTTGCAGATGGAGGGTGGCCTGCGCCTGCTCAGGACCGAGCGCCCGATGCTGCACGCCTTGCGCGCGGGCTTCATCGTCGTGGCGAACATGCTGTTTTTCCTTGCGCTTTCGGTGATGCCGCTGGGCGCGGCGACGGCGCTGTTCTTCGTGGCGCCGCTCTTCATCACGCTTCTGGCGATCCCGGTTCTGGGCGAGCCCGTGGGCCGGCATCGTCTGGCGGCGGTGGCCGTCGGGCTTGTCGGCGTGGCGATCATGGCAGCGCCCGGTGTGGATTTGGGCGACGTGCCGCGATGGGCGCTGGCCCTGCCGGTGCTGGCGGCGGCGTGCTACGCGGGCATGCAGGTGCTCACGCGCAAGCTCGGCGCGCGCTCCGCGGCCTCGGCCATGGCGATCTACATCCAGGGAGCGTTCATCCTCGTCAGTCTCGGCTTCTGGGCCGTCGCCGGCGACGGGCGGTATGCTGCCGGGTTCGATGGTGGGCCGATGGAATTCCTGTTGCGGGCCTGGATCGGGCCCCGGCCGGGTGACATCTGGATCTTCGTTCTGCTGGGGTTTCTCTCGGCCGGGATCGGCTATTCGCTGAGCCAGGCCTACAGGCTGGGCACGGCCTCGGTGGTGGCTTCCTACGAATACGTGGCCCTGCCGCTGGCGATTTTCTGGGGCTGGCTGATCTTCGGCGAGATCCCGGGGGCGGCGATCTGGCTGGGCACGGCACTGATCGCGGGGGCGGGCCTTTACGTCTTCGCGCGGGAGCGGGCGCGGGACCGCGTACTGGCCTCGGCGGCGCCTGTCCGGCGGGGGTAGGGAGCGGGCGAAAAAACGTCCCGCACGGGCGTCGAGCCCGCTTGACTATGCCGAACGGTGGCAATAGACCACGCGTCACGCCGGGGCGACCCGGTGGATGCGCGGTTGTAGCTCAGTTGGTTAGAGTACCGGCCTGTCACGCCGGGGGTCGCGGGTTCGAGCCCCGTCAACCGCGCCATTCATCTTCATTTTTGTATGCGAGTGCCCTTCGGGCCGCTTGAGCGGGTGGTTTGCGCTACCGCCCTTCGGGCTGCTTGAGCGCGTGTTTTGCGCGCTGGACCTCGGCTGTCATGCGCGGATGTCCGGGTTGCAGTGCCGGGTCATCCGGCGCCGAACAACGCGCGGGCCGTTCGCTTTTCCCGCGGCCGTGATAGTTCTGCTCCATGATCCGCGTTGCCGTCATGCTCTGCGCCCTGCTGCCCTTCGCAGACCCTGTCCGTGGACAGGAGCCTGTGAGGGTCGACCCCGCGCAGGTCCTCGCGCTGGCCGAAGAGCCGTGGCGCGACCGGCGGAGCTTTGTCGAGGCGCTCGGCGCGGTGCTGGACGGGCTGGCGCTGGAGACGCCGCGCCTGCCCGAAACGGTGCGCGGGGACGATCCGTTCCTGTGGTCGGTCACGGGCAGGTTCGGGGCGCATATGCCGGGGTTGACGTCCTCGGGCGGGATCGTTGGCTGTTCGCGCTATGGGATCGCCACGCGCGAGCGGCTGGCCGAGCGGGGGCTGTCGGACCCGTCGGTCTTTGCGATCTTCGGCGCCACCCAAGCGGCACCCGACGACGCCGAGCTCTGGCCCGAAAGCGGCGTGGCGCGGCTGGCCTGCGTGATCACCTGGAACGACAGGCGGCGGGTGGCGACCCTGGCGGAGGCGCCGGCGCGCGCGGCGCTGGAGGCGCGGTTCGACACGGTCACGCGGCGCGGCGACAGGGAGGTGCTGGGCGAGGATTGGCAAGACCGGCCGCCGCGCTTCGGCGAGGAGGGCTATCAGCTGATCGGGCGGGGCGGGGTGTCGAATTCGGTGATCGAGGTGGAAAGCGCGCGGATCGAACGGCGGGTGGCGCATCAGCAGATCCGCTTCCGGGCGTATTTGCTGAACGGCGGGATGTAGGGCCTGCAGGGGACGGGCCGTCGGGGGCATCGAGCCCCCTTCGGCCCGGTGCACGGCCCTCGGGGCCGCGCTTTTCGCGTATTTGTGGAAAGATGAAGGGGATGGGCGCGTGCGCCTATCCGCGATGTATCCAGCCACCGCCCAGGACGCGGCTGTCGTCGGGGGCGTAGAAGACGCAGGCCTGTCCGGGGCTCACGCCTTCCTCGGCCACGATCAGCTCCACCTCCGCCTCGGTGGCCGAGACGGGGCGGATGATCGCGTCGCGCGGGGGGCGCGTGGAGCGGATTTTCACCGCCACATGCCATTCCTCCTCGCTTTGCAACGGGGTGTCGCCCAGCCAGTTGATCTCGCGCACGGGCACGACGCGGGTCGACAGCGCCTCCTTCGGACCGACGACGACCCGGCGCGCGTCGGGGTCGAGCCGAACGACATAGAGCGGCTCCGCAAGACTGCCGATGCCGAGGCCCCGGCGCTGGCCGATCGTGTAGTGGATCACGCCCCGGTGTTCGCCCAGAACGGTGCCGTCCATGTCCACGATCTCGCCCGGATCGGCCGCGCCCGGACGCAGCTTCTCGATGACGGCGGCATAATCGCCGTTCGGCACGAAGCAGATGTCCTGGCTGTCGGGCTTGTCGGCCACGCTCAGCCCGTATTTCGCCGCGAGCGCGCGGGTCTCGGCCTTGGACGCGAGATGGCCCAGCGGGAAGCGCAGGTAATCGAGCTGCTCCTGCGTGGTGGAAAAGAGGAAATAGGACTGGTCGCGCGCGGCATCGGCGGCGCAGTGGAGCTCGGCCTTGGCCGGGCCCATCTTGCGCTGGATGTAGTGGCCCGTCGCCATGCAGTCGGCGTCGAGATCGCGCGCGGTCTCGAGCAGGTCCCTGAACTTCACGCGCTCGTTGCAGCGGATGCAGGGAACGGGCGTGGCGCCGGCGAGATAGCTGTCGGCAAACTCGTCGATCACCGCC
Organism: Rhodobacteraceae bacterium HLUCCO18; assembly: GCA_001314805.1. GTDB lineage: Bacteria > Pseudomonadota > Alphaproteobacteria > Rhodobacterales > Rhodobacteraceae > Roseibacterium. The sequence continues at coordinate 10,938 of LJSY01000049.1, read as the reverse complement.
TCGCGGAAGGTGTTCTCGTAATCGAGCACGTAATGGGGGAATCCCATCTCCTCGGCGACGCGGCGGGCGTCGTGGATGTCGCGGCCCGCGCAGCACGCGCCCTTCTTGGCCAGTGCCGCGCCGTGGTCATAGAGCTGCAGCGTCACGCCCACCACGTCATAGCCTTCCTCGGCCAGTTGCGCCGCCACGACCGAGCTGTCGACGCCGCCCGACATGGCGACGACGACCCGCGTCTCGGCGGGCGGCTTGGCGAAGCCGAGCGAATTGAGCGTATCGGGCCGGTCGAGCGCCATGGCGCGGGATCCTCGTGGCTGAGCGGAGGTGGAGTTCGCCGGAATATAGGAAAAACCGCCCGATCCACAAGGCGCGCGCTTACGCCGAATTAAAGTCTGTGCGTCAGGCAAATGGCGTCACGACGACGACGGCCCCGCAGAGCCGCCATGAGACGCCCCGAGAGAGACCGCCCCGAGAGAGACCGCCCCGAGAGAGACCGCCCCGAGAGAGACCCATGTATATCCGACGCATAAAGGGACCGCATTCGGTGACCCTGCCCGACGGCACGATCATGACCCGTGCCGATCTGCCTGCGCCCGAGACGCGGCGCTGGGTCGCCAGCCGCAAGGCCGCGGTGGTGCGTGCCGTCGATCATGGTCTGATCACCGAGGCCGAGGCGCGCGAGACATGGCATCTGTCGGCGGAGGAACTGGCCGGCTGGCGCAGGGCGGTGGGGCGTTTCGGCGTGGCGGCCCTGCGCGCGACGGCGGTTCAGCGCTATCGCGACGGGTCCTGGAATTCAGGCGAAAGCGAAAATTAATCCTATTTCGCCGATAGGTGGATTGAGTGCCCGATTATAATAGCTTTGCGCGAGTAACCAGTAGTTAACCATTTCGCCTCAGATTACGCCTCGACCATCGTGAGAATCGGAGACGTATGATGCGCGTACTGCTCGTCGAAGACGATCCTACTACGTCCAGAAGCATCGAAATGATGCTCAAACACGCGAATCTGAACGTCTACTCCACCGACCTGGGGGAGGAGGGGATCGATCTCGCGAAGCTCTATGATTACGATATCATCCTGCTGGACCTGAACCTTCCGGACATGACCGGCCACGAGGTGCTGCGCCATTTGCGCACCGCACGTGTTAATACGCCGATCCTGATCCTGTCGGGGCTCGACGATCCGGAAAACAAGCTGAAGGGCTTCGGTTTCGGCGCGGATGACTACCTGACCAAACCGTTCCACCGCGAGGAACTGGTGGCGCGCATCCACGCCATCATCCGCCGCAGCCAGGGCCATGCCCAGTCGGTGATCGAGACGGGGCGCGTGTCCGTGAATCTCGACGCCAAGACCGTGGAGGTGGAGGGGCGGCCCGTCCACCTGACCGGCAAGGAATACCAGATGCTGGAGCTTCTGAGCCTGCGCAAGGGCACCACGCTGACCAAGGAGATGTTCCTCAACCATCTTTATGGCGGCATGGATGAGCCGGAGTTGAAGATCATCGACGTCTTCATCTGCAAGCTGCGCAAGAAACTGTCCGAGGCGACCGGCGGTGACAACTACATCGAAACCGTCTGGGGCCGAGGATACGTCCTGCGCGATCCGGTTGCCGAGAAGTCGGATATGGCAGCCAGTGCCTGAGCCCGCTTCGGTGATCTTCCCGCACTGGTCAGAGTCCCATGCCAGAGGCTTGCACGCGCCAGTGGCGTACTTGCTGAAGTAGCTTGCCCGGTGTCACTCGCCTGCCGGTAACGTGCTCGTTGCAAGCGACGCGTCCCGTGATCTAGCCCGGGCAGGGGCGTGGACTGGACCTGCCGCGGCCTGCACCCTATCACCGGTGACAGGGCGAAGCGGAGGGGCAGGGGATGACCCAGCGGGACAGCGACACCGATGCGGGCAGCAACGCACCTTCGGGCACGACCGATGCGGGCGCGGCACGCACAGCAGACCCGATGGCCGCAGCCAGCGAGGCCGCAGCCGGACTGACCGAGGCCGAGGCGCGGGCGCGTCTGGCGGAGCTTGCCCGGCAACTGGACGAGGCCGATCGCGCCTATCACCAGGCCGATTCGCCGGTGCTGAGCGACGCCGATTATGACGCGCTGAAACGCGAGAACGCCGCGCTGGAGGCGCGCTTTCCACATCTCAAGCGTGCCGACAGCCCCAGCGACAGCGTCGGTGCAGCCCCGGCAGAGGGGTTTTCGAAACACATCCACGCACAGCGGATGATGTCGCTGTCCAATGCCTTCGACGAGGACGACGTGCGGGACTTCGTGGCCGGCATCCGCCGCTACCTTGGCCTAGACGACGTCACGCCGCTGGCCTTCACGGCCGAGCCGAAGATCGATGGCCTCTCCCTGTCGCTGCGCTACGAGGGGGGGCGGCTCGTCACCGCGGCGACGCGCGGCGATGGCGCGGTGGGCGAAAACGTTACCGCCAACGCGCGCACGATCGACGACATCCCGACCGAGATCGCGGGCGCGCCCAAGGTTCTGGAAGTGCGCGGCGAGGTCTACATGAGCCACGCGGATTTCGATGCGCTGAACGCGCGGCAGGCCTCTGCGGGCGGCAAGACCTTCGCCAATCCGCGCAACGCGGCGGCGGGCTCGCTCCGGCAGCTCGACCCCGAGATCACGCGCGCGCGCCCACTGAGGTTCTTCGCCTATTCCTGGGGCGAGCTGTCGGAACCGCTGGCCGAAACGCAATTCGGGGCGCTGAAGCGGCTGGCCGATCTGGGCTTTCCCACCAACCCCCGGACCGCGCGCTGCGCCGATGCGGAGGACATGCTGGCCCATTACGCGCGTATCGAACAGGCGCGCGCCACGCTCGGCTACGATATCGACGGTGTCGTCTACAAGGTCGACGACCTGTCCTACCAGGCGCGGCTGGGGGTGCGGTCGACGACGCCGCGATGGGCCATCGCGCACAAGTTCCCGGCCGAGCTTGCCTGGACCCGGCTGGAGGGCATCGACATTCAGGTGGGCCGCACCGGCGCGCTGTCGCCCGTCGCGCGGCTCAAACCGGTGACGGTCGGCGGCGTCGTCGTTTCGAACGCGACGCTCCACAACGAGGATTACATCGCCGGCCGCGACTCTGGCGGGGCGCCCATCCGCGACGGCAAGGACATTCGCGTCGGCGACTGGGTGCAGGTCTATCGCGCGGGCGACGTGATCCCCAAGGTGGCCGATGTCGATCTGGCCAAACGCCCGGACGACGCCGCGCCCTTCGTCTTTCCCGTGACCTGTCCGGAATGCGGGTCGGACGCGGTGCGGGAACAGGGCGACAGCGTGCGGCGCTGCACCGGTGGCCTGATCTGCCCGGCGCAGGCCGTCGAAAAGCTGAAGCATTTCGTCAGCCGCGCGGCCTTCGACATCGAGGGGCTGGGCGCCAAGCAGATCGAGGCGTTCCACGGCGATGGCTGGATCGCCGAGCCCGCCGACATCTTCGAGCTTCGCGCGCGTTACGGCGCCGGAATGCAGCAGCTGAAGAACCGCGAGGGCTGGGGCGAGAAATCCGCCGCCAACCTTTTCGACGCCATCGACGAAAAACGGCGTATCCCGCTGGCGCGGCTGATCTTCGCGCTTGGCATCCGCCACGTGGGCGAGGTCGCCGCCGCTGATCTCGCGCGGCATTTCGGCGGATGGCCGGCCTTCGTCGAGGCGGTGACCACCGCGATCCCGGCCGCCGCCGCCCATCGCGCGGCGGATCTCGCCCAGGCCGAGGAGGCACGCGGCGCCAAGGAGGACGGGCGCCGCGCCCGCAACGCCGAGGTGCGTGCCGCTGCATGGGAGAAGGCTGCTGTGCCGCCCGAGGCGCGGGCCGCATGGGAGGATCTGATCGGCATCGACGGTATCGGCGCCGCCGTCGCGCTGTCGCTGACCGACACGCTGAGCCAGGAGCGGGAGCGGGCCTCGATCGAACGGCTGGTGGCGCATCTGGACATCCTGCCGCCCGAGGCGCCCGCCACGGACAGCGACATCGCCGGCAAGACCATCGTCTTCACCGGCTCGCTCGAGCGCATGACACGGGCCGAGGCCAAGGCGCGCGCCGAAGCGTTGGGGGCGCGCGTCTCGGGCAGCGTGTCGGCCAAGACCGACCTCGTGGTCGCCGGACCCGGCGCCGGGTCCAAGGCGAAGAAGGCCGCGGAGCTTGGGATCGAGACGATCGACGAGGACACCTGGCTCGCGCGGATCGGCGATGGCTGAACGGGCCCCGGAGCGTGGACGGCCGGAGATCCTGTTCCCGCTCTTCGCGGGGCTCGAAACGCTGGAGGGCGTCGGGCCGAAAACCGCGCGAAGCTTCGCGGGGCTGGCGGTCGAAACGCCCAAGGACCTGCTTCTGACCCTGCCGCAGGGGGGGATCGACCGGTCGCTCAAGCCCACGATCCGTGATGTGGCGCTGCCCGGCACGGCGACGGTGGAGGTAACCGTCGGTCGGCATCGCCCGCCCTCCGGCCGCGGACCCTACCGGGTGGAGGTGGACGACGCCGCGACCCGGTTCGAGCTGGTGTTTTTCCACGCGCGTGGGGACTACCTGCAGCGGCTTCTGCCGACCGGCGCGCGGCGCATCGTGTCCGGACGGCTCGAGCTGTTCGACGGGGTCGCGCAGATGGCCCATCCCGACCATGTGCTGACCCCCGAGGAAGCCGGGACGCTGCCAGCGTTCGAGCCCGTGTACCCCCTGACCGCAGGCGTGACGCAGAAGACGATGGTCCGGGCGGTGCAGTCCGCGCTGGCGCGGGTGCCCGAGCTGCCCGAATGGATCGATGCGGAACTCAAGCGTCAGAAGGACTGGCCGGATTGGCACATCGCCGTGCGGGAGGCGCATGCGCCCGAGGGGCCAGAGGATATCTCGCGCTCGGCCAAGGCGCGGGAACGGCTGGCGTTCGACGAATTGATGGCGCATCAGCTGACCCTCGCGCTCGCCCGGGCCTCGCGGCGGCGCTACAAGGGGTTTTCCAGCCGGGGCGATGGAAGATTGCGTCAGAAGGTTCTGGAATCGCTTCCGTTTTCGCCCACGGGCGCGCAACTCCGGGCAATCTCCGAGATCGAAGCCGACATGGGCGCGGAGACGCGGATGAGCCGGCTGTTGCAGGGCGACGTGGGCGCGGGGAAAACGTTGGTGGCGCTCATGGCGCTGCTGATCGCGGTGGAGGCGGGGGGGCAGGGCGTGATGATGGCGCCCACCTCGATCCTCGCGGGGCAGCATTACGCCAATCTCAGGCCCATGGCAGAGGAGGCCGGCGTCGTCATGGAGATCCTGACCGGGGCCGACAAGGGCGCCGAGCGCGCGGCGAAACTGCGGGCGCTGGCGGCGGGCGACATCCAGCTGCTGGTGGGCACGCACGCGGTGTTCCAGGACGAGGTGCGTTTCGCCGACCTGCGACTGGCCATCGTGGACGAACAGCACCGGTTCGGCGTGGCCGAACGCCTGCGGCTGAGCACCAAGGGGCAGGCGACGGACGTGCTGGTGATGACCGCCACGCCCATCCCGCGCACGCTGAGCCTTGCGCAATACGGCGACATGGACGTCAGCGTGCTCGACGAGAAGCCGCCGGGCCGAAAGCCGGTCAAGACCGCGCTCCTGTCCACGGCGCGCATCGGCGAGGTCGTGAGCCACCTGCGCGACGCGCTGGCGAAGGGGCGGCAGGCCTATTGGGTCTGTCCGCTCGTGGAGGAATCGGAGGTCTATGACGCGGTCGCGGCCGAGGAACGCTTCGCCCATCTGCGGGCGGAACTGGGCGAGGGGAAGGTGGGTCTCGTGCATGGCCGCCTGACCCCGTCCGAAAAGGCGGCGGTCATGGCGGCGTTTCAGGAGGGCCGGGTGCAGGTGCTGGTGGCCACCACGGTGATCGAGGTTGGCGTGGACGTTCCCAACGCCTCGATCATGGTGATCGAACAGGCGGACCTGTTCGGGCTGTCGCAGCTTCACCAGTTGCGCGGACGGGTGGGGCGTGGCTCGGCCGAATCGACCTGCCTGCTGCTCTACCGTTCGCCGCTGGGCGAGACGGCGAAGCGGCGGCTGATGGTGCTGCGCGAGACCGAGGACGGGTTTCGCATCGCCGAGGAGGATCTTGCGATTCGCGGGGCGGGGGATCTGATCGGAACGGCGCAGTCCGGGCTGCCGCGGTTCCGCATCGCCGATCTCGAGTTGCAGACCCCGCTCATGGCGCTGGCGCAGTCGGGCGCGCGCGCGCTCCTGAGCCGTGACCCGACCCTCGAAAGCGCGCAGGGCCGCGCGGCGCGAACGCTTCTGTGGCTGATGGAGCAGGACAAGGCGATCGGATTGATCCGGGCCGGCTGATCACCAAGCTGTGCTGCTTTGTTCTCAAAGGTTCTCATAAAGTTCTCGACATGTATGCGGAAATATGAGAACAAAGCGTTAACACGCCCAGGAGATCCGTCATGTTCGCTCATATCGCCGATATCGTTCTCGCGTCCCGTTCGACGCTTGTGTCCGACGCCTTGGGCGTGGCCGCCATAGCGGTCATGACGCTGGGACTTTTGCATCTGCCCGGGCTCGTCTGAGCCACCCGTTTCTGCCTGCGGTCCGATCGGGACCCCTGGCGCGCCACCGGTCCCTGTCCCGGACCCCTGTCATCTGGCGCGGCCAACCTGCCTCATGCATCGCTTGCCCCGCGATGCCCCCGGTCGTTTGACACGCGACTGCCGCCGCCATCCGACAGGATGCGCGGCGGTTTTTTTGCGCCACTCACGTCGGTCGATAGGCCAGACGAAGCGCGCCCCAGTGCCGCCCGCCCACGGTGATCGGGGCCGAAAGGTCCTTCATCAGGACGCTCTGGCCGCCGCCCATGTCCCGACGGTAGACCTGCAACAGGAATGGTGCGGTGCTGCGCCCAGCCTTCAGACCGACCCGGTCATCGAAGATGCGGCGGTTCCGGCAATGGGCGGCGTTCCAGATCGGATCGTCGGACTGCGGGTGGGAAAACCGCGCATTATGCGTGGGCAGATAGCCGTTGCGGTCCACCGCGGCGCAGAACACGATGCGTCCGTCGAGGTCGAGCACGGGTTCCTGGATCGGCGGCAGGATTCGGTCGGTCAGGTGCACGAAACGGGTCCTGACCTGCCGCGGGTCGGTCCCTGCGATGGGAACATAGTCGGTATCGAACAGATCCTGCTGGCTGATCTGCCCCGCGCTCAGCGCGTCGGCGAAAGCCTCGGCGATCTGCGCCGCGCGGGACTGCGCGATCTCGATCATCGGGGTGTCATCGGTGGCCCCGCCGATCGCGGCATTGGCCTGCACCAGCGTTTCGGCGAGGTCGATCAGCGCATCGACGCGCGCATGGCCGGCGTGAACCTGCGCGCCGGTTTCCTCGATGCCCGAGCCGAGCCGGTCGAGCACCGGGCGAAACGCGTCGTTGGCCCGCGTGAGCGTGCCCAGATCCTCGCCCAGACGGATCACGCCGCGCTGAGTGGTCTCGAGGTGTGCACCGATCGCACCGAGCGCGGCATCGGTGCTCTGGCCGCTTTCCAGAACACGGTCGGCGTCGGTGACGACATCGGCCGCCTCATCGCGAATCGCGGCGACTGCGTTACGGAACGCGGTGACATCGCCGGAAATGCCCTGGGTGACGTCGGATGTCTGATGGGCGAGTTCGCTGATCGCCTCGGCCACCACGTTGAAGCCCTTGCCATGTTCGCCCGCGCGGGCCGCGACGATGCGGGCGTTGATGGCCAGTATGCCGACCTCGGCGGCGATGTCGCCGATGCGCGACGTGCTGCGTTCCACGGCCTCCAGCCGCTCCACGATGCCGGCGATGCGGTCGCTCAGGGCGCCGACCCATTCCGCGACGCGCCGGCTGTGCACGCCGGCGGCCTGCATGTTTTCCATGCTGTCGCGCGCATGGTCGACGGAGCCATTCGCGGCCTCGGAAACTTCCGCGACGGCCGAGGTGGCCGCGTCCAGCGCGCGTTCGATCTCGGAGGCGCTGCCGCGCAGGTCCACGAGGCCCGCCTGTACGTCGCCAGACTGTTGGTCGACCAGTTTCAGCAGTGCCGCGATATCCACGATCTCGAAGCCCAGCGTGCCGAGCCCGTCGCCGAGCCGCCGTCGCGCGCCGCTGTCCATCTCGACGCCGATGCGCCGCTCTGTCGGGTGCGGTGCCTCTCCGGCGTCAGGCGCCTGCGCCATGTCCTCGACGGCCGACTGTGGTGGGGTCGCGGCACGTTGCCGACGGCTGGTGATCGTGAATGGCATACCGCTCCTCGCCGAACTGTCGCGGTCAGCCATAAGGGACGAGGGTTGAGGAAGCGTTAAGGCCGCGATGCCGAAGTGTCAGGCGCAGGCCGCGCGTTCGGCCTCGGCCATGGCCTCCGCCGTCGCCTCGAGCGCCAGCATGATGGAGGCATGCCGGTTGCGGTAATCGCGCGCGGGGATGAGCACGTCGTAACCGTCGAAGGGCGCGTCCGGCGGCGCGGCCCCCTGGGACAGCATGGCCTTCAGCTGATCGCGGGCGGTCTCGACCTCGGCGCGGGTGCGGCCGATGACGTGACGACCCATGAGCGCGGCGGAGGCCTGACCCAGCGCGCAGGCCTTCACGTCCTGGCCGAAACGGCTGATGCGCCCGTCGGTGACGTCGAGATCCACGCTGACCGTCGACCCACAGAGCGGCGCACGGCGCCGCACGCTGGCCTGCGGAGCGTCCAGCCGTCCGCGATGGGGAATATCTGCCGCCAGCGCGAGGATGCGCTGCGAGTAGAGCTTGATCAGATCGCTGTCGGCCGTCATCGAATTGCCTCTGTCCCTCGTGCGCTATAGGTAGCGGCCACAGGTGGATTTGCAAAGAGGCTGACGCCATGTCGCAGGCACGGTTCGACCCCGCAACGCTGCGTTACGACGCGCAAGGTCTGCTGCCTGTGATCGCCCAGGAGGCGGAGACGGGCGAGGTCCTGATGCTGGCATGGATGAATGCCGATGCCGTGGCCCGCACGCTGGAGACCGGCCGCGTGACCTACTGGAGCCGCTCGCGTCAGGCGTTCTGGGTCAAGGGCGAACGCTCGGGTCATGTGCAGGAGTTGGTGGAGCTGCGCATCGATTGCGACCGGGATTGCCTTCTGGTGCTGGTGCGGCAGACGGGACCCGCCTGTCACACGAACCGGCGGGTCTGTTTCTACACGGCCGTGCGGGACGGACGGGAAGTCGAACTGATGTCGCCCGGGTGACCGGCCGGGCGCCATGCGTATTTTTAGAAAGATGAAGGGGATCAGAGGCCCAGGATGCGGCGGATGTCGTGCGGCGTGGCGCCGTCCTCGCGATAGGTGCGGATCGCGCGGGCATCGTCGCGCTTGGCCAGCCGCTTGCCGGCCGCGTCCCGGATCAGCCGGTGGTGGTGGTAGATGGGCGTGGACAGGCCGAGAAGGCGTTGCAGCAGGACGTGTATCTGCGTGGCCGCGAAGAGGTCCCGGCCTCGCGTGACATGGGTGATGCCCTGGGCTGCGTCGTCCACCACGACCGAGAGGTGGTAGGAGGTGCCCATGTCACGACGGGCGAGGACGACATCGCCAACGCCCCGGGTGAGGTCATCGGCGGTGAAGGTCACGCTCCCCGTTTGCCCCCCGGGGCCCGCGCCGGTTTCGGTGAAGCCGAGGGGCGGCGCGGCGCGGTCCGAAAGCAGTGCGCGTGCCATGTCGAGGCGGAGCGCGCGGTCGGTCGGACGTGCTTGCCTGACGGCGCTGTTCGGGGCTGGACGGCAGGTGCCGGGATAGACCGGGCCATCGGGGCCGATGGCGGGCTCCGCGCCCTCCTGCGGGGCCGAGAGCGCCTGTGCGATGTCGCGGCGGGTGCAGTCGCAGGGGTAGAGCAGGCCCATGCGCCAGATCCGGTCCAGTGCGGCCGCGTAAGCCTCCATCCGGTCGGACTGGCGCATCACCGGCGTCTCCCACGCGAGGCCGAGCCAGCGCAGGTCCTCGTAGATCAGCGCCTCCCATTCGGGGCGCGCGCGCGCGCGGTCGATATCCTCGATCCGCAGCAGGAAGGCGCCGCCCGCGGCCGTCGCCATGTCATGGGCGAGGATCGCCGAATAGGCGTGACCCAGATGCAGCGGCCCCGTGGGCGAGGGCGCGAAGCGGGTGATCACGGTTCGTCAACGTTTGCGAAGGACATAGACGCGGGACCGCATGTCCTTGGCCGGCAGGTGCGGTCCGTAGGTGTCGTGGATGAGATCCGCCTCGGCCTTTGCCGCCTCCAGCGCCGCCATGTAGTCCGCATCGTCAAGCGTCGGGTCGCTGTAGCTGAGCGCCAGAAGGCCGCCCGGGGCAAGCGCGTCAAGTAGCGTGGCGAGCGTGCTGGCGGGTGCCGCGCCGAGGCTGACGACACCGATGGCGGCGATGGTGGCGTAACCCCTGGGCGGTGCGTCGCTGGGCTCGGAGGCCCAAAGCTTGCGGTAGATGCCACGTTCGAAGGCTTTCTGCAGCATCCCGGGCGTGATGTCGGTGCCGTCGAGCGTGGTGAAGCCTGCCGCCCTCAACGCCTTGCCCGAGAGGCCGGTGCCACAGCCGAAATCGAGAAGCGGCGCCGTAAGATCAGGGCAATGCTCGGCCAGCGCCCTGGCCAGGCGGGCTGGGGTGGCGTAGCCCGCGCCGGTGACATCGGCGTCATAGGTCGTGGCCCAGTCGGTATAGAGATCGCGCGTCTCCGCCGGGGAGCGCTTAATCCAGATGCGGGGGTCGAGGGTGTTGTCGGTCATGGGACGGAGGCTAACGCGACCCGGCCCGGGGGGTCCAGTCCGTTCGGCGCCTATTCCGCGGCGGCGCGCTGGCCCAGCCAATCCTGCCAGTCGGCCTTGGCCCGGTCGGTATAGGCCTTGTAGCGGTCGCGCCGTCCGCGCCGTCCGCCGCGCACCCCGTCGAGCGGGGGGAAGAGGCCGAAGTTCACGTTCATCGGCTGGAAGGTCCTGGCCTCCGCCCCGCCGGTGATGTGATG
>LJSY01000048.1 GCA_001314805.1 Rhodobacteraceae bacterium HLUCCO18 | reverse complement strand
ACTACGAAGAAGCGCGGTGGCCGCCAGTACGGCCGCGCGCTGCGCTACGCCAAAAGGCTCCGCGCGCGGCCTCCTACACCACCCGGTGGGGCACTACCTCAGGTGACGGACATAGTCGCTCGCATTGCTGAAGCGGCCGTCATGGGTTCGGCTCTCGACCCAATCCTTCATCGGATCGGGCAGGTATACGTTCATCGTGGCCATGATGTGGGTCTCAAAGCATTCTGAGAGGATACCGAAAATGGCAAAGATTGCCAAAGATGATGGCAAGGTTTGCCAATCGCGGAGACTCGAACACCCTGGCCTGCCGTCTTCAAGGGGACGGTGCCGTCCTCTCCGCGATCGCCTTGAAGCCCGCGCTGATGTAGGGCACCACGGCTTCCTTGTAGCTGGCCCATGACGATCCGGTGCCGGTCCCAGTGCCCTGGTGCAGCCCCGCGATGCGCGTGTCTTCGACAGTCGCCGCGTGCATGACTGCCATCAGGAAGTGGAAACCCCGCACCGCGTCGTTGTGCCCGAGGCCGGGCAGGGCGCGCATGAAGGCCGCTATGTAGAGCTTTGCGACATCGTCGAAACTTTCGCTCATGTAGGTCGAGAGCGTGCCGTCCCAGACCGAGCGGCCGACGAAGGTCGCAAAGTGGCGCCACTGTCCGTCCGGCTCGTCCAAGCGGTTGTAGTAGGGCAGGATCAGAGCCCGTACCAAGGGCTCGACCTCCACGTTGTCGCGGCCGACGAGCTCTTCGTACTGCTCGAGAAGCGCGATACGCTCGCGGTTGAGCTCACCCGCCCGGCGATGGATCGTCTCGCGGACCAGCGTCTCCTTCTTGCCGAAGTGGTAGGCGATCTGACCCACGTTCGCGTTCGCCTCTGCCGCGATTTCCTTGAGCGTGACGGTCTGGTAGTTGCGCTGTGCGAACAGCCGTTCCGCCGCGTCGAGCAATCGGTCAGGCGTCTCGACATTGTAGGCGCGGACGCGCGCTGCTGGCTGGTTCATCGTCACACTGGTCCCTTCGACGCTGCCCCGCGTTTGGGCGGGTGTAGATAACACGCTGCCTCAAAACGCGGCAAACCCTCGAATGCCGTGTCAGATATCGAGGCTTCCTCAAAAACAGGTTTACTAATACGATTTTGGAGTTCAAGAGCGTAGTTGACAAGTCATTTGTTACGCGGAAAGCATGTTCCGAGGACGAATCTACGGGCTTCACGAATGGCAAAGCACTCTTTCACACTTGAGGACATCGAAGGCGCGGAGCGCCTCGTCGACGTGAGCTATACGCCGCAAGAACGGCAGCAGATGCTGGAGAACCTCGAGGGCCAGATCGCGTCGGCCCGGGCGCGCCGCGCCGTGCGCCTTGCCAACGACGAGCCGATGGCGACACGCTTCGACCCGAGGCTTCCGACTTTCGCGATGCCTGCGCCCCAAGGCCCGCTACGCTTCTCGGAGGCTCAGGCGACGGTGCTGCCGGACAATGACGACGACATCGCCTATGCGCCGGTAGCGCAGCTTTCTTCCTGGTTGCGGCACGGCAAGCTCACCAGCCGCCGACTGACCGAGATCTACCTCGCGCGGATCGAGGCGCTGAACTCCGATCTCGAGTGCTTCGCAGCGGTCACGCCTGAACTGGCGCTGGCCGAGGCCGACGCCGCCGACGCGCTCCTCGGGGCGGGCGTCTGGCTCGGGCCCCTGCACGGCATCCCCTACGGCATGAAAGACCTCTTCGACACGAAGGGTGTCGTGACCGGTTGGGGTGCGGAGCCCTTTCGCGACCGTGTGCCCGAGCGCGACGCGGTGATCGTCGACCGGCTGCGTGCGGCGGGCGCGGTCCTTCTCGGCAAGACTACGGTGGGCGCGCTCGCCTATAACGACATCTGGTATGGCGGTGCGACGCGCAATCCTTGGAACCTGAACGAGGGGTCGAGCGGCTCATCCGCCGGCTCCGCCTCGGCGACGGCGGCTGGGCTCTGCGCCTTCGCCATCGGCACCGAGACGCTCGGCTCGATCACCTCGCCCTCGCAACGTTGCGGCACGACGGGCCTGCGCCCGACCTTCGGGCGCGTTCCACGGACCGGCGGCATGGCGCTCTGCTGGACGCTCGACAAGGTCGGGCCGATCTGTCGCTCTGTCGAGGATACCGCGATGGTCCTCGCCGCGTTGAACGGTGCCGATATCGGCGATCCGTCCTCGATCGAGGCGCCGTTCCATTTCGACGCTACGGCCGAGTGGAAACATCTGCGCGTGGGTTACCTGCCGGAAGCGTTCGGGGAGGACGCGACCGATGTCGACCGCGCCGCGCTTCAGGCGGTGCGCGATCTGGGACTGGAGGTGCGCGAGGTCAGCCTGCCGGATCTGCCCTACGGTGCTCTCATCAATATTCTCTATGCCGAGGCGGCTGCGGCCTTCGAGGAACTGACGCTCGACGATACCGACGACACGCTGACCTGGCAGGATGACGGCGCCTGGCCCAACACCTTCCGCAAGGCGCGGTTCCTGTCGGCGGTGGATCATGTACAGCTCGACCGGCTGCGCCTGCGCGTGATGAAGGCGCTGGACGGGCTCTTTGACGAGGTTGACGTGTTGGTCGGCCCGTTCATGACCGGTCCCATGCTGGTCGCATCGAACTTCACCGGCCATCCCTGCCTGCATCTGCGCGCGGGTTTCCTCGAACTTGGCACGCGGGGCAAGGCGAGCCTCGGCGCGGGCAAGCTCAGCGTGGGCGAGGAGGACGCGGCCGGACAGACCTTCACCGTGCCGCAGGGCATCTCGCTTTGGGGGCGGCTCTTCGAGGAAGGGCCGATCCTGAACCTCGGCATGGCCCTCGAATCCGCGCTGGGCGTGGCGGACCGCCGCCCGACCTTCGCGCGCTGACGCTGCGTCGCGCCGGCTTGCCCCCGGCGCTGCGTACCCGCTTCGGAGCCGCCTCCACCGGTTCCGGCTTTTCCAACCGCCGGCTCAACGAGACCGGTCCATGAGGAGAATAAAGACATGAAACGCAGGGAGTTTCTCGCCACCAGCATCGTCGCGACCGGTGCGCTCGGCTTTGGCTTCGGCCCGGGCCCGCTCCGCGCGCAGGAGCCCGTATCGGGGGGCACGCTGATCTGGGGGCATTCCGAGACGACGCAGAACCTCGACATGCACCAGACCGGCACCGCCTCGACCGCCCGGGTGCTGCAAAACATCCACGACGGGATCGTTACCATCAATTCCGAGATGGAAGTCGTGCCGCAACTCGCCGAGAGCTTCGAGGTGTCCGACGATGGCCTGACCTACACCTTCCGCTTGCGTGAAGGCGTGATGTTCCACGACGGCTCGACCATGACCTCGGAGGACGTGCGCTATTCCTTCGAGCGCCTGCGCGACCCCGAGACCGGGGCCGTCAACTTCGAGGTGTTCAACGACGTCGACGCCATCGAGACGCCGGACGACCTGACGGTGATCATCCGCATGTCGCGGGCGAACGCGCCCTTCCTGGCGCGCCTGGCCGAGAACGGCGCGGGCGTCATCATGCCGGCAGGATCGGGCGACATCCAGGGCGATACGCCGACCGGCGCGGGGCCCTTCCGCTTCGTCCGCCGCGAGTTCGGCAACGAGGTGGAGCTTGTGCGCTTCGACGACTACTGGGACGGCCCGGCCTATCTGGACGGCATCCTTGCCCGCGAGATCACCGAGCCCACCGTGCGCCTCACGGGCCTGCGCACGGGCGAGTTGCACTTCATCAACGACATCCCGGCCGAACGCATCTCCGAGGTCGAGGCCGACCCCGACCTTCAGGTCCGCACCTGGGCGCCGCTCAACTTCGACTTCGTGAACTTCAACCACAACCTCGAGCTCTTCCAGGACCGCCGCGTCCGTCAGGCCTTCGACCTGATGATCGACAAGGAAATGCTGATGCAGGGCGTGCTCTGGGGGCAGGGAGATCCGACGCCGACGCCGAGCTTCCCGAACGACGCCTCGCGCAACGGCGACATTGTGCAGCGCGCTCAGGACATCGCTCAGGCCCGCGCACTCCTTGAGGAGGCAGGCTATCCGGCAGGCAGCCTGAACGTCGTCTTCAAGGTCACGACAAACTACCCCTACCACGTGGACAGTGCCCAGATCATCTCGGAATGGGCGCGCGAGGCGGGTGTCAACATGACCATCGAGCAGCTCACCTGGGCCGACTGGCTTAGCCAGGTGTGGGTCGACCGCGATTTCGAGATGACGATGATGAACTTCTTCACCATCTGGGAGCCCGATCGCCTGTACTATTCGCTCTACCACTCCACCGGCGGCTTCAATTACCGCAACATTACCGATCCGCTCATTGACGAAATGGCAGAAGCGGCACGCGGCGAGGTCGATCCGCAGGCGCGCGTCGACATCTACAAGCGCATCCAGCAGTACATCTATGACGAGTCGCTCGACGTCGTGCTGTGGTACCGCAACGGCTCCATCGCGGCGCTGCCGTCGGTGGGCGGCCTTGACACGGTGGTGCATCCCAACGGGTCGAACCTGAACTTCCACCGGGTCTGGCTCGACGCCTGACCCGATCACAGGGCGGGGCGGAACCCAGGGCCGCCCCGCCTGACTTTCCCCGCCTTCCCGAACCCCGGACACCGTCCAGATGGCCTATCTCGTCAACCGGCTCATGTCGGTCGCTCTTACCCTGTTTCTCATCTCCATCGTCACCTTCGGGATCACCAACATCCTGCCGGGCGATGTGGCGATGATGATCATGGGCACCCAGTCGAACCCCGAGGCGCTCGAGGGCTTGCGGCAGTCGCTTGGACTGAACGATCCGCTCCTCGTGCAGTACGGGCGCTGGATCGGCGGCATGCTGAGCGGCAACTGGGGCGAGTCGCTCCTGTTCAACGAACCCATCGCGCCGCTCATCGCGCAGAAGGTGCTGGCCTCGGGGCTCATCGTGGTGATGACGATGATGATGGCGCTTGCGTTCGCGATCCCGCTGGGCGTCTGGGCCGCGCGGCACCGCGACCGCTGGCAGGACACGACCTCCTCGACGGTTGCGCTTCTGGGCCTCAGCATGCCGGACTTCTTCATCGGGATCATGCTGATCCTGCTATTTGCCGCGGGCCTCGGCTGGCTGCCGTCCTCGGGCTTCGTGGACCCGGCCGAGGACTTCCTTGGCGCCGTGCGCCACGCCTTCATGCCGTCGCTGGCGCTCGCGCTCGGGCTGATGGCGCACCTTACGCGCATGACGCGCTCGGCGATGATGGGCATCCTCAACCAGGAGTTCATCCGCGTCGCCCGCGCCAAGGGTCTGCCCGAGCGCACCGTGGTCTGGGGCTACGCGCTGCCGAACGCCATCGGCCCCGTGATGACGGTGGCGGGCCTCCAGATCGGGTACCTCTTCGGTTCGATCATCGTGATCGAGAGCCTGTTTTCCTATACCGGCATGGGCTGGCTGACCTACCAGGCGCTGCTGAACCGCGACATCCCGCTGATCCAGAGCACGATCTTCGTGATCGCGGCTGTCGTGATGCTGGTGAACCTCGCCGTCGATCTCCTCTACCGGGTGATCGATCCGCGGATCAGGCTGGGGTAGGGCGATGCGCAAGTTCCTCTCCGCCAAGGCGCTGATTGGCCTTGCCCTCGTGCTGACGGTCGTGGCCGTCGCCATCCTCGCGCCCTTCTTCATCGCACCCGAGCGCGCAACCCAGATGGTCATGAGCGCGCGGCTTCAGCCGCCGTCGCTCGCCTATCCGCTGGGCACCGACCAGCTCGGCCGTGACCTGCTGGCCCGAGTGATGTTGGGCGCGCAGACCTCGCTGATGATCGCGGTCCTCGCGGTCGGCATGTCCATCGTGCTCGGCCTGCCGCTCGGGATCATCTCGGGCTATTTCGGCGGGCGGATCGACAACGTGCTCATGCGGATCATCGACGCGCTTCTGAGCTTTCCGGCCCTCCTTCTGGCGCTGACGATCTCGGCGGTACTTGGGCCGAACCTGCAGAACACGATCATCGCCATCGGCATCGCCTTCACGCCATTCCTCGCGCGGATCGTGCGGGGAGAGGCGCTGCGCGTGGTGCAGATGCCTTACGTGGAGGCCGCGCGCGCGGCGGGCACCCGCGACGTTCAGATGATCCTGCGTCACATCCTGCCCAACATCATGCCCGCGCTCATCGTACAGGCCACCATCAGCCTTGCCTTCGCCGTGCTGGCCGAGGCCGCGTTGTCCTTCCTCGGCCTTGGGACGCAGCCGCCCATGGCGTCCTGGGGGCTGATGATCCAGGCCTCGCGCCAGTTCCTCGACCTTGCGCCCTGGACGGCGCTTGTGCCCGGCGCGGCGCTTGCCATCACGATCCTCGGCCTGAACCTTCTCGGCGACGTGCTGCGCGACGTGCTCGACCCGAGGGTGAGGTGACCATGCTCGACCAGACCCCGCAACAGCCCCTCGTCTCCATCGAGAACCTCCGCGTCGAGTTCGACGGCGAGAGCGGGCCCATCGTCGGCGTGAAGGACGTGAGCTTCACGGTGAACCCCGGCGAGACCGTCTGCGTCGTGGGCGAGAGCGGCTCGGGCAAGTCCGTCACCTCGCTCTCGCTCCTGCGTCTCGTGGAATTCGGCGGCGGGCGGATCGTGTCGGGGCGGCTCTGGTTCCGGCCGGGCGAGGGCGAGGCGATCGACCTCGCGCAGATGCCGGCGGAAAAGATGATCGACCTGCGCGGCGACAGGATCGGCATGATCTTCCAGGAGCCGATGACCGCGCTGAACCCGGTCTTCACGATCGGACGCCAGCTGACCGACGGGCTTCGCCGCCACCGGGGGCTGCCCGCCTCCGAGGCCGATGCGCGCGCGATCGAGCTGCTGCGCGAGGTGCGCCTGCCCGAGCCGGAGCGGCGGCTGCGGCAGTATCCACACGAGCTTTCGGGGGGCATGCGCCAGCGGGTCGTCATCGCCATGGCCATGGCCTGCCGCCCGCAGCTTCTCATCGCGGACGAGCCGACAACCGCGCTCGACGTGACGATCCAGGCCGAGATCCTGGGCCTCATCAAGCGGCTCAAGCGCGAATTCGGGATGGCCGTTCTCTTCATCACGCACGACATGGCGGTGGTGGCCCAGCTCGCCGACCGGGTCGTGGTGATGCGCCACGGCGAGAAGGTCGAGGATGGGCCGGTCGAACGCATCTTCGCCGACCCGCAGGCGGACTACACCAAGGCGCTGCTGGCCTCGGTGCCGAAGCTCGGCGAGATGCGGGGCAAACTCGCGCCCGAGCCCCTTCGCATCCCCGGCGCGCCGGAACCGGCGGCCCAGAAGCCCGCGTCGCGGTCCGAGACGGGCCGCGCGGTCCTCTCGGTCAAGGGCCTGACGACGCGCTTCCCCGTGAAGGGCGGCCTCTTGCGCCGGGTTGTCGCGAACGTGCACGCGGTCGAGAACGTCAGCTTCGAGCTCGGCCATGGCGAGACGCTCGCCCTCGTGGGCGAGTCAGGCTGCGGCAAGTCCACGACGGCGCGCTCCATCCTGCGGCTGGTCGAGCCCACGTCGGGCGACGTCGTCATGGACGGGCAGGACATCCTCGGCCTCGACGCGGGCGGCCTCAGGCGTGCGCGGCGCAACATGCAGATGGTCTTCCAGGATCCTTTCGCGTCACTCAACCCCTTCATGCGCCTCAGAAAACAGGTGGCCGAGCCGATCCTGAACTTCGACCTGGCGCGGGGATCCGAACTCGACGACCGCATCGCGTTCCTCTTCGACCGCGTGGGCCTGCCGCGCGACTTCATGCGCCGCTTCCCGCACGAGCTGTCGGGCGGACAGCGCCAGAGGGTCGCCATCGCGCGTGCGCTTTCGGTCAACCCCAAGCTGATCATCGCGGACGAGGCGGTGTCGGCGCTCGATGTGTCGGTGCAGGCGCAGGTCCTGAACCTCCTGATGGAGCTGCAGGCGGAATTCGGGCTGTCCTACCTCTTCATCAGTCACGACATGGCCGTGGTCGAGCGCGTGTCACACCGCGTGGGCGTCATGTATCTGGGCCGCATCGTCGAGATCGGCTCGCGCGCGGACATCTTCGAGGACCCGCGCCACAGCTACACGCGGGCGCTGCTGGCGGGCGTGCCCATCGCGGACCCGACGAAGCGGACGCTGAAGGAGAGCATCGAGTTCAAGCCGCTGCCCTCGCCGGTTTTCCCGGTGGGAGAGGCGCGGCCAGCGCCGGTCTACGAGGAGGTCGCGCCGGGGCACTTCGTGCTCGGAAACGAATGACGCAAGGGCAGGGGCCGCGCCGGACGGCAATCTGGCAGGCGCCCTGCGACGGGAGGAGTAAATCATGGCCTGGAAGGAATACCTCGATCGTGAGCAGGAGAGGTTCGTCTCGGAACTGATCGAGTTCGTGGGTATCCCCTCGGTCTCGGCCAAGCCCGAGAACGCGCCCGACGTGCAGCGGGCCGCCGAGTGGGTCGCCCGCCGGCTGAAGGCGGCGGGCGCCGAGAACATCGAGATCCTGCCGACGGCCGGCCATCCCGTCGTCCTCGGCGACTGGCTCCATGCGGGCCCCGACCGGCCCACGGTCCTGATCTACGGGCATTTCGACGTGCAGCCGGCCGAGCCCTTCGAACTCTGGTCCTCGCCGCCCTTCGCGCCCGAGGTCCGTGACGGCAAGCTCTGGGGCCGCGGCGCGACCGACGACAAGGGCGGCATGTTCATTCCCATCGTCGCCGTCGAGGCAATGCTGAAGACCGGCGGGCAGCTGCCGGTTAACCTGAAGTTCTTCTTCGAGGGGCAAGAGGAGATCGGATCGCCCGACATGCCGGACTTCGTGGCCGCACATGCCGACAGGCTATCGGCCGACATGATCTTCTCGGCCGACGGCTCGCAATGGGCGCCCGACCAGCCGCAGATCGTCGAGGGGCTACGGGGCCTCGCGTCATGCGAGATCGTGGTGCGCGGTGCGCGTTCTGACCAGCATTCCGGCCTCCACGGTGGTGGCATCGCGAACCCGGCCATGGCGCTGGCCCAGATCCTCGCCTCGATGAAGGCGCCGGACGGGACGGTGACGGTCGAGGGCTTCTACGACGACGTGCGCCCGCTGACGGAGGCCGATCGCGCGGCCATCGCCGAGGTGCCCTTCGAGTCCGCCTCCTACCTCTCCGAGACAGGGGCGCCCTCCGAGTTCGGGGAACCGGGCTACACCACGCGCGAGCGCCTCTGGGCGCGCCCGACGCTGGAGGTCAACGGGCTGACAAGCGGCTGGCAGGGCGCGGGAACCAAGACCGTCCTGCCCGCCGAGGCGCGCGCCAAGATCACCTGCCGCCTCGTCGCCGACCAGTCTCCCGAGCGTATCGTCGAGGTCCTGCGCGCGCATGTGGAGCGGCATTGCCCCATGGGCGTTGCGGTCGAGTTCCAGCCCGGACAGGCGCGCGGTAATCCGTTCCTCACGCCGCGGGGTCACAATTCCAGCGTGATCGCGGCGCAGGTGCTCGAGGAGGTCTACGGGCGCAGGCCCTACCGGACCCGGGCGGGCGGTTCGATCCCCGTGATGACGACATTGCTCGAGCATCTGGGCGTCCACGCCACCATGTTCGCCTTCGGCCACGACGACGAGAACATGCATGCCCCCGACGAGTTCTTCCGCCTGGAAACCTTCCGGCGTGGTCAGGAAGCCTACTGCCGGCTCTTGGAGAGACTCTGAAGCATCCCGGAGGCGCTGAACAATATCGGTCTCAGCATCTGCAAACGCGCCGACGCCTAATGACTCCACCCGGCCCCTGATCATGCAGTCCAGCGGCCGGGCTAGGAGGTTGCAGTTCGCTACGGGGTTCAGGTCCTGCCGCTCACGCCCAAAAACGGCGAGCTGACCTGCTTGAGTATGACCTGATCGTCCATGCCTACGGCTTCGGCGTCACGGCCAGGGTCCTCTGGCATCTGTTGCGGAACCATACTGCGAAACTCCGACCAAATCGTGATGCGTCTCTGTGCTGCCCGCGAGATTTGCTGACTTAGGGAAGAAGTTTTCGGTATTGGGAGCGTAGTAATGGCAACAGTTGCTCGATTGTTCGATGATTGGTTTGCATTCATTAACAATACCAACTCTTGCGAAGATCACTCCTAGCACGCCCCACCGTCGACATTCGTCTGGCGGCCTGCCAGCTTCGACATGTCTCTGGGCGCGAGAAAGGGAAATCCATGCCTGAAATCTGGCAAATGACCGCAACACGGTTGGCGGCGGACGTCCGGGAAAAACGCTTGTCGGCGGTTCAGGTGACGCAGGCTCATCTCGACCGCCTCGCCAGCGTGAACCCCGCCATCAACGCCGTGGTCCAGGAGTTTCCAGAGGAGGCACTGGAGGCTGCCCGCCAGGTCGATGCCACAATCGCACGGGGGGAGGATCCGGGTCCGCTCTGCGGTGTGCCGATAACGATCAAGGTGAACGTCGATCAGAAGGGCCACGCAACCACCAACGGATTGCGGCTGCAGGAGGGGCTCATCGCAGACGATGACAGCCCCGTGGTCTCGAATATCCGCAAGGCGGGCGGCGTAATCCTGGGGCGAACCAATACGCCTTCCTTCTCGCTTCGCTGGTTCACCAGGAACGACCTGCATGGACAGACGCTGAACCCCCGAAACAGGGATATCACGCCGGGTGGCTCGTCTGGCGGCGCGGCGGCGGCTGTCGCTGCGGGCTTCTGCGCCATTGGGCACGGAACGGATATCGCGGGTTCGATCCGCTATCCGGCCTACGCATGCGGGCTGCACGGATTGCGTCCGACGCCGGGCCGTATCCCTGCCTTCAATTCCAGCGCGCCCGACCGCTTCATTGGTGCGCAGCTGATGGCTGTCTCGGGGCCGATCGCGCGCAGCATTGCCGATCTCGAGATCGCATTCACCGCGATGACGGCTTCCGATCCCAGAGACCCCTGGTATGTTCCCGCAACGCTGAGCATGGCCGACTTTCCGAAACGTGCCGCGCTGACGCTGGAACCTGACGGCATGGAGGTCACCGATGACGTGCGCGCCGCTCTTCTCGAAGGAGCGGACCGCATGCGGATTGCGGGTTGGTCGGTTGAGGAGGTGACCTGCCCACCGATGCGGCGTGCGGCCGAGATCAACGCCTGCCTCTGGATGGCCGAAACGCAGTTCGGGGCAGGTGAGATGGTGGCACGTGAGGGCGAGGCGGACTCTCAGTTCGTATTCGCACGCATGTCGGAATTTGTCGGCGAGGTGGGCTTCAGGTCACTCATGGAGGCGCTTCAGGAACGTGTAGGTATCCTGCGCCAATGGGAGCTGTTCTTACGAGATTTTCCGGTTGTTCTCTGCCCGTCCTCCGGCGAGTTACCGTTCGATCAGCAACTCGACGTCAGCTCGGAGGCGGCTTTTGCCAGGGTCTATGAGGCCCAACTGATCCAGAGGGCCGTACCGGCCATCGGGGTTCCGGCGCTTTCGGTCGCTACAGGTGAAGCGAATGGCCGGCCTGTCGGGGTTCAACTCATCGGACCCCGATATCGGGAGGACATTCTGCTTGCCGCGGGGCGCGACATCGAAGCAGCAGGTCTTCCGCCGCAGGTTGCCGATCCTTCATGGATTTGAGCGTGGCCGTCCCCCGCACGTGTGCAGTCTGGTTTGGCTGAACGGGCAGTCCGACACCGAGCTGTGCGCGACCAGCGTTACGGTGATGGAATTGCGCTCCGGCGTTGAGCGCTTGGCCGAAGGCAAGCGCAAGGCGGATCTGTGGGAGGTGCTGGATTTCACCCTGTCGCGCCTTGTCGGCTCGCGCATCCTGTTCTTCGACGTGGCCGCCGCGAGCGAGGCCGCCCGCATCGCCGCTGTGGCCGACGCCGCCGGCACCCCCATGGGGCAAAGCGACGCTGAGTTTTTCAAGTTGGGCAATGTCAATGTCGCCGGTGTTTGCCATTCCGCCCAAAGGCAAGCGGATGCCAAGTTCACCTTCGTATAGTCGAAATGCATTCGTACCGACGATGGTGCCGCCCAAGCGAAACGTCCCCGCGTCCGCCATGGCAGATAGAATAGAACCGGTCGCTCGATTGGTCGGCGTCATTCCCTCTGCCCGCAGCAGTCTGACAAGCCGCGACCGCTCGGCTTGCCGCGCCTTCGCGGTCTCGCGCAGTTCCTCGATGCGGGTGATGCGCGCGCGTGTCTCGTCGGTGTCTTCGCCGATGCAGAAAAAACGCATCTACCCGCGTCAGATCTCGACCATGACCTTCCCGTGCGCCTTTCGCGGCGCGCGCAGGTATTCCCACGCTTCCTTGTATTCCTCCATCGGAAAGACACGGTCGACCGTGGGGGCGATCTGTCCCGAATCGAGCGCCCGGTAGACGAACTCAAGCCCCTTCTGCTTCCAGGCCGCGTCCTCGATGTAATGGAACAGGGAATACGGTTTGAAGGTCGCGTTGGCTTGATAAAGCTCCATCATCGGCAGTTCCGGCAACGTCTCGTCCAGCGTTCCATAGAAGAATATCTGCGCGTTCTTGGCCAGCGCCTTGCTGTAGTGACCGATCATGCCCGCGCCAACGCTGTCGAACACGGCGTGCACGCCGACGCCACCCGTGGCCTCGCGCACGGCCTCCGCAAGCCCCTCGCCAGTGCCGAAATATGCGTGGTTCGCGCCGCCTTCGATCAGGTAGTCGCGGTTGTGTTCGTAACGCGACGTGGCGATCATCGTGGCGCCCTTCATGCTGCCGATCTCGAGCGCGGCGCGGCCTGCCGTGCTGGTCGCCGCCGTGACCAGGATGTTCACGCCCGGACCGGCCTGCGCCAGTTCGGCGATCGGGTAATAAGCCGTCATGAACTGCATCCAGATCGAGCCCGCCTCGACCGCGCTCAGGCCGTCAGGCGCCTTGGTGAGGTAGCGCGGCTCCCGGATGACGGTGTCGCCGCTTGTGCCGTTCATGTCATAGAAATAGGGCAAGCTGCAGTATCGTTCACCAATCTCGATGCCGGTGACGCCCTCGCCGATCTGATCGACAATGCCCACGGCCTCGCACCCGACACGGGCAGGCAAGGCGCTGAAATTAAAGGAATAGCGTCCCTGCATGAGATCCATGTCGCCCCAGTTGAGCGCGAAGGCCTCGACGTTGAGGCGCACCTCGCCGGGTCCGGCATCTTGCGGGACATAATCCCGCAATTGCAGGCCGCCGATGCCGGTGTACTCGGTGAGAACCCATTCGCGATTTGTTGTGGCCATCTGTCTTCTCTCTTTCCTGAAACTTGTTCTTGATGGTTGTTGTCGTACTGTTCAGCGGCGCGCACCCATTGCCGAGATCCCCACGGCGGCAAGAATGATCAGACCCATGGTCAGATCGCGGAAGAACGGATCGATGTTGAGAATGTTGAAGCCGTTGTTGACCAGCGCCAGCAAGAACACACCGGCAAGCGACCGCCAGACCGCGCCCTGGCCGCCGTATATGCTGGTGCCGCCAAGGATGACCGCGGCGATGGCCTGAAGCTCCATCCCCTCGCCGGCGGTCGCCTGCCCCAATGCGACGCGCGAGGTGGTGATGATGGAGGCGAGCCCGGCGGCGAAACCTGCGATGGCGAAGGCCGCGATCTTGATGCGGTCGGTGCGGATTCCCGACAGGATCGCCGCCTGTTCGTTTCCGCCGACCGAGAAGACACGCCGGCCGAAAGTGGTCTGAGTCAGAAGGAAGGTCAGGATCACCGCGAAAACGATCATGACCCAGATCGAGTTGAATACGCCGAGGAAGGTGCCGCGACCCAGCCAGATGAACTCGTCGATCCGCACCGAAATCAGGCGCCCGTCAGAGACAGCGATGGCGATGCCCTTGAAGATAAGGGCCGTCGCTATTGTGGCGAGAAACGAATGCACCTTGAGCGCGGTGATGACGACGCCATTGGCGATCCCGAAGAGGAGGCCCACAAAGGGCGCCAGAAGCAGCCCGAGATAGGGATCGACATTCACCGCAAGCCAGGCCGCGGTGACGGACCCCACGGCGAAGGTTGCCCCGACCGACAGGTCGAAACCGCCGACGATGATCACCAGCGTCATCGCCGAGGCCATGATCGCGAGGGGCGCGTTCTGGTTGAGGATGTTGAGCAGGTTGCGCGTTGTCAGGAAGTTTTCCGACGACAGGCTGAGCACGACGATGAGCACGCCGATCAGGATCAGAACCGCGTAGGTCTGCAGGAAATGGAGGGTCCGTGCCCGGGTCATGCGGCGTCGTCTCCCATGCCTTGATGCGTGAAAAGTGCCGCCAGAACATCGGCCTCGCTGAACATGTCGGGATCGATTTCATCGACAAGACGGCCCCGGTCGACCAGAAAGACGCGTGTCGCAAGGCCAAGAACCTCGTCGATCTCGCTGGAGATCACGAGGATCGCCACGCCCTCCCGCGCCAGACGTCCGATCTCGCGGTGAATGGTTTCGCGCGCGCCGACATCGACGCCTCGGGACGGTTCATCGAGGATCAGCACCTTGGGGGCACCGGCCAGCCACTTGCCGATCAACACCTTTTGCTGGTTGCCGCCGGAATAATTCGACACATCGCCGTCCACGATGGCCGGGCGCACGTCGAGCTGTTCGATCAGCCCGGTGGCAAGCGCCCGTTCCCGGGTCTTGCGCATCACGCCGCGCGACGAGAGCCAGCCCAGATGCGGCAAAGAGATGTTGGCGCGGACCGGCAGGGTCATCACCAGTCCCTGCCCGCGCCGGTCTTCGGGGACCATGACGATGCCCGCCCGGGTGGCCTCGCCGATGGAGTGGCGGGCCAATGGTTTGCCACAGATCTCCACCGTGCCCGAGGCGGGATCGGCACCGATGATGGCGCGCGCGATCTCGGTCCGTCCGGCGCCGACCAGCCCGGCAAAGCCGACGATCTCTCCCGCCCGGATATCGAGCCTGTCGACATGAGCCCCATTTGGCGACAACAGATCGCGCACCGACAGGGCGACTGGGCCGAAGTCGCGTGTCTTCTCAGGATAGAGCGTCTCGGTCTTCGACGCCCCCAACATCGCGGAAACGAGCGTTTCCTTGCTCTCGCCCGACGTGTCGCGCGTATGCACCTTACGACCGTTGCGCAGCACCGTGACCCGGTCGGTGACGTCGAGAATGTCCTTCAGGAAATGTGTGACGTAGATGACCGACCGCCCCTCGTCGCGAAGGTTCCGCATGATCTGGTGCAACCGGTCGATCTCGGTTTTAGACAGCGATGCGGTCGGCTCGTCCGTCACGATCACCTGTGCCCGCCGGGCAAGTGCTCGCAGGATCTCGATTTTCTGCTGCTCGGCGATCGTCAGGCTGGAGGCGCGCGCCTCTGGATTCAGAAACAGGCCGCTTTGCTCCATCAGCGCCACGAGACGCGTGGCTTCGGTGCCGCGCAGCACGCCGCGGCGGTTTTCCTCAAGCCCGAGGAACACGTTTTGCGCCACGGTCAGCGCGGGAACCAACTGCAGTTCCTGGTGCATGATCGCGACACTGTTGGCCAGTGCCGTGGGCGTGTCCCAGCGATCCTGCCGCCGACCCGCGACGGTGATCGAGCCATGCGTTGCGCGGTAAAAGCCGCCCAGGACCTTCCCCAAGGTGGATTTTCCCGCGCCGTTCTCGCCAATCAGCCCGTGGACCTCGCCGGGCCGGATATCGATATCCACCCCGGAAAGCACGTCGACATCGCCAAAGCGCACTCCGATACCCCGGGCCGAGAGCAATGGCTCGGTCATCAGGCGCGCTTCGCTTCGCCGTCGCTGGCGACGGTCACACCGTAATCCCGCGCGGCCGCCTCGCGGCTCACGAGACCCCGGGCCACGTCGCGCGCCACCGCCGCGACATCGCGCTCAAGGGGATGGCCATTGCCACCGCCTCCGCCGGTCTTGGTTTCGACAATGGTTCCGGCCGGCAAGGCGCGCGCGCGCATCTTGAGCGGATCTTCCACGACACCATCGGGAAAACTGACGGTGACCTCCGGCCCCTTGCCGTCGCCGCCGCCGTTCAGACCCCATGCGGGCGTCTTCGAGCGTTCGAACCAGATCGCGCCATAGCAATCCTCCAGCATCTTGTATCGCCGCACCACGCCGCAGCCGCCGCGATGCTTGCCCGGCCCGGCACTGTCGGTGCGGATCGAGAACTCCTCCAGCCGCAGGGGAAACTTCGTCTCCATCACCTCGGCGGGGATGTTGCGGAAACCGCCGTTGACGAGGTTGATCAGCGCGCTCTCGCCATCGCTGTCGTGGCGCCCGCCCCAGCCACCGGCGGTCGGCTCGATCGAGATCCACTGCCCGCGCTTGGGATCCACGGAGAAGAAACCCACCACCATCGAATCGCCGTAATGGGCGGCGGTCGAGCGCCCCGGCATCGCCTCGCTGAGGCAGGAGATGAAAAGGTCGGCCAGAAGACCCAGCCCGGTGAAATACCATTCGCAGGCGGCAGGTTCGCCGGCGTTGAACATGCAATCGTCCGGCAGCACGACCGTCATCGTCTCGAAGGAACCTCCGGTGATCGCGCGTTCGGGCGAGATCATCGTCTTGTAGGCCAGCCGCAGCAGCGACTCCGTCTGGCTTGCGCCACAGTTGACCGACCCTGCGACCGGACCCGAAGTGCCGGTCAGATCGACGATCAGGTCCTCGCCCCTGACCGTGAGCGTCAGCTTGACCTTGACCGGCTCGGTGCCCACGCCGTCATTGTCCAGATAACCTTCGCGGCTCCAGGTTCCGTCCGTGATCGCGGCGATGGCTTCGCGGTCCATCCGGCGTGCCTGCTCGAATATGTTCTGGCAGGCGGCGCGGTAGGTCTCTGTCCCGATCTTCGACAGAAGCTGGCCAAGACGCCGCTCGCCGGTGCGGATGGCAGCGATCTGCGCGCCGAGATCGCCGATGGTGGCGCCCTCGAGCCGGGTGTTGAGCTTTAGGTGGTCGTACCACTCGCGCACCCGCTTGCCGCGCGACACGATCCTTGTGGGTCCGAGGCGCAAGCCCTCCTGATATATGTTGGTGGAAGACATGGTCGAGCCGGGATCCATCGCGCCGATGTCGTTCCAATGTGCCCGCGCTGCGCCGAAACCGACCAGTTCGCCCTCGTGGAAGATGGGACCGATGGCGGTGACATCATGCAGGTGAGTGCCCTGCATGTAACTGTCGTTCATGATGAAGATGTCGCCTTCATGGATATCGTCGCCGTAATAATCCTGAACATGGCGCACGCAGACATCGATGGCGCCGATGAAGAGCGGCACGCCCGTGGATTGACCCAGCATGTTGCCCCGCTCGTCCATCAAGGCGACGGCGCTGTCCTTGCCCTCGTAGATGATCGCCGAATGGGCGGAGCGCCACAGCGAGGCGTTCATGTCCTCTGCGCAGGAGATGACGAAGTTGCGGACGACTTCGGTGGTGATCGGATCTGCCTGGCTCATGCCGCATCCTCCCGGGTCAGTGTCATGTGGCCGCCCTCGATCAGCCGCGCGGTCCAGCCGGGCGGCAAAAGGGTGGTCGATGTGACTTCCTCGATGATGGCGGGGCCCGATACGCTGTCGCCCTCGCCGATGCCGTTGCGGTCAAGCACCGCGGTGGTCTGTGGCGTGCCCGCGAACCACACCTCGCGTTCGCGTGGAGGGCGCGACGTTACCCGCTCTGGCGGCGCGTTCTCGGGGCGCTCCAGCCGGCCCAGCGCGGCAAGGCGGATATTGGCCATCTCGACGCGGTTCTCGGGACTGTTGTGGCCGTATTGCCGCTGGTAGGCGGCGTCGAAATCGGCGCGCACCTTGTCCATGTCGATCGGCCCGTCATCGAGCGCGATCGTCAGCACGTATTCCTGCCCGTGATAGCGAAAGTCGATCGCGCGCTCGAAGGCGACCCGGTCACCGGTGATGCCCTCCTCGGCAAGGTAGGCACGGCCGCGCTCACGCAGGGCCGCGAAGGCGCTGTCGATGGTTTCGGCCTCGATCATGTCCCAAAAGCTGTAGAGCGTTTCCTTGAAGTCATGGCGCACGTCGGTCTGCAGCATCCCCCAGGCCGAGAATGCGCCGGGATGAACCGGAACGATGACTTCGGAGATCTCCAGCTCTTCGGCCAGTGCCGCCGCCTGCGACGGACCAGCGCCGCCGAAGGCTACCAGCGAGAACTCACGCGGATCGATCCCGCGCTGAATGGTTATGGTGCGGATGGCATCGGCCATCTTCGCGTTGACGATGTCGATCACGCCTTGCGCCATCTGCTCGGCATTCATGCCGAAGTCGGCGCCCAGCCGCGACAGCGCGTCTGCAGCCGCGTCGCGATCGAGGGTCATTTCGCCGCCAGAGAAGTTGGCACCGTCCAGACGGCCCAAGACGAGGTTGGCGTCCGACACGACCGGATCGGTCCCGCCAAGACCGTAGCAGACCGGGCCGGGGTTCGAGCCTGCGGATTGCGGTCCGACACGCAAGGCGCCGGCTTCCTGCCAGGCGATGGATCCACCGCCCGCGCCGATCACGTGGATGTCCACAACCGACATCTGAAGCGGCAGCCCCTCCAGCTTTGCCTCGTTCGAGGCGGAGGGCAGGCCATCGACCACAAGCGAGGCGTCAAAGGACGTGCCGCCCATGTCGACGCAGATTAGGTTGCCGCGGCCCGTCTTGGCCGCAAGCGCCTTACCGCCGATGGCGCCGCCGACCGGGCCGGACAGAAGCGTTTGAAGCGGCGTCGCGGAGGCGGCTGCCGCCGTCATCACCCCTCCATTGGATTCCATGACATGCAGCGCGCCGCCTTCGGGCAGCCGGTCGCCCATCTCGCCCTGAAGCGTCGAGATGTAGCGCCGCACCACGGGCGCAAGGTAGGCATCCGTGACCGCGGTCGATGTGCGCTCGAACTCGCGCCATTCCGGCGAGACATGATGCGACAACACGATCTGCACGTCGGGCAGCCGTTCGACGAGGTAATCGCGCACCGCCAGCTCATGCGCCGGGTTGTTGAAGGAGAAGAGCAGGGAAATGGCGATGGCCTCATAGCGCTCTCGCGTGCAGGCCTCCACCAGCGCATCAAGATCCGACAGGCGCAGCGGCGCAAGCTCGCTGCCATCTGCGGCGATGCGACCGCCGACCGTATAGGTGTGCTCCAGCGTGACCAGCGGCTCGGGCTTGTTCCAGCGGATGGAGAAGATCTCGCCGCGGTCGTTTCCCTGGATGGTGTAGATGTCGCGGAAATTTTCGTTGGTAACGAGGGCGACCTTCGATCCGCGCCGCGTCAGAAGCGCGTTGAGCCCGACCGTCGTACCATGCACGAAGAAGGCCAGTTCACCGTCATCCCCAAGCACCTGGTCGATCCCCTTCAGGACCGCGAGCGCCGGGTTTTCCGGCGTCGACAGGACCTTGGTCGCGCCGCAGCGGCCGGTTGCAACATCCTGATAGACGATGTCTGTAAAAGTCCCGCCGATATCGGCCGACACTCGATAGCTGATAGTCACGATTTCTGATCCCTGTCGCGTGGCGGCGTGCACGATGCGCACGCCGCAGGTCTGGTGGTCGGGTTTACTGTTCCCACTCGCCAGTGAACTCGGGGTTGGCCGCAAGCACCTCGGCATCGATCATCGCCTCGATCGGTCCGGCCTCATCCATGTTGATGGCCTGGGTGACCGGCCCGCCCTCGATCGCGTTGGCGATCTGCTCCATCGCAAGCGCACCCATGGTCTTGGGAAAATAGGCAAGCGTCGAATCCCAGCGCCCTTCGCGGATCGCCGAGATGGCGATGGCCGCCGCCCCGCCGCCCGAGAGATAAAGATCCGCCGGGTCGATTCCCGCACCTTCAAGCGCGATCTCGACGCCGACGAGATGCTGGTCGGCATTGGACAGCACCACATCGACATCGGGGTTGGCCTGAAGGATGTCGCTCATCGCCTGCAGGCTTGGATCCGGCGAGTAATAGCCCTCGCCCACTGCCACGACCTCGATGTTGTCATGCTCGCCCAAGACCGACTGGAAGGTTTCCAGCCGCAGGTTGTCGAACGGGAAGATTTGCGCCCCGATCATGATGACAACGCGGCACGGATCCTTGTCGGCGCAATACTCCACCACGGCCCCGGCCTGGCTGGTGGCGCCGGGCACCGGCGGCGAGGCGGCGGTGACGGTGATCCCCTCGACCTGCGGGTCGAGCGAGTTCAGGTCCGGGCCGATCGGGAACAAGACGGATCCGATCGGGATGCCTTCGGCGATCACCTGCTCGAACGCACCGGCGATACCCACCGAGTCGTTTGGCGCAACAATCATGCCGACGTACCGACCCGAGGCCAGCGCATCCTCGATCTGGCTGTACTGCACGGCCGCATCGAACTGTCCATCAAGGATCTCGGTGTCGTAGCCGCGCGCGGCGGCGACCTCCTGCACACCTTCATAGGTGGCCTGGTTGAACCCGTTCTGCGACGTTGCCGCGAAGTAGGCGATCGTGCCCTCGGCTGCGGCCGCGCCCGCCAAGCCGGTCAGCGCCGTGCCGGCGAGCAGTAGCTTTCCGAACTTCCCCATCTTCGTCCTCCAGGAATTTTTGATCCGTTGATGGTTTCAGCTTGTCTATTATGCAAACTTAATGCATGATCTATTTCATGCCTGCGAGAAAAGACCCCACCAAAGCCGCCAAGACCGCGCCCACCCGCAAGAAGCGGGGCGCGCTGATGGTCCATGAAAAGCTGCGCGAAGATATCCAGTGGCTTCGCATCGCGCCGGGGGCGGCGCTCGACGAGGTCGACCTGGCCAAGGCCTATGAGGTGTCGCGCACGCCGGTCCGCGAGGCCCTTTTGCTGCTCGCGAATGAAGGCTTCGTCCAGTTTCTTCAGAACAGGACGTCGATCGTCGCGCCCCTGTCCCTGCACAACCAGTCGGCGTTTCTCGACACGTACCTTCTTCTGTCACGGGGCCTGATCCGTGCCGCCGCGCTGCAAGGCCAGGCACAACGTGCCGACCTCGACGTCTTCGTCACGACCTATGAAAAAGGACTGCTGGCGGGCGATACCGAAGCGGCCTTCCGCGCGCAGCTTGGCCTTTTTCGGAACATCGCGACACTCGCACGCAATCGCTTTTTGTCGAAGTACTTCCTCGAAGCACAGGACGCCTCGGTCCGCATGAAGCTTCTGTACTTCTTCCCACACCTTCCAAAGGCCGATTTTGACGAGGCGGTGGCGCGGCTGAGGGCTGTTGTCGACGCCATGGCGGCCGGCGACGCGGAGGCTGGCGATATCGCGGTGAGCGAGGTCATTCTCTTTGAATCCCGGGTCATACAGGACGGCCTTGGCCCGCGCTTCGGGCACAAGATGGCGATCGATCAGGTCCAAGAGCCATGACAGTTTTCGATGATCGGCGCGCACGCGCCGCAACCTTGCTGCGCGACGCAGGGCTTGGCTGCGTCGCGTTCGTGCCGGGGCCGAACCTGCAGTATCTCACCGACGTTTCGCTGCACCTGATGGAGCGGCCGACGCTTTATGTATTGATGGCAGACGGTGGTTCACACGCGCTGATGCCGGCACTCGAACGTCAGAAGTGGCAGGCTGCGATGCCTCGGTGCGAGACGACATACTGGGATGACGCGGAGGGGCCTGAAGCCGGCTTTGCCGCGCTCGCGGCACGCCTCTCTGCCAAAATGCCGCTCGGAATCGAGGGACTGCGGATGCGCGCCGCCGAATACAGGGCTCTGGCGCGGCATCTGGGCGTCGAGGCCTTGACCGACGCCGATCCCGTTCTGTCAGATCTGCGACTGATCAAGGACGCGGTTGAGCTGGACGAGTTGCGCCGGGCCATCCCAATCAGCGAGGCGGCGTTGGGAGAAACCCTCGATGCAGGCATTCGTGGTATCAGCGAACGCCAGATAGCTGCCCGTCTGAAAGCGGCGATGCTGTCCCACGGCGCCACCGGCTTCGCCTTTGATCCGATTGTCCTCGGCGGCGGCGCCGCGGCGAACCCGCATGGCGACGCGTCCGACCGAACGCTTTCGCCGGGCGACGTTCTGCTGATCGATTTCGGCGCAAGCTACGGCGCCATGCATGCCGACATCACCCGAACCGTATTCTGCGAGCACGCCACCGACGCCCATGCCGAGATCTACGAAACAGTGCTGGACGCAAATCTGGCCGGTCGCGCGGCCGTGTGCGCTGGCGCCCCCTTGGGCGACGTGGACGATGCGGCGACCAGCGTTCTCGAGGCATCCCCCTTCGCCGATATGATCTTGCACAAGACCGGCCATGGGCTCGGCCGGGAGGTGCACGAGGCGCCGCCAATCATGCGATCGAACACAGCCCCGCAGCGCACGGGCATGGTCTTTACCATCGAACCCGGGCTTTACCGCGAGGCCGAGATCGGGGTCCGCATCGAGGACAATGTGGCGGTCAACGAAAAAGGCCACGTTTGCCTGACGCAGTTCGACACAAGGATGCAGGTCATTGCATGACGGGACCGCACCACTCGAGCGCTTCGCACGCACCGTCCGCAGCGATGGCTGGACCAACCTGTTCCCCGCTCTCGAGGACCTATGCCAGGCCTGCATCGGCCACAGGCTCTTCTCGGTTTCCGAGTTCCGAATGACCGGCCCGGAAAGTGGCGTGGCGGCCCGCATATACACGAGCGATCCCGAGAACTACCCGTTATCGGGATTGAAGGAGATCGTTCCGAACCGCTGGACCGAGCTCGTGATCCGTGAGCGCGAGGTTTTCGTGGCGAACTCTGTCGAGGGTTTCTCGGATGTCTTCCCTGACCACGAGATAATCGCCGCGCTTGGTCTTGGTTCCGTGATAAACCTGCCCGTGGTGCTGGCCGGGGAATTCATCGGGACGGTCAACCTGCTTCACGCGCCGGGACATTACGTCGACGACCGCCTCGCCCAACTTAACCAACTGGCGCTTCCTGCCGTGTTGAGCTTCGCCATTGAAAGAGATGTGAAACCTTAGGCGCCATTCCGATATGGTCCGCTTCCTGCGCCTCCCAGACGGTCGTGGTGGGCGCAGCGAACGACCGCTCCCCGCTCTTCTGCGACCTTCGATTCAGCGCAAGGTGCGGCCGGCATGGGCTCCGAACGGACGCCACGGACGGATGTGATCAGCGTCCGGTCAGTGATGGCTGGCGACAGCTGCGGTTCGCCAAGGGCTCGTATGTCGATCGTTTCGGCGATCCGTCACCAGCTTCACCGCCTCGAGATTGAACTCGCGGCTGAACTTCCGTCTCGTCATATCCACTCTCCAGTTCCATGGTCACGATCTTATCTTCGTGTCCACGAAACCGGCAGCAGGCCAATCCAAGAGATGGCTCCAAAGCTACCCTGCGGTTTTTTTTGGGTGAAGACAGCCCGGCGCATGTCTGCGTGGGACGTCGCCGGGCGACTGTCACGTCTTGCGTCGACCTGTTCCACTTTTTGAGGCCGGTTTCGGGCTCGGTCGAAGACCCAAGGAAAGGATCACTCTGAAAAGCCCAGTTTGTAGACGTGGATCTCGAAGGTCGGGTGTTGCTCGGCACCCACGACGCCCGGCCGCACGTGACGATAGGTGGACCGCCAGTAGGGTTGGATCACCACCCCTTCATCCTGCATGATGCGTTGCAAACGCTCGGAGAGCGCCCTTCGGGCATCGGCATCGGCTATCGAAAGAGCCTCTTGCAGCGTCGCGTCGAACTCCGCGTTGGCAAAGCCCGTTTCGTTCCATGCCTCACCAGAACGATAGGCCAGCGCCAGCACCTGCACGCCCAGGGGTCGTTGCGCCCAGTCGGTTGCGGAGAAGGCGTAGCTCGTCCAGCCGTTCCAGAATGTGTTGCCCGGGATGACCGTGCGGCGCACGGGTATGCCGGCATCGCGAAGCTGGGCCGCGACGGCGTCGCAGGTGTTGCGCCGCCAGTTGTCATCGATCGAGATCAGTTCGTGCTCGAAATCGGACATGCCCGCCTCGGCCAACATCGCAGCTGCCTGTTCGGGGTCGAACACCGGCGGCGGCAGTTCCGCGTATTCCGGATGGATAGGGCAGACGTGATGGTTTTCGGCGACTTCGCCGCGTCCGGCATAACCGAGTTCGAGGCAGACCGCGTTCGAGACTGCCGTGGCCAGCGCCCGGCGCACCCGCACGTCGGCATAGGGCTGCCGGCCGTCGATCTCGGCGAGTTGGTTGGTTCGCACCACGACCGTGTTCGCCGTCACGGCCTCTGACCGTTCCCAGCCGATCGCGTCCATGATGTCCACGAAATCCCCCAGCGACTCGTAGAGCATATCCACCTCGCCGGCATCCGCGGCGGCCATGTGCGCCGCCTGATCGGTTCCGTAGTCGATGAACTCGATCCGGTCGAGGTACGGTCCACCGAAGACCTCTGTTCCCCACCAGTCATGATCGGTATTCCGGACAAGCGACGACTGGATGCCGACGGTGAGCTCCTCGGGGAGATAGGGCCCGGTGCCCTTGGGCGTGTCGAGGGGGTCGCCGGAGAAATCCTGCGGCACGATGGCGGCGGGATAATCGGAAAACCCTGCGATAATCGTGATGTCTGGCGTCTCCAGCGTGAGCGTTACGGTCAGATCGTCCGTGACCTCGATCGCGCCCTCGCGAGCCTGTCCGGTCTCGGGGTCGATCAGCGAGGACATCCGTGCGGCCATGGAATTGCCTTCGACCGACTGATCGCACCAGCGTTCGATGTTCCGAGCCACATCCTCGGCCGTGAAGGGCGTTCCATCGTTCCAGGTCACGCCGGGGCGAAGGCGCAGGACATACCGTGTGGCGTCGTCGCTCACGTCCCAGCCTTCGAGAAGCATGGGCTGGAAGGACCCATCGCGCTGGTACTCGACGAGGTATTCGAGCCATCCGCGCGAAAAATTCGACATCTGCGGCCAGTCATAGGTGCGCGGGTCCTTGAGGGCGCGCACATCCGATTGAATGCGGATCGTCCCGCCTTGCACGGGCTGCGCGCGTGCGGGCGCAGGTGCGGCAAGACCGATCAAGCCGTATGCCGCGGCCGCGGATACGCCTAGGGAGGTCGTCCGCGTCAGAAATTCGCGGCGTGAGAGCGATCCGGCGCGGTGTTCTTCCGCGAGCGGGGCGGCTGCGGGATGAAGTGACTGTCTGGTCATGAAAAGCCTTTCGGTTGGGGAAGGCGGGATTCGTGCGTGCTGCAAGATGAGACAGCTCGGGCGTTGCGGGTCTGAGCGGGCGTCGAGCCTTCGCACGTCACCTGCGCCGCCGCGTGACGCAATTTGGTCATGGCCATCACCCTAGTGGGGACGCGACCTGTTCTGGGAAAAACCAACCGAACCGCGACGATGCATCGCGCGAGTGCCGGCCGGCGTACGGAGGAGGACGCCAGGAGTTGCCCGCGGGATGCTAAGCGGCGGGACGCCTCGGACTACCTCTCCACCGGACGCCCGGGCCGCAATTGAACCTGTATCGTGTCCCGAGCCACATCAGCGGTTGTTGTCGGACGATCATTCATCGTAGCGAACGACGTCAGGCACTCCCAGCCGATCGATGAGGCGATTGGTTTCACGCTGCACAAGCGCAAGATTGCTGTCGCGGACGGTTGGCAGGAGGGCCCGCGCCTTGCGCGTATCAGCATAATCGAGACGCGCGGTGATCAGTTCCTCCTCGAGGCCGCCCTGTGCAAGCACACGTCCAAACGGATCGAGGATCCGTGAACCGCCCCAGAAATTCAGGTCACCTTCGCGCCCGACCCGGTTCGTCATGACCACGGGTGCGCCATACATCATGGCATAGAACTGGATCGTCGTCGCCCAGGAAAGCGGATTGTCGAACTCCTCCCCCACGGCCTCGCGGCCGCTCGATATGGGTGCTGTCAGGATCGTGGCGCCATGGAGGAACGCGAGATGCGCTAGGCCCTGTCTGCATTCGGGGGATTCCCAAGTGAGGTGAATTCTGATTCAAGATCGAAAACGGAGGCGATCTTGAGCAGACGAACATTGAGCGAC
>LJSY01000047.1 GCA_001314805.1 Rhodobacteraceae bacterium HLUCCO18 | reverse complement strand
AATATGTTGTAGATGCCCGCATGCACTTTGACATTCTCGGTCGCCTGCCAAGAGCCTCCAATATCCGTCACGGTCGTTGCCGGTGCTTGATTGGTGTTCCTTGCCTGAAGATTTGTCGGTTCACTCTCTTTGCCACGATGGTTGACTTTTACCCAGCTGCTGGTGGCCTCATTGATCTGCCAGCGGGCATTGAGAACGAGGAGATGCTCTGGGATCTGAGTCAGTGGCTGACCTTCATTTTCCCCGGAGGTCTGCTTGGATCGCGTATTGGTCAGGCTGGCATCCAACGTCACGTTTGGCAGCACCTCGGCGCTGACGCCCATCTCCACACCACGTGTCTCGGCGGTATCAACGTTAATATTGTAACGGGCAGTCGCGGGCCCGCAGACACTCTGAGGACAGGCAACGACCATCAGCTTGTCTTCGAACGAGTTGTGAAAGACGGTCATATTGGCCTGAAAGCGGCGAGAAGGCCGGTAATAGAAGCCCAATTCTGTGTTGACAGAGGTTTCCGGCTCCAGATCCGGATTGCCGACATAGAAGCCCGGGAAAAAGCCGAATTGTTCGTACATGCTCGGATTGACCACAGCCTGCCCGGCCGAGGCATGCAGCCGCACCCCCGAGGCAAAGCTGTAGGACCCGGCCAGGGTCCAGCTGGTCGCATCCTCGAACTCCTCGTTGAAATCCCGCCGGACCGAGGCCTGCATGGCCAGGGCCGGACTGATCTGCCCGACATATTCCAGCGCGATCGCGGTGCTGTCGCGGCCATAGCTTTCGCCGCGCAGGGTATCGTCGAAGCTCAGCCGCTGGGCCTCCAGCAGCAGGGTGACGACGTGATCCGAGGTTTCGACCAGCCCGCCATCGGCGGCATAGCTGAGCGTATAGCCCAGCGTCGTCATCGCGCTTTCGGTGTCCGAGGTCACACTGCCGGTATCGTCGGACAGCGCGGTGGCAAAGGCGTTGCCCTCGTATCCCAGCCGATGCAGCATCTGCCCGCCCATCGCCTCGACCTCGATCCAGGCAGAGCCCAGACGCTCGGTCCGGTCGGCGCTGTTGTCGGCATCGACGATATAGCCCGCCGCATCCGCCGCGCCGCCATCGGCCCGGTCGAAATCGTAATCCTGATCGGTGGCGCGCAGGGTGAACCCGGCCTCGACCCCCTCGCCCAGAAGCCGCGCCTTGTCGTTGCCGGTCTTGTCGGCAAGGAACTTGAAGCTTTCGCCGAGCGCGCAAAACTCGCCAAGGCTGTCCCAGCGCAGGTGGTTCTCGGCCTGCAGCGCCTGAACATGCTTGGGCGCGGAGCCACCTGCCCCGGTCTCGAACAAGCCACCCCCGTTCATAAGCTTCACGATCGACAGCATCTTGGCGGAGGTCGCAAGCTCGAGGATCGGGAAGAGATCCGTCAGGTAATCGCGCAAAACGTTGCCGGTGATCGCGATGGAGTTTCCGCCCGACGTGATCGTCTCGAGGGTGGCGATGGTCGCCTCGCGCGGGGCCATGATGCGGAACCTGTCGGCCACGCCGCGCGCCTCGAGGATCGGTTTGACATAGGCAATCAGCTCCGCGTCATGGGCGCGGGTCTCGTCGAGCCAGAAGATCGCCTCGCAGCCCTCGGCCTTCTGCCGCTCGATGGCCAGATCGACCCAATCCTCGATGGGCGCCTTGCGCGTGCTGGCCGACCGCCAGATGTCGCCCGCCGCCACCTTGTGCTCGTGCAGCACCGTGCCGTCATCGAGGATCATGCGCACCGTGCCGGCTTCGGGCATCTCGAAGGTCGTCGGGTGAGAGCCGTACTCCTCGGCCTTCTGCGCCATCAGGCCGATGTTCTGGACCGTGCCGGCGGTGGCGGGGTCGAGCTTGCCGTTCTTCTTGAAGAACTCGATCGAGGCGTCATAGACCGGCGCGTAGGAGTTGTCGGGGATGACGCAGACCGCGTCATGTTCCTTGCCGTCCGGGCCCCAGCCCTTGCCGCCGCCGCGGATCAGCGCCGGCATCGACGCGTCGATGATGACGTCCGAGGGGACGTGCAGGTTGGTGATGCCCCGGTCGCTGTCGACCATGTACATGGGCGGGCGTTCGGCGTTCACGGCCTCGATCGCGGCCATGATCTCGGGCTCGTCCTTGACCTTCTCCAGAAGCGCGCCGAGACCCTGGTTGGGGTTCACGCCAAGCTCCTCCATCCGGTCGCCGTATTTCTCGAAGACCGGCGCCAGCCACGCGCGGACGGCATGGCCGAACACGATCGGGTCGGAGACCTTCATCATCGTGGCCTTCAGGTGCAGCGAGAAGAGAACGCCCTCGGACCTGGTCTTTTCGATCTCCTCCGCGAGGAACGCGTCAAGCGCCTCGGCGCTCATGTAGGTGGCGTCGACAACGGTGCCTTCGGGATAGCTCACGCCCTTCTTCAGGACGATCTCCTCGCCGGCCTCGGTGGCGAGCACGATCTTCGCCGTCGCCGCCCGGTCGAGCGTCGCGGAGATCTCGTTCGAGCGGAAATCGCCGGCCAACATGGAGGCCACGCGCGTCTTGCTGTCGGGTGTCCAGTCGCCCATCCGGTGCGGGTTGGCCTGCGCATAGGCCTTCACCGCCTTGGCCGCGCGGCGGTCGGAATTGCCCTCGCGCAGGACCGGGTTGACCGCCGAGCCCTTGATCGCATCGAAGCGCGCGCGGATGTCCTTTTCCTGATCGGTCTGCGGGTCCTCGGGATAGTCGGGGATGGCGTATCCGTGCCCCTGCAGCTCCTTCACGGCGGCGACGAGCTGCGGCACCGAGGCCGAGACGTTGGGCAGCTTGATGACATTCGCCTCGGGCGTCTTCACCAGCTCGCCCAGGATCGCGAGGTCATCGGGGATGCGCTGTTCCTCGGTCAGGAATTCCGGGAAGACGGCGATGATCCGTCCGGCAAGCGAAATGTCCTTCGTGCCGACCGAGACGCCCGCGGCGCTGGCGAAGCTCTGGATGATCGGCAGAA
Source organism: Rhodobacteraceae bacterium HLUCCO18 (assembly GCA_001314805.1). GTDB lineage: Bacteria > Pseudomonadota > Alphaproteobacteria > Rhodobacterales > Rhodobacteraceae > Roseibacterium. The sequence continues at coordinate 23,068 of LJSY01000047.1, read as the reverse complement.
GCGAGGCGGAGGCAAGCTCGGGCGCTTCGTCCACCTTGGTGTAGATGATGTCGGGAGTGTCATTCGTGGTCATCGGTCGGCCCTCGGTTGAGTTTGGTATGCCATAGTACACAAACTTTGGCGCGTCCACCGAACAAGGTGCCACAGGGGCCTGATCGGGGTCGGACGTTTTGACGCGATCCCCCGGGTCGCGTTCAGGGAATGATCTCGAACCGCGTGACGTCGACCATGCCCCGGTCGGTGATCTTGAGCGCCGGGATGACCGGAAGTGCCAGGAAGGCCAGTTGCAGGAACGGCTCGTGCAGCGTCACGCCCAGCGATTTCGCCGCCGCCCTCAGCGCCTTGAGACCGTCATGCACCTCCTCGAAACGCCCCAGGCTCATCAGCCCCGCCACGGGAAGCGCCAGTTCCGCCAGCACCTCGCCCCCCTTCGCCACGACGAAGCCGCCCTCGATCTCCGACAGCCGGTTCGCCGCCAGCGCCATGTCGGCGTAATCGACGCCCACGCAGGCGATGTTGTGGTGGTCGTGGCACACGGTCGAGGCGATGGCCCCGGACTTGAGACCGAATCCCTTCACGAAGCCCGTGGCGATGTTGCCGTTCCGCCCATGCCGCTCCACCACCGCGATGCGGACGAGGTCGCGCGCGGGATCGGGCCGCTTGTCGCCGTCCTGCACGGGGATGTGTTCGCGCAGATGCTCGGTGATGATCTTGCCCTCGAGGATGCCGATCACGTCGGTCGCCTCTCGGTTGGCGGGGGTGCGGAAACTGTCGGCGGTGACGACCGGCGCCTTCACCGAATGCCGGCCCACCGGCGGGATGGTGCTGCGCGCGGCAAAGGCCGCGTCGGTCACCGCGACGCCCCCCGCCCAGACCGCCTGCACGTCGCAGGAGCCAAGATCGCCAACCGCCACGATATCGGCACGCTTGCCCGGCGCGATCAGGCCGCGATCCTTCAGCCCGAAGGCCTCGGCCGCCGAAAGCGACGCGGCGCGGTAGACCGCCAGCGGCGGCGAGCCAAGCGCGATCAACCGCCGGATCATGTGATCGAGATGCCCCTCCTCCGCGATATCCAGCGGGTTGCGGTCATCGGTGCACAGGCACATGTAGGGCGCCGTCATCTCGGTCAGGACCGGCTGCAGCGCCTCGAGATCCTTGGAAACCGAGCCCTCGCGGATCAGCACCCGCATCCCCTTGCGCAGCTTTTCCCGCGCTTCATCGGCGCTGGTCGCCTCATGCTCGGTCGAGATGCCGGCGGCGACATAGGCGTTGAGGTCGCGGCCCGACAGAAGCGGACAATGCCCGTCGACATGCCCGCCCTCGAAGAGCCGGAGTTTCGCCATCGCGCGCGGGTCGCGGTGGATCACGCCGGGGTAGTTCATGAACTCCGCCAGCCCGATGCCCGACGGGTGGCCCATCAGCCCCGCGATATCCTCGGCGTCGAGCTCGGCGCCGGCCGTCTCCATGTCGGTGGACGGCACGCAGGAGGACAGCTGCACGCGCAGGTCCATCAGGGTATGCCCGGCCGCGTTCTGGAAATACCGCACGCCCTCCGCGCCGATGACGTTGGCGATCTCGTGGGGGTCGCAGATCGCCGTGGTGATGCCACGCGGCGTCACGCAGCGGTCGAACTCGAAAGGCGTCACGAGGCTCGATTCGACATGCAGATGGGTGTCGATGAAACCCGGCACCAGCGTCAGCCCGGTCAGGTCCACGACCTCGCGGCCCTCGTAATCCTCGCCCACGCCAACGATGGTGTCGCCGCAGATCGCCACGTCGCCCGCGATCGTCTCGCCCGTGACGAGGTCGAGCACCTGCGCGCCGCGCAGAACCAGATCCGCCGGTTCGTCGCCGCGCGCCTGCGCGATGCGGGTCTCAAGATCGGCCATGCCTTGCCCTCCTGCGGTCAGCGTCCCTGGTCCGGATGATGCCGCAAGCGCGTGTCGGGGGCGAGACGGAACTCAGGCGGCAGCCTCGACGAGCACCAGGTCGCGTTCGGAGGCACCGCGCGCGTGGCTCAGCGCCTCCTGGTAGGTGTCGCTCTCGTAACAGGCATTCGCGGCCTCGAGGCTCGGGAACAGAGCCACGACGTTGCGGGGATGGGCGCGCCCCTCCTTCTGGATCGCCTGCCCGCCACGTGCGAGGAATTTCCCGCCATGGGCCGCGATGGCCTCTCCCGCGAGCTTGGCGTAGCGGCCATAGGCCTCTTCGTCGGTGACGGTCACATGGGCGATCCAGTAGGCTCCGGGCATATCAGGTTCCTTTCAGCACGGCTTCGGCGGCTTCGATGGCGGCTTGCGCATGCGACGGGTCTTTCCCGCCACCTTGCGCGAAATCGGGGCGGCCGCCGCCGCCCTTTCCGCCCAGCTGTTCCACGGCCGCACGGACCAGATCGACGGCCGAGACCCTGTCGGTCAGGTCGTCCGTCACGCCCGCGGCCACGGCGGCCTTGCCGCACGCATCCGCGATCAGCAGCACGGCGCCCGAGGACATCCGCGCCTTGTGGGCGTCGATCAGGCCGGCCAGATCCTTGCCGCTCACGCCCTCGAGCGACTGGGCGAGGAAGGGGATGCCGTTGATGGCACGAGCCTCGGGCGCGGCGGACGCGCCGCCGCTCATGGCCAGTTGCTGGCGCAGTTGCGTGACCTCGTTTTCCAGCCGCTTGCGGTCATCCTTGAGCGCCCGGACCCGGTCGAGCACGTCGCCGGGCTGGGCGTTCATCTCCAGCGCAAGCTCCGCCATGCGGTGGTCCTGCGCGCTGAGATAGTCGAAGGCCGCCTGCCCGGTCAGCGCCTCGATCCGGCGCACGCCCGAGGAGGACGCGCTGTCGCCAAGCGCCACGAAGACGCCGATATCGCCGGTCTGCTTCACATGGGTGCCGCCGCAAAGCTCGATCGAATAGGTCTGACCGTCGCGGCCCTTGCCGGTACCGTCCATCCTGCCCATGGACACGACGCGCACCTCGTCGCCGTATTTCTCGCCGAACAGCGCCTGCGCGCCGATCCCGCGGGCGTCGTCGGGCGTCATGATCCGCGTCTCCACCGGGCTGTTCTGGCGGATGAAGTCGTTCACCTCGCGCTCCACCCGGTCGATTTCCTCGGGGCTCAGCGCCTTGCCGTGGCTGAAGTCGAAGCGCAGCCGGTCGGGCGCGTTGAGGCTGCCCCTCTGCGCGACATGATCCCCAAGGGCACGGCGCAGCGCCTCGTGCAGCAGATGCGTGGCGGAGTGGTTGGCGCGGATCGTGCCGCGCCGGGTATGGTCGACCTCCAGCACTGCCGCCTGTCCCGGTGCGATCTCGCCCTTCGTGATCTCGGCCATGTGCAGGTAGACGCCCGCCACCTTCTTCGTGTCGGTGATCCGCGCCTCGCCCGTCTCGGTTTTAAGCGTGCCGGTATCGCCCACCTGGCCGCCCGCCTCGGCGTAAAACGGCGTCTGGTTGACGACGATGGTCAGACTGTCGCCTTCCTGCCCGGTGTTGGCGCGCTCCGCACCCTTCACCAGCGCAAGCACCACGCCCTCCGCCGTTTCGGTGTCGTAGCCCAGGAACTCGGTCGCGCCATGTTCCTCGGCCAGATCGTACCAGATCGCCGCGTCGGCCTGTTCGCCCGAGCCCGACCACGCGGCCCGCGCCTTGGCCTTCTGCTCGGCCATGGCCTCCACGAAGCCCTCGACATCGACGGCGCGCCCCTCGCCGCGCAGCGCATCCTGCGTCAGGTCGAGCGGGAAGCCGTAGGTGTCATAAAGCCGGAACGCCGCCTCCCCCGGAAGCGCGGCGCCCTCGGGCAGCTTGGCAAGCTCATCGTCCAGAAGCCGCAGGCCGCGTTCCAGCGTGGTGCGAAACCGCTCCTCCTCCAGCTTCAGCGTCTCGGTGATGAGCGGCTGCGCCCGGCCCAGTTCGGGGTAAGCCTGCCCCATCTGTTGCACCAGCGCCGGCACAAGGCGGTACATCATCGGGTCCTGCGTGCCCAGAAGATGCGCATGCCGCATGGCCCGCCGCATGATCCGGCGCAGCACGTAGCCCCGCCCCTCGTTGGACGGCATCACCCCGTCCGCGATCAGGAAGGAGACCGAGCGCAGATGGTCCGCGATCACCCGGTGATGCACGTTCTTCGGCCCGTCAGGGTCCACGTTCGACGCATTGGCCGAGGCCTCGATGAGGCTGCGCATCAGGTCGGTGTCGTAATTGTCGTGCTTGCCCTGCAGAAGCGCGCCGATCCGCTCCAGCCCCATGCCGGTGTCGATCGACTGCGCCGCCAGGTCCTTGCGCGAGCCGTCCTCGAACTGTTCGAACTGCATGAAGACGAGGTTCCAGATCTCGATGAACCGGTCGCCGTCCTCTTCCGGACTGCCGGGCGGGCCGCCCCAGATCGACGGCCCGTGGTCATAGAAGATCTCGGTGCAGGGGCCGCAGGGGCCGGTGGGGCCCATCATCCAGAAATTGTCCGAGGTCGGGATGCGGATGATCTTCTCGTCCGACAGGCCCGCGACCTTCTTCCAGATCAGGGCGGCCTCGTCATCCGTGTGGTAGACGGTGACCAACAGCTTCGACTTGTCGATGCCGAAGTCGCGGGTCAGCAGTTCCCACGCGAAGGGGATCGCCTGTTCCTTGAAGTAATCCCCGAAGGAGAAATTGCCGAGCATCTCGAAAAACGTGTGGTGCCGCGCGGTATAGCCCACGTTGTCGAGGTCGTTGTGCTTGCCGCCGGCGCGGACGCATTTCTGGCTGGTCGCGGCGCGCACGTAGTCGCGATGTTCGACGCCCGTGAAGAGGTTCTTGAACTGGACCATGCCCGAGTTCGTGAACATCAGCGTCGGGTCGTTGCGTGGCACGAGCGGAGAGCTGTCGACGATCTCGTGCCCGTTGCGGCGGAAATAGTCGAGGAACGTCGTGCGGATGTCGTTCAGGCTGGCCATGGGTCTGGGCGTCTTCGTTCCGGATCAGGGGCGTGGACTGCGGGTCAGGGAAGCGATGTATCCCCGCGCGGGAGTGGTGTCCATAAGCCAGCGCCGGCCCGAACGAGAAAGAGCGGCCCGCGAGCCGCCCTTTTTCCTGATCGTTTTTCCTGATCATGCCCGGGTCTGCGCGAGGCCGGCCCGGTCAGTCCTCCAGCATCGCGGTGTCATCCTCGTCCGAGGCGCCGAAATCGAGCCCGTGCGCGGCGCGGATCTTGTCCTCGATGGCGAAGGCCACGTCGGGATTGTCCTTGAGGAACTGCTTGGCGTTCTCGCGGCCCTGCCCGATGCGTTCGTCACCATACGAGAACCACGAGCCCGATTTCTCGACCACGCCGGCCTTCACGCCGAGGTCCAGAAGCTCGCCGGTCTTGGAGATGCCTTCGCCGTACATGATATCGAACTCGACCTGCTTGAAGGGCGGCGCGACCTTGTTCTTGACGACCTTGACGCGGGTGGCGTTGCCCACGACCTCGTCGCGATCCTTGATCGCGCCGATGCGGCGGATGTCGAGGCGGACGGAGGAATAGAATTTCAGGGCGTTGCCGCCCGTGGTGGTCTCGGGCGAACCGAACATGACGCCGATCTTCATGCGGATCTGGTTGATGAAGATGACCATGCAGTTCGACCGCGCGATGGAGCCCGTGAGCTTGCGCATCGCCTGGCTCATGAGGCGCGCATGCACACCCACGGAACTGTCGCCCATGTCGCCCTCGAGCTCGGACTTGGGCGTCAGGGCGGCGACCGAGTCCACCACCACCATGCTGACGGCGCCGGACCGCACCAGCGTGTCGGTGATCTCGAGCGCCTGCTCGCCGGTGTCGGGCTGCGAGATCAGAAGCTCGTCGAGATCGACGCCCAGCTTGCGCGCGTATTGCGGGTCGAGCGCGTGCTCGGCATCGACGAAGGCGCAGACACCGCCCTTTTTCTGTTCCTCGGCCACGCAATGGAGCGTCAGCGTCGTCTTGCCCGAGCTTTCCGGCCCGTAGATCTCGATGATCCGGCCCTTGGGCAGGCCGCCGATGCCGAGCGCGATGTCGAGGCCCAGCGACCCGGTCGAAGTCGACTCGATGTCCTTGATCGGATTGTCGCCGCCGAGCTTCATGATCGAGCCCTTGCCGAATTGGCGTTCGATCTGGGCCAGCGCGCTGTCGAGCGCCTTTTGCTTGTCGGCCGATTTGCGGTCGGTCATGTCGAGAAGGTTCGCCGTTGCCATGGAGTTTCGCCCCTTATGTCATGCAGCCGCCGGGGCGGCAATGCAGTGCTCATGTTCGCCTCTTGTTCTTGTGCTGGATAGCAAACAAAAAGGGAACATTTCAAGTCAATTCTTGCTGATCCCGTTATTTGCTGTGACAGGTTAAGAAAGGGTTTAGGCGCGATCCGTTCATTGGGGGGCGCCGCGGGACGGGCAAGCGATGCTGGTATTCTGGAAGGCGAGACTTGTGTTGCTGGCGGTGCCCAAGACCGGGACGACGGCGCTGGAGGAAGCGTTTCTGCCCTGGGCGGACGCGTCTTTCCTGAACCCGCCCCGGCTCAAGCACATGACGGTGCGCCGCTACCGCCGGCAGCTTGCCCATGTTCTGGAGGCGGAGGGCGAGCCGCTGGAATTGATGGCGGTCATGCGCGAGCCCGTGGACTGGCTGTCAAGCTGGCACCGCTACCGGGCGCGGGACGCGATCGCCGGACGGCCGCAATCCACCGCCGGCGTGGATTTCGCCGCCTTCGTGCAGGCCTGGCTGGACGAAGACCCGCCGGAATTCGCCCGCGTGGGCAGGCAATCGCGGTTCCTGTCCGACGACGGCGGCACGCTCGGCGTCGATCACCTGTTTCGTCATGACAGGATCGACGCGGCGGTCGCGTTCCTGTCCGGCCGGCTGGGCGCCGCGCCAGAGATCGCGCGGCGGAACGTCTCACCGGGCAGACCCCCGGCCTGGCTTCCGGATGCCACGCTGCAGCTGCTGCACGACAAGGCGCCCGAGGAGTTCGCGCTTTGGGACAAGCTTTGCGCGGCGAAATGACCGGGCGGCGGGTCAGTGCAGTTGCCGCGCCACGGTGGCGGTCAGGTCCGACAGGCTGAAGGGTTTGGGCAGAAAGACCGAGTTCGGGATGTCGGCTGACATCTCACCGATATCCTCCTCCGAATAGCCGGAGACGAAGACGACCTTCACATCGGGATGCTCGCGCAGCGCCTCCCGGACCCAGGTGGGGCCGTCCATTCCGGGCATGACCACGTCGGTGACGAAGAGATCGAAGCGCGTATCGCTCTGGCGCAGGGTTTCCAGCGCGGCCTCGGCATTGCCGGCCTCCACCACCGTGTAGCCCCGCAACTGAAGCGCGCGCGCAGCGAAGGCCCGCACGGGCGCCTCATCCTCCACCAGCAGGACGACGCCCTGCCCCTCGGGTCCCGGCGCAGCGGGTTCCGGCACGGGACTTTCGGGTGCGGGCGTCCCGTCCGGAGTCCGGGCCCACTCCTCCGCGGTCGCAACCTCGTCCGGGGCGGAGAGCGACCGGGTCGACTGGGCCGGTTCGTCATGAACCGGGATGTAGATCGTGAAGATCGATCCCACGTTCTCCGTGCTGTCCACGAAGATGTAGCCGCCCGACTGCTTGATGATGCCATAGGCCATCGACAGGCCGAGGCCGGTGCCCTTGCCCACGTCCTTGGTGGTGAAGAACGGCTCGAAGATGCGGGCGAGCTTCGCGGCGGGAATCCCGTGCCCCTGGTCCTTGACGGAGACCGTGACATAGTTTCCGGCGGGCACCTCGGCAGAGTCGCGGCGCAAGGGCTCGCGCAGGTGCACGACCCGCGTTTCGACCCGGACCTCGCCGCCCTCGGCCATTGCGTCGCGGGCATTGACCACGAGGTTCATGATCACCTGTTCGAACTGCCTGCGGTCGACACGGATCGGCAGAAGCCCGGGATCATGGTCGAGCGTCAGCTTGATCCGCTCGCCCACCAGTCGGTTGAGCAGATGCAGCAGGTCGGCCATCGTATCGCGCAGGTCGACGATCTCGAGCTTCAGCTTCTGCTGGCGCGAGAAGGCCAGAAGCTGCCCCACCAGCGACGCGGCACGGTTGGCGTTCTGGCTGATCTGGACAAGATCGCCGTAATCCGGATCGCCCTGGTCGTGACGCAGGAGCAGCAGGTCGCAATGGCCGGTGATCGCGGTCAGCAGGTTGTTGAAGTCATGCGCGACCCCGCCGGCAAGCTCGCCCACCGCCTGCATCTTCTGGCTCTGGACGAATTGCTGCTCGAGGCTCTTGAGTTCGGTGGCGTCGTGCAGGACGGCAAGGATCGACGGACCGGAGGCATCGGTGATCCGGCTGAGCGCGATCTGCAGGAAACACTCGTCGCTGCGGCGGCGCGCGCGGACCACCTCCGAGCGCGTCGGGATGCGTTCGGCGACCGTGTCCGCGACCCATTCCCGGACCGGCCGGCCCAGCCCCTCGACCATCGAGGACAGGTACCCGCCCTCCTGCGGACCGATCCCCAGAAGCACCTGCGCCTGCCGGTTGGAGGCCAGCACCTGTCCGTCGGCGGCAATGTGCAGGGATGCGACGGGCAGCGATTCGAAGGCGCGCGCGGCGACCGAGGCCGCAGGTGGCTCGGCCAGACCGGGGACTGCGTAGATTTCCCTTCGGCCGTCGCGGGCCGTCAGGATGACGGGCACGACCTCGACCGTCTTTCCGCCCGCGTTCATCCGCGTCCGTCGACCGGGCACCAGCGGCTGTTCGGGGAACACCTCGGCGAGGTCCCGGGCCGGCGCGCCGACAAGCTCCCGCATCGCGCCATTGGTCGACAGGATCGTGTCTGCGTGGCTCACGACCATCATCGGAAGGCCGATCCCCTCCCCGGCCTCGTGCGGCTCGCGGGTTTCGTCGAGACGCCAGAGGATGCCGCCCTCCACCCGGCTGACGACCAGACGGACGGGTCCGCGCGGCGTCAGCACGGTTTCATGGGCGCTGTCGCGCTCGTACAGGGCCGCCGCCTGACGCGCCATGACCGATGATGCATTGGGCAGAAGCGACGAAAAGGCGTGCGAGACATGCGCGCCGGCCTGCCCGCCCGTCCGCGCCTCGGCCACCGTGTTGAGCGACAGGATCAGCCCGTCCGCATCCGTCAGGACGACGGGCGCCGGGTCATCGCGGATCGCGGCCACGGCGCGGTCCAGCGCCCGCGCCTCGCGCCGCGCGCGCCGGGCCGCACGCCCGGCGAGCAGGAGCGCGGCACCAAGGCAGCCGCCGCTGATCGCACTGAGCACGAAGGCGCCCTCGCGCCCGGTCAGTGCCAGCGCCGCGATCCCCGCCGCCAGCCCCATGCCGCCCAGAAGCACAAGCTGAAGGTTGATGACCGGCGGCCACTGCCACGGCAGGGCCGCTCGGTCCGCGCGGTCGCTCATCGCAGTCGCCCCCTCGTTAACAAACTGACAAACGGCCCGGCCCGCCTGGCATGCCGAGCCGAGATCCTGAGGCGAAATCATTAAACGAAGCTTAAAATGTCTCAAGTCCGGAGCCGGGCGGACCGGATCAGCTCCCGACGGCGTCGCGCGCGAGCACCGCGGTGAAGAAACCGTCGGATGCGGTCAGGGGTGTGTCGAGCTGTGTGCCGATCAGCGACCACCCCGGCGCGCGGGCCATGAAGGCACCGACCTGATCCTCGTTCTCCGCCCGCAGAAGCGAGCATGTCATGTAGACGAGCCGTCCGCCCGGGGCCACGAGCGGCGAGGTGGCGTCGAGGATTTCGGCCTGCAGCTGGCGCAGCTCCTCCAGCCGGTCCGGGGTCAGCCGCCACTTGGCCTCGGGGTCTCGGCGCCATGTGCCGGTGCCGCTGCAGGGCACGTCGCAGAGCACCGCGTCGAAGGGCCCGTGATCTACCGCCCGGGCGGTGTCGAGCAGCGTGATCGAAACGCCCGCGCGGTCGGCCCGGGCGGGCAGATCCACCATCCGCCGCGGCAGCGCGTCATGGGCGCAAAGCGCGGCATCGGTGCGGTCGGCGATGGCCAGCGCCTTGCCGCCCCCCCCCGCGCAGTAGTCGAGAATGCACCCCGTTCGCGGCCAGTCGACGAAACTCACGGCGCGCTGCGCCGAAAGGTCCTGCACCTCCACGCGGCCCTCGGCATAGGCGCGCGCGGCCCGAAGCCGCCGCGCGCCGTCGGTCACGCGGAGCGCGCCCGGAGTTGCCTCGCAGGATACGGTCTCGACCCCGTCCCGCGACAGCTCGTCCCGAGCCGCCTCTACCGTGCCGCGCCGCATGTTGACGCGCAGCCAGACCGGCGCCCGCGCGCACAAGGCGGCGAACAACGCCTCCGGGGTCGCGGCGCGCTCGGCCAGCGGCGCGCGCAGCCAGTCGGGAATGTCCGCCTCGGGATCAGGCGCCAGAGGCGGCGCCGCGACCAGCGCGCGCTCCCCCTCCGACAGCGCCGCGGGCGCGTGCCCCTCTCCGGTGAAAAGCGCATCGGGATCGAGCGCCGAAAGCCGGACAAGCCCCAGCAAAAGCGCGCGTCCGTCCGTCCCGCCTCCGAGGAATTCCACACTGCGAAGCCTGCGCAGCGCATCATAGACATGGTCGCGCACCGCCGCACGGTCCTTCGACCCGGCATAGCGCGCGCCCCGGGCCCAGCGGGTCAGCGCCTGCTCCACGGCCATCCCGCCGCGCCACGCGTCGAGAACCGAGATCGCCGCCGCGACGCGGGCGCCGGGCGTCATGACGTCACTTCAACGACGCGCCGCAACACGTTCATCTCGAATTGTAATTCGGGCTTTCGCGCGTGATCTGCACATCATGGACATGGGATTCCTTCAGCCCCGCGCCGGTGATCCGCACGAAGCTGCAGCGGCTGCGCATCTCGTCGATCGTGGCGCAGCCCGTGTAGCCCATGGCGGCCCGCAGGCCGCCGATCATCTGGTGGATCACCGTTCCCGCCGGCCCCTTGTAGGCCACCTGCCCCTCGATCCCTTCGGGCACCAGCTTGTCCGAGGCCGCGTCCTTCTGGAAATACCGGTCTGCCGAACCGCGCGCCATGGCCCCAAGCGAGCCCATGCCGCGATAGGACTTGAAGCTGCGGCCCTGGTAGAGGATCACCTCGCCGGGGCTTTCGTCGGTGCCCGCGATCATCGAGCCCACCATCGCGCAATCGGCGCCCGCCGCGATGGCCTTGGCGAAATCGCCCGAGAACTTGATGCCGCCATCTGCGATCACGGGCGTCCCGCTGTCGCGCGCGGCCGCCGCGCAATCCATGATCGCGGTCAGCTGCGGGACGCCCACGCCCGCCACGACCCGCGTGGTGCAGATCGAGCCCGGCCCGATCCCCACCTTCACCGCATCCGCGCCCGCGTCGATCAGGGCGCGCGTGGCCTCGGCCGTGGCGACATTTCCGGCGACCACCTGCACGGCGTTCGACAGGGTCTTCACCCGCCTGACGGCCTCGGCCACGCTGGCCGAATGGCCATGGGCGGTGTCGATCACGATCAGGTCGCAGCCGGCATCGACCAGCGCCTCGGACCGCGCGTAGCCCGCATCGCCCACGGTCGTCGCCGCCGCCACGCGCAGGCGCCCCAACTCGTCCTTGCAGGCCGCCGGGTGCAGCACCGCCTGTTCAGTGTCCTTGAGCGTCAGAAGGCCCGTCAGCTTGCCCTCGGCATCGGTCACCAGGAGTTTCTCGATGCGCCGCGCCTTCATCAGGCTGATCGCCTCGCCCCGGTCGGCCGGCTCGCGCAGGATGGCGAGGTTGTCGGCACTCATCATCACCCGCACGGGCGTATCGTCGGCCTCGGCGAAGCGCATGTCGCGGTTCGTGACGATTCCGAGAATTCGGCGGTTCGCGTCGACCACGGGAAAACCGGTGAACCCGTAGCGTTCGGTGAGCGCCTTCGCATCGGCGAGCGTCTGGTCCGGGCTGAGCGTGACGGGGTTGTAGACGATGCCGCTTTCGAAGCGCTTGACGCGGCGGACCTCGCGGGCCTGTTCATCGATATCGAGATTGCGGTGGATCACCCCCATTCCACCCGCCTGCGCCATGGCGATCGCCATCCGCGCCTCGGTGACGGTGTCCATGGCCGAGGACAGGAGCGGGATGTTCAGCGTGATCGATTTCGTCACCCGCGTGCGCGTGTCCACATCCGCCGGCAGCACGGAGCTGGCGCCGGGCACGAGCAGGACGTCGTCAAAGGTGAGCGCCTCGCGAATCTCCATGGGGGTCTCCTGTTGGATTCCTTGGGGTCTGCGTTGGCGCGTCCCTATCTCACGGGGCGAAGACAAGGGAAAGGGTGAATCAGGGTTTGCGCCGGCCTTGCCGTCGCCCGGGGAAGCTCCGTCCCGGGGCCGGAAGCCCCGAGCCGGAGCTGATGCGCTCCGCGCGGGAGTTTTTCGCCAGGATGAAGGGGAAACCGGAGCTACCCGCGAAACCCCGTCGCAACCACGAATTTCTCGGAACTGTCCGAGCGCGAGGCGGGCGGCTTGACGTTGATGACCTTCTCGAAGCGCTGCTTGAGCCGGGTCTGGAGGCTGCCCTCCGCGCCGCCGGCCAGCACCTTGGCCACGAAGGTGCCGCCCGGCGCGAGCACGTCGAAGGCCAGCTCCGCCGCAGCCTCGCCCAGCGCCACGATGCGAAGATGGTCGGTCTGCTTGTGCCCCGAGGAGGCCGCGGCCATGTCGCTCATCACCACGTCCGCCGGGCCGTCGAGCCAGGCCTTGATCTTCTCGTCGGCGCCGTCCTCGAGGAAGTCGAGCACATGGATCTCGGCGCCGGGTATCGGGTCGATCTCCTGCAGGTCGATGCCGATGATGCGGCCCTGCGCCTTGCCGGGCTTCTGCCCCAGCGCATTGATCCGGGGCACCGCCACCTGGCACCAGCCGCCGGGCGCGCAGCCGAGATCGACCACCCGCGCGCCGGGCGCGAGAAAGCGGAACCTGTCGTCGAGCTCCATGATCTTGTAGGCCGCACGGCCGCGAAAGCCCTCGCGCCGCGCGCGGGCCACGTAAGGATCGTTGAGTTGCCGCTCGAGCCAGCGCGTCGAGGACAGCTTGCGCCCGCGCGCCGTCTTGACCTTGACCTTCAGGTCGCGCTGCCCGCGCCCGCTTGTGGGTTTCATGACCGGATCCCTGCCTTCATCTTTCCACAAATACGCATGGCGAAGCCTCGCCGCAACGAGGGCTGTCGAAGACGGCCCGAGGCGCGGCGGCACGGGTCGGCCGCGACGCGGGCGAAACGACCTATTCCTCCAGCACCCCGTCGCGCGACATCTGCGCATAGAGAAGCCCCTCGCGCAGACCCCGGTCGGCCACGCTCAGCCGGTCCGTGGGCCAGGCCCTGAGCAGAGCCTGCAGGATGGCGGAGCCGGACATGATCAGCGTCTGCCGGTCGCGTCCGATGCGCGGGTCGCGGCGTCGGCCCTCGGGGCCAAGCGCGAGGTATTGCGAGATCACCGCGTCGATCTGGTCTGAGGTCATCCGCAGCCCGTCGACCTTGTTGCGGTCGTAGCGGCGCAGGCCCAGATGGCTCGCCGCGACGGTTGTCACCGTGCCGGACGTGCCGATGATCTGGAACCCCTCCCGCGCCTGGTCGGCGGCGTCGTCATAGGGCGAGAAACTGGCCAGCTGCTCCTCGAAATACCAGCTCATCAGCGCGAAACGCGCGCCATCGTCGGCCACGTCGGCATACATGTCCTTGAGCGTGGCCACACCCAGCGGGATCGAGATCCAGTCCACCACCTTGGCGCGCGGAAAGGGCGAGTCCTGGTGATCGAAGCCGTGGTGCAGGCGCATGATGGCCTTCAGCCGGTCGGGCCGCGGCACGCGGCTGAGGTCGATCCAGACGAGTTCCGTCGAGCCGCCGCCGATATCCACGACCAGAAGCTGCTCCGTCCGGGTGGAGACGAGCGGCGCGCAGGAAACGACGGCGAGCCTTGCCTCCTCCTCGGGCTGGATGATCTCGAGCTCGAGACCGGTGTCGCGTTTCACCAGCGAGATGAACTCGGCGGCGTTCGTGGCGCGGCGGCAGGCCTCGGTCGCCACGAGGCGCATCCGCTCCACGCGATGTTTCTGCAGTTTCTTCCGGCAGATCTTCAGCGCGCCGATCGCGCGCGCCATGGAGGACCGGCCGAGGCGACCCGAGGCCTCCAGCCCCTGCCCCAGCTGCACCGATTTCGAGAACGAATCGACCACGTGAAGCTGGTTGCCCTTGGGCTGCGCGATCAGCATGCGGCAGGAGTTCGTTCCGAGGTCGAGCGCCGCATAGAGATCCGCCGGGTCGGGGCGTTCCACGACCACGGGCCTGCGGTCGGCAGGCGGCGGAGTGCTGGGCGTGACCGGTGGCACAGGCCGGGGATAGGGGCCCGCTCCACCAGCACCGTTGGTCGACATCTGGCGTGTCCTCGGATTGCTCTTCTTCAACCTATGGGTTGCGCGCGCATCTCACAACCGTGCCGATGACCCATATCGCGGACCCGTATCGGGCCGCACGGGCTGAGGGGGTTTCAACTTCAACATGAGAATTATGGGCCGCGCCGGGGCTCGCGACGAGGGCTGCGCCGGCCTATCTTTCGACCGCCCGGGTCGCTCCCGTTTCGCGTCATGTCGAAAACAGGCCCGGGACGGGAACACGTTGCCCCTATGGTGCGCCGGAACGCGGTGCCGGGGTGCGCGCGAGGAGGACAGGTGATGCCGGTCGTGACGCATGTCTACTGGAGGGATATCCCGGCCCAGGTGATCGTTGGCAAGGGACGCCGTGGCGCCAAGGCGCCGCTGCCCGAGCGTTTCGAACAGGCCATCGACCGTGTCGCGATGCGCATCGGCGCCCATGACGAGGACGCCTATCTCAGGGAATGGCGCCGGGTCGAGATCGGCGAGCGCGATGGCGAGCCGTCCGAGATCGCTGCGGCCGAGGCCGCGCGGCTCGACGCCAGCTTCGACGCGGCGACGCTGAAGACACTGATCGACGCCGACGGGTTCGCGCCCCCGGCCCAGAGCACTTGAACCGGGCCTGACTTGGCCACTTTCCGGGAGACCCTCATGGCCCTTCTGTCCTTCCGCAAGCCCGGTACGACCCGGGTCGACGCGCCCGCTTCTCACGGCGGGATTGCCGCGCTGATCGAGGGCTACTCGATCGAGGTGATGCCGCGCACGGCCGCCAAGGTCGAGGATTTCCGGGCGCTCCTGCCTGCGGGCACGCGCGTCTACATCGCCCATATCGACGGGACCGGGATCGACGACATGGTGGCCACTGCGCGGCGCCTGCGCGACGAGGGATTCGAGCCGATGCCGCATTTCCCGGCGCGCTCGATCCCCGGGCCCGCGACACTTGCCGACTGGATCCGCCGCTACCAGACCGAGGCCGGGGTCAAGCAGGGCCTTCTGCTGGGCGGGGGCATCGCCACGCCGCGCGGCGAATACCATTCCTCGATGCAGCTTCTGGAGAGCGGTCTTTTCGACGATGCGGGTTTCACCCATCTGCATGTGGCGGGCCACCCCGAGGGCAACCGGGACATCGATCCCGACGGCGGCGAGGCCGAGGTGATGGCGGCACTTCGCTGGAAACAGGATTTCGCAAATCGCTCGGACGCGCAATTCGCCATCGCCACGCAATTCGCCTTCGAAGCCGCGGGCGCCGTGGCCTGGGCCGAGCGGCTGGCGGCGGCAGGCATCGAAATGCCGGTGCATCTGGGCATCGCGGGCCCGGCGAAGCTTCAGACGCTGATCAAGTTCGCCATCGCCTGCGGCGTCGGCACCTCGCTGGGCGTGCTGCAGAAGCGGGCCAAGGATGTCACCAAGCTGCTGGTGCCCTTCGAGCCGACCGAGCTTCTGGCGGATCTGGCCGCGCGCAAGGCCGCCGGCGCGGCGTCGAACATCGAGCGCATCCACTTCTTCCCGCTGGGTGGGATCGCGGCAAATGCCGCCTGGGCGATCGCCCATGGCGGCGACGCGGCACAGCCCGCGGCAGCCTCCGTCGCCTGAGAAGAACAACCAACCCCGAGCACCAAGGACGGCCCACACCTCATGACGCGCACCGTTATCGAATCGAAGACCCGCACCACCGTGATCGGATTTGACCAGCCGTTCTGCGTGATCGGCGAGCGGATCAACCCCACCGGGCGCAAGATCCTCAACGAAGAGCTCGAGCGCGGCGATTTCAGCCGGGTCGAGGCGGACGCCATCGCCCAGGTCGAGGCCGGCGCGACCGTGCTCGACGTCAATTCCGGCGCGGTCTTTTCCAACAAGATGGGCGAGGACGCGCGTTACGCGGACAACAACTTCGTCGAGCCCATGCTGATGCCGGAACTGATCCGCGTGGTGCAGGGCGTGACCGACTGCCCGCTCTGCATCGACAGCTCGGTGCCCGGCGCGCTCGAGGCCGGGCTCGAGGCCGCCGAAGGCCGTCCGCTCCTGAACTCGGTGACGGGCGAGGAGGAACGGCTGGAACTGGTTCTGCCGCTGGTCAGGAAATACAACGTGCCGGTCGTGGCGATCTCGAACGACGATACCGGCATCTCGGAGGACCCCGAGGTGCGCTTCGCGGTGGCCAGAAAGATCGTGGAGCGCGCCGCCGATTTCGGCATTCCCGCCCATGACATCGTGGTCGACCCGCTTGTCATGCCCATCGGCGCCATGGCGACCGCGGGACACCAGGTCTTTACCCTCGTGCGTCGCCTGCGCGAGGAGCTGGGCGTGAATACGACCTGCGGGGCATCCAACATCTCCTTCGGGCTGCCGAACCGGCACGGGATCAACAACGCCTTCCTGCCGATGGCCTTCGGGGCGGGCATGACCAGCGCGATCATGAACCCGGTCGCCCTGCCCGTCGGCCCCAAGAAGATCGCCGAGAAGAAGGCGCAGGTCGAAGCGGCGGGCGTGATCCTGCCGCCCGACATGGACGACGAGACCTTCGTGAAGCTTTTCGGCATGGGCTCCACCAAGCCGCGCCCCGGCAAGGAGATGGAGGCGATCCGCGCCGCAAATTTCCTCATGAACCACGACGACGGCGGCGCGGCCTGGATCCGCTTCAATCAGGATCCCGATGCGGCGCTGCAGGGCGGACGCGCCGGAGGACGGCGCAGGCGCCGGGCCGGGTAATGACCGTTAACCGCCAGTTTACCACGATGGGCTTAGATGTCCGGCATGTCGATGCTGCGCCCTGCCCTGCCCGTGTCCAGTGCCCCTTGGGTGGCGCAGGTGTTTTCCGCCAAGACCGTGCGCTACGGCGGTGTCGTTCGTCGGTCCCTGCGCTGGGTCGAGGCCGAGGTCGGCCGCGCCGAATTCGAGGCGGAAGTGCGCCGGCGCGGCTGGCATCTTGTGGAATGCAACGGTCAGCTGGTCGTGTTCTGCACGGGTCAGCCGATCCGCGTGCTCTTCTGAACCGAAAATTCGTACGAATTTTCGCATCATGCGATTTTTCGTACGAAAAATCAGTCGATTCCACCTATCTCTCGAAATCATGAGCAACGATCCCCTCGTCATCTTCACGCCATCGGGCAAACGCGGCCGCTTTCCCGTCGGCACGCCCATCCTGACCGCCGCGCGGCAGCTTGGCGTCGATCTCGACAGCGTCTGCGGCGGGCGCGGCATCTGTTCGAAATGCCAGGTCGCGCCGTCCTATGGCGATTTCTCCAAGCACGGCGTCACCGTCGCGGCCGACGCGCTGTCGGAATGGAACGCGGTCGAGGAACGCTATGACCGCGTGCGCGGCCTGAAGGAGGGCCGCCGCCTTGGCTGTCAGGCCACGGTTCAGAGCGACATCGTCATCGACGTGCCACCCGAAAGCCAGGTGCATCGGCAAGTGGTGCGCAAGGCGGCCTCCGCCCGCCCGATCACCATGGACCCCGCCACGCGGATCGTGCTGGTCGAGGTGCAGGAGCCGGACATGCACGAGCCCTCCGGCGATCTCGAGCGTCTGAAGGCGGCGCTGGCCGAGCAATGGGACATCACCGATGTGGCCGCCCCCCTGCACGTGCTGCAAACGCTTCAACCCGCGCTGCGAAAGGGCAAGTGGCAGGTCAGCGTCGCACTGCACCGCCCCGCGAACAGCGCGCGCCACGACATCCTCGGTGTCTGGCCGGGCCTGCACGAAGGCGGGCTTTACGGGCTCGCCATCGACCTCGGCTCCACCACCATCGCAGCACATCTGTGCGATCTGACGAATGGGGCCGTCCTTGCCTCGGCCGGCGTTATGAACCCGCAGATCCGCTTCGGCGAGGACCTGATGAGCCGGGTGAGCTACGCGATGATGAATCCCGGCGGCGACCGCGAGATGACGCAGGCCGTGCGCGCCGCGATCGGCGACCTGGCGACGGGTCTGGCCGGGGAGGCCGGGATCGACCCGGATCTGGTGTTCGAACTGGTGATCGTCTGCAACCCGGTGATGCACCACCTGCTGCTGGGGATCGACCCGGTCGAACTCGGCCAGGCGCCGTTCGCGCTGGCCACGGCCGACAGCGTGACTCTGGGCGCGGCGGAACTGGACCTGGCCGGTGTGGCCCCGACCGCGCGCATCTACCTTTTGCCCTGCATCGCGGGCCATGTGGGCGCCGATGCCGCCGCCGTGGCGCTTTCCGAAGCGCCCGGCGCCTCGGAGGAGCTGACGCTGGTCGTGGATGTGGGCACCAATGCCGAGATCCTTCTGGGCGATACCTCGGGCGTTCTGGCCTGCTCATCGCCCACCGGCCCCGCCTTCGAGGGCGCGCAGATCAGCGCGGGCCAGCGCGCCGCCCCCGGCGCCATCGAACGGGTGGAGATCGACCCCGCCACGAAGGAGCCGCGCTTCAAGGTCATCGGCAGCGACCTGTGGTCCACCGATCCGGGCTTTGCCGAGGCCACGAAAGACACCGGCGTCACCGGCATCTGCGGCTCGGGGATCATCGAGGCGGTGGCCGAGATGCGCATGGCGGGGCTTCTCGACGCCTCCGGCCTGATCGGCGGCGC
Source organism: Rhodobacteraceae bacterium HLUCCO18 (assembly GCA_001314805.1). Classification (GTDB taxonomy): domain Bacteria; phylum Pseudomonadota; class Alphaproteobacteria; order Rhodobacterales; family Rhodobacteraceae; genus Roseibacterium. The sequence continues at coordinate 4,203 of LJSY01000047.1, read as the reverse complement.
CGAGGCCACGGGCACCGGTCGCTGCGAGCCCACGGGCCGGACCCATGCCTACCTGCTCCATGATGCCACCGCCGAGGGCGGGCCGCGGATCCTTGTAACCCAGGGCGACATCCGCGCGATCCAGCTCGCCAAATCCGCGCTTTACGCCGGTGCGCGCCTCCTGATGGACAAGCGCGGCGCCGAGCGCGTCGACCGCGTGGTGCTGGCCGGCGCCTTCGGCGCGCATATCAGCCCGAAACACGCCATGGTGCTGGGCATGATCCCCGATGCGCCCCTCGACAAGGTCACAAGCGCGGGCAACGCGGCGGGCCACGGCGCGCGCATGGCGCTGTGCAACCGCAGCGCGCGCGAGGAGATCGAGAAGACCGTGCGCCGCATAGAGAAGATCGAAACGGCGGTCGAGCCGCGGTTCCAGGAGCACTTCGTCAACGCAAACGCCATCCCGCACGCGGTCGACCCGTTCCCGGAACTGGCTAAGGTGGCGCCGCTTCCGATCGTCAGCTTCGGCGCATCGGGCGCCCAGCCGGGCGGTGGCGGCGGTCGGCGCAGGCGGCGCAGGGCGTAAGCCCCTTGGCCGCGGACGCGTGACGCGCCGCGTCCGCAGGCCTCTCTCCGACCGCCAAGCCGGAATTGCGAAAAGACATCCCACGGGTTTTCCGGGCAAGCGACCGGCGTTTCGCACCGCCGAATGACCGGCCGCCATGACCCTGACACCCGGTCCGGGGCGCGGCAATCGACGCTATTTCGGAAAAGATGCGTGGCGGGACCAAGGGAAGACCCTGCGGATTTTCCAGATCGACACTGCCGCGATCAGCGCAAGGCAGACCGCGCTGACCGGATCGGTCAGCAGCACCATCGGGTCCCCCCTCGAGAACAACAGCGTGCGGCGCAGGTATTCCTCGAAGGCGGGCCCGAGGATGAAGCCCAAGACCAGCGGCGTCGGCTCCAGCCCCAGCCGCAGGAGCGCCCAGCCGAACAGCCCGAAGCCCAGCATCAGCCAGACATCGAAGAGCGAATTCTGCACCGAATGCACGCCGATCAGGCTGATCACCACGATCAGCGGCACCAAGCGCCGGAACGGGATGCGCAACAGCGCCGCCCAGATGCCCGCGAACGGCAGGTTGAGGATGACCAGAATGATGTTGCCGATGATCAGGCTGGCCATCAGCGCGGCGAAGATATCGGGGTTCTGCGCGATGAAACCGGGGCCGGGCAGGATGGCGTGGATCATCAGCGCGCCCGCCAGCACCGCCATCACCGGGCTGCCCGGCAGGCCCAGCGTCAGAAGCGGCACCAGCGCGCTTTGCGCGGCGGCGTTGTTGGCGGCCTCGGGCGCCGCGACGCCCGCCACCGCGCCGGTGCCCAGCGCCCGGTCACGGGGAGCGAAACCGCTTTCCAGTCCCCGCGCGGCAAGCGCCGCCAGAAGCGTGCTGGCCCCGGGAATGACGCCCAGAGCCGAGCCCACCGCCGTGCCCCGCAGCGTGGGCGCCCAACCCGCGCGCAGGTCCGAGCGCGTGGGCCAGGGCCAGCGCACGCCCCGGATGCGCTCCGGCCGGGCCGAGGTCTCCAGCGCGCGGATGATCTCGGCCAGTCCGAAGATGCCCATGACCAGCGGCACGAAGCCGATGCCGTCGCGCAATTCGGGGATGCCGAAGGTGAAGCGCGGCTGTCCGCCGGCAAGATCCGTGCCCACCAGGCCCAGCCCCGCCCCGATCAGGATCAGCGCCAGCGCCGGAAGTGCCGGGCCCGGCGAGATCACCGCCGCCGCGAACAGCCCCAGCGCGATCAGCCCCACCAGACCGGCCGGCGCGATGGCCGTGGTCAGCGCGGACAGGGGCACCGCCACCGTCGCGATCCCCACCGCCGTGACCAGCCCCGCGAAGAGCGAGGCCAGCGCCGCCACCGCCAGCGCCGGGCCCGCCCGCCCCATCAGCGCCATCCTGTGCCCGTCCATCGCGGTCACCACGCCCGAACATTCCCCCGGCAGGTTCAGAAGGATCGAACTGGTCGAGCCGCCGTATTGCGCGCCGTAGTAGATCGCGGCCAGCATGATCAGCGCGCCGGACGGTTCCAGCGCGAAGGTCAGCGGCAACAGCAGCGCCAGCGTCGCCGCGGGCCCGATGCCGGGCAGCACCCCCACCAGCGTGCCCAGAAGCGCCCCCATCAGGCACAGGGCGAGGTTTTCCGGCGTCAGCGCGAGCGCGAAGCCCGCGGCCCAGGCGGCCAGGTCCATCCCCGCGCCCTCAGAGGCCGGGCCAGAGCGGGGCGGTGGGCGGCAACAGCACCACGCCGACCCCCGCCACCAGCGCCATCAGCCCCGCGACGGTCAGTGCCAGGGCGCGCGCGGTGCGCTCCCCCGCGCCCCAGGCCGCCAGCCCCGCCGACAGCCCCGCCGCCAGGATCAGCCCGAGAACAGGCAGGCTCAGCGCGAAGACCAGCACCGCGCCCAGCAGCGCGGGCGCGCTCAGGCTGAGACCGGGCGCGGGCCCGCCCGTCTCGCCGCCGCATCCCGCCGAGGGCGGTGGCGCCTCGGCGGCGGGCGCGCGCGCGCATAGCACCGCCCAGGCCGCGCCCAGGCCGATCACCCCCATCGCCAGCAGTTGCGCCATCAGGCCCGGCCCGACATGTCCGCCGAGCCAGGCGGGCTGGCCTTGTGCGAGCACCCACATGCCCGCACCGATGGCACAAAGCGCAAGACCGGGCAGCACCCGTCCAAGCGCCGCGCGGCCCCGGTCATGTCCCGGGTCGCTGTCTGGCAAATCGGGCCTTCGTGAAGGATCGGGTTTCAGTGCCATGGCGAGTCGCATAGTTGACTTGTTTTGTCAGATAAGGCATCGCAACGATAGCCGCCACGTGCCTGGTCAGCCATTCCCGATAGCTCAAAACCATGGAACGAGATATGATACATCGTCGCACTCTGCTCGGGTCGGCACTGGCCGCCCCTTTCCTGTCTTTCCTGCCGCGCGCGGCCCATGCCACCGAATGGCCCGGAGCCGGACCCATCCGGCTCGTCGTGGCCCAAGGTGGCGGCGGCAATGCCGATGTGGTGGCGCGCATCCTCGTCGAGGCGCTGGAGCCCCTTCTGGGCCAAAGCATCGTCGTGGAAAACAACGGCACCGCCTCCGGCATGCGCGCGACCGAGGATGTCAGCAACGCCGCGCCTGATGGCTATACCCTGCTTGTCGGCACCTCCTCGCAGCTGGTCCACAACATCGCGCTCTTCGAGCCGCTGCCGGTGGATATCGAAACCACCCTGCGCGGAGTCGCCATGATCAACGAGGTGCCCATGGTGATGTGCGTGCCCAACGAGAGCCCCGACGCCGATCTGGCCGCGCTGACCGCGCGGCTGCAGGCCGATCCGGCGTCGTTCCAATACGGCTCGGGCCCTGCCGGCACCACGACCCATATCTCGGGCGCACTGTTCCTGCAGCGGATCGGGGCCGAGGGCGTGGTCCATATCCCCTATCCGCGCAGCCCCGAGGCGATGGTCGACCTGATCGCCGGGCGGCTCAGCTTCGTCTTCGATCCTTCGCTGACGGCGATCGGGCAGGTGCAGGGCGGCGCCGTGCGGCCCATGGGCGTGTCGGCCCCGGTGCGCCTGGCGGCGCTGTCCGACGTCCCGACGATGGGAGAAGCGGGCCTGCCTGGCTTTGTCAGCCAGACCTGGAACACCATTTCCGCCCCCGCCGGCACGCCCGATGAGATCGTGATGGCGCTCAACGGAATGATCAACGAGATCGTGCAGGCCGATGCGATGCGCGCGCGGCTGGAGGAACTTGCCTCCATCGTGCCGGCGGCCAAGACACCCGCCGAGGTCGATGGCTACTACGCCGAACAGCGCGAGACCTGGATCCCCGTGGTGCGCGGCACCGGCGTGCGCGCCGGGGGCTGAAACGAAGCCCTGCGCCGGGTCCACCGATCCGGCGCAGGCCATGCCGGCAGTCTGCAGCAAACGCCCGGCGGGATCGCGAGGGGAATGATCCTGGCCAGGCGCAGATGCAGACAGGCCGACCCGAGTCAGAACTTGACGCTGCGCGCGCGATAAACTAGCCAGTCCGGTGCCCGGCGGGTATGGTGAAAAGGTATCACGCGAGCTTCCCAAGCTCTAGAGCGTGTCGCCCCTGATCGGATTCTGGATTCCCATAGCGGTCAACCTGTGATTCCATATCTTGGAGGCAGATATGGGGGTGAGAGATGGGGAAA
>LJSY01000046.1 GCA_001314805.1 Rhodobacteraceae bacterium HLUCCO18 | reverse complement strand
ACTACGAAGAAGCGCGGTGGCCGCCAGTACGGCCGCGCGCTGCGCTACGCCAAAAGGCTCCGCGCGCGGCCTCCTACACCACCCGGTGGGGCACTACCTGCTCTCAATAGTTGCGAAGGGCGAAAGTCCTCGTTAGTGTTCAACCATAACGCGAACGAGGTGCGCTATGCAAAAACTGGCCTTGGCTTCTGCCCTTCCCGAATGTGCGCGCTGCCCGGTTCGGTCGATCGGTATCTGTGCAAGGTCTGGAGAACAGGAACTGCGTTGGCTGGAGGATGCGAAGGTGCACCGGCAACACCGGGCGGGAAGCACCCTGGCTTATCCGGGCGAAACACTCGCGCATGTTGGAACCATCATGCACGGCCTTGCGTCCCTTTCCCGCGTCATGGAAGACGGGCGCAGTCAGATGATCGGGCTCCTGCATCCCGGAGATTTCCTCGGTCATCCGGGTCGGCAGACCACACCTTTCATGGTCGATGCCATAACGGATGTGGAGCTCTGCGGCTTCCAATTCAAAGCATTCGACAGGCTGCTCGCCAAGGCGCCGCAACTCCACTCGCGCCTCATGGAAGTCGTGCAAGATGAACTCGATGCCGCCCGAGAGTGGATGCTTCTGCTCGGCCGGAAGTCCGCGCGCGAGAAGATCTGCAGCTTTCTCGTCTACCTTGCCTACCGCCAGAGCAAGTTGCGCACGACGGACCGCTTCCCCTTGAGCCCAAGCATAATCTACCTGCAGATGACACGAGAGCAGATCGCGGACTTCCTCGCACTCACGTTGGAAACCGTGTCCCGACAGTTCTCATCGCTGGCGAGGGATGGTGTTACCGCTCCGGCTGGCAGACAAACACTCCACATTCCGAGTTTTCGAAATCTGTTGGAAGCGGCTGGCGAAGACGGCGATGGCGGTGTGATCGCCTGAGCGGCCTGACGGATCAGATCGAGCAACAGACGTTGCGCCGTCGCGGGAACCCAGTCCGCGCGGTAGGTCAGGCCGATGGCGCGCTCCGGCGAACGGATGGCGATGTCCAGCCGGGCAACCAGCCCGCGGGAGACCTCGGCTTCGGCCTGATGCGCCGAGATGCATCCCAGCAGATCGCTCCGGTTGAGAAGTTCGCGCATCAACAGGATCGAGCCGCATTCCACGATACTGTCGGGCGGCGGCAGTCCACTGCCTCGGAACAGGGCGTCGAATTGCGCGCGGGTCGGCGCGCCCTTTCGCGGGACAACCCAGCCGTGACGCGCAAGCATTTCGAGGGGAATGTCGCTTGCTCCGGCCAACGGATGCTCGGGGCCGGAAAGGAAGGCAAGGTGATCGGGAAACAGGGGTTCCTGCACCACGTCGTCGACGGGGAGCGGATCGCGAAGCGCGCCGATGATGACATCGATGTCGCCCCGGCGCAGCCCGGCCAGCATCTCGTCATAGGGACCGTCGAATATGGTCACCCTTTGTCCGGGCCGAAGGGCGTGGAACCTGGCCATGGCCTCGGGCAGGACGACCGAGCGTGACAGGGGCAACGCGCCGATCACGATACGCCCGGCGTCCCGGCCATCGAACTCGGCGAGGTCCGTTTCGGCCTGGTCGAATTCGGCAAAGGCGAGGCGAGCGGCCTGTGTCAGGCGGCGGCACGGTCGCGTGGCGAGCATGCCGAAGGAGGTCCGTTCGAACAGCGGACGGGCGGCTTCCCGCTCGATCTGGGTGATGGCGCGGTGAACGCTGGGCGAAGCTACGCCAAGCGCCCGGGCCGCCAGTGCGAAATTCTGCGCCTCGCTCACCGCGATGAGCGCCCGCAGTTGCGTGCTCGTGGCCGTCAGCGTCAGGCGCGGCGAGACCTCGGCCAGCGCCTTGTCCAGCCGGTCCATCGCGCGCCGGATGCGTGCGTCGAACAGCCGGCCCCGTTCCGTGAGAAAGGCCCCTTTCCGCGTGCGTTGGAAGAGGCCGCCCCCGGCTTCGCGGTCCAGCTTGTTCAGCGCCTGGGTGACGGCGGATTGCGACACGCCGCAGCGCTGGGCCGCCCCGCTTGCGGATCGGTCTTGCACCACCGCAAGAAACACCCGGAAATGCCTCAGGTTGCGCGACATCATGGGTGTGCCGCCCATCCTTTCGGCGCCTCTGTGCCTGGAACGCAGGTGCGATGCGTGATCTGATACTCGGCCTGAGCGGCGAGGACGCATCGGAATGGGTATGGGACAATGAAATTATAACATAAGTTTTCAACCATTTCGGCGGCCTTCTTGCCACCCCTGCGCGGCGTCTCCACTCTGGTGGGAAACCATGCATCTTAGCAAAAACTTATGCAACGAAGCTCGCTTCGGATTTGCGGGTGTGCCGAACCGCATGGGATGATGCGCCCGCAAGAACCGGAGGAGCCGAACCCGTGTCCAATCCCAAGACCGCCCTTGTCCTGTCTGCGCATGCCGCCGATTTCGTCTGGCGCTGTGGCGGCGCGATCGCATTGCATGCCGAGATCGGGTACGAGGTGACGGTGGTCTGCATGTCGTTCGGCGAACGGGGCGAGAGCGCGCGGCTCTGGAAGGACGGCAAGACGCTCGACGAGGTGAAGGCGATCCGCCGCGCCGAGGCCGAGGCCGCCGCGAAGGCGCTGGGGGTGCATCGCCTCGAATGCTTCGATCTCGGCGACTACCCGTTGCATCTGGAGCGGGCGGACAAGGATCGTCTCGTCGATGTGATCCGCGCCGTACAGCCCGCCTGGATGATGAGTCACAGCACATACGACCCCTACAACACCGACCACATGTACATGACCGAGGTCGCGCTGCAGGCGCGGATGATCGCACAGGCCTGGGGTCACAATCCGGGCGAACAGGTGTTGGGGGCACCGCAGCTCTATCTGTTCGAGCCGCACCAGACCGAACAGATGGGATGGAAACCCGATGTCTTCCTCGACATCACCCCGGTCTGGGACAGGAAACGCGCCGCGATGGAGCACATGAACGGGCAGGTCCATCTCTGGGACTATTACACGCGCGTGGCCCAGCAGCGCGCCAATCATTTCAAGCGCAATTCGGGCGGCCAGTCCGGCGGGCGCGACTGCAAATATGCAGAAGGGTTCCAGTCGATGTTTCCGCGCACGGTGGATGAACTTTGAGCGGGGACAAGGACATGGGTGTCGTGGTCGAGCGTATCGAGCGGGCCGATGGCGAGGTGATAGCGGGGCTTGGGTCGGCAGGCGTGGCAGCGGTGCACGAGGCGCAAGGGCGAAGGGGTCTCATGTCCTCGCGGATGCGGCCGATCCAGATGGAACGTGGCATCGCGGGCAGTGCCGTGACCATCAGCGCGCCGCCCGGCGACAACTGGATGGTTCATGTCGCCATAGAGCAGGTGCAGGCGGGCGACATCATGGTTCTGGCCCCGACGGCGCCTTGCGACATGGGCTATTTCGGCGATCTGCTGGCGACCTCTGCCATGGCGCGGGGGTGCCGCGCGCTGGTGATCGATGCGGGCGTGCGTGACACACGGGACTTGCGGGCGATGGGGTTTCTGGTCTGGTCCACGGCGATCAGCGCCTAGGGCACTGTCAAGGAAACCGTCGGCAGCGTGAACGTTCCGGTGGTCTGTGCGGGGGCCGCGGTTCATCCCGGCGACGTTATCGTCGCCGATGATGACGGGGTCTGCGTGGTGCGCCGGGAAGAGGCGGGCGCGGTGCTGACCGCCGCCCAGACGCGGCTTGCGGCCGAGGAGGCCAAGCGCGCGCGGCTTGCCGCGGGGGAGTTGGGGCTCGACATCTACGACATGCGCGGGCGACTTCGCGAGAAGGGGCTGCGCCATGTCTGAACACTGCGGAACGCCGCAAGTCACGCAGCGTGCATGCCCCGTCCATCTTGCGTGCACGGGATCCCGCTCTCATGTCTGACGGCATTCCGTGCCTGTGGATGCGCGGCGGCACCTCGAAAGGGGCCTATTTCCGTGCCTCGGACCTGCCGGAAGACAGGGCCGCGATCGACGATCTTCTGTTACGCGTCATGGGCTCGCCCGACCCCCGGCAGATCGACGGGATCGGGGGGGCGGACCCGTTGACCTCGAAGGTGGCGATCCTGTCGCCGTCCAGCCGCGCCGACGCCGATGTCGATTACCTGTTCCTGCAGGTCTACGTCGATCAGGCGCTGGTCTCGGACGCGCAGGGCTGCGGCAACATCCTTGCCGGCGTGGGTCCCGCGGCGATCGAGCGGGGGATCGTCGCGGCGCGCGCCCATGTGACCCCCGTCCGCATCCACATGCTCAACACCGGCGAGATCGCGGTGGCGCGCGTCGCCACGCCCGGCGGGCGGGTCGGCTACGAGGGCGCTGCAAGGATCGACGGGGTGCCGGGCCACCACGCGGGCGTCCCGCTGATGTTCACCGGACTGGAGGGGTCGATGACCGGTGGCGCGGCGCTGCCCACGGGCCGGGCGGTCGACGTGATCGACGGCGTCGCCTGCACCCTGATCGACATGGGCATGCCCATCGTCGTGATGGATGCCGCCGATCTTGGCATCACCGGACGCGAGACGCGTGAGGCGCTAGAGGCCGACACCGCCCTGAAGGCGCGGCTGGAGACGATCCGACTGCAAGCGGGCCCGATGATGCGTCTTGGCGATGTGGCCGACAAGAGTGTTCCGAAGATGACACTTGTGTCCGTTCCGCAGGCGGGCGGCGCCATTTCGACCCGGAGTTTCATCCCGCACCGCTGCCACGCCACGATCGGGGTTTTCGCGGCGGTCAGCGTCGCGGCGGCCTGCCTTCTGGAGGACGGGGCCGCGTCGCGTCTGGCGGTGCTGCCCAGTGACGGGGTGTTCCGCGTCGAGCATCCGACCGGCGTGGCGAAAGTGATGATCGAACGCGGCGCCGACGGCCAGGTGAAGGCTGCCGGCACGCTTCGAACGGCGCGCAAACTCATGGACGGGCTGGTCTTTCCGGCCCCGCCCCGGGACTAGGCGTTTCGCGGTACGGCCCATCGCCGGGGCCATTGCGCCGCCCGAACCCGTCGCCGGCGCAGGCCACGCCCTGCAAGCGGATGGTTGGCGCGACACAGGCAGACGACGCGGTCCTCGAAGGCGAAGCTGCGGGCCGGATGGGGCGGCGTGCCGTCGAACCAGCCAATGGCGAGGTCGATCCCCCTGGCTTCGATCAGGCGTACCGCTTCGTCCCTGTCGGTGGTGCGCAGGTTGACGACGATGCCGTGGGCGATGCGGCCCGGATGTTCCAGCGACGGCAGGAAGACCGGCAGGTTGAACCGGTCGGGTGCGCCGATGGCGAACTGTACCTGTACCGTGGCTGCGTCGAAATAACCGGCGCCTGCGATGCAGACCCCGGCATCCTGCACGATGCGGGCCACCAGCGGCGCAAGCTCGGCCGCGCGGGGCGTCGGGCTGAGACCTTCGGGCGTGCGTGCAAGCAGCGGATCGTCGAGGTGATCGCGCAGCCGCCTGAGCGCGTCGTCTTTGGCTGGTTCACCTCCGTTGCGGCGCTCGCCAGGGATCAGCATCGAGGAAAACCTTTCGGTTTGTGCGCCCTCAACACGGTCTCGCCGGACTCGACTGACGCTTTGGCGGCTTCTATCGGGGCGCCGACGCGGGCTCTGGTCTAGGTCGGCAGCTGCTTCTGGCCGTCCGGGTCCGCGACCGTGAGGCCCGGGTTCCGTGCCTCGCCCGTGATCATGCGGGCGGCCGCGAAGGCGGCGTCGCGATAGGGCATCAGGATCAGGTCCGCCGTCTCCGCCGCGAGTGCGATCGCCGTCGCGTCACGATGGGCGGCGACGGCGACGCGCCCGGTGTAACCCTGATCGCGCACCGCGCGCAGGAGGGCGTGACGCGGGTCGTCATGGGTCAGGCCCATGTCATGCTCCGGCACGGCGAGGACCAGCCACTCGGCATGGCGAAGCGGCAGATGGGCGAGGAACTCGGGATCGGTCGCGTCGCCGAACATCACGTCGTAGCCGTCGGCGCGCGCATGGCGGACGGCCTCGGGGCTGAAGTCGACGCCGAGCACGCGCTTGCCACTGTCACGAAGGGCGCCCGCGATGCCGAGCCCGTACCGGCCCAGCCCGAAGAGGATGACGTCATGCGGACGCGCCGAGGTAGGCGCGTCGTCGCGCAGGCGGTCGGGTGCCTTTCTTTCGAAGATGCCGAGCACGGGCTCGAAAACCGCGTAGATCTGATGCGAGAAGGTGATCATGTAGGTTGACGCGGCGATGGTCACGAGCCCCACCAGCGTCACAAGGCCCAACGCCTCGTCGGCGACATGGCCGATGGTCACACCCATGGCCATGAAGATCAGGGAGAACTCGCTGATCTGCGCCACGGTCAGCCCGGCGAGAAACCCGGTGCGCTTCCGGTAGCCCATCGCCCCCATTATGGCGAGCACGATGAGCGGGTTGCCGATCAGGACGAAGAGCGACAGCACGATGGCCGGCCCCACGCTCGCGCCGAGTACCGAGAGGTCGAGCGACGCGCCAAGCGCGATGAAGAAGAACAGCAGCAGGAAGTCGCGCAGGGAGGCGAGCCGCGCGGCGATCGCCTCGCGAAACGGGGTGGAGGCCAGCGAAACGCCCGCCAGCAGCCCGCCCAGCTCCTTGCCGAAGCCGAGGTAATGGCCAGCCGCCGCCAGAAGTGCGGCCCAGCCGATGGCGAAGGACACCAGCAGCTCCGGGGCGCGCGACAGCCTCTCGACCAGCGGATTGGCGGCATAGCGAATGAAGACGACGACGAAGGCCAGCATCGCCACCCCGAAGCCGATGACACGCAGGACATCGGCGACCGCGCCTTGCCCCTCTGCCGCCGCGCCGACGCCGATGGCCGAGAGCACGATCATCGCCAGCACCACGACGACATCCTGCACGATCAGGAAGCCCAGCGCGATCCGGCCATGCAGCGAGTCGATCTCGCGTTTGTCCGACAGAAGTTTCACGATGATGATCGTGGAGGAAAACGTGAGCGCTATGGCCACGTAGATCGCGGTGCGCGGATCGAGCCCGAGCGCCAGCGCGATCAGGAATCCGAAAACCGTTGTGAAGACGACCTGACCCAGCCCCGTCACCAGCGCCACGGGGCCAAGCGTGCGGACGAGGTTGAAGTCGAGTTTCAGGCCCACGAGGAACAGCAGCACGGCGATGCCGAGTTCCGCCAGAAGGTCGATCTGGGCATCAGAGCGCGCGATGTTCAGCACCGAGGGGCCCGCGATGATACCCACCGCGATGAAACTCACGATCAGGGGCTGACGGAGCATCAGGCCGACAAACCCGACACCGGCGGCAAGCACCAGAAGTGCTGCGATTTCGTAGAAGAGATAGCCTTCGAGAACGGCGGTCATGCCGGGGCAGTTCCAATTGATTGAACGCGGGGATTGCCTCGCGTCGGTCGCCGTCGGCTCACCCTATACGTGTGTCGCGCGCGATCGCAACCGCGTCAAATGATCCGTATACGCTTCGGGCGAGCCGAGGGGAGTCACGCCGTCTCGTTCAGTGTGGCCGACCGCAGCCCGAGCATCGCCCGCGCCTCGGCGGGTGTCGCGACGGGCCGGTCGTGGCGGGCGCAGATGTCGACGACACGCTCCACGAGCGCGGCGTTGGAGGGTGCGAGCGTGTTTCGGTCAAGCCGCACGTTGTCCTCCAGCCCGGTGCGCGCGTGCCCGCCCGCCGCGACGCTCCATTCGTTGACGGTGATCTGGTTCGCGCCGATGCCGGCCGCACACCACTCGGAGGTGGGCAGGAGGCGGCCCATGGTCCGGACGTAATAGTCGAACACGTCGCGGTCGGCGGGCATCGCGTTCTTCACGCCCATCACGAACTGCACGTAGGGGGTTTTCGGCAGGCGCCCGTCGGCATGCATGAGCGCCGTCTGGTGAATGTGGCTGAGGTCGAAGGCCTCGATCTCGGGCAGGATGTCGTGCTTCACCATTTCCGAGGCGAGCCAGTCCACCAGATCGGGCGGGTTCTCGTAGACGCGGGTCGGGAAATTGTTCGAGCCCACGGTCAGGGATGCCATATCGGGCCCGAGTGGCAGCATCCCGCCGCGTTCCCGTCCCGCGCCCGATCGGCCGCCGGTTGAGAACTGCACGATCATGCCGGGGCAATGCCGTTCCACTCCTTCCTTCAGCCGCGCGAATTTCTCGGGGTCGGAGCTGGGCGTCTGGTCGTCGTTGCGCACATGGGCGTGGCAGATACTCGCGCCTGCCTCATAGGCGGCATGGGTGCTTTCGACCTGCTCGGAGATGGTGGTGGGCACGGCGGGATTGTCCGCCTTGGTCGGGACGGATCCCGTGATGGCCACGCAGATGATGCAGGGTTTCGACATGCCGGAGTTTCCCCTTCGCTTGCGGTCATGCGCGGTTTACGCCTGCTGCCGAACGGAGACAACGCGTTCCGGTCAGGCGGCTTCCAGCCCGACGATCAGGTGCCGCAGACCGATCCACGCGCCGATCCAGATACTCGCCGCGACGATGGGTGCCGTAATCGACAGAAGCGACAGCGCCGACAGGCCCTGTCCCACGCTGCAGCCCGCGGCCAGCACCGCGCCAAGGCCCATCGCCACGCCGCCCGCGATCTGGCGGCGCAGTTCCCTCGGGTCCTCGCAGGCCTCCCAGCGGAAACCGTCCTGGATCAGGCTGCCGATCGCGCCGCCGAGGACCACGCCCAGCACCGACCCGATGCCGAATTTCGGCACGAGGCCGGACGAGAACATGGCGTAGTGGATTGTCTCTCCGATCGGCGCGGTAAAGCTGTGGGAGACCACGGGCCAGACGTCGAAGCCCTCGGTCGCGACCCAGTATGTGCCCAGAAAGCCAGAACTGATGGCAAGCCCCGCCACGATGCCCCAGCCCACACGGCGCAGCCGCTGTCCACTTGTCTGAAGGCGGATCGAAAGACCCAGCGCGAGCGCGCCAAGGGCAAGGCCGATGGTGCTGTGCGACAGGCCAGTGATCCGTTCGGCGGCATGTGCAAGGCTCGACGGCTCCGGCGCGGCAGGCACGATCGGAAAGAAGGCGGTCCGAAATCCGCCGAGAATGCCGAAAACCGCGGCGCTGGCGGAAACACCCATCACGATGGCGATCACCAGCGCGCGGAAATCGCCGCCGCCCACCCGCGCGAGCACGCCGTAGCCGCAATTGCCGGCCTGCGCCATGCCGTAGCCGAAGAGCAATCCGCCAAGGATGGCGCCGGGGATCGAGTATGTGTTGGACAGAAGAAGCGTGGCCGACAGGTCGATCAGCCCAAGCGCGGCAGCCCCGAAATTCACCATCAGCGCAGTGCCGAGCGCGGTGAGCCACATCCACAGCCGCCCACGGTCCTGCCCGTAATGCGCGTCCTCGATCATGCCCAGCGTGCAGAACCGGCCGAGGCGCGCGGCAAGACCAAGCATGAGGCCACCGACCGCGCCGATGAGCAACACGGCCCCGGATTCGCCGATGAGTTCGAGCACGTTCCCTCCCTCACAGCCCGGCGTGCCATGCGCCCGCGTTCAGCTGCAGAACAACTCGTAAACCTGTTCGATGATCCGGCGGGCGCGTGCGTCTGTCAAACTGTAAAAGATCTGCTTGCCCTCGCGACGGGCCGAGATCAGCTTTTCCTGCCGGAGCCGGGCCAGTTGCTGGGAGACGGCGGCCTGCCGGGAGGACAGCATCTGTTCGAGTTCCGTCACCGATTTCTCGCCATGGGCAAGCGAGCAGAGGATCATCAGGCGCCCCTCGTGGCTGAGCGCCTTGAGGAAGTCGGAGGCGCCCTGCGCATTGGTCTTGACGCGCGTCCATGTCTCCTCGTCCATGGGCTTGCTCGGATCGGGGAGGATCGAGGCTATCGTGGCGTAGTCGTCGGGCATCTCGGTGGCCGTGTCGTGTCTTCGTGTCATGTCTGTCATGGGTCTACGCTGCAGGTCGCGGCTTTGTCGGAATGGCGTGCGCGGTGGCGCCGTCCTTCGATATGCGGCTTGGCGGTCGCTCAACCATTGGGCGCGTCCCTCTCCAGGATGCGGCCCAGAAGGCCCCAGAAGAAATCCTCGCCCGGATAGCCTTCGATCCGGCCGACCTCCTCTCCGTCCGACACGACGACGAAGGTCGGGGTATAGCGCGGCCGGGACACGAGGCTGATATCCTCGGGCAGCGGGTCGCGCAGCTGCAGCCGCATCAGCGGCGCGGCGCGGCCTTCCGGCGTTATGGGATATTCGCCGCCCACATCCGCGTTCCAGCGTGCGCACCAGACGCATCCCGGTTCCTCGAACATCAGGAGCCGCATGTCGGCTTCGGCCTGTTCGGAGGCCGCGGAAAGCGCGATCGTCGCGACCATGCCACACAGGAGCATACGCGCGCTTGCAGCCGCGCGGGCACGTCTGCCATGGTGATTGATATGAATAGTTGAATGTATCGGCATCCGGAGGGCCCATGTTCGACATCGGTTTGACGGGTGCGTTCATTGCCGGGCTGGTGTCATTCCTGTCGCCCTGCGTCCTTCCGATGGTGCCCTTTTACCTCAGTTACCTTGCCGGCGTAAGTGTAAACGCCATGGCGGCGGACGGCGACACGCCGCCCGTTCTGCCGGCGCGGGCGGTTTTGGGGGCCGTGTTCTTCGCCGCCGGAATGATGACGGTCTTCGTCGGTCTCGGGGTCTCCGCCTCGGTGGTGGGGCAGTTCGTCCGCGAGTGGTTCGACGTGCTTCGATGGATCGCGGCGGCCTTTCTGGTGGCCATGGGCCTGCACTTCCTCGGCGTCGTTCGTATCGCCCCGCTGGACCGGCAATGGCGGAGCGACATGGGCGATGTCCACGGCGCGGGGCTCGGCGGCGCCTACCTGATCGGACTGGCCTTCGCCTTCGGCTGGACGCCCTGCGTCGGCCCCGTTCTGGCGGCGATCCTCTTTCTCGCGGCCGGCACGGATACCGCCGGGCAGGGCGCGCTCCTGCTGACGGTCTATGGCGCGGGGATGACCCTTCCCTTCATCCTCGCCGCGCTGTTCGTCCGTCCCTTCCTCGGCTTCACGGGCGGATTTCGTCGGCATCTGGGAAAGGTCGAGCGGGTCACGGGCGCCGCGCTGGTGGTGTTCGGCGTCCTGATCGCGACGAATGCGATGACGTTCATCGGATTCTGGATGCTCGAGACCTTCGAGATCTTTCAGAAGATTGGTTGAGCCGAGCCTTTCGTGGAGTGCCGCGCGGGGCGATCAAATGCAACTTATGAGCGAGTAACGCGGCCGACTGCCCACCGCGACTTCGGGAAACGAGGCAGGGAAGGGTGTGAAAGTTCAATGGGAACAAGTCTCTGGCTCGTTCATATGCAAAGATTTAAATGTTTGTTGAAATGAGCGGCGGTTTGAGCCTACGATCGTATACGGGCAGGAACTCGCCCCAGGGAGGAACAATGGTCAAGCGCCAGCTGCTCATGGCGGCCAGCATGGCTTTCTCGACATTGCCGGACCATCGCCCGATGACATCGGAGCGCGCTGGGACGAAGGGTCGCTTCGTGGTATCATGTTGCATGCCGATGCGGTTCTCCCCGAGACGACGAAGCTCGCCTTTTACGGAACGACGGAGTTCAACCGCTCTGGCGGCGGCCTTGACGGCCGGGCCATCGAAGGACCGGTCAGGCCACACCTCAGCGCACAGGGTATCGAGGACGTGGCGGCCTATCTGATGACGTTGACCGAATGCCGAGATCGTGCATTCGGCCATGCTGACCTAGGGAGATATTCCATGGACGTAACACGCAGGCAGTTCGTCGGGACCGGTCTGGTCGCCGCCGCCGCCTTCTTCGGGCTTCCGCAGATCGCCTCGGCCGAGGCTCTGGAGGACGCCATCAACGCCTTCACCGGTGGTGCGGATGCCGCCTCTGACGGCATCACGCTGATCGCGCCCGAGATCGCCGAGAACGGCAACACGGTTCCGATCGAGGTCGACGCACCCGACGCCGAGGCCATCATGATCCTGGCCTCGGGCAACCCGAACCCGGACGTGTGCACGATCAATTTCGGCCCCGCCGCCGGACGTCACGCCGCCTCCACGCGCATCCGCCTGGCCGGTGAACAGGACGTCATCGCCATCGCGCGCATGCCCGACGGCTCGTTCAAACAGGCGCGCCAGAACGTGCGCGTGACCATCGGCGGCTGCGGCGGCTGAGTTAGGGAGAGGATACCATGGCAGACAACGTAACCCCCCGCGTCCGCGTGCCCCGCGAGGCTTCGGCCGGCGAAAGCGTTTCGGTGCGGACCCTGATCAGTCACCCGATGGAAAGCGGCCAGCGCCGCGACGGGGACGGCAACATAATCCCGCGCTCGATCATCAATCGCTTCACCTGCGACTTCAACGGCGTGAACGTCGTCGATGTGACGCTCGAGCCTTCGATCTCGACCAACCCCTATTTCCAGTTCGAAGCGGTGGTGAACGAGACGGGCACGTTCCAGTTCACCTGGTACGACGATGACGGCTCGATCTACGAGGAAACGGCGGACATCTCGGTCAGCTGAGCAACCGGAAGCACAATCCGGAATGCAGCCGTCGCAAGGGAGGAGACGAACGGCCATGACCAGGAGTTCATTTCTTGGCGGCGGTGGCATCGGTGCACCGGCGGCTTCGGTTGCCGGTAGCGATAGCCGTGACACCGGCTGCGACGGCGCGCAGGCCATCGGGTCCGACACCCCGTCCGTCGACGCCTTCGATCACGCGATGACCGGAGGCCCGTCCATCCGAACCTGAACGCATGGCATCCGCCGCCTCGCCGGGGTGCGGCGGATGGCACACCCGCATACCAGAGAATCCGAAAAACCCTGAGGCTGAAAACATGATCTCCCGCCGCCACTTCGTTCAGGCCGCCATGGCGACAACGGCGCTTTATGGGGCCTCGGGCTTCGGGAACTGGTCGCGGCTGGCCGCGCAGCAGGCGCTCAGCCAGGACGACCTGATCGGATCGAGCGACTTCGGCAACGTCTCGCTGATCCACATCACGGACATTCACGCCCAGACCCAGCCGATCTATTTCCGCGAGCCGGAATTCAACATCGGCGTAGGGCTTGCCGCCGGGCAGCCGCCGCATCTGGTGGGCGACGAGTTCCGCGCGGCCTACGGGATCGAGAAGGGCAGCGCGATGGATTACGCGCTGACCTACGACGATTTCACGTCGCTTGCCCGAACCTACGGCCGGATGGGTGGGCTCGACCGGATATCGACCGTGGTCAAGGCGATCCGGGCGGAGCGGCCGGACGCCCTGTTGCTGGATGGCGGGGATACCTGGCAAGGCTCGCTCCCGTCGCTCCGGACACGCGGCATGGACATGGTCACGCTGATGAACGCGCTGGGCGTTGACGCAATGACCTCGCACTGGGAATTCACGCTGGGTTCGGAACGGGTCAACGAACTGGTCGAGAACCATGTCGATCCGGCATTCCTCGGAGCCAATATCTTCGACGTCGAATGGGACGAGCCGGTCTACGACGGCTACCGCATCTTCGAGCGGAACGGCACCGCCATCGGCGTGATCGGGCAGGCCTTCCCCTACATGCCCATTGCCAACCCCGGCTGGATGTTCCCTGAACTCAGCTTCGGGCTCAGGCGTGAACGGATCGCCGAGGTCGTGCAGGAGGTCCGTGACGCGGGCGCCGAGGTCGTTGTCCTTCTCTCCCACAACGGCTTCGACGTGGACCGGCAGTTCGCCATGGATATCCCCGGCATCGACGTGATCCTGACAGGGCACACGCACGATGCCTTGCCCGAACCTCTGCAGGTGGGAAACACCTTCCTTGTCGCGAGCGGCAGCCACGGCAAGTTCGTCAGCCGCGTGGATCTCGACGTGCAGGATGGGGCGATGCGCGGCATCAACCATCGTCTGATCCCGATCTTCTCGGACGTGATCGCGCCAGACCCGGAGATGACGGCGCTGGTCGACGCGACGCGCGCGCCCTTCGAGGAGGAAATGAACGAGGTGATCGGTACCTCCGGGTCGCTTCTGTTCCGGAGGGGCAACTTCAACGGAACCTGGGACGACGTGATCTGCGATGCGCTGATCTCCCAGCGTGACGCGCAGATCGCGCTGTCGCCCGGTTTCCGTTGGGGCGCGGCGGTCCTGCCGGGGCAGGAGATCACGCGCGAGGACATCTACAACGTCACCGCGATGACCTATCCCAACGCCTATCGCATAGAGATGTCGGGCGAGATGCTGCACACGATCTTCGAGGACGTGGCCGCCAACATCTTCAACCCCGACGCCTATTACCAGCAGGGCGGCGACATGGTGCGCATCGGCGGCCTCGGCTACCGGATCGATATCCACCAGGAGCAGGGCAGCCGCATCACCGACATGACGCTTCTCAGCACGGGGGAGTCGATCATGCCGGATCGGAATTACGTCGTGGCCGGCTGGGCCAGCGTCAACGAAGGCACCGAAGGCCCGCCCATCTGGGAGGTTCTGGAGGCTCACATCCGCGAACAGGGCACGGTCACGCTTGAGCCCAACAACACCGTGGACGTCGTGGGCGGCTGAGGCCGTGCCCGGCCACGAGCGACGAAAGGAAGACATGATGTCCGAAGACAGGGAATTCTCCTCCTCCCGCCGCAGGTTCCTCGGTGGGGCCGCCGTGGCGACGGGCGCGCTGGCCACCGGCAAGCTGGTGCATGCGCAGGCCGCTTCGCCCGATCCGCTGATCACCGAGTTGCAGCCATGGCAGCAGTATCTCGGCGACGGGGTGGATGCGCGCCCCTACGGCATGCCCTCGCAATACGAGGCCCATGTGGTGCGCCGCAACGTGGAATGGCTGACGGCCGACACGGTCAGCTCCGTCAACTTCACCCCGTTGCACGAGATGGAGGGGATCATCACGCCCAACGGTCTGGCGTTCGAGCGTCACCACTCGGGCATCGCCGAGATCGACCCGGGCCTGCACCGGCTGATGATCAACGGGCTGGTCGACAAGCCGCTCGTGTTCACCATGGAAGACCTCATGCGCTTCCCGCGCGAGAACCGGACCTATTTCCTCGAATGCGCGGCGAACACGGGCATGGAATGGCGCGGCGCGCAGCTGAACGGCTGCCAGTTCACGCACGGGATGATCCACAACGTGGTCTACACCGGCGTGCCCCTGCGGCTTCTTCTGGAAGAAGCGGGCGTCAAGACAAGCGCGGCGTGGGTCCTGCCCGAGGGCGCCGACGCCTCGGCCATGACGCGGTCCATTCCGCTGGACAAGGCGCTCGACGACTGCCTTGTCGCCACGCACATGAACGGCGAGCGGCTGCGCCCCGAACAGGGTTATCCGATCCGCCTCGTCGTGCCGGGCTGGGAAGGCAACATGTGGGTCAAGTGGCTGCGCCGGATCGAGGTGGGCGACCAGCCATGGCACCACCGCGAGGAGACGTCGAAATACACCGACCTTCTGGAGGATGGCAACGCGCGGCGCTTCACCTGGGTGATGGACGCCAAGTCGGTCATCACCAACCCCAGCCCGCAGGCGCCGATCACCCATGGACCGGGGCCGACCGTCATCACCGGCGTCGCGTGGTCGGGTCGCGGCACGATCCCGCGCGTGGATGTCTCGCTCGATGGCGGCATGAACTGGCACGTGGCGCGGATGTCCGGGCCGAGCCTCGATAAATCGATGCACCGGTTCTACTACGAGTTCGACTGGGACGGCGCGCCGCTTCTGCTGCAGAGCCGGGCGCATGACAGCACCGGCTACGTGCAGCCCACCAAGGAGATGCTGCGCCAACTGCGCGGCGAAAACTCCATCTATCACAACAACGGCATTCAGACCTGGGCCATCGACGAGACAGGCCGGGCCGAGAATGTGGAGGTCGGCTGAACCATGAAAAAGATCGCAATCGCCGCCGGTGCGCTACTTGCCACCACCTGCGTCCACGCCATCGCGCAGGAGATGCCCGCCCCGTCCCGCGAGGGTGGCTACGGCCTCGGCCGCGCGGCCCTGCCCGAAGAGATCGCCGCGTGGGACATCGACATCCGTCCAGACGGTCAGGGCCTGCCCGTGGGGTCCGGCGACGTCTGGACCGGCGAAGAGCTTTACGTGACGCTCTGCTCTTCCTGCCACGGGGATTTCGGCGAAGCGGTGGGGCGCTGGCCCATGCTGTCGGGCGGCTTCGGAACGCTCGACGCGGAGGACCCGGTCAAGACGGTCGGGTCCTACTGGCCCTATATCTCCACGGTCTGGGACTACGTCCATCGCGCCATGCCCTATGGCGCCGCGCAGACGCTGACCGATGACGAGGTCTATGCCATCACGGCCTACCTGCTCTACCTCAACAACGTGGTGGACGACGATTTCGAGTTGTCCAACGAGACCTTCGCCGAGGTCGCGTTAACAAACGAGGGCGGCTTCTTCATGGATGATCGCGACGACGTCGAGATCCCGGAGTTCTCGCAAGAGCCGTGCATGAGCGACTGCGCCGAAAACATCGAGATCACGATGCGCGCCGCCGTTCTGGACGTGACACCGGAGACGGAGGAAGAGACGGTCGAGCAAGCCGCGGTGACCGAAGAGGACGCGCCGGAAGCACCCGCAGGGCCCGATCCCGCGCTGGTCGCCGCCGGTGAGACGGTCTTCCGCGCCTGCGCCGCCTGTCACGAGATCGGAGAGGGCGCGCGCAACCGTGTGGGGCCCCATCTGAACGGCATCCACGGGAACGCGGTCGCGGTGGTCGAGGGCTTCCGCTACTCGCCCGCGCTGCGCGAGGCCGGCGAGTCCGGCATGGTCTGGGACGACGAAACGCTGGCCGCCTACCTCGCCGATCCGCGCGGCTTCATCCGTGGCAACCGGATGGCCTTCCAGGGTCTGCGCTCGGACGAGGACATCGTCGCGGTGATCGCCTACATGCAGTCTGCCGGTGCGGAGTGACATGTCGGTGTTGTCGCGCATAGCCGCCGCCGCAAGCGTTCTGGGCGCACTGTCCGGGCCGGCTCTCGCAGAAGCGGATCCCGAGCGCGGTGAAGCCCTCTACCGGCCCTGTGCCGCCTGCCACATGATCGGGGAGGGCGCGATCCACCGGATCGGGCCACACCTCAACGGCATCATGGACCGAGGCATCGGCATGGTCGAAGGGTACCGGTTCTCCGAGATCTTCGAGGAGGCGGCGGCCGCGGGCGAGGTCTGGACCGAAATGGCGCTGGACGGGTTCATCGCCAACCCTGGCGGTTACCTTCCGGGCACCGCCATGGTCTTTCGCGGCATTCGCGGGGCCGATGACCGCGCGGACCTGATCGCTTTTCTGATACAAGAAGGCGGATCTTCCGAAGCCCCGGCAGCGGCGGGCGAAGACACCGGGCCATCGCCCGAGGTCGCCGCGATCCTGGAGTTCGAGGGCGACGTCGCCTACGGGCAATTCCTGTCCTCGGAATGCACGGCCTGCCATATCGGTCAGGGCGGCGACGATATCCCCTCGATCCGCGGCCTGACGCCGACGGTCTTCATCGCGGGCATGGTGGCCTATCGCTCGGGCGAGCGGCAGCACCAAGTCATGAACACGCTGGCGGCGCGTTTGGGAGACGAGGAAATCGCCGCGCTGGCTGCGTATTTCCTGTCGGAAAACCACTAGGGCGGGAATTCCGGACGATATTGCGCTAAGGTGACCGGACGAACAGGAAGAAAAGACGAAATCACAAGGGAGGAAAAACGACGACATGAGTATCAACAGACGTACATTCCTGAGTACGGCGGCGGCCGTATCGGCGACACTTGCGACCCCGATGATTGCGCGCGCGCAGTCGATGCCGCGTGTCGTCGTCGTGGGTGGCGGTGCCGGTGGCGCAACCGCGGCCAAGTACATCGCACGCGACAGCAACGGCGCGATCGACGTGACCCTGATCGAGCCCACGCGCTCCTACTACACCTGCTTTTTCTCGAACCTCTACATCGGCGGGTTCTACGAATTCGACGATCTCGGCCACACTTACGGCAACCTCGCGTCGTCCTACGGCATCAATGTCGTGCATGACTGGGCCACCGGGGTGGATCGCGACGCCAAGACCGTGAGCCTCGCCGGTGGCGGGTCGGTGCCCTATGACCGTCTCGTCCTGAGCCCCGGCATCGATTTCGTCGAGGACAGCGTTCCCGGCTGGTCGCTGGCGGCGCAGGGCAAGATGCCTCATGCCTACAAGGGTGGCACCCAGGCCCAGCTTCTCAAGGCGCAGGTCGCGGCGATGCCCGAAGGCGGCACCTTCGCCATGGTCGCCCCGCCGAACCCCTATCGCTGCCCTCCGGGACCCTACGAGCGGATCTCGATGGTGGCGCACATGCTGAAGAACACCAACCCGACCGCGAAGATCCTCCTCGTCGATCCAAAGGAGAGTTTCTCCAAGCAGGGTCTGTTCGAGGATGGCTGGCAGCGCCATTACCCGGGCATGATCACCCGCATCGGTCCGGATTTCGGCGGCGATATCGTGGAGGTCGATCCCGACGCCATGACGGTGAGCATCGATGGCGTGGTCGAGAACGTGGATGTCTGCAACGTCATCCCGGCGCAGCAGGCGGGCCTGATCGCCCAGGCCGCCGACATCACCGATGGCAACTGGGCGCCCGTGTCGGCCTATGACATGTCCAGCAAGATCGACCCGGAGATCCACGTTCTGGGCGATTCAGCCGCACAGGGCGCGATGCCCAAGTCCGGCTTCTCGGCCAATAGCCAGGCCAAGGTCTGCGCCAACGCCGTCATTGCGGCGCTGACCGACGCGCGCGCCTTCCCGCCGCGCTACGCCAACACCTGCTGGTCGCTGATCGAGACCGATGACGGCGTGAAGGTCGGCGCGACCTACGAGGCGTCGGACGAGGGCATCGTCTCGACCTCCAGCTTCATCAGCGAGGTCGGCGAAACGCCCGAAACCCGTGCCGAGACCTACCGCGAAAGCCTCGGCTGGTACGACGCGATCGTCGAGGACATGTTCGGCTGAGCGCCGGATGCGAAAGACCTCCCGGGGCGCGGACGACAGGACCGCGCCTCGGGGGACACAGCGTACGAAAAGGACCTGCCCTGATGCGGAAGCCCCTCACATCGCTTGCAATCGGGTCTGCCATGGCGCTCGCGGGCGCCGCACAGGCTCAGGACGTCATTACCTTCGACTTCGACGGCAGTTTCGAGGATGCGAGTTTCGCCATCGAAAGCGCGATCCTCGACCGTGGGCTGGTGATCGACCTCGTCTCCCATGTCGGCGACATGCTGAACCGGACGGGGGAAGACATGGGCGCTAAGACCACGATCTTCGAACATGCCGACATCTTCCTCTTCTGTTCGGCCGCGATTTCCCGGCGGGTGATGGAAGCCGACGCGATGAACATCGTGCATTGCCCCTATTCCATCTTCGTGGCCGAACGCGATGGCGAGGTCATGATCGGCCATCGGGCCTATCCCGACGGGCCGATGCAGGAGGTCGAGGCGATGCTGGACGCAATCATCCTCGACGCCCAGGGCCGCTGAGCGCATACGCCATACATTCATGGAATATCCGATTTGACCTGCATCAACGCTTGGTGCCGGCGGGGGCATCTACGTTCGCGGCTCACGTATCGAGGGCCTTGAGGTGATCGAAACCCTGCTGGACCTGTTCGGAGACGGAACCGTGCTGATGATGGCCGGTCTTCTGACCGGTCTGCTGTTCGGCGTGGCCGCGCAGCGCTCGCAGTTCTGTCTGCGCGCCTCGACGGTCGAGCTGTCGCGCGGGCGGATCGGGCCGCGCATGGCCATCTGGCTGATCGTGTTCGCCACCGCGCTTCTTGCCACGCAGGGACTGATCATGCTCGACCTCCTGGAGGTGTCCGACGCGCGGCAGCTCTCCGGTGCGGGCAGTCTGTCGGGCGCGACCATCGGGGGCGTCATGTTCGGCGTGGGTATGGTTCTGGCACGCGGCTGCGCCAGTCGCCTGCTGGTGCTGTCGGCCACGGGCAATCTGCGGGCCCTTGTGACGGGGCTGATGCTGACGCTCGTGGCGCAGTCGGCGCTGAGCGGCGTCCTTGCCCCCGCGCGCGAGGCGATCTCGGAGCTCTGGGTGATCTCAGGCCCGTCGCGCGACCTGATGCAGGGGCTCGGGCTCACGAGGAGCACCGTCCTGTTTCTCGCGCTGCTCGGCCTGATCGTGTCGCTGGGGCTCGCGCACACCCGGGGCGTTCGGCCCATGGCGGCGCTGGCCGGGGTTGGCGTCGGTCTTGCCGTCGCGCTGGGCTGGACCCTGACCTACGCGATCGCGCAGGCATCCTTCGAGATCGTACCGGTCTCGAGCGTGACCTTCACGGGCCCCGCCACGGACACGCTGATGGCGCTCGTGTCGCAGCGCTCCGTGCCGCTGTCCTTCGGGATCGGCCTCGTGCCGGGCGTGTTCCTGGGCGCCGGGATCGCCGCGCTTGTGGCCGGTGAATGGCAGATCCAGCGCTTCGGCCCGGACACGCCGATGGAACGCTATTTCCTCGGCGCCATTCTGATGGGCTTCGGCGCCATGCTTGCCGGCGGCTGTGCCGTGGGCGCAGCCGTGTCGGGCGGTGCGGTCATGTCCCTGACCGCATGGGTCGCGGGCGCGTCGATCTGGGCGGGCGGCATGGCCACCTCGGTCCTGCTCGACCGCAGCGCGGCGGCACGACCCGCGGCTGCGTGAGTTTCTGCAAACCCCTTGAATCCCGTGACCTCCGCATGGCGCGATGACGCAAGGCGCGGCGAAATCGGTGGCATGAGCCTGCGATACGGTCGCGTCACCGCCCCCGGACGGACACGGAATAGCGCGTCTGCCCCCCGGCCGGTGGCGGCGGAAAGGGCACGGCGCCGCGGATGTGGCGCAGCGCCAGTTCGTCGAACCCCGCATCGCCCGAGGACCGATCTATGCTGAGGGCGGCAAGCCCGCCATCCGGCGCAATGGTGAACCCGATGATCGCGGTCCCGCGAAACCCGCTGTCCGGTCGACGCAGGCGACCGAGATGGCGGTTCACCTGCTGCGGATAGCGCGCGATCTCGCGCGCCGAGGGGCCGGGCGCGGCCTCGGCGTCGCCCTGACGCTGGGTCGCACTGCCCGTGGTGCTGCCCTGCGCCGTGCCGGCCTGTGCGTTCCGGTCGGCATTGCCCTGAGGCGTGGGCGGCGGGACAGGGGCCGCTTCGGCCGGAGCCGGGGGCGGCGGGCGGATCTCGGGCCGCGGCGTGTCGGCCGTCGGTTGCCGCACCGGCGGCGCTTCCCGTGCGACGACCCGGTCGGGCGTGGCGAAGGCTGCAGTCGATGGGACGGAGACATCGGCCGAGCGTGTCGGGGTGGCTTGTGGCGTCTCGGTGACGACGGGCGTGCGCGATGGGGATGCGGTTGGCGTCGTGGCGCTTGCTTGCGGCGGGACCGGAGCGGTGGCGCCCGGGGGCGGCGAGACGGGCCGGAGCTGCCCGGCGGCGAGGTCCTCGAAACTCTGGCCGATCATCGAAACCTCGGTCCCGCCGGGCGGCGTATCGGTTCCGCCGGCGGGCGCTGCGATGCTGCCCAACAGCGCGCCATGCACGGCGGCGGAGGTCAGCACGGCCAGCCCGGCGGCGATGGCGGTCTTGGCGGTCATTGCGCCGCGCGCTCCGTCACGATCCAGACCTCGCTTGCCCCGGCGGCGCGCATCTCCGCGATGACCTCGATCAGCAGGTGCGCGGGCAGGTTTCGATCCGGGACGATCCGGATCTCGGTCTCCCCCTCGGCCAGGCGGGTGCCGGCATGGTCGGAGGCCGCGATTTCGGCGCCGTCCAGGACCATCCGCCCGTCCGCGAGGATGACGGGTGCGTCCGGCGGCGGTCGGGCAGCGGGGTCGGAGGTGTCGATGAGCTCCACGTCGCGCGACAGGGCGGGCGCGACGGTGCCTGCCACCATCAGGAAGACAAGCAGCAGAAAGACCACGTTGATCAGCGCGATCAGCGGGTCGGCGCGGCCCCTTCGCCTTTTCGTGCTCCGCAGCATCCGTCTAACCCAACACCGTGACATCGGCCCAGTCGAACGGCCGCAACAGCGCCAGAAGATCGACAAGACGCTGAGACGTCACGTCGTCCGCGACCGAGATCAGGACGGCCGCCTCATCGCCGTTTCCCGGCGCGAAGGCCTCCAGCGCCGGCACGATGGTGTCGAGCGCGTGGCGTGTCCCGTTGAGGGTCAGCCCGTCGGCCTCGAGCCGCAGGAAGATCGGGGAGCCGGCGGCGACGCCGGCCCCGGCGCCACCGGTCGACACGCTGAGTTCGCCGAAGCGCGTGAAGGTCGATGTCAGAAGGAAGAACAGCAGCAGGATGAAGATGACGTCGATCAGCGACGTCATCGCGATGGTGCGCCTCCGGGTGAGGCGGACCTCACGACGCATCGGTGAGTACCAGGTCGGCGGAGGCCGTGGCATCCCGTTTGTCCGACCCGCTCCTGGTGCAGAAGGCCTCGATGGCGACGCTTGCCATCAGGCGGTCGGCCTCTGTGCGGCTTTCGAACCAGCTGAGCGCCAGCGAAGTCGGCATCGCGATGGCCAGCCCTCCCGCCGTGGTCAGGAGCGCGACCCATATGCCTCCGGCAAGTGCCGAGGGGTCCACGGATGCGCCGGCCTCCTGCAGGGCCTGGAAGGCCGCGATCATGCCCAGAACGGTTCCGAAAAGCCCCAGCAAGGGCGCGACCTGCGCGATGCTGTCCAGCAGGCGGAAGCCGCGCTCCGCACGTGCCAGCCGGGTTTCGGCCTCCGCCGTCAGGCGCGTCTTGTCGCGTGCCGATCCGCCAAGCGCATCGATCAGCAGCGGCGCAAGGTGGCTCGGGCTCGACCGAAGGTGTTCCCGCGCCTCCGAGGTTCTGCCGCCATCGAAGGCCGAGATTGCCCGGTCGATGGCGCGGTGCCGCCCGACGCCGGCGTTGTGCAGATCCCAAATCTTGTAGATGATCACGCTGAGCGCGAGCACGGACAGCGCCAGCAGGGTGAGGACGACAGGCCCACCCAGTCCCAGCAGTGAAACGAGACCGTCCTGCATCCGCTCACCCCAGGAAGTCGATGTCGGTCCGGCTCGACAAGGTCAGCGCCTCGGCGCAGCCCTCGACGCCGCCGCAGTCGGACACGCCGTTGATCAGGACCCGGCCCACCTGCGCGCAATCGAGCCCCGGGACATCGAATTGCCTCACGCGCGGGGTGCCTGCGGGCAGGGCGCCGAATTCGAACAGCGTCAGGCGGTCCACCAGGCCCTCGACATCGATGATGACGGTTTCAACCGTGAGCGCCGCAAGGTCCGTTCCCATGCCGTTTTCGGCGAGAAAGGTGAAGCGGCAGGCCGCCTCGATCTGGTCCACGCGGTTCAGCTCCAGCCCGACAGTGGGTCTCGCATCCGTCTGTGCGGCGGCGGGTGTGGCCAGAAGGACGCCCGCAAGCGCCGCGACACCGGTCCATCGCCGACTGTTCCTGCCCATGGTTCGGCTCCCTTTTCCACGGATGCGCGCGCGGCGCATCGTCCGGGTCCCGGGGAGTCATACGTCACGGCGTCATGCCCGTCGACGGTCTTTTGAGCGCACGGCCGCCATGCGCACCAGACCGCGCTTCATTGACTTGACATGGGCTTTGGAACGATCCAATAAATCATCTGGAACGATCCAAGGCTATCGGAGGGCGTCATGCGCTGGGGACTTATCGGGGCGAGCAACATCGCGGCCTCGCACATGATCGGCGCCATGCGGGCCACCGGGGGCGATGTCGTGTCGGTCCTGAGTTCCTCGCCCGAACGCGCGGCGGACTATGCGAAGGAGCATGGAATCGCGAAGGGTCATAGCGACCTCGACGCGCTTCTGGGTGGCGATATCGACGCGGTCTACATCTCCTCCACGAACGAGAAGCATTTCCCGCAGGCCATGGCGGCCATCGCGGCGGGCAAGCATGTCCTGTGTGAAAAGCCCCTGGCGATGAGCGTCGCCGACGCCGTGACGATGGTGCGCGCGGCCGACAAGGCGGGGCTTGTCTTCGCCACCAATCACCATTTGCGCAACGCGGGCAGCCATATCGCGATCCGTGACCTGATCGCCTCGGGCCGGATCGGAGAGATCCTGTCGGCCCGGGTCATGCACGCCGTCTACCTGCCGCCACACCTGCAGGGCTGGCGCATCGACAACCCCGAGGCGGGCGGCGGCGTGATCCCCGATATCGTCGTCCATGACGCCGATACGGTGCGCTTTCATCTGGGCGAGGACCCGGCCGAGGTCGTGGCGATCCAAACCAGCGCGGGCATGGGCGAGGGCGTCGAGGACAGCGTGATGTCCGTCTGGCAGATGCAATCTGGCGCGACGGTGATGACCCATGAAAGCTTCACCCATCGCTTCGCCGGAACGGGGATCGAGGTCCACGGCACCAAGGGTTCGATCCGCGCCACGGGCGTGATGACGCAACGACCCACGGGCCATGTCACGCTGATCACCGACGCGGGCGAAGAGGATGTCCCCTTTGCCGACCACAATCTCTACCAGCGTTCCGTGGGCCTCTTTACCGACGCGGTGGCTGGCAAGGGCGCGCCCTCCGCCGACGGGATCGACGGGATCAAGTCTCTCGCCGTGGCCAGCGCCGTGGCGAAGGCCGCGACCAGCGGCGCCCGGGTCGCGGTGGACTATGGCGGGGTCTGAGGCATGAGCAAGCTGGTCAGTCCCGCCGAGGCCGCCGCGCGCATCTCGGATGGCGCGGTGGTCACGGTCTCCTCCTCCTCGGCGCTGGGCTGTCCGGACGCGGTGCTCGCGGCCATCGGCGCGCGCTTCGCGACGGAGGGGCACCCGCGCGACCTGACGACGCTGCACCCGATCGCCGCCGGGGACATGTACGGCGTGAAGGGCATCGACCACATCGCGCGCGACGGTCTGCTTTCGACGATCATCGCCGGTTCCTATCCCTCCGGGCCGTCCTCGCTGCCCATGCCCGAGATCTGGCGCATGGTCACCGAGGATCGCGTCGCGGCCTACAACGTGCCGTCGGGCATCCTCTTCGACATGCATCGCGACGTGGCCGCGCGAAAACCCGGGGTCCTGACCAAAGTGGGGTTGGAGACCTTCGTCGACCCGATCCGCGAAGGCTGTGCGATGAACGACCGCGCGGCGGGGCGGCCCATCGTCTCGCGGGTCGAGTTCGGCGGCGATACGTGGCTGCATTTCCCCAACATCGTGCCGAATGTCGCCATCATCCGGGCGACCACGGCCGACGAGACGGGAAACCTCACCTACGAACATGAGGGCGCCTATCTGGGCGGTCTGGATCAGGCCATCGCCGTGCGCAACCATGGCGGGCTGGTGATCGCACAGGTCAAGCGGATGACGGCGGCGGGCAGCCTGCGGCCCCATGACGTGCATGTGCCGGGCCACCTTGTCGACCTGATCGTGCTTGCCCCCGACCAGAAGCAGACGACCGAAACCGATTACGATCCGGCCATTTCGGGCGAGATCATGCGGCCGTGGGACTCGTTCTCGCTGGCCGAGCACGGCGTGGAGAAGGTCATCGCCCGCCGCGCCGCGATGGAACTGAAGCGCGGCATGACCGCAAACCTGGGCTTCGGCATTTCCGCCATGGTGCCGCGTATTCTTCTGGAAGAAGGTCACGCGCAGGCGGTGACATGGGCCATCGAGCAGGGCGCCGTGGGCGGCATGCCCCTGACCGGCTTCGCCTTCGGCTGCGCTTCGAACGCGGACGCCTTCATGCCCTCGCCCAACCAGTTCACCTATTTCCAGGGCGGCGGGTTCGACATGTCCTTTCTGTCCTTCCTCGAGGTCGATGTGGAGGGCAACGTGAACGTTTCGAAACTGGGCAAGAAACCCTACCTCACCGCCGGCTGCGGCGGCTTCGTCGACATCACGGCGCATGCGCGAAAGATCGTGTTCTCCGGCTATTTCGAGGCCGGCGCGCAGCTCGTCCTGACCGACGAAGGCTTGCGCGTCGCCAGCCCCGGCAAGTTCACCAAGATGGTGGACGCGGTGGAGCATGTGACCTTCGCCGGGCAACGGGCGCTCAGGACAGGGCAGGAGGTGCTTTATGTCACCGAACGCTGCGTGATGCGGCTGACGGAGGGCGGTCTTGTCGCCACCGAGATCATGCCGGGGATGGACCCGGAGCGCGACATCGTCGCGGCCAGCGGTGGGCGGGTCAGCGTGGCGGAGAACGCCGTGACCATGTCCAAGGCGCTTCTGGCCGACGCCCCGATGGGGTGGGCGCCATGAGCCGCGTTGACCTGAATATCGAGGGGCCGATTGCACGGCTGCATCTGAACAATCCGGCCAAGCTGAACGCCTTCACGCCGGACATGCTGCATGCGCTCGAGGCGCATTGCGATGCCATCGAGGACGACCTGTCGATCCGTGGCGTGATCGTGACGGCGGAGGGCGACCGGGCCTTTTGCGCCGGTGCCGATATCATCGGCTGGGGCGCGCTCAGCCCCACGGATTTCGCGCGGAACTGGGTGCGACTGGGGCACCGGGTGTTCGACCGGCTTGCTCGGCTGTCACGGCCCACGGTGGCGGCGATCCACGGGCACGCCTTCGGCGGCGGGCTGGAACTGGCGACGGCCTGCGATATCCGGGTGATGGCGCCGAAGGCGACGCTGGGACTGCCGGAGGC
>LJSY01000029.1:32011-58600 GCA_001314805.1 Rhodobacteraceae bacterium HLUCCO18 | reverse complement strand
GGTGGTCGGACATGTATGCAGCCTGTTCAGCGACGAGGAATGCTACAACTTCTTCAGAGCAGCAGGATACCAAACCGATTAAACGCGACACGCTCTAGTGATTGCACTATCGTTGTCCGGCTGCGTCGCGACGGTCGCAGGTAACGGCCAAGCCGGAAACGGGTCACCAATCACTGGACGATACACGCAATCGCCTGCTGATGCGCAGAATTTCAATCTTGATGTGCTCATCGTGAGCTCAAACGGAAGTTCTTGTGTCGCCAACCAAAACCTACCTTACGGTATGACGGTTTGGACGCTGCCTATACGCTGCAACGACGGGCGCACAGGCACAATGACACTCACCGCGGACTATTTGAACGGGCGCGACACCGTGATTTATCGTCTTTCAAATGGCGAGACCGGGCGCCTTGTCTTCGGAGCCAGCCTGCTAGTGGCGCAGCAATAGCCGCCTCAAAGCCCGTACTTCCCCCGTCTCTGACCGACGATCTTCATCACCCGCACCAGTTCCTCGCTGATCCCCGCCTCGCTGAGCGCATGGCCCGCCTGCCGGATCATGTGCAGCCGTCCGGACGGCCAGCCCGAGGCCAGCGCATGGGCCGATTTCGGCGGGCAGATCATGTCGTAGCGGCCCTGCACGATGGTGCCGGGGATATGCGCGATGCGGTGGACATCCCGCAGGATCTGGCCGTCTTCCTCAAGGAAACCCCTATTCAGGAAATAGTGGTTTTCCAGCCGCGCGAAGGCGCGCGCGTAATCCGCCGGGCTGTCGCCGCCGCCACCATCGCTTTCCATCGAGGCAAGCGCATTCTCCCATGACGCCCAGGCGCGGGCATAGCGAGTCTCGACCATCAGGTCGCCGCAGAACAGCCGCTTGTTGTAGGCCTTGATCAGGTCGCCACGCTCTTCCTCGGGGACCATGGCGACGAAACGCGTCCATTGATCGGGCCAGAACTGCCCCGCGCCACCGCCATAGAACCAGTCAAGCTCGCGCTGCATGGCCAGGAACACGCCGCGAAGCGCGAGATAGGCCACGTGATCGGGGTGCGTCTCGGCATAGATCAGGCCCAGCGTGGCGCCCCAGGACCCGCCGAAGACCGCCCAGCGCTCGATCCCCATCGTGTGGCGAATGCGCTCGATATCGGCCACGAGGTGCCAGGTCGTGTTGCCCCGCACGCTGGCATGGGGACGCGACCGGCCGCAGCCGCGCTGATCGAACAGGATGATGCGCCAGTCTGCGGGATCGAAATAACGCCGCATCGCGGGCGAACACCCGCCTCCGGGCCCGCCATGGAGCACCACGACCGGCGCGCCCTCGGGATTGCCGCATTGTTCCACGTAAAGCTGATGGCCGTCGCCCACGTCCAGCATGCGCTGATCGAACGGGTCGATCGGCGGAAACAGATGCGCCGCTGCGCGCTTTTGGCCGGAGAACTTGTCCATCTGCATCCTATATAGACCCCCACGGGCGGGTCATACCGCCCAACATTCGCAGGAAGCCGGGGAGATGTCCATGAACACCGCGACCCAACGGACCACGCAAACCGTCGATGCCGCCGAGATCGCCAAGTTCGAGGCGATGGCCGCCGAATGGTGGGACCCCAACGGAAAGTTCAAGCCGCTGCACATGCTCAACCCCTGCCGGCTGGACTACATCACCAGCCAGATCGCGGCGGAGTTCGGGCGCGACCTGAAGACGGACAAGCCCTTCGCGGGCCTGCGGATCCTCGATATCGGCTGCGGCGGCGGGCTCTTGGCGGAACCGATGGCACGTCTGGGCGCCGATGTGGTCGGCGCCGATGCCGCCGAACGCAACATCCCCGTGGCCCGGGTCCATGCCGAACAGTCGGGCCTGACCATCGACTACCGTCACACCACGGCCGAGTCGATGGCCGCCGCCGGTGAACGCTTCGACGCGGTGCTGAACATGGAGGTCGTCGAACATGTCGCGGACCCGCAGGGCTACCTTACCGCCTGTCAGGAGTTGTTGAAGCCCGGCGGCCTGATGATCTGTTCGACGATCAACCGGAACCCGAAAAGCTACCTCATGGCGATCGTGGGCGCGGAGCATGTCATGCGCTGGCTGCCCAAGGGCACACACGAGTGGTCGAAATTCATCACGCCCGACGAACTGTACGACCTGATCCGCAAGGCCGGTCTGACGCCGGTGGACCGCAAGGGTTTCCTGTTCAACCCGGTCGGCTGGAACTGGCGGCTTTCGGACCGCGACCTGTCTGTGAACTACGTGACAGCCTCGACCAAGCCCGACTGACGGCTATCCGCCGCCGTCTTCCTCGAGGCGGAGCCGCATTTCCCGGATCACCGGAAGCGCCTGACGCACGCGGTCCGCGCCGATCTCGCTGATCGTGTCGGACAGGATCGGCGCGATGGCCGCGATCGCCGCGTCCCGGGCGCGCCGTCCGGCCGGGCTGATGGAAACGCGCTTGCGGCGGGCGTCGTCCCAGTCGGGCCGCACGTGGATGTGCCCCGCCCATTCCAGACGGTTGAGCGTGTTCGTCATCGCCCCGCGCGTGACGTGAAAGATCCGCGCAAGCTGTGCCGGTGTCTTTTCCGCGTTCGACCGCGCCAGCTGGTTCAGCACCGAAAAATGGCTGAGCTCCATCCCCTTGGGCAGCGCCTTGCTCAGCCGGTTCCGGGCCAGCTGGTCGGCCATGAACATCTCGCTGAACAGGGCGACCGACAGCGGATCTTCGGCGCGCGGCGGATCATCCGGGCCCGGCGTTGAAGATGGGATGGAGGGGGGGTCCGACATGTGGCGATTACATCGCTGCCAACCGCCGCATTCAAGGGACAGCGCGTCGCGGGCGCGCGTCAGGCGTCCTGCAGAAGCGGGTCGAGCTTGCCCTCGCGGTCCAGCGCGGCAAGATCGTCATAACCGCCGATGTGCCGCTCGCCGATGAAAATCTGAGGCACCGTGTGACGTCCGTTGGCGCGGCCCAGCATCTCTTGCCGCTTGTCGGGCGCGCGCATCACGTCGTATTCGGCAAAGCTCACCCCCTTGTCCGCCAGAAGTCTCTTGGCGGCGTGGCAATAGCCGCAAAGCGGGGACGTGTAGATCTCGACGTTGGACATGGTTCTCTACCCTGAATTCGGTCGGTTTCGGGCAATCTATGCATCCATGCCGACCCGCGCCAGAGCGATCACGCGAACATGTTCCGCGCCGGACCGCCAGCATGCCTCGGCCGCAGCGGCGAAGGTGGCGCCCGATGTCATCACGTCGTCGATCAGAAGGACGGAACGCCCCCTGATCGCGGTGGCAAAGCGCCCATGAGGGTGGATGGCGTCCGACAGGTTCTCGAACCGTGCGAAGCGGTCCCGCCTGTCCTGCGACGGGGTGGACCGCGACCTGACCAGCGCACGCACGGCGACGTCGCTGCGGGTGACGGCGGCCATCGACCACGCCAGTTGCGCCGACTGGTTGTAGCGCCGGGACGCAAGGCGCAGCGGATGCAGGGGGATCGGGACGAGGATGGGATCGTCCCGCAGCAGATCGGCACCCGCCCGTGCCATCCACGGCCCCGCGGCGCGCGCGATCTCGGCCCGGTCGCCGTGTTTGAGGCCAAGCACCAGCTTTCGACCGACATCCGCGTAGCTCATGACGGCGCGCCCGGCCTCCCACGGGCGCGCGATGGTGTGGCATTCCTCGCAGATCAGCCGCTCGCCATCGGCGTTCTGACCCGGCAGCGACATGCCGCAGAGATCGCAGGCGGCGCCGAAGATGAAGGGCGTGGCCGACCAGCAGGCGCCGCAGAGCGAGAAATCCTCGTCCACCCGCGCCCCGCAATTTAGACATTCGGGCGGAAAGACCGCATGCAGCACCGTTTGCATTCTCATGTCGGCCCCCTAAGTTGACATGGGTCATCGAACAGGACGCGCGAACCCTTGACTCTGAACATCCCGCAACCACGCCTCGTGGATCACGAAGCCTTGTCCCTGCACCGCGCACGCGCGCGGTGGAGCATGCGGCTGCGGGAGGCTGACTTCATCCACCGGAATGCGGCAGACGAGATCGAGGAAAGGCTGAGGGACGTTAACAGAACGTTTACGGCACCCGCGATCGTGACCGCGCATCCCGAGATCTGGGCCGATGCCGTGCCCGGGGCGGTCTGCGTGCCGCCCGGTGAGGTGCTCGACCTGCGGCCGGGGGCCCATGACCTCGTGGTGCACGCGATGGCGCTGCACTGGGCCGATGACCCGGTGGGCCAGATCGTGCAATGCCGCCGCGCGCTTGTGGCCGACGGGCTGTTCCTTGCGGCGGGTTTCGGTGGCGAGACGCTGAACGAGCTTCGTACCGCGCTGGCGGAGGCCGAGATCGCCGAGACGGGCGGGCTCAGCCCCCGCGTAGCGCCGATGGCCGAGGTCCGGCAGATGGGCGCGCTGCTGCAGCGGGCGGGCCTTGCCCTGCCGGTGGCCGACGCGCTGCGGATGACCGCGAGCTATGGCGACATCTTCGCCCTGATGCGCGATCTGCGTGCGATGGGCGAAACCAATGCCCTGGTCGAGCGTCACAAGACGCCGGCGCGGCGCAGCCTGTTTGCGCGCGCCGCCGCGATCTATCAGGACCGTTTCGCGGACGATACAGGCCGCATTCGCGCGACATTCGAGGTGATCTTCCTCACCGGCTGGGCCCCACACGAGAGCCAGCAGAAACCCCTCCGTCCCGGAAGCGCGCAGACACGCCTCGCCGAGGCGCTGAACGCCACACATGTCCAGGACAATCCCGTGACAGCCCTTGACCGGGCCGACGATTGAGGTCAGCCACAGATGAACATGCTGCAGAAACCTGACACCACCGACGCCGCGCAAACCGCCACGGCACAGGACACCGCGCTGGCCCATGCGCCAGCCGATCACCCGAAGGTCACCTTCGGCAAGATCGGTATCCTGCTGGCCAATCTCGGAACCCCGGACCACTACAGCTACTGGGCGATGCGCCGGTACCTGAACGAGTTCCTCTCCGACCGGCGTGTCATCGACTACTCGCCCTGGATCTGGCAGCCGCTTCTGCAGTTGGTGATTCTGACGAAGCGGCCGTTTTCCTCGGGAGCGGCCTACAAGTCGATCTGGAACGAGGAGGCGAACGAAAGCCCCCTGATGACCATCACCAAGGACCAGACCGCCAAGATGAAGGCGCGGCTGGAAGAGGCCTATGGCGACCAGGTGGTGGTGGATTTCTGCATGCGCTACGGCAACCCCTCGACCAAGTCCAAGGTCGATGAACTGGTAGCCCAGGGCTGCACCAGGATCCTGTTCTTCCCGCTCTACCCGCAATACGCCGGTGCGACCTCGGCCACCGCCTGCGACGAGTTCTTCCGCGCGCTGCAGAACATCAAGTGGCAGCCGATCGCCCGCACGGTCGAGCCCTATTTCGAGAAACCGCTTTATATCGAGGCGCTCGCGCAATCGGTGGAGCGTGCCTATGCCGGGCTCGAGAACCGCCCAGACGTGCTGGTGGCAAGCTATCACGGCGTGCCCAAGCGCTACCTGATGGAGGGCGACCCCTACCACTGCCAGTGCCAGAAGACCTCACGCCTCTTGAAGGAGCGTCTGGGCTGGCCGGACACCGATATCGTGACGACCTTCCAGAGCCGCTTCGGCCCGGAGGAATGGCTCAAGCCCTACACCGTCGAAGAGGTCGCGCGACTGGCCGAACAGGGAAAAAAGCGCATCGCCGTCATCGCGCCCGCCTTCAGCGCCGACTGCATCGAAACTCTCGAGGAGATCAATGAAGAGATCCGCGAAAGCTTCGAGGAAGCCGGAGGGGAGGAGTTCACCTATATCCCCTGCCTGAACGACGACGAGGCGCATATTGATGCATTGGCCGCGGTCGTTTCGGAAAACCTCAGGGGGTGGATCTGAGCCGCGTCGTCGCGCTACGCGGCAGCCCCGACACTCACGGGCCGTCCCGTGTAGAGCTGTTGGCCCACGCGCACGGTGACATATCCGTTTGCAAGCTTCTGGACGAACGTGCCCTGAACGGCAACGCATGTCCCGAGTAAGATCGTCGTAAGCACAGCCTGTCCCCCTTTTGACTGATGCATCAACATTAGTCGGAGTATTTCACAAATCATCAAGAAAACGTCACAATCGCTATTTTGTTGACCGTTTTTCAGGCGATGCGCGAAAAACCGCCGATCCTGGGCCTCCGATCTTGGGCCCCCGATATTGGGCCGATGAAAAACCCCGGGATCAAACCCAGTCGCGAAGGATCGGGATAAGCGGTTCGTCGGCGGGGGGCATCGGGTAGTCGCGCAGATCCCGTGCACGCACCCAGGCCAGCGCCTGCCCTTCCTGCGATTGCGGGATGCCGTCCCATTTGCGGCATGCGAAAAGCGGCATCAGGAGATGGAACCCGGGATAGCTGTGACTGGCGAAGGTCAAGGGCGCGAGGCAGCTGTCCCATGTCTCGATGCCGAGCTCTTCGTGCAGTTCACGGACCAGTGCGGCCTCGGGCGTCTCTCCCGGCTCGACCTTGCCGCCCGGAAACTCCCACAGGCCTGCCATGGACTTGCCCTCGGGCCGCTGCGCAAGAAGGATGCGGCCCTCGACATCGATCAGCGCCACGGCGGACACGAGAACGATCTTCACGCGGCAGCCCCTGTCAGGCCGATCATGACCGGTAATCCGCGTTGATCTCGATGTAGCGGCTCGTGAGATCGCAGGTCCAGACGGTCGCAGCACCACGGCCGAGGCCGAGGTCGACCGACACCGCAAGCTCGTCACGCTTCATGTAGGCCGCGCCGTCTTCCTCCCGGTAACTCTCGGCGACCCAGCCCTTTTCGGCCACCAGCACGTCGCCGAAGCGGATGGTCAGCCGGTCGCGGTCGGCCTCGGCGCCGGATTTGCCAACGGCCATGACGATGCGGCCCCAGTTCGGGTCCTCGCCCGCGATCGCCGTCTTCACCAGCGGCGAGTTGGCGATGGACCGCGCCACCTTGTCGGCGTCGCGCGCGGTCTTCGCGCCGGTGACACACACCTCCACCAGCTTCGTGGCGCCCTCGCCGTCGCGGACGATCTGCAGCGCGAGGTCCTGCATCACCCGGGTAAGCGCGGCCTGGAACAGCTTGCCCTCGGCGCTGCGGCCCGAGGCGATCGGCACCGAATGGGACCGCCCCGTCGCCGCCAGAAGCACCGTGTCCGAAGTGGACGTGTCGCTGTCGACGGTGATGGCGTTGAAACTCGATTTCGTCGCGGCGGACAGCATGGCCTGCAGCCCGTCCCGCGACACATGCGCGTCGGTGAAGACATAGGCCAGCATCGTGGCCATGTCGGGCGCGATCATGCCCGACCCTTTCGCGATGCCCGCGATGGTCACGGTCTTGCCCGCGATCTCCACCTGCTCGAAGGCGCCCTTCGGGAAGGTGTCGGTCGTCATGATCGCGCGGGCCCCCGCCTCGAACCCGTCGGCATGAAGGCCCGCCACCAGATCATGGATGGCATCCGTGATCTTGCCCGGCTCCAGCGGCTCACCGATGACGCCGGTGGAGGAGGTGAAGACATGTTCGGGCGGGATGCCCACCGCCTGCGCCATGGCCGAGGCGATGGTCTCGACATCCCGCGCGCCGCGCTCACCGGTGAAGGTGTTGGCATTGCCGGAATTGACGAGAATGGCGAAGCCGTGCCGGGCCGTTTCCGGCAGCTTCGCCAGCTTGTCCTGGCAATCGAGCACGGCGGCCGACCGCGTGGCGGAGCGCGTGAACACCCCGGCCAGCGTGCTGCCCGGCGCGATATCGGCCAGCATCAGGTCGGTGCGCCCGGCATAGCGGATGCCGGCGGCGGCAGTGCTAAACAGCACGCCGTCGATGGGCGGGATCGCAGGAAAGGCCGCAGGAGCAAGGGGCGAAACCAACGGCCCGCCCTTCGCCACCTTCGCGGCCTTCTTGCCGGACTTCGATGATTTCGACTTCTTCGCCTTCTTGTCCGACTTCGCCATCGCGCGCCTGTGCCTACTCGTTGAGGAGGTCGGTATTCGCGATCACGGCGGGGTCGATGTCAAGCTCCGGACGTTCGATCTCGGCGCCGGACATCAGCTCTTCGATGCGGTCGTCGACACGGGCGCGGCGGAGACCCTCGACCAGTTCGGCGCGCACCTCGTCGAGCGTCGGCGGAGCCTGCTCGCGCACCTCGTTGAGCAGGATCACGTGCCACCCGAACTGCGTCTGGACGGGAACCGAGACTTCGCCGGCCTCAAGTTCGAACACGGCGGTTTCGAATTCGGGAACCATCATCCCGGCGGTGAACCAGCCCAGCTGACCGCCATTGGGACCCGACGGCCCGATGGAGCTTTCGGCGGCGAGTTCCGCGAAATCGGCGCCATCGGCCAGCGCGTCGATCAGCGCCTGCGCCTCTTCCTCGGTCTCGACGAGGATGTGGCTGGCGTTGAACTCCTCGACCGGATCGGCGTCGGCGTATTGCGCGTCATACTCGGCCTGCAGTTCCTCGTCGCTGATCTCGGCCATCGCGACGTCTTCGACATAGGTGGCGGCAAGAAACGCGCGCCGCTCGTTCTCGAGCCCCAGCCGCGTCGCCGACGACATGTCGTCGGACGCCACATCGGCAAGGACCTGCTGCTGCACCAGCTGTTCGAGCATGCCGTCGAACAGAACCTGCGCCGGCAGTTCCTGGTATTCGGCGGGCAGCCGCGCACGCATGGCCACCAGATGGCCCACGGTGATGTCGTTGCCATTGACCGTGGCAAGAACGGTGCCGGCGTCGACCTCCGGTTCCTGAGCCGAAAGCGGCAGGGTTGCGGCGACGATGATTGCGGCGCTGGCGAGTAGCTTCTTCATGGGTCTTTCCTTCATGACTTGGCCCCCCGACAGCTTGTCGAGGGGCCGCGTTGACACTTTTCGGGCGCGCCCTTATGTGCCCTTCTGGGTCGCATCGGGGCCTCGGCCGACTTGCTGCCGTTGATAGACCGCCGCGATGGGCCGAACAACCCGGATGCCCCACACGATGATTTGAGGTAATGCAGACGCCGGAACACGGCGGTCTGGCAGGAAGGCGTTTGGCATGCTCGGTTTGGGATCTATCGCGAAGAAGGTGTTCGGTTCCTCGAACGACCGCAAGGTCAAGAGCGTTCTCGCAATCGTCGAGCAGGTCAACGCGCTGGAGCCCGAATTCGAGAAGCTTTCCGACGAAGGCATCATCGAAAAGACGGCCGAGCTGCGCAAACGCGCGCAGGATGGCGCGAAGCTCGACGATCTTCTGCCCGAAGCCTTCGCCAATTGCCGCGAGGCGGCGCGGCGCGCGCTGGGCCTGCGCGCCTTCGACGTGCAGCTGGTCGGCGGCATCTTCCTGCACCGCGGCAACATCGCCGAGATGAAGACGGGCGAGGGCAAGACGCTGGTCGCGACCTTCCCGGCCTATCTCAACGCGCTGTCGGGCAAGGGCGTGCATATCGTCACCGTCAACGACTACCTCGCCAAGCGGGACGCCGAATGGATGGGACAGGTCTATGCCGCGCTCGGCCTCACCACCGGCGTCGTCTATCCGCGTCAGCCGGACAGTGAGAAGAAAGAGGCCTACGCCGCGGACATCACCTATGCCACCAACAACGAACTGGGCTTCGACTACCTGCGCGACAACATGCGCGCCAGCCTCGAGGAAATGGCCCAGCGCGGGCACAACTTCGCCATCGTGGACGAGGTCGACTCGATCCTGATCGACGAGGCGCGGACGCCGCTGATCATCTCGGGGCCCAGTCAGGACCGTTCGGATCTCTATGTTTCCATCGACAAGGTGATCCCGCATCTCACCGAGGAACACTATGCCCTCGACGAGAAGCAGCGCAGCGCGACCTTCACCGACGAGGGCAACGATTTCCTCGAGGACAAGCTTCACGAGATGGAGATCCTGCCTGAGGGGCAGAGCCTTTACGACCCGGAAAGCACCACCATCGTCCACCACGTGACCAATGCGCTCCGGGCGCACAAGCTTTTCACCCGGGATCAGCAATACATGGTGCGCGGCGGCGAGGTGGTGCTGGTCGACGAATTCACCGGCCGGATGATGCAGGGCCGGCGCCTGTCGGACGGCCTGCACCAGGCCATCGAGGCCAAGGAAGGCTGCAAGATCCAGCCCGAGAACGTCACCATGGCGAGCGTGACCTTCCAGAACTATTTCCGCCTCTACGACAAGCTTGCCGGCATGACGGGCACCGCGGTCACCGAGGCTGAGGAATTCATGTCGATCTACGGGCTTGGCGTGGTCGAGATCCCGACTAACAGGCCCATCGCCCGGATCGACGAGGACGATCAGGTCTACCGCACCGGCAAGGAAAAATACGACGCCATCGTCGAGGCCATCCGGGGCGCCCATGACCGCGGGCAGCCGGTGCTGGTCGGCACCACGTCGATCGACAAGTCCGAGATGCTCAGCCAGCTTCTGACCAAGGCCGGGCTGCCCCACAACGTCCTGAACGCCCGCCAGCACGAGCAGGAGGCGCAGATCGTCGCCGACGCGGGCAAGCTGGGCGCGATCACCATCGCCACGAACATGGCCGGGCGCGGAACCGACATCAAGCTGGGCGGCAATGTCGAGTTCAAGATCATGGAGGCCATCGCCGCGGACCCCGAGGGCGACCACCAGGCGATCCGCGACAGGATCGAGGCCGAGCACGCCGAAGACGAACAGAAGGTCAAGGACGCGGGCGGTCTTTACGTGCTCGCCACCGAACGCCACGAAAGCCGCCGCATCGACAACCAGCTGCGCGGCCGCTCGGGCCGGCAGGGCGACCCGGGTCGGTCGTCCTTCTTCCTCAGCCTCGAGGACGACCTGATGCGCATCTTCGGGTCCGACCGGCTCGACAAGATGCTTGGCACGCTGGGCCTGAAGGAAGGCGAGGCCATCGTCCACCCCTGGGTGAACAAGTCGCTGGAACGCGCGCAGGCCAAGGTCGAGGCGCGCAACTTCGACATCCGCAAGCAGCTTCTGAAATTCGACGACGTGATGAACGACCAGCGCAAGGTGGTCTTCGCCCAGCGCCACGAGATCATGGGCGCAGAAGATATCGCCGAGGTCGCGCGCGACATGCGCCACCAGGTGATCGAGGACCTTGTCGACACGCACATGCCGCCGAAAAGCTACGCCGATCAGTGGGATACCGAAGGATTGACCACGGCGGTGAAGGAAACGCTCGGTCTCGACCTGCCCATCGCCGACTGGGCGGACGAGGACGGCGTGGATCAGGAGGTCGTGCGCGAACGGCTGGAGACGAAGGCCGACGAATACATGGCCTCCAAGGCCGCGCAGTTCGGCCCCGAGCAGATGCGCAGCATCGAAAAGCAGGTTCTGCTGCAGACCATCGACCAGAAATGGCGCGAGCATCTGCTGACGCTGGAACATCTGCGCTCGGTCGTCGGCTTTCGCGGATACGCGCAGCGCGATCCGCTGAACGAATACAAGACGGAGTCCTTCCAGCTTTTCGAACGCATGCTCGACAGCCTGCGCGCCGACGTCAGCAGCAAGCTGGC
Source organism: Rhodobacteraceae bacterium HLUCCO18 (assembly GCA_001314805.1). Classification (GTDB taxonomy): domain Bacteria; phylum Pseudomonadota; class Alphaproteobacteria; order Rhodobacterales; family Rhodobacteraceae; genus Roseibacterium. The sequence goes on along the minus strand of LJSY01000029.1, from coordinate 47,105 downwards.
GCGCATCCAGCCGCTGACGCCGGAACAGCAGGCGGAAATCATCCGCCAGCTTCAGGCCCAGCAGGCCGCGCAGCAAAGGCAACTGGAAACCGCCGATGTCAGCGCCGGCGGCGCGCCGGTCCCCGCCGATGCGCCCGCCCCGCTGGTCGAGGGGTTCGACGCCTCCAACCCGGACACATGGGGCAACCCGGGCCGCAACGACCCCTGCCCCTGCGGGTCTGGCAAGAAGTTCAAGCATTGCCACGGCCGGCTGGCCTGACAGGGCATATCGTTCAAATCCGCGATACAGTCATCGCGGCAAGTCACGATTGCCTCCCAAATCCCGCCGCATTCGCCGTGCATCCTGCGACTCCGACCATTAGCGGAGATCCTGGATCATGGCGAAGAAGCAACTGGTGATGCGCGTCGGCGCGCTGGCTATGATGGGCGGCGCCATGGCGCTTTACGCGGCTCAGGCGGGCGTTCTGCCGGGTCTGGACTTCGGCACGCAGACCGCGACCCCGGGCGCGGCCCAGCCGGCGGCCCAGCCCCCCGAAGCGCTCGCCGCGGTCGCACGGGCGCCGGCCGACAAGGATCAGGCCGCCGACGCGTTCGTGCGCACGCAGACCCACGACTTGCCCGACATGTCCGGCTTCGCCGCCGCGCCCGAGATCGCGCTGGCGCTGCCCGCTCTTGCCAGCCGCGCCACGACCGCGCATCTGCGGCCCGCCGCCTTCAGCCCCGCCGCCACCCTTCCGCTGCCGGGCGTCCCGGCGACGGTCACCGAGCCACCGGAAACCGAGGTCGCCGAAACCCTCAGTCCCTTCGGCCTGCCCTGCGGTCTGGACGTCACGGCCGAGGCCACCGAAGCGGCGATGATCGCTCTCGGCGTCGCTGCGCCTTGCCATGCCGATGCGGTGGTCACCGTCACCCATTCCGGCATGAGCATCCGGCAGCGCACGGATGCCGTGGGGCTCATGACGCTGGACCTGCCCGCGCTCGAGACGCCGGCCTTCGTCACCGTTTCCCTGTCCGACGGCAGCGAAAGCGACATCCTCGTTCCGGTGCCTGACCTTGCCGATTACGACCGCGTCGCGCTGGCGTGGCGTGGCGATCTGGGCGTGGAGCTTCACGTGATGGAAAACGGCGCGGCTTGGATGTCCGAGGGTCATGTGCATCCCGGCGCACCGCGCGGGCCCGAGGCCGTGGGAAACGGCGCGGGGTTCCTCGCGGTCCTCGGTGACGCCGAGCTCGACGCACCGATGATGGCGCAGGTCTACACCATGCCCCGCGGGACCGGCCCGACGCGCGCGGATGTGTCGGTCGATGCGCCCATCACGGCGGCCAACTGCGCCCGTGCTGCGGAAGCGCGCATGCTCCACGTCCAGGCTGCGGGCCGCGCCGAGGTGGTGCCGCTCGGCCTGACCTATCCCGGCTGCGACGCGGTCGGCGATACTCTGGTGTTGCAAAATGTCTTTCGCGACCTGAGACTCGCGGCCAATTGAAGCAAAACACCACGATGTCATGCTCCAGCGCGCACGGGCGGCCATCGCGGCGGTCGCCCTCCTCCTCGCAACGATCCCCCAGACCGCTCCGGCCCAGGACGTGGAGCTGCGGTCCTTCGACGGTACGGTGGAGCTCGAGGGCAACCTCATCGCCTATGACGGCGCCTATTATCAGATCGAAACGGTCTACGGCCCGCTGACGGTTTCGGCCGAGGGCGTGTCCTGCGCCGGGCCCGGCTGCCCCGATCTGACCAGTTTCGTGGCCGAAGCCTATATCGCTGGCGCCGCGACCGTGGCCGAGGGGCTGTTGCCCGACCTGCTGTCGGCCTTCGCCGCGCAGCAGGACCTGAGCCTGCAGCGCGAGGATGAAGGCGACGGCCTCGTCTACACGCTCATGCGCCCTGACGATCAGCCGGCGGCGCGCTTCTTCGTCCGGCCCACCACGACCGACGGGGGGTTTCTCGCGCTTCTGAACGGGGAGGTCGATATCGCGCTGAGCCTGCGCGAGCCGGACGCGCCCGAACGCATCGCGGCGCGCGACCAGGCACCCGATGATCCGCCGCTGACGCGCCGTGTCCGGGTGCTCGCGCTCGACGCGCTCGTGCCGATCGTATCGCCCGACAACCCCGTCACCTCGATCGACATGTCCGAGCTTGCCCGGCTGTTCTCGGGCGAGATCGACAGCTGGGCGGCGCTGGGCGGGCCCGACGCGCCGGTTGCGCTGCATCTTCTGGCGCCCGGGCTGGGGCCGGCACAGGATTTCGCCGGCCGCATCCTGCTTGCGACGGACCGGCCGCTGGCTGACGGCATCATCCGTCACGAGAGCGCCGCCGACCTTGCCCGTGCGGTGGCGCGGGACGCCTTCGCCATCGGCATCTCCTCGCGGTCGACGGTCGGTGCGGCGCGCAGCCTGCCGCTGACCGGGCCCTGCGGCTTCTCGCAATCCGCCACGCCCGACGCGATCAAGTCCGAGGATTATCCTCTCACGGCGCCCGTCTATCTCTACCTCGCCCCCTATCGCCTGCCGCAGCTTGTCCGGCAGTTCCTCGATTTCACCGAAACCTCCGAGGCCGAGCGCATCGTGCAGGCGGCCGGCTACGTGAACCAGTCGCTGACACGCACGCCGCTGTCCCTCCAGGGAGAGCGCCTCGGCAATGCCGTCCTTGCGGCCGGGGAGGAGGTGAACCTCGAGACCCTGCAGGCCATGCTGCGGCGGCTGGCGGGGGCGGAACGGCTGTCCCCCACCTTCCGATTCGCGGGGGGCGCGACCGAGCTCGACACCCAGTCCCGCGCGGCCATCGGACGGCTGGTCACCGCGATCGAGGCGGGGCTGTTCGACGGCAGGACACTGCTTTTTGTCGGGTTTTCCGACAGCGCGGGTTCGGCCCAGGTCAACATGCGGCTTGCACAGAACCGGGCCGAGGCCGTTCTGGAGGCCGTGCGCGCCGCCACCGACAGCGCGGATGCCCGCGTCACGCTGAGGGCGGAGGCCTTCGGAGAGGCGCTGCCCATGGCCTGCGAGGATACCGACTGGGGCAGCGCGGTGAACCGCCGGGTCGAGGTCTGGGTCGAGTAGCGCCGGTCACAGGTATCCCTCCGCGCGAAAGCTCACCTCCCGCGCCTTTCCCACGATCAGGTGGTCGTGCAGAACGATGCCCAGCAGCTCGGCGGCATCCCGGATCTGAAAGGTCATGTCGATGTCCGACCGGCTGGGCGTCGGGTCGCCGGACGGGTGGTTGTGCACGAGGATCAGCGCCGAGGCGTTCAGTTCAAGCGCCCGCTTGACGATCTCGCGCGGGTAAACCGGGACGTGATCCACGGTGCCCTCGGCCTGAGCTTCATCTCCGATCAGCACATTCTTGCGGTCGAGGTAGAGGACGCGAAACTGCTCGATATCGCGATGGGCCATCGCCGTCTGGCAATACTCCAGTAGCGCGTCCCAGGAGGACAGGATCGGCTTTTTCAGGACGCGCGCGCGCGCCATGCGATGAGCCACGGCCTCCATTAGCTTTAGCTCGAACACCACCTGGTCCCCGACGCCGTCGATCTCCTTCAGGCGGGCGGGCGAAGCTGCGAAAACTCGATTCAGATCGCCAAATCGTTTTAATAACATCTTTGCGAGGATTTTCGTATCGCCCCGCCGGACCGCACGATAGAGCACCATCTCCAACAGCTCATAATCTGGAACGGCATCGGCGCCACCTTCGATGAATCGTTGTCGCAGGCGTTGTCGGTGTGCCTTTCGGAAAAGCTCTTTCGCTTCAGGCGGCTTTGGCTTTGCGTGCTTCGCCAACAACGGCGCGTGGGTCTTGGGCGCATCCGGCATATCACTGAAATCAAATAAATCTCTATTGGGCATACCTTTGTTTCGGGCAAACCCGTTAAGAGAAAGTTAGCCGCAGGTTTCCCTTTTTTGAATTGTTTGTTCAGGTATTGGAAAACCAAGTCGGGTGGAACTTGCCCGCCGGCGACAGCGTGAAGATCTCGCAGCCCGACGCGGTGACGCCGATGGAATGCTCGAACTGGGCCGACAGGCTCTTGTCGCGCGTCACGGCGGTCCAGTCATCGGCCAGAACCTTGGTTTCCGGCCGGCCGAGATTGACCATCGGCTCGATGGTGAAGAACATGCCTTCCTCCAGAACCGGGCCGGTCCCCGGACGGCCGTAATGCAGGACATTGGGCGGCGCGTGGAACACCTGCCCCAGCCCGTGGCCGCAGAAGTCGCGCACGACCGACATGCGGTGCGCCTCGACATAGGTCTGGATCGCGTGGCCGATATCGCCGAAGGTCGCGCCGGGGCGCACCGCCTCGATCCCCTTCATCAAGGCGTCATGGGTGACCTGCACCAGACGCTCGGCCTTGCGGCCGATTTCCCCCGCCACATACATCCGGCTCGTGTCGCCGAACCAGCCGTCATGGATGACCGTGACGTCGATGTTCAGGATATCCCCGGCTTTCAACACCTTGGCGCCCGGAATGCCGTGGCAGACGACATGGTTCACCGAAATGCAGCTGGCATGCGCGTAGCCGCGGTAACCGATGGTGGCAGAGGTCGCGCCGGCGTCCTCCACCATCTTCTCGATGGCGACGTTGATCGCGCCCGTCGTCTCGCCCGGCACGACCATGGGCGCGATCCGGTCGAGAATATCCGCCGCGATCCGCCCGGCAGCGTGCATGCCGGCGAAATCCTCGGGCTCGTGAATGCGAATACCGTCCTTGGTCAGGCGGCCCTTGAAGTCGTCCAAAACTCATCTCCGGGGCAGGGCTTCGACGCCAAGCTAATGTCTTTGCGCGACGATTTCCAGTCAGCCCGCCGCGACACCGCCTCGCCCTGCTTGCGGTGTGGAATCGACGGGCAGGGGACCGGACAAAGCAACGCCATCTGGCCAGATCTCCGTGCCGTGGCAGATCATCTCGACCCCCGCCGCGCGCGCCGCGTCGAAGGCCCGCGCATAGGCCGGATCGAGATCGGGGGCGAGGCGAAAACGCGCGCAATCGGTGCGCTGCACCACGTAAAGCATAACCGCGCGCCCGCCGCCTTGCGCGATGCGGGCAAGCTCGGCCAGATGCTTGGCCCCCCGCGCGGTCACGCAGTCGGGAAACTCCGCCCAGTCGCCATCGCGCCGAAGGTGGACGTTCTTCACCTCCACATAGGCGTCCGGACGCCCCGGCGCTCCGAGCAGAAAGTCGATGCGGCTGTTCTCGCCATAACGCTGCTCGGGGCGGATCGTCCCGTAGCCCGTAAGGCCCTCGATCCGACCTTCCGCCAAAGCCTCCCCCACGATGCGGTTGGGCACGCCCGTGTCGATCCCGGCCATGTGCCCCTGGTCCAGTTCCACCAGGCGCCAGCCGAATTTCAGCTTCTTGCGCGGGTCGTCATTGGGCTCCAGCCAGATGCGCATGCCCGGTTCCGCCAGCCCCATCATCGCGCCGGGGTTCGGGCAATGGGCCGTGACCTCGCGCCCGTCCCCGAGGATGACATCCGCGAGAAACCGCTTGTAGCGACGGACAAGCCGCGCGGGCTGAAGGGGCGTTTGAAAGCGCATGATCCCGCCCCTATACCGGGAGACAGCGCAATGCCAAGTCACGAGGACAGCCCAGATGCCAAGCCAAGCCATGCCCACCGCCGCCATGCTGGTGATCGGGGACGAGATCCTGTCGGGCCGCACACGGGATGCGAACATGCACCACCTCGCCAAGGCGCTGACCGATCACGGCATCCGGCTGGAGGAAGTGCGCGTGGTGGCCGACGTGCATGAACGTATCGTCGCGGCGATCAAGGCGCTGTCTTCGATCTACGATCACCTCTTCACCTCGGGCGGCATTGGGCCCACCCATGACGACATCACCGCCGATGCCGTGGCCGAGGCGATGGGCGCGCGGCTTGATATCCGTGACGACGCGCGTGCGATTCTCCAGGCGCATTACGACCGCTCGGGGCAGGAGCTGAACGCCGCGCGTCTGCGCATGGCGCGCGTGCCCGATGGCGCAACCCTGATCGACAACCCGGTCTCCGCCGCGCCCGGCTTCACGCTGGGCAACGTGCATGTGATGGCCGGTGTCCCCTCGATCTTCGAGGCGATGCTGGCAGGCGTGCTTCCGAGCCTGACCGGCGGGCCGCCAATGCTGTCGCAATCTCTCCGTGTGCAGCGCGGCGAGGGCGACATTGCGGCCGTCCTGGGCGATCTGGCGATGGCGAACCCGGAGGTCTCGATCGGCTCCTACCCGTTCCAACGCGACGGGGCGCATGGCTCCAACGTCGTCGTACGCAGCCAGGACGGCGCGGCGGTGGACCGCGTGATGGCCGAGCTCGTACGCCTCTTTCCGGAGGCCGGATGATCCCGCGCGCGGACATCCCCGCCGCGATCCGCGCCACCTGGCCACCCGAAGCGGTTGAACATGTCGGCCCCTTCGTCCTCGGTGACGGCGCGGGCGGCGGCAACCGCGTCTCTGCCGCGCAGCTTGGCGACCCGGTATCGGACGGCGCCACCATCACGCCCGATGACATCGCGCGCGTGGCGGGGCGGCAGAGCGCTCGTGGCGACGAACAGCTCTTCATGGTGTTCGGCTGGCAGGACGCGCTCGACCAGACTCTCGCGGCGCAAGGCTACGTCACGCGGGACGAAACCGTCCTGCTCGCCGCGCCCATCCCGGACCTCGCGCACGTGCCGCCGCCTGTCAGCTGCTTCGACATCTGGCCCCCCCTCGCCGTACAGGACGAGATCTGGACGCAGGGCGGCATCGGGCCGGAACGGCGCGCGATCATGGACCGGGCCGGGGGTCCCAAGACCTCGCTCTTCGGGCGGATCAACGACCGCCCCGCCGGGACCGCCTTCATCGCGATCCATGACGGCCTCGCGATGCTCCACGCACTCGAAATCGCCGGACCCGCGCGGCGGAAGGGGCTGGCGCGCCTCATGGTGCGGGCCGGAGCGGCCTGGGCGCGGGACCATGGTGCCCGCCTCTTCACCGTGCTCGTGACGCGCGACAACGACGCGGCGCAGGGGCTTTACGCTTCCTTGGGACTGAAACCTGTGGAAAACTATCATTATCGCGTGAAATGAACTCCAACGGCACCCCATGAGCCCCCGCGCCAAACCCCGCGCCAAACCCCGCGCCAAACAAGGAGCCGCCAACATTCTACGCAGCTTGCGCATGACAGCTTTTGCGGTTGTCGCCGTCTCCGGCCCCGCCGCCGCCCTCGATATCGCTCTGCCGGAGGGCGCCGCGATCGTCGCGGCCACGCCGCCCGGCACGGACACGCACAGGATCGCCACGGGACCCTGGGATGGCGACGGCGTTCCGACGACCGATGTCACGGGGGTGCTGCGCGCCGCCGTCTGGCAGGTGCCGGAGGCCGGGGATCTTGCCATCGGCGCCGTCGCCGCCGGGCTGGAGCGGCAGCTGCGCGACCAGGGCTACCGGATCGACCTGAGCTGCGCCGACAGGGCCTGCGGCGGGTTCGATTTCCGGCGCAGTCTCGACATGGGCCAGAGCCCGGAGATGCATGTGGATATCGGCAATTTCCACTACATTTCCGCCAGTGGTGACAGCGACGGCGAGGCCGCCGCCATAACCGTGTCGCGCGGCGGACAGACGCTCTACATCCATGCCGTGCAGATCGGTGATGCCGCCGACGTTGCGGATTGGGTCACGCCGTCGAGCCGCACTTCCCCAGGCGATACGCGGGCGGCCGACATCGCCCCCGGCGTCCCGGTCACGGACCCGATCATGCGCCTGGCCGATCTGGGTGCCGCCCCGCTCGACGACCTGAGCTTTCGGACCGGGGCCTCGGAACTGTCGGGCAATGACTATTCTTCGCTGGTGGCTCTCGCGGCCTTCCTCGCCGGGAACCCCGCCCGGCGTGTCGTGCTGGTGGGCCATACCGACGCCCAAGGCGGCCGCGACAGCAATATCGCGCTGAGCCAGGCACGGGCCGAGGCCGTCCGGCGTCACCTGATCGAGGAGCTGGATGCGAACCCTGCGCAACTCGACGCGGCGGGCATCGGCTATCTCGCACCGCGCGCCACGAACGACACCGCCGATGGGCGCGAGGCCAACCGACGGGTCGAGGTGGTGCTTCTCAGCGGTGGATGACGGGCGGAAACCCTACCAGTCGGCCGGTCCCTTTTCGCGGAACTCGTCAACGAGAAAGTCGATGAAGGACCGCACCTTGGGCTGGATGAACCGGCCCGGCGGATAGACCGCGTAGATGCCCAGAACCTCGACCGGCAACTCGGGGATCGCGTCCTCCAGCAGACCTTCGCGCATCGCCTCGGCATAGAGAAAGCTGGGCAGGTAGGCGATGCCGAGCCCGCCGATGGCCGCATTCAGCAGCGACTGACCGTCGTTCACGGTCAGTGAGCCGCTTGTGCGCACCTGGCGCTGCTCGCCCGATGGGGCCGTGACCTTCCAGACATTGCTGGACGACGAGGTCGAGTAATGCAGAAGCTTGTGATCGTTCAGGTCATCGATCCGCTTCGGCTTGCCGTAAGTCTGGAAATAGGCGGGCGAGCCGATCATGCGCTGCGTCGTCTCGCAGATCTTGCGCGCCCGAAGGGAGCTGTCCTCCAGCTCGCCCACGCGGATGGCCATGTCGAAGCCTTCCGAGATCAGCTCCACGTAACGGTTGTTGAGCTCCATGTGGACGGTGATTTCCGGATACTGGTGCAGGAACCGGCCGAGAATCGGCGAGATGTGGTTCACGCCGAAATCGGTCGCGATGGACACGCGCAGCGTGCCGGAAGGGGCGGATTGCATAGCGGTCACCAATGCGTCGGCTTCGCCCGCGTCGTTCAGCACACGGCGCGCGCGGTCATAATAGGCGAGACCGATTTCCGTCGGGCTGACTCGACGCGTGGTCCGGTTCAGAAGCCGCGCGCCCAGACGCGCCTCGAGGCTCGAGACGTGCTTGGAGACGGCCGATTTGGAAATCCCCAGCTTCTTGGCCGCATCCGTAAAGCCGCCCTGGTCCACGACCGTCGCAAAGGCTTCCATTTCCGTCAATCGGTCCATCGATGTACCTGCATCATGAAAATCGTCTTACGCAGAACCGTCGCGCCCAATTGAGGCGCCATTGGGGTCCGGCCTTGTCCAAAGGCGGGAATTTGCACGGATCGTTCGTGGCGCAGCAACAGAAATCGCGACAATCACATCGCACTTGCCCCGCGCTGGCGGGCGGCTAGGCTGCGCGCAACCCTTTGACCGCTCACCACGGAGGATACCATGGATCACGCAGATGCCCGCGCCGACCTGGCCGCGGCCTTCCGGCTCACCGCGCGCGAGAACATGCATGAAGGCGTCGCCAACCACTTCTCGCTCGCGGTCAACGAGGACGGGACGGAGTTCCTGATCAATCCCAAGAAGCATTTCAGCCGGATCAGGGCTTCCGACCTCTGGGTGATCGACGCCAACGACCCCGACAGCGCGACCGGCGAGGACGCGCCGGACCCCACCGCCTGGGGCCTTCATGCGAGCCTCCACCGCCACGTGCCCCATGCCCGCTGCGCCATGCATGTGCACTCGACCTACGCCACGGTTCTGGCCTGCCTCGCCGACAGCCGCCTGCCCCCGATCGACCAGTCATCCGCGATCTTCTACAACCGCCAGGTCGTGGACGAGGAGTATGGCGGCCTCGCGCTGGAGGAGGAGGGCACGCGTTGCGCGCGGCTCTTCCAGGATCCGTCCGTGCGGACGATGATCATGGGCAATCACGGCGTCCTCTTCATCGGCGAGACCGTCGCCGAGACCTTCACACGCATGTATTATTTCGAACGCGCCGCGCGCACCTATATCCTCGCGCTGCAGACCCAGCGCCCCCTGAGGGAGCTTTCTCCGGAGATCGCGGAAAAGACGGCACAGCAACAGGAAGGCGACGCCCAGGCCGAAGCGGACCTCCTGAACGGCATGCGCGCGGTCCTCGATGCCGAGGAGCCCGATTACGCCGCTTGATCCACAGGCGTCACTTCATCCCGGCAAAGAACTCCGAGGGGGGGGTGCTGCGCCATTGGTCCTGGCGACAAGGACGACAGGCGGAGCCCCATCCGAAAGGCGGCACTGCCAACGCTCCCTCAGGACGCGAAGAAGTCGGTGATCACGCGCGTGTAGACCGCCTTGAGGTCGCGGATGTCCTGTTCCCACGCCCGTTCGTCGACCTCGTGCATGCGGTGGCCGACCAGTCCGAACTCCACCACGGGGCAATGCGTCTTGACGAAGCGCGCGTCCGACGTGCCCCCGGTGGTCGACAGGACCGGCTTGCGACCGGTGGTGGCTTCGACCGCGCTCGCGACCGTATCGCTCAACGGCCCCGGCGGCGTGAGGAAGGCCTCTCCCGAAATCCGGATATCGGTCGTGATCGTCGTTCCTGTCGCGTTTGCGACGTCGGCCGCCTCGGCGCGGAGCCAGTCGCCAAGACCCTCCCCGGTGTGCAGGTCGTTAAAGCGGATGTTCACCGTCATCCGCGTGCGGGCCGGGATCACGTTGGAGGCGGGGTTGCCGGTGTCGATCGTGGTCACCGAAATCGTCGAGGCGTCGAAATGCGCGGTCCCTTCGTCGAGGACATGGGTCGACAGCCGGTGCGCGAGCGCCGCGACGGCGGGCATCGGGTTCAGCGCCTTGTGGAGATAGGCGGAATGGCCCTGCTTGCCGACGATCTCGAACTGCGCCGTCATCGACCCGCGGCGTCCGATCTTGATCATGTCCCCGATTTCCGTGCGGGACGTCGGCTCGCCCACGATGCAGGCGTCCATGCGTTCTCCGTTCACCTCCATCCAGTCGAGGATGGCGATCGTCCCGTCTCGACCCGGGCCTTCCTCGTCGCCGGTGATCGTGATGGCGATGGCGCCCTCGGGAGGGGCCTCGGCCACGAGGTCGATGGCTGCCGCGACAAAGGCCGCAACACCGGATTTCATGTCCGTGGCGCCGCGCCCGTAAAGCCAGCCATCCTCACGGTGGGCCGCGAAAGGCGGATGCGTCCAGTCCACGGGGTCGCCCACGGGGACCACGTCGGTATGCCCGTTGAACCCCAGAACCTTGCGCGCGTTCCTCTGCCCCCAACGGGCGAAAAGGTTGGGCGTGCCGTTGCGATCCACACGGGTACAGTCGAACCCGGCCGCGCCGAGCAGCTGTTCCAACAGTTGCAGCGCGCCGCCTTCCTCGGGCGTCACGCTGGGGCAGCGGACGAGCGCGGCGGTCAGGTCTACGGGATCTGTGGTCATGCGAATTCCCTGGGTGATGAGCGTCGCGCCTTGGGTAGCGCCGTGGCGCGAAAGGCACAATGCCGCGCTCTCGGTGGACTGGCCCGTAGCGCGAGGCGGGGGGTGACTGATACCGTGCGGGCAATAAACAAGAAAACTCCGAGGCAGGCGCGGCGAAGATCGCGGGACATACACGGGCGAAACCACATGACGAACGGATTGCGCGCAAGGACCTTCGGGCCCGCGTGTTTGCCGTGTCCCGTGTCTGCCGTAGCCTGACCGGGGTGGGGCAGGACATGACATGGCGACCGGGCAGGAACTGAATTACAACACCGGTGCAAGCGCGCTGGACATGGCGCTGGAGATCTTCGGCGCCGGCACGGTGGTCGTCGACGCGACCTATTCCGGCTGGTCGCTGTCTTCGGCCATCTACTCGGGCGGGGACAGTATCGCGCCGGGCGCGACGCCCTCGGATACAGGGGTCATCCTGTCGACGGGTCGCGTGAGGGACTACACCCAGTCGAACGGCGACCCCAACCGAAGTCAAAGCACCTCGACCAACACCCCAGGACCGAACAACGACCCGCTGCTCAATGCGGCGGCGGGCACATCGACCTTCGACGCGGCGATCCTCGAGGTCGACTTCATCCCCACCGGCAACGTGATGTCGCTGCAGTTCCAGTTCGCGTCCGAGGAATACCCGGAATTCACCGGCTCGGCCTTCAACGACCTTTTCGCGATCTGGATGAACGGCAACCTCGTGACCTCGCCGATCTTCAACGTCACGCAGGTCAATTCGATCAACCAGGCATCGACGCCCAACCTCATTCAGGACAATACGGGCGACGATTTCAACACCGAGATGGACGGCATCACCGTCACGTTGTCCGTCACCATGCCGGTCGACGTGGGCGAAGTGAACACGCTCCGGATCGGGATCGCCGATGTCGCCGACACCGCCTATGACAGCAACATCCTGATTTCGGGCGGCAGCGCGCAGTCAACCCTGATCGCGCAGGACGACGCCATCACCCATTTCGAGGGACGGACCGTCACGCTGGACGTTCTGGCCAATGACGGAACCGGTGGCGTGATGCAGATCACCCATGTCAACGGCACCGAGATCGCGCCGGGCGGATCGGTGGTTCTGAACTCGGGCCACACCATCACGCTGCTGGCGAGTGGCGATCTCGAGATCGAGCCGCCGGCGAGCCAGAGCGGTCTGACCGGGCCCGAGACGATGAACTTCACCTACACGGTCGAGGACGCCTCCGGCATCACCGACACGGCCTTCGTCGTGGTGACCGCCGTGCCGTGCTTTGCCCGCGGGACGATGATCCGGACGCCGGACGGGGAAAGGCCGGTCGAGACACTGGCGCCGGGCGACCTGGTCGACACGCGCGATCACGGACCGCAACCCCTGCGCTGGCTGGGGTCGCGCAGAGTGCCGGCCACGGGGCGTTTCGCGCCGGTCGTGATCGAGGCGGGGACCTTCGGGTTTCACCGCCGTCTCGTCGTCTCGCCGCAGCACCGTGTCTTGCTCACGCACTGGATGGCCGAACTGATGTTCGGCGAGGACGAGGTGCTGGTCGCTGCGAAAGATCTTGTAAATGATTGTTCCGTGCGGATCCTCGAAGGTGGCACGGTGGAGTATTTCCACCTGCTCTTCGACCGTCACCAGATCGTCTGGTCGGATGGTCTGGAAACCGAAAGCTTCCTGCCCGGCCCCTGCGTGATGAACGAGTTCGAGGACGAGGTGCGCGAGGAGGTGCTTGCGCTCTTTCCCGAAATCGACCCGGGCAGCTACGAGGGCTATGGGCCCCCCGTGCGGCCGGCTCTGAAATCCTTCGAAGCGCGAGCGCTGGGCGCCGGGGGCTGAGCGGCATGGCCTGGGCGGCGATCTGGCAGAACGGCGCAAAGCAGCCGCTGGATGGTTTCGCGGCCTATCGCGGGGCGCACGACGCGCGACTGGACACACTCACGCTTTGGCTGGAAATCGCGATGCCCGCGCGCCGGCGCATTCCCCTGCGGCTCTGGCAGGGCGCGGCCGGGGGCGAGGGCGGGATTTCCGTCTACCTGATGCCGAACGGCGCTCTGCGGGTGCTTCGCGGCGAGACGCTCGACATCGAGACGGCGCCCGGGTTTCTCCTCCCCGGGCAGACGCTCGTGCTGCGGATGGTGCTTTGCGCCCATGGGCGCAGCGACGTGATCGATGCGCTGAACGCCGATACCGGGGCGCGGCACAGGGTGCGGTACGGGCTCGCTTCGGCCCCCCGGCTCGCGGATGCTCTGCCGGCGGATCCCGGTTTCGCCGGGCTGGCGAGCGTGGCGGCGATCGCGACACATGTCGTGCCCGCCAGCGATCTGCCCGGTCTCGAAAGCGGCGCGCGGGTCGCGACCCCCGATGGCGACCTGCCGGTCGAAGCGATCAGGCCCGGCATGCGCGTTTTCGGTGCCGATGGCACGGCGCATGTGGTTCGCTGGACCGATGCCCGCGACCGGCTCTGCGTCGGCCGCTCCGCGCCCGTCCTTCTGCGCGCGCCCTATTTCGGGCTGGGCGCGGACACCTGCGTCACGCCCCGGACCCGGCTGATGCGGCACGGGGCGGATGTGGAGTACCTTGCCGGAACGGATACGGTTCTGGTCACCGCCGCCGACCTCGTCTCGGGTCCTGCGGCCCGGTTCGAACGCAGCCGACCGCTCCGGCGATTCCACCACATCATGCTCGACGATCCGGCCTGCCTGAATGTCTGGCGCTGCCGGGTCGAGACGGCCTTCCTGTCGGAGGTCCTGTCCGCCGAGGACGCGGGATGGTCGGCCGCGCGCCCGCACGCCAAGGATTGCGAACCGTCGCTGCCGCTGCTCGACCGGTCCGCCGCGCGGGCACTGCTGGCGCGGGATTCCGGCGCGCGGAACTTCGTGATCTGAAGCCCCGTCCGGCCTCAGTCGTTCTTGTCGAAGAACGGCGTCATCTGCACCACGATCACCGCGTTGTCGTCGAGCGCGCGCTGCATGAGCGCGGCGTCCTCTTCGGTGATCTCCTCGCCCGCTTCCTCCCTGTCGGTGCGCGTCCCGTAGCCCGACACGTCGAGCGGCGCGAGGTCGGCCTGCTTGAGAACGGCGACCGTCTCGCGGACGGCCTCCGCCTCGTCGACACCGCTGGCATAGCACAGGAGCGCCGCGCCCGTCGCGCCATCGGGCAGGCCGTCGCCGGACTTGCGTCCGACCTCGACGACAAGGGTGTAGACGTCGTGGCGGCGGGGAGTGGAGGGTGTCCTGGTCATGGCGCGGGGATGGTCCGGGGCGCGCGGTCTGTCAAGCGGCGTCGCCGGCGGGCGCAAGGTCGATCAGCACGATCTCAGGTGGTCGGCCGATGCGAAAGGGCAGCGTCGTGTTCCCGAGCCCGCCCGACACGACCAGCTGTTTGCGCCCCTCCGCGAACGCGCCGTAGGCGTACCGCGTGCCATGGCGCGAAGGCACGACCAACGGCCGCCCGAAGGGCACGATCTGCCCGCCGTGGGTGTGGCCCGACACGGTCAGGTCGACGGTCTCGTCGAGATCGGGGAACACGTCGGGCTCATGGGCCATCAGAAGCGAGAAGATCGACGGATCGAGGCCGCGCATGACGGCGGGCAGATCGTCGGCGCCGCGCACCCGGCGCGGGTTGCGCAACTTGAACGCGCGCTGGGACTCCAGACCCGCAAGCTGGAACGGGACGCCTTGCGCCTCGAGCGTCGTCACCGTGTTGCTGAGCACCGGCACGCCGGCTTCGGCAAAGGCGCGGTGCCAGATCGTCGGATGCTCGGCGTCGGGCTGCGGATCGGGGTCATTGCGCCAGTCGTGGTTGCCGAAGACGGCGAAGACACCATGCGGCGCACGGATAGGCGCGAGCGCCGTCGCGACCTCGGCGGGCGA
>LJSY01000029.1:0-32004 GCA_001314805.1 Rhodobacteraceae bacterium HLUCCO18 | reverse complement strand
TGCGCCCGCCGATGACATGGCCCGCGTAGTCGCCCAGCAGCAGGACGAGGTCGGCCGACAAGCCCTGCGCCTGCGCGGCCAGCCGGGCCAGCCGCGCCGCCCCCATGAAGGGCCTGTTGGCGTGAAAATCCGACAGGATCGCGATGCGCAGGCGCGGCACCGCCACGTCGCGAAGCCCGGCGATGGAATAGCGCGTGACCCGGGCCAAAGGCGCTAGCGTCCGGGCCGGACGGGTTGCGGCACGGCACGCACCATCCGGCTCAGAACTCCACGCCGCGCTGGGCGACGACGCCCTGTTCGCGGAACGGGTGCTTGATCTCGGCCATCTCGGTCACGAGATCGGCGATCGCGATCAGCTCGGGCTTGGCGTCGCGGCCGGTCAGGACGACATGGGTCATCTCGGGCTTCTGCGTGGTCAGGAACTCCACGACCTCGGTCACCGGCAGATAGTCGTAGCGCAGCGCGATGTTGATCTCGTCCAGCACCACCATCTTCATGCCCGGTTCGAGGATCATTGCCTTCGCCTCTTCCCAGCCGTGGCGCGCGGCGGCGATGTCGGCCTCGCGGTCCTGCGTGTCCCAGGTGAAGCCCTCGCCGGAGACGACGAACCTGCATTCCTGGGCAAAGCGTTCGCGCAGGAACCGCTTTTCGCCCGTGATCCAGTTGCCCTTGATGAACTGCACCACGCCGCAGGGCATGCCATGGGCGATGCAGCGCATGATCATCCCGAAGGCGGAGGAGCTCTTGCCCTTGCCGTTGCCGGTATGGACGATGATCAGACCCTTCTCGCGGATCTTCTTCTCTTTCATCATCTCGTCGCGTTCGGCCTTGAGGGCCTTCATCGCGGCGGTGTGTTCGGCGTTTCTTTCGGCGTCGTCGGTCATGCTGGCCTCGAGCGGTGGAGCCCCGAACCCCGGGGTGGCCGGGAAAGGGCGTGTGTGAAAGGGCATCGTCCGGTGCGGCGGCCTGCGGAGGCGCACCGCATCGGGTAGGCAATCGCCTCAGTCTCGCAGAAGCTCGTTGATCGAGGTCTTGGCGCGCGTTCTTTCGTCCACGCGCTTCACGATGACGGCGCAGTAAAGGTGCACACCGTTCTTCGACGGCATGGAGCCCGCCACGACGACGGAACCAGACGGCACCTCGCCATACATGACCTCGCCGGTTTCGCGATCGACGATCTTGGTGGACTGGCCGAGGAACACCCCCATGCCGAGGACGGAGCCCTCGCGCACGATGACGCCCTCGACCACCTCTGACCGCGCTCCGATGAAGCAGTTGTCCTCGATGATCGTGGGACCGGCCTGCATCGGCTCCAGCACGCCGCCGATGCCGACGCCGCCCGACAGGTGCACGTTCTTGCCGATCTGGGCGCAGGACCCGACCGTGGCCCATGTGTCGACCATCGTGCCCTCGTCCACGAAGGCGCCGAGGTTCACGAAACAGGGCATCAGGACAACGCCCTTGCCGATATGCGCGGACCGGCGCACCACGCAGTTGGGCACCGCGCGAAAACCCGCGGCCTTCCACTGCGCCTCACCCCAATGGGCGAACTTGCTGTCGACCTTGTCCCACCATGTGCCGCCCTGCGGCCCGCCGGTCTGAACCTCCATGTCCTGCAGGCGGAAGCCCAGAAGAACCGCCTTTTTCGCCCATTGGTTCACGTGCCACGTGCCGTCCTCGCCCCGGTCGGCCACGCGAAGCTGCCCGTGGTCGAGCGCGTGCAGCGTCGCCTCGATGGCGTCGCGCGTTTCGCCCTTGGTGGCGGGTGTGATGGTGTCGCGCGCCTCCCAGGCGGCTTCGATGGCGGTCTCGAGATGGGTGGTGGACATGGGGTGCGGCCTCTCTGCGTCGGGATCGGGATCGGGGGCGGGATCGGGTCGGGATCGGGGCGGGTTGTCGCGCCGGGCTATAGAGCGACGGGCGTGTCGTTGCAATGTATCGGGGCAACGCATCGGGGCAACGCTTCGGCGCTGCCGCTGGTCAGATGCCGCAATCCGGGATAGGGCTTTCGGGTGACGCGATCAGGACGAGAGGACCGATCATGCGCGACGACCCGAGGCACGGTACATTCCGCGACGCGCACGAGGATCTGGACGCCAGCAGGCACGCGCCGGATTCTCCGCAGGCGCGGTCGCCCGCCTATCGCCTCGCCTTCGCCGATGCCGATTTCCTGTTGCGCGACGAGCTGCGCCCCGTGCGCCTGCAACTGGAGCTTCTGAAGCCCGAGCTGGAGCTCGACGCGCGGGGCATCACCTCGACCGTCGTGCTATTCGGCGGCGCGCGCGTGCCGCGTCCCGGCGAGGAGGGACAGAACGACAAGCTCAGCGGCCTCAGCCATTACTACGAGGAGGCGCGCAAGTTCGCCCGCGCCATCACCGAGCGGAGCGTCGAGACGAATTGCACCGAGAACGTCATCGTCACAGGTGGGGGGCCGGGCGTGATGGAGGCCGGAAACCTCGGCGCGTCGGAGGCGGGCGGCTGTTCAATCGGGCTCAACATCGTGCTGCCCCATGAACAGGTGCCGAACGAGTACGTGACGCCGGAGCTGTGTTTCAACTTCCACTATTTCGGCATCCGCAAGATGCATTTTCTTTTGCGTGCCAACGCCATCGCGGTCTTTCCCGGCGGTTTCGGCACGCTCGACGAGCTGTTCGAGTCGCTGACGCTGATCCAGACGGGCCGGATGCAGCAGGTGCCCGTCCTGCTTTTCGGCGAGACGTTCTGGCGCGAGATCGTCAACTGGGACGCGCTGGCCGAGGCCGGCACGATCGCGCGTGCCGACCTCGACCTGTTCCGCTTCGTCGAGACGGCGGAGGATGCCCTCGCCGTGATCGACGGTTGGACCCTGACCGGCAAGCGCGGCGAGATTCCGGGGCGGTAGGCCTCAATCCGGGATGATGTACTCGACCAGGCGCGTCGCACCGGGTTGGCGGAAATTGTTGTCGGCCACGGCGCTTGCGATCAGCCTGCCGCCCGAGCGCCAGAGGCTGATCCCTTCGAGATTGCCGTGGGTGCCCATCCGCGTCTGCAGCAGCACCTCGCCATTGCCGAGCCCGTTCGCACCCACCGCGTAACGCGTGATGCGCGAGGCGAAGCCGCCCAGCGAAAAGCGCCGTTCCAGCACGTAAAGCCGCCCGCGATCGTCGAAATCCAGACCCACGGGCCGGTAGCCGGCGCTGCGAGGAAGGCTGGCGAAGTGACGCCACGCACCGCCCGAATGGCGGTAGAGCGGGGTCGTGCTGCCCGGGGCCTGTTCGGCCAGAGTGTAGAGGTTGCCCTGCGCATCCGCCGCCAACCCCTCGTAACCGCCATTGCCGGGCAGGCGTCCCGATCCGGGGGGCGGGTCGATGTGGCGCCGCTCGTGTCCGTCGAGGCCGTGGATCGCCACGCGCATCCGGCCTTCGAAGGAAATCGCCAGCCCTCCGCCGGGCAGGCGCGCGATCCCCTCGCTGTCCATCAGGTCGGGCCGCGCGGGGAGGTTTCCGGCGGCATCGGTCAGCGGGCTGGCCGAGCGGAGCCCGACGCCGGAGACCGGGCCGCCGTCGCGCATGATCTCCATGCCGAAGATCGCCCCGCGGTCCGAGACGACCACGGCGCCGCGCCCGTCACGATCCATCTCGATCGCCGAGAGCCCGCCGAAACCGGGTTGTCCGGGGATCGCGATGGCGACATCGGTCAGCAGTTGCAGGCCGCTGGCATGGGAGGGCGTGGCCGAAAAGGCGGCGATTACGGCCGCGAGGCCGACGAAAGTACTACGAAATTTCATGTCTAATTTTACCTGTAGAGGCCGCTGAGGAGCGTGAGGCACTGGCGTGGCACCTGGTCGAGGGTCACGAGATTGCCCCGGGGCGGGCCGGGTGGAGGACGGACGCCATCATCCGGGACGGGCGGTGGCGGGTTCAGAATGGCGGCGCGGCGGGCTTCTGCCTCGGCGCAGCCATCGCCCGGTTCGGGCGGCTCCTGCTCCTTACAATCGCGCGACCCGGCAGGACAGGCGAGGCGCACGTGGAAATGGTAATGATGGCCGTTCGCAGGCCGGATGCGGTTGAGGTAATCACGGTTGCCGGTCTCGTTCCGGCACAGCCAGACCTTGACGCCGGTCGTCACCAAGATGCGCTCGACGCGGGGGTCGGAGGCGGCAAGGCGCAGGACCTGCGCGTGATCCTCGGTCCAGTTGTCGGAAATCCAGGCCCCGCGCTGGGACCGGACCGAGATGGAACTGAGGTTCTCGCGATCCTGTACGCTCAGGCTGAGGTCACGCGCGGGCAACATCCAGATGTCCACGTCGAGGCCGGACTGGTGACTGACATGGCCCGTGCGCATCGGCCCGCCGCGCGGCTGGCTCATGTCGCCAACGTAAAGCCCGTTCCAGGAGGTCGTGGCGGCCACCTGCCGGCTCAGGCCGGTGACGTAGTCGATCAGCTCGGGGTGGCCCCAGTTGCGGTTGCGCGACAGCCGCATCGCCTGCCAGGTCGGCCCGGTCTCGGGCAAGGCCTGCGCCCCCGCGACGCAACCGTTGGAGTAGAAGCCGATGACCTCGGGCTCGTCCGGCGAGCCGAGGTTCTCGGCGCCGAAGAACTCCCGCGCCTGCATGCCGGAGACCGTCGGGTCGAGCGGCGGGCCCGAGGGCACGCAGGCCGCCAAAAGCACCGCGGCCGCGAGAGAGATCCGTCGCAGCGTCATGCCGGTGCCACCTCGCCTTTCGGGTTCACCCACAGCAGGAGGACGAGCCCCAGCACGAAGAGTCCGATCAGCGGCAGCATGCCGAGCCGCGCGCTTTCGCTCAGCCACGTGGTCAGGCCGATCAGGGCCGGCCCGAGAAAGGCCGTCGCCTTGCCCGAAAGTGCGTAGAGGCCGAAGGCTTCGGTTGGGCGCGCGGGGGGCGCATGAAGGACCATCATCGAGCGGGAGGCCGATTGCAGAATGCCGCCCGCTCCGCCGATGATCGCGCCGCAGATGTAGAAGGTGATGTCGGGCACGGCCGACCCCTCGGCCAGCGCGATCCCCCAGAGGCTTTCGCGGGTCATCCCGAGCACCAGCGTGCAGACGGCGATCAGCGTCACGACGGACCCGACGATCACCGGCTTGGGGCCCAGCGCGCTGTCGGCCTTGCCGCCGAGCCATGTGGCCACCGCCGCGGTCATGGCACCCGCGATGCCGAATATGCCCACCTGCGTGATCGACCAGTTGAGCACGAGCACCGCATAAGTCCCGCCAAAAGCATAGAGCGCGTTCAGCGCGTCGCGATAGAACATGGAGGAGCCGAGATAGGCGAACAGGCTGATGCGCCGGGGCAGGCCGCGCACCGTCTGCCACAGGTCGCGCAGGGCGGCGCCGAAACTCGGGTGCGTCGCCGGCCGGCGTGGCTCCCGCACCCACAGGAAGAACGGGATCATGAAGGCGGCGTACCAAAGCGCCACGAGCGGCCCGACGAAGCGGGTTCCCTCGCGCATGTCCGGGTCGAGGCCCAGTGCCGGTTCCATCCCGACAAAGGTCCGCCCACTCTCGTCTTCGGCGAAGAAGATCAGCATCACGAACAGCGCGAGCACCCCGCCCACGTAGCCCCACGCGAAACCCGTGCCCGACAGCCGCCCGATGGCGCTTCCGTCGCCCAGTTCCGGGAGCATCGAGTTGGTGAAGATCGTCGTGAACTCGACCCCGATGAGCCCGATCCCGAAAGCGATCAGCGCCCCGACAAGGAAAGACCCGTCCGGCAGCATGAACCACAGCGAGGCTGCCCCCGCCATGTAGAAGATCGAGAAGAGCACGATCCACGGCATCCGTCGCCCGGTGTTGTCGGCGAATGCCCCGAGGATCGGCGCCAGAAGCGCGATGAAGATGCCGGACACCGTCTGCCCCAGAGACCAGAGGCTTTGGGCGCGGGCGTCGGCCACCTGTTCGGTCAGTCCGGACGCCATGAAACTCTCCGTGGCGACGGATGCGAAATAGGGGCCGAAGACGAAGGTAAGGCAGAGCGTGAGATAGGGTTGGCTGGCCCAATCGAACGCCCACCAGCCCCAGATGCGCCGTCGCGCCGCGAGCGGCAGATCGGCCAGTCCGGTCCGGGTCTTGGTGTCGGTCAGCGCGCTCATGCGTGCACTGTCCGTCTCCGTTCACGTTTTGTAAACGGTAATCAGATGTTAATGATTAACGCCGCATTCGACGCGATATGGCGCGTTTTCAGACCTCGGGCGGCC
Source organism: Rhodobacteraceae bacterium HLUCCO18 (assembly GCA_001314805.1). Taxonomy (GTDB): domain Bacteria; phylum Pseudomonadota; class Alphaproteobacteria; order Rhodobacterales; family Rhodobacteraceae; genus Roseibacterium. Next base: position 25,807 of record LJSY01000029.1, on the reverse strand, counting down.
ATGGCCGCGCGGTATCCGCGTCGGTCCAACGGGTTACCCAATTCGGCAGGGGCGGCGACACCTGCGACAGCCCCATGGCGTCCGCGACGCGGTCGGTGGCGACCAGTCTGCCGCGCTCGGTCACGCCGTTGCGCAGAAGCGCGTGGTTGCAGGCGGTGTCGCCCCGCCACATCGCCTGTTCGAGGTAGATGAACCGCGCGTCCCAGCCCAGAAGTCGGGTCCTGAGGTCGAAGCGCTGAAACGGACGGACCCGGGCGCGGTAGCGCACCGAACTGCCAGCGACGACAAGGCCCCAGCCCTTCGCCTTGAGCATCCGCATCAGGCCGGTGCGCTGCGCGAGGCCGACACGCCCGAGGTCGTAGAAGGTCAGGATGCGCCCATTGTTCATCTCCCAGAACATGTCGGCGTCGGAGGGCAGGCAGAGCATCGAGCGCTGATGCGTGTCGAAGATGCCGAGCGGCGGCTTGCGCGCCTCGGAGCGGAGGACAAGTGTCATTCGCAGGAACGGATACATGGACGCCTTCAAGCGCAACGCCCGCCCCGGGATCAAGCGCGCCGTGGCGTCACCCCGCGTCCGCTTGCACGGATGGCCTCCCCCGCCTATGTCACGATGCAGTCAGCCCAGTCACGAAAAGGCCCCGCCGATGACGTCTCTGTTCCAGATCCTCATGCTGCTTCTCGATGTGGCGTTCTTCATCGTGATCGCGCATGTGATCCTGAGCTGGCTGATCAATTTCGGCGTGCTGAACCTGCGTCAGCCGATCGTGGCGCAGATCTGGGACGGCCTCAATCGCCTGCTGGAACCCGTCTACGGCCCGATCCGCCGGGCCCTGCCCGCGATGGGGGGGCTGGATCTCGCACCGCTGGTCGTGTTCATCGCCATCTACGCGCTGAGGATCATCCTGACCAACAACGTGGCGTTCTTCCTGTAAGACCCTAGTTCGTGAACGGAGCCTCCGCGCCCCAGATCTCGGCCACGCGCGCATCGCGCCCGCAAGCGGTGCGGTAGAGGTCGTAGGCCACGGATTTCCGGCGCGGGCCGAACCGGGTCAGGATCACATCCTCCGATCGATAGTAATCCTGGTGGTAGTCCTCGGCCCGATAGAAGGGCGCGGCATCGCGGATGGGCGTGACCACATCGCGCCCGATGGTGGCCTCGGCCTCGGCCAGCGCGGCTTGGGCCGTGGCGCGTTCCTCGGGCGTCTCGACGAAGATGGCGGTGGTGTAGCTCTCGCCGCGGTCGCAGAACTGGCCGCCCGCGTCGGTGGGGTCGATCGAGCGCAGGAACAGGTTCAGAAGCTGCGCGTAGGGCAGCAGGTCCGCGTCATAGGTGATCTCGACCACCTCCAGATGCCCGGTGCCGCCGTTCACGACCTCGCGGTAGCTGGGATCGGGCACGGAGCCGCCGGCAAAGCCCGACACGACCTCGATCACGCCGTCCACGCGCTCGAAATCGGCCTCCACGCACCAGAAACATCCCCCCGCAACCACCGCCGTGCGGATGTCCTCGGCATGGGCGCGGTGTGGCGTGAGGAAGAGCGCGGTCGTGATCGCGGCAGTCAGGGCGATCAGCTTGAACCGGTCGCGAATGGGCATGCGGGGCATGGCGGGTCCTCCAAGTCTGTGCCATGGCTCGCGCGACGACGGCCGCGATGCAAGGCACATGGCCGTGAGATCACGGGACGTTGAAGTCGGTTACACCGCAGCGAGGGGGACGGGAAAATGAAGATCGCCATGTGGTCGGGGCCGCGAAACCTGTCGACGGCGATGATGTATGCCTTTGCCGCCCGCGGCGATTGCGCGGTTCGGGACGAGCCGTTCTACGCCGCCTTCCTCGCCGCCTCGGGCAGCGCGCATCCCATGGCCGGGACCGTGATGGCGGGCCATGAGACCGACCCGCTGCGCGTGGCCGAGGCCTGCGCCGCGCCGCCGCCCGATGGCCACGCGCATCTCTACATGAAGCACATGCCGCACCACATGCTGCCGGAGTTTCCGCTGGGCTGGGCCGAGGGCTGCGTGCATGCGCACCTGATCCGCCACCCCGCCCGCGTTCTGGCGAGCTATTCCGCGAAACATGACAAGGTGAACTACGAGGAGATCGGCTTCGACCAGCAGGCCGCGTTCTACGAGATGTTCCCCGGCCCGGTGGTCGACAGCGCCGATATCCGGCGCGATCCGGCGGCCATGCTGTCGCGGCTTTGCGCCGAGATTGGCCTGCCATTCACGGAGCGCATGTTGTCCTGGCCTGCCGGTCCGAAACCTTTTGACGGCGCATGGGGGCCGCACTGGTACGGGGCGGTGCACCGTTCGACCGGTTTCGCCCCCGCCGAAGGGCCCCTGCCGCCCGTCGCGCCGGAACATGCGGACCATGTCGCGCGCGCCCTGCCGGTCTATGAAGCTTTGGCGGCACGGGCGATCCGGCCTTGATGAAGGTGGGGCGTTCTGCAAGCCTGCCGCACGACCGACCGGGGATCCGACCATGACATCGCCACGAAAGCATCTGCCCATCGAGACGCCCGACACGCAGGGCGAGCGTCGCTTTACCGACGCGGGCGAGGCCGTGGCCTATCTGGTCGAGCTTTACGACACCGCGACGGCATTCCTGCGCGAGAGGTTCCGCGCTGTCGTGCAGGATGGCGGCATTCCGGACGCACGGTACCGGGCCTACTATCCCGAGATCCGCATCACCACCACCACCTACAGCCAGGTGGACACGCGGCTTGCCTTCGGTCACGTGGCCGAACCCGGCACCTACATGACCACGGTCACCCGGCCCGACCTGTTCGGAAACTACCTGACACAGCAGATCGGGCTTCTGATCCAGAACCATGGGCAGCCGGTCTATATCGGCCCCTCGACCACGCCCATCCCGGTGCATTTCGCCGTCCTGAACGACGCCGAGGTTCAGGTGCCGCAGGAAGGCGCCCTGGCCTTTCCGCTGCGTGACGCCTTCGACGTGCCGGACCTGCAGTCGACCCATGACGATATCGTCAACGGCTTCGGTTTCACGCACGAGGACGGCTCGGGCGCGCTGGCGCCGTTCACCGCGCAGCGCATCGATTATTCGCTGGCCCGGCTGTCGCATTACACCGCGACGCTGCCCGAGCATTTTCAGAACCATGTCCTGTTCACGAACTACCAGTTCTACATGGACGAGTTCGTCGCCTTCGCGCGCGAGGCGCTGGCAGATCCGGACAGCGGGTATCGCTCGCTTGTGGGACCCGGCAACGACGTCATCACCGAGGCGCACCAGCCGCTCAACCCTCCGTCCAAGCTGCCGCAGATGCCGACCTACCACCTGACCCGCGACGACGGGGCGGGGATCACGCTGGTCAATATCGGGGTGGGTCCGTCGAACGCGAAAACGGCGACCGACCACATCGCCGTCCTGCGCCCGCATGTCTGGCTGATGGTGGGCCATTGCGCGGGCCTGAGGAACACGCAGAGCCTCGGCGATTACGTGCTCGCCCATGCCTATCTGCGCGAGGACCGGGTGCTCGACGACGATCTGCCCGTCTGGGTACCGATCCCGGCGCTGGCCGAAGTGCAGATCGCGCTTGAGGAAGCGGTGGAGGACGTGGCCGAGGTTTCGGGCTACGACCTCAAGCGGATCATGCGCACCGGCACCGTCGCCACCGTCGACAACCGCAACTGGGAGCTGCGCGACCATGCCGGCCCGGTGCAGCGGCTGAGCCAGAGCCGCGCCATCGCGCTGGACATGGAAAGCGCCACGATCGCCGCCAACGGGTTCCGCTTCCGGGTGCCCTACGGCACGCTTCTGTGCGTTTCCGACAAGCCGCTCCACGGTGAACTGAAGCTGCCGGGGATGGCCTCATCCTTCTACAAGACACAGGTGTCACGGCACCTTCTGATCGGAATTCGTGCCATGGAAAAGCTGCGTGACATGCCGTTGGAGCGCCTTCACAGCCGGAAATTGCGGTCTTTCGAGGAGACCGCATTCCTCTGATCCGTCGAAATCGACAAAAAATCGTAACAAATGCCCCGTTTTTCCGCCCCCAGCGCACGCGAGGCGTTGTGTGCACCTACAATATTCGGTTATTTTCACGCCAACGGGCTCAAGGGCTCGGGCAGTATCAGGAGAAGAACCGACATGGCACAGAAACCTATGACCAAGACGCAACTCGTCGCCGCTCTGGCCGACGAGATGGGCAGCGACAAGAAAACAGCCGGTGCAGCGCTCGACGCGATGACCGCGATCGTGACCAAGGAAGTCGCCGGCGGCGGTGCCGTCACGATCCCCGGTATCGGCAAGGTCTACTGCCGCGAGCGGCCCGAGCGCATGGTACGCAACCCGGCCACGGGCGAGCAGATCAAGAAAGAAGCGGACAAGCAGGTCAAGGTGACCATCGCCAAGGCGCTGAAGGACAGCGTCAACGGCTGATTGCCGTCCCGAACCAATCGTGAAAGGGTCGCGCCCGGACGAAGGGCGCGGCCCTTTCTCTTTTCAGGACGGAAATGGATTTTCGCGCGATAGTTCTGGGGCTGATCTTCGCCCTCATCTGGTCTTCGGCCTTCACATCGGCACGCATCATCGTCGAGGCGGCACCGCCGCTGACGGCGCTCTCGTTCCGGTTCTTCCTGTCGGGCCTGCTCGGGATCGGCATCGCGCTTGCGCTGGGCCAGTCGTTGCGCCTGTCGCGCGGGCAATGGCGGGCGGTGCTGATCTTCGGCATCTGCCAGAATGCCCTCTATCTCGGGCTCAACTTCGTCGGGATGCAGACGGTCGAGGCCTCGCTGGCGGCCATCATCGCCTCGATCATGCCGCTGCTCGTGGCCGCCGCGAACTGGGGCCTGTTTCAGGATCGCCTTTCGGTGGCGGGGATACTCGGCCTGATCGCGGGCTTCGCCGGCGTGGCGATCATCATGGCGGACCGGTTCGGTGGCGGCGCCGATGTGACCGGTGTCGTGTTGTGTGTGCTGGGCGTCGTCGCGCTGAGCGTCGCGACGCTCACGGTGAAAAGTGCTAGCTCGGACGGCGCCAACCTGCTGATGGTCGTGGGGCTCCAGCTCATGGTGGGGTCCGTCGCGCTGCTGCCGCCTGCTCTGGTTCTGGAGACCTTCGTCGTCGACTGGTCGTGGGAGTTCATCGCAGCCTTCATCTACACCACGCTGATGCCCGGGCTTACGGCGACCTTCATCTGGTTCAAGCTGGTGGGACGGATCGGGTCGACGCGGGCGGCGACCTATCATTTCCTCAACCCTGTCTTCGGAGTGGCCATCGCGGCCGCGCTGCTGGGGGAACGGCTGTCGTGGTGGGATCTGGTGGGCGTGCTCGTCATCACGGTCGGCATTCTGACGGTGCAACTGTCGCGCGTGCGCAGCTGACGGGCGGCACACGGGCGATGGAGGATCTGCGCGCCGCGAACCCCGCCTATGACGCGGCGATCACCTTCATCCGCATGGATTGGGGCACCTACGGCACGTCGGATTACGCCCGTAGCCTCGGGGTGCAGCGGCGGTCCACGCTGATCCTCATGCGCGGTGACGACATCCTCGGCACCGTGGTCGCCGACACGCGGCGGGACAGTATCCGGGCGCTGATGGACCTGGCGCTGGCCTAGGACGTGCCGGTCGAGGCGACGACCGAGACGTTGTCGATCGCCCAGGGTGCGTTCGGTCCCGGCATCGCCTCGACCTCCAGCGACACGGCATCGCCCGGTTGATCGAGCAGAATCCAGACGGCGTAATCCCCCGCCGCACCGCGCTGCCGGATCACGGCGTTCGATGACCCGAACGGCATGGCGCCCTCGATCACGGGTTCGCCGTTGACGCGGACGGAAAACCCATCCCCGGATGCGGTCGCGGGCAAGTGCAGGTCGAAGGCCAGGCGAACCTGCGCGGTGTCCGGTGGCAGATCGAAACGTTTGGCGATTGCGCCCATGTCGAAGGGCCCATAGACGCCACGGGACCCCGAGGCCGCCCTTGCCGCCGTCGTCGTCCAGCCCTGGGCGCCGAAGCTGAAATCCTCGAACGCCACAAGCGTTTCATGCGTGCTCAGAACCTCCAACCCGCCGGAGCGGAAGGGCGTGCCCGGCTCGAGCGTCGGGGCCGTTCTGACCGTGGTGACGACCAGAAGCGCCACGGCCACGGCTGTCATTGCGATAAGCGACCAATCCACCGAAATATAGCGAGCGGACGCGCTTGAAATAAGCGGCGAGTCCATCAGACATCCTTAATTCTTCCCCAGTTCCGCCGTAATTGAGGTCAAATATGGCAGGAAAATGGCAAAGTTTGGGAAGAATGGCAGCATTGTGGCGGCTGGCGAACCAGCTTTCGTGGTGAGCCAGGACTGGCCCCGCCTGCGCGACAGTCCGCCCTTTCGCCGCCTTAGTTGGCTGTCAGGGAGACGTTGTCCACGGCGAAGGATTCGTCGTCGATTCCCTGATCGAGGGTCGATCCGAAGCCAAGTGTCACTGTCTGCCCGGGGTTCCTGACGTCCAGCTGCACCGACGCCTTCTGGTCAGGCCAGTCGGTATTGTAGCCGCTGTGTTCACGCGGTCCGGTCTCGAGCACCTGGAACGTGTAGTCGGGGTTGTCGCTGACCCATTCGCCCGTGACCCCATCGGTGCCGTAGTGGAACCGCAGGGACGCGGCGGGGGCGCCATCGACAAAGACGATGAATTCCTCGTTGTCCCAGCTGTCGATGGCGACCATGTCGAAGGTGAAGCTTGCCACGTTCGTTCCGTCCGGGATGTCGAAGGCGGAATGCACCGCTTGCTCACCGTTCGTGCCGCCATAGGGCCCGAGCAGCGACCCGAAGCCGGAGTCGTTGCTCACGACGCCGTTGATCCATCCCGGCGCACCGAGGTCGAACCCGCTGAAGTAGAGCGCTTCGGCCGCCTCCTCCATGACGCCGCCGAGCACGTCCGAGATATCCGTCGACAGCGACGACACCCCGTTGGCGACAACCGCCGCAGCCGCCAGCCCGAGCCCGACCAGTGTGCCGGTCAGGACGGTCCAGTCGACGGTGATCGCCCCGTCTTCGCTCTGGCAGAATGTCGCGAGCATTTGCATGCGCTCCGGTCAAGTGCGCCCCACGGGTGACAATGCGAATCGAATGCGGCGAGAATTTGAGACGCCTGTGATCTGTCCACGGCCGATTTGGGGCCGTGGCAGAAACCCGCCTAGCCGATATGGCCGCGGTTTTCGCCCACATGTCCGCGATGCAGCAGCAGGTGATCGAGCAGGACGCAGGCCATCATCGCCTCGCCCACCGGCACTGCGCGGATACCGACGCAGGGGTCGTGGCGACCCTTGGTGACGATGTCGGTGGCCTCGCCCGACTTGGTGATGGTCTTGCGCGGGGTCAGGATGGACGAGGTGGGTTTCACCGCGAAGCGCAGCACGATGTCCTGCCCGGTCGAGATGCCGCCGAGGATGCCGCCGGCATGGTTCGAGGCATAGACCGGCCCATCCTCGCCCATGGCGATCTCGTCGGCGTTCTGGCTGCCGGTCAGCGCGGCCGTTGCCATGCCGTCGCCGATCTCGACGCCCTTGACGGCGTTGATCGACATGGCGGCGGCGGCCAGATCGGTGTCGAGCTTGCCGTAGATCGGCGCGCCGAGGCCCGCGGGCACGCCCTGCGCCGTGACCTCGATGATCGCGCCGACGCTGTCGCCCGACTTGCGCAGGGTGTCGAGATACTCGGCCCACTCGGCGGCGGCGGTGGCATCGGGCGTCCAGAACGGGTTGCGCTCGATCTCGTCCGGGTCAAAGCGGTCGCGGTCGATCCCGTGGGGACCCATCTGAACCATGTAGCCGGTGATCTTCACCTGCGGGCAGAGCTCGGCCAGCGCGGCGCGCGCCACGCCGCCGGCGGCCACCCGCGCGGCGGTTTCGCGGGCCGAGGACCGCCCGCCGCCGCGATAGTCGCGGATGCCGTATTTCTGCCAGTAGGTGATATCGGCATGCCCCGGGCGGAACTTTTCGGCGATGTCGCCGTAGTCCTTGGAGCGTTGGTCGGTGTTGCGGATCATCAGTTGGATGGGATGCCCCGTGGACTGCCCCTCGAACACGCCGGACAGGATTTCGACGGTATCGGGCTCGCGCCGCTGGGTGGTGTACTTGTTCTGCCCGGGTTTGCGCCGGTCCAACCAGTGCTGGATCGCCTCGGCTGTCACCGGCACGCCCGGCGGGCAGCCATCCACGGTCGCGCCAAGCGCGGGCCCATGGCTTTCGCCCCATGTCGTCACGCGGAAGAGGTGGCCGAAGGTGTTGAAGGACATGGGACCCCGTCTTTCGTTTCGCTTCCCGGGGTTATCGCCACCGGCGCGGAATGCCAAGCCATGTCGCCTCTTGTCCCCGTCGTTTCGCTGGCATAGGTCTTGGGGCACCTCGGGGTGGCCGGACGTGGCCTGAGATGCGCAGGACGATGCGCGAACCCGTTGAACCTGAACCGGTTAGGACCGGCGGAGGGAAGGTTTCGGGACGTGCCACGCAGATGCACACAAGGTCTCGGCTTCACTTCGCCCGTCGCATGGAGGAGTGAACATGAGACACACCATACTTGCAGCGGGATTGACCTTGGTTTCGGGCGCTGCCTTCGGGCAGACCCCCGTGCTCACGGTCTATACCTATGACAGTTTCATCCCCGAATGGGGCCCCGGCCCGGCCGTCGAGGCCGCGTTCGAGGAAACCTGCGGCTGCGACCTGCAATTCGTCGGCGCGGGTGACGGCGCGGCGCTTCTGTCGCGCATCCGGCTGGAGGGGGCGCGGTCCGAGGCGGACGTGGTCCTCGGCCTCGACACGAACCTGACGGCGGCGGCGGCGGACACGGGGCTTTTCGCGCCGCACGGGATCACGGCCGAGGGGCTGAGCCTGCCGGTGGCGTGGGACGACCCGCTGTTCCTGCCCTTCGACTGGGGCTATTTCGCCTTCGTGCATGACACGAGCCTCGAAAACGTGCCCGGTGATTTCGAGGCGCTCGCGGCCTCCGACCTCTCCATCGTCATCCAGGACCCGAGGTCGTCCACGCCCGGCCTCGGCCTCGTCATGTGGGTGCAGCAGGCCTATGGCGACCGCGCCGGAGAGATCTGGGAAGCGCTTGCCGACAATATCGTCACCGTCACCCCCGGCTGGTCCGACGCCTATGGCCTGTTCCTCGACGGCGAGGCGGACATGGTGCTGTCCTACACGACATCGCCCGCCTACCACCTGATCGCCGAGGAGGACCCGACAAAGGCCGCGGCACCCTTCGCGGAAGGGCATTACATGCAGATCGAGGTGGCGGGCATCCTCGAAGGCTCCGACCAGCCGGACCTGGCGCGGGAGTTCCTCGAATTCATGCTGACCGAGGCGTTCCAGTCCGTGATCCCCACGACGAACTGGATGTACCCGGCAGCGCTTCCGGCAGAGGAGCTGCCCGATGGGTTCGACACGCTCATCACGCCCGAGCGCGCCCTGATCCTGAGCCCGGAGGAGGCCGCCGCGATCCGCGCCGACGCCATCGAGACATGGCAGACCGCGCTCAGCCGCTGAGCGCCATGGCATGGACGGGCGCGGCATTGACCGCGCTCGTCCTTCTTGCCGTTCTGGGCCCGCTTCTGGCCGTCGCGCTGGCGGCTGAGGCGCCGGGGCGGCTTGGCACGGCCGACCTTGCGGCAATCCGCTTCACGCTTTTGCAGGCGGCGCTGTCGGCGCTGGTCAGCGTCCTGGGCGCGATCCCCGTGGCGCGCGCGCTGGCGCGCCGGCGCTTTTCGGGGCGGCGGCTTTTCGTGGCGCTGATGGGGGCGCCCTTCATCCTGCCGGTGATCGTCGCGGTCCTCGGGCTTCTGGCGATATTCGGGCGGGCGGGATGGCTGAACGTGGGGCTCGAAGCCGCAGGCGCTGGCACCGTCTCGATCTACGGTCTGACAGGCATCGTGTTGGCGCACGCTTTCCTGAACATCCCGCTTGCCGTGCGGCTGATCCTTCAGGCGTGGCTGTCGGTTCCGTCCGAGCGTATCCGGCTGGCCGCATCGCTGGGGTTTTCCGACGCAGACATGCGGCGGCATTTCGAACGTCCGATCCTGCGCGCGGTGCTGCCGGGGGCGTTCATGATCATTTTCCTGATCTGCACCACCAGCTTCGCCGTCGCGCTGATCCTCGGAGGCGGCCCGCGCGCCACCACGGTGGAGCTTGCGATCTACCAGGCGTTCCGGTTCGACTTCGACCTGGGGCGCGCGGCGCTGCTGGGTCTGATCCAGGCGGGGATCTGCGTCGCGGCGGGTCTTCTTGCCCTGACGCTGATGCGGGGCGGCGACATGGGCGGGGGTCTCGACCGCCCGCCGCTGGACTGGCCCGGCGACACGCCGCGCGCGCGCCTCGTGGATGGACTCGCCATCACCGGTGCGGGTGCCTTCCTGCTTCTGCCGCTTGGCGCGGTCCTGCTTGAAGGTGTCGCGGCCGTTCTCGGCATGCCCGCGCTGGTCTGGGAGGCGGCGCTTCGGTCGATCATCGTCGCACTCGGATCCACCGCGCTTGCGGTCGGGCTTGCCGTGCCCGTCGCGATCTTCGCCGCCCGTGGGCGGGGCTGGGTCGAGACGCTTGCGGCGCTGTCCATTTCCGTCTCGCCGCTCGTGATGGGCACGGGGCTGTTCCTGATCCTGTTTCCGGTCGCGGATCCCGTGGCGCTGGCCCTTCCGGTCACCGGTTTCGTCAATGCGCTGGTCGCACTGCCCTTCATCCTGCGCGCGCTGATCCCCGAGCTGCGCCGCGCCGAGGCCACGCAGGGGCGGCTGGCCGATGCGCTGGGCCTGACGGGATGGGCGCGGCTGCGGCTGGCCATCTTCCCGCGACTGCGCCGGCCGCTGGGCTTCGGCGCGGGGCTGGCGGCGGCCTTCTCGATGGGCGATCTGGGGGTCATCGCGCTGTTCTCGGCGCCGGGCGCCGCGACCCTGCCGATGGAGATGTACCGGCTGATGGGGTCCTACCGCACGGATGACGCCGAGGGCGCGGCGGTCCTGCTGATGCTGCTGGCGCTGGGGATGTTCTGGGTGTTCGACCGAGGGGGGCGCGTGGATGCTGGGTCTTGAAGCGATCGAGTTGACGCTGGGCGCGTTCCGGTTGCGCGTTGACGCGCAGGTGCCACGCGGGCAGCGCGTGGCCGTCCTCGGCGCGTCGGGCAGCGGCAAGAGCATGCTCCTGTCGCTTCTGGCGGGCTTCCTCGTGCCCGAGGCGGGGCGCATCACGTGGCAGGGGCGGGACCTGACCCGCATGGCCCCCGCCGAACGCCCGATGTCCATCCTGTTTCAGGACGGCAACCTGTTTCCGCATCTGACCGTGACGCAGAATGTCGGCCTGGCCCTGCGCAGCGATCTGCGCCTCACGGATGACCAGACCGCGCGCATCCAGGAGACGCTTTCGGATGTGGGTCTGGGGGACATGGGCGGGCGCAGGCCCGCAGAGCTGTCGGGCGGACAACAGGGGCGCGCGGCGCTGGCGCGGCTCCTGTTGCAGGACCGGCCGGTGGTTGCTGGACGAGCCGTTCGCCGCGCTCGATCCCGGGCTGCGGACGGAGATGGTGCGGCTTCTGACGGCGCTCTGGCAGGAACGGGGCCTGACCTATGTGATGGCCACCCATGACCTGCGCGATGCGGAACGATCCTGCGACCGCATCTGGCTTTTGCAGGAGGGGCGCGTGGTGCTGGACCGGCCCGTGGAGGGGCTGCGGGACGATCCGCCCGACGCGCTCCGCGACTGGTTCTGAGAAACGAAAAACGCGCCCGAAGGCGGGCGCGTTTCACGGTGTTGGTCAGGTCGTCTGCGGAGATTACTCCGCCGGTGTGTCGGCCTTTTCGCGGGTCTTGACCGGCGCCCAGATCCGTTTGTTGGTCAGGTAGAGCAGAACCGAAAGGATGCCGAGCATGATGACTGCGGTGAAACCCATCTGCTTGCGCGCCATCAGCTTCGGTTCCGCCGTCCAGGTCAGGAACGCGGCGACGTCCATTGCCTGCTGCTCGATCGTGGCGGCCGTGCCGTCATTGTAGGCGACGCCATCCTCCCAGAGCGGCGGCGCCATGGCGATCCACTCCGACGAGAATGTCTCGTTCTGGTAGAAAATGGTGCCGAACTGCTCCTGCTCTTCTTCGGTGTAATGGGTAAGTAGCGAGGCGACGTACTCAGGCCCGCCCAACCCCCGAAACAGCGGGTTCAGACCCAGCCCGTAGGGCCCCGAGAAGCCCGCGCGTGCCTTGGTCATCAGGCTGAGGTCCGGCGCGGTTTCGAGGCTGGAAGTCGGGAAGTTGTCGTTCGGCGTGGCCGCGCGCCAGTCGTCGATCTCGGGGTCGTAGACCTCGATGAAGTTCATCTCGATATAGGCGCGGACTTCTTCCTCGGTCAGGCCCGGGCCGCCCTCGTCCGAGAGCGTCCTGAGCGGCACGTATTGCAGGCCGTGACAGGACATGCAGACCTCGGTGTAGACCTGCAGGCCGCGCTGCAGCTGGTTCTGGTCGAACCGGCCGAACGGACCCTCGAACGAGAAGCTGTAGTCCTCGACGTAGCCCGCGCCGCCCGCGGCGAGCGCCGCCCCCGAAGGGAGGGCGACCGCCGCGGCCGTGACTGCGCTGATGGCAAGTTTTCTGAACATGCTCATGTCGTCCTTTTCCTCACTCGGCCGGCGATGCGGTGGGTACGGTCGCGCCGCCCTCGCCACTGTCGGACTTGCCGTAGTGTTCCTTGAAGTCCTCCTCGATCGTCGCGGGCTGCGGCAGCGGCTTCTCGATCACGCCAAGCAGCGGCAGGATGATCAGGAAGTAGGCGAACCAGTAGGCCGATCCGATCAGGGCGATGTAGGGGTAGATGCCTTCCGCCGGCATCGCGCCCGCCCACATCAGGACGAAGAAGTTCACGATGAACAGCCAGAACCACCACTTGAACATCGGGCGGTAGCGGCCGGACCGGACCGACGAGGTGTCGAGCCACGGCGCCAGCGCCATGACCACGATCGCCCCGAACATCGCCAGCACGCCGAAGAACTTGGCGTCGATGATGCCACCGGTCAGGAAGCTGGTGAGGATCACGACCCAGACGTCCCCGTCGAAGGCGCGCAGGATCGCGTAGAACGGCAGGAAGTACCATTCGGGCACGATGTGGGCCGGCGTCACCAGCGGGTTGGCCTCGATGTAGTTGTCGGGGTGGCCGAGATAGTTCGGCATGAAGCCCACGATCGCGAAGAACACCGCAAGGATCACGGCAAGCGCGAAGAGATCCTTGATCACGAAATAGGGCCAGAAGGGCAGGGTGTCGGCCTCGGCCTCCTTCTTGGAGGTGCGGCGCACTTCGACACCCGTGGGGTTGTTGTTGCCCGTGGTGTGGAAGGCCCAGATATGCAGGATCACCATGCCGAGGATCACGAAGGGCAGGAGATAGTGCAGCGACAGGAAACGGTTCAGCGTGGCGTTGTCCACCGCCGGTCCGCCCAGAAGCCAGGTCTGGATCGCCTCGCCCACGAAGGGGATCGCGCCGAACAGGCCGGTGATCACGGTCGCACCCCAGAAGGACATCTGACCCCAGGGCAGAACGTAGCCCATGAAGGCCGTGCCCATCATCAGCACGTAGATCAGCATGCCGATGATCCAGGTGATCTCGCGCGGGGCCTTGTAGGAGCCGTAGTAGAGACCGCGGAAGATGTGCATGTAGACCGCGATGAAGAACAGCGACGCGCCGTTCTGGTGGACGTAGCGGATCGCCCATCCGCCGTTCACGTTGCGCATGATATGCTCGACCGAGGCGAAGGCCATGTCCACATGCGGGGTGTAGTGCATCACCAGGATGATGCCGGTGACGATCTGAAGGACCAGCGTGAAGGTCAGCACGATGCCCCAGATCCACATCCAGTTGAGGTTCTTGGGCGTCGGGATCATGATCGTGTCATACATCAGACCGATGATCGGAAGCCGCTTTGCCAGACCCTTTTCCCAGTCTGACTTCGGCTCGTAATGGTCGTGGGGAATTCCGGACATGTCTCGTTTCTCCCTCGATTAGCCGAGCAGGATCGTGGTTTCGTCCACGAACTCCGCAACCGGAATGTGCAGGTTTTCAGGCGCCGGACCGCGGCGAATGCGGCCGGCATTGTCGTAGTGCGACCCGTGGCAGGGGCAGAACCAACCGTTGAAGTCGCCCGCGCCGTCACCGATGGGAACGCAGCCCAGATGGGTGCAAACGCCGATCTGGACCAGCCACTCGCCGGTGTTCTCGCCCGAGAAATCGGCCATGGAGCGGTTTTCGTCACTGGCATCCGCCGACTCGTCGATATTGGGATTGCGGGACATGCGGTCCGGAAGGTCGGACAGTTCGACGGCGCGTGCTTCCGCGATCTCCTCTTCCGAGCGGTGCCGGATGAAGACGGGTTTGCCCAGGAACAGGACGGTCAGCTGCGTGCCGACGGCCACGCCCGACACGTCGACGCGCATCTGGCTTGCGGCCTGCACGTCGGCGGACGGGTTCATCTGGTTGACGAGGGGCCAGACTGCCGCGCCTGTGACCACAACGCCGGTTCCGGCCGTTGCGTAATACAGAAAGTCGCGGCGGGTGCCCGATGGGTCTTCTGCGTGTGACACGGTTTCGCGTCCCCCTTAGCTGGGTCCTGGCGCGCGGCCGGACCGGACAACAGAACAACGGTTGCGCTGAAACCTCGCAACCCGGCTGCAGCGGTGTCTATGTCTGGTGGAGATAGGCGTCTACTGGACAAACGCGCGCAGCAGGAACGAAATGTCGCAGGAGAATTGCCTTTTCGGCGTTTTGGCCGGCCGTTGGTCGGCTGTTGCGCGAGTTCATGGTATCGGATGCAAGCTCCGCTTGCAGGCGTCAGGCGAGGCGCTGCCCGGTCGAGGCATGATTCCGCCCGCGCGCGGAGGCATCCGCTCCACCGGTCAGCGTGAGTCGCATCACGCGGTGCAGGATGCCGGACCCGTCGTCGTATTCGGGCCCTTCCGCGACATAGCCCAGCCGTTCATAGAACGGGATCGCGTAGAGCTGCGCCTCGATCACCGATCCGGTAAAGCCCCGATCCGCGGCATGCTGCAGGACATGCGCCATCAATTCCCGTCCCAGCCCGGTGCCGCGAAACTCCGGCAGCACCGCAACGCGGCCGATCTTGGCGATGCCGCCGGCGGCGATCAGGCGGGCGGTTCCTGCGGGCCGGTCGCCGTCCATGGCGAGGAAATGGGTGCACGTCGCATCGGCGTCATCCCATTCCTCGGCTTCCGGGATCTCCTGCTCCTCGATGAAGACCCGCCTGCGGATATCGAAGGCGGCCTGCCGGGAGGCGTCGTCCCCCGCGATCCGGATCCTCATGAGGCTGGCGGCGCGGTGGCTGTCATCGATGGGCGCGCGGCGAAGCCTGCCTCCCATGTCGCGAGCCCCGGACGCCCCGAACGCCAGTTGCGGTCCGGAAATCGCAGGTCGAGATATCCCAGAGCGCAGGCCACCGCGATCTGACCCATATGGACGGGCCCCTCCAGATGGCTGAGCCAGTTGCGCTCGATGGCGTCGAGCGCGCGCTGGACCTTGGTCCATTGCGCCGCGTGCCAGTCGGGCCACCACAGTTCGGGCGGGCGGAAGCGCTTTTCGTAGACGATGCTGAGCGCTGCCTCCATGATGCCGTCGGCCGTGGCCTCCAGCGTCAGGACCTCCCAGAGCCGCGCCTCGGGGTAGAAATGGCCGCCAGCATGGTGGTCGAGAAAGCGGCAGATGACGTTGCTGTCATAGATTGTCGGCCCGTCGTCCCGCACCAGCGAGGGGATCTTGCCCAAAGGGTTGGCGGAGTTGACCCGGTCCTCGCCGCCCATGGGGGAGGCCGCGACCTCCACATAGATGACGTCGTCGAGACCGGCCTCGGCCAGCAGAACGCGGGTCTTGCGCACGAAGGGTGACGCACCGGACCCCAGAAGTTGCAGCATCAGACGCGCTCCATCTTCAGACGGCCGAGCAGGGTGGCATCGACCGCGACGCCCGGGCCGGACTGGCCGAGGCGGATGACCCGGCGAAGGCGCGCGGTGGCGTTCATCTGCCCCTCTTCGCGCCGCGCGGTCACGCCTTCGGGCGTGTCGTCCATCTCGTCCTCGACCGGTTGCGACAGGCGCCCGCGTTCCAGCCTGCGGGTGACAAGATAGGCCGTCCCGGCGACGGCGGCATAGCGCAGGGCGAGGCCGGCGATGGGGGCGAGAGGGAGGGCCATGTTGCGTGTCCTGTCCGGTTGTGCGTCGTGAAACATGTAGGCAAGCGCTCGGCGCTTGTCCATTTCCACGCGCGGTCCGCCATTGCGCATCAGGACGGCCAGTTCGGCAAGGTCCGGCGCCACGCCCGAGGACGCAATCGCCGACGCCGCGCCCATCCGCGCCGCGTCGGTCTTGGTCTGGTCGGGGTTCCACGTGCCCTGAACATCGGTGCCGGCAAGGCGGAACGGCAGGATCTGCCGCATCATCCGGTCCATCGCCTCGGGTGTCGTCTTGCGTGTGGTCCATGGCGTCTTGGGCAGACGTCCTTCGAACTCGGTCGAGACCGTGTCGAAACCCGCCCGGCGCGCTCGGGCCGCTCAGGCAGTCCGCGCCAGAAGCTGTCCGTCCCGCTGCCCGGTGATCACCGCCTCGACGATGCGGCCCTCGGGCTGATCGGTGTCGAAGACCGCTTCGGCAAATTGCGCGGTGCGGCCCATCCGCGGGGTTTCCATCAACACCGCATGAGTCCGGCCCAGCTGCGCCGAGAGGTGCCACGCGACGGCCTGTTGACCCGCTTCGCGCAGGCGCCTGGCGCGGTCCTTGATCACGGCACCGTCGACCGGCGGCATCTTCGCGGCGGGCGTGCCCGGGCGGGGCGAATAGGGAAAGACATGGAGCCATGTCAGGTCGCAGGCCGCGACAAGGCTGAGCGAGGCGGCGAAGTGGTCCTCCGTTTCGGTCGGGAAACCCGCGATGATGTCGGCGCCGAAGGTCATGTCGGGGCGCAGCCGCCGCGCCTCCTCGCAGAAGGCGATGGCCTCGTCGCGCAGGTGCCGCCGCTTCATGCGCTTGAGGATCAGGTCGTGGCCATGCTGCAGCGACAGGTGCAGATGCGGCATCAGGCGCGGCTCGGTGGCGATGGCGAGCATCAGGTTGTCGTCGGCCTCGATCGAGTCGATCGAACTGATCCGAAGGCGCGGCAGGTCCGGCACCAGCCGCAGGATGCGCATCACCAGATCGCCCAGACGCGGCGTGCCCGGCAGGTCGCCGCCCCAGCTGGTCAGGTCCACACCGGTCAGCACCACCTCGTTGTAGCCGCGATCCACCAGCCGCCTGATCTGGTCCACCACGACACCAGCGGGGACTGAGCGGGAATTCCCACGGCCAAACGGGATGATGCAGAATGTGCAACGGTGGTCACAGCCGTTCTGCACCTGAACATAGGCGCGGCTCCGGGTGCCGAAGCCGTCGATCAGGTGTCCGGCGGTTTCGGTGACGGACATGATGTCGTCGACCTGCACCTTCTCGGTGTCCCCTATGAAATCGGCGGCGATCCCGGTCCATGTCCCGGGCTGCATCTTTTCGGTGTTGCCGATGACGAGGTCGACTTCGCCCATGTCGCGGAAGGTCCCGGGCTCCGTCTGCGCGGCGCAGCCGGTGACGATGAGCCTCGCGTTCGGGTGCGCGCGGCGGAGCTTGCGGATCTCCTGGCGTGCTTTCCGCACGGCCTCGGCGGTCACGGCGCAGGTGTTGACGATGACGGCATCCTCGACCCCGGCGGCGGCGGACAGCTCCCGCATCGCCTCGGTCTCGTAGGCGTTCAGGCGGCAGCCGAGGGTGTGGAACACGGGGGCGCGGCGGTCCATCTAGAGGCCCCCGAGGAATTCGGCGGTCAGCACGCCGGAAAAGACATGGGTCGTGGGCCCGGTCATCCAGACCCCGGTTTCGCGCCAGTCGACCGAGATCTCGCCGCCGTCGAGCGTCAGGCGCACGGCGCGCCCGGTCAGTCCGCGTCGCACGGCGGCCACGGCCACGGCGCAGGACGACGAGCCCGAGGCCAGCGTCACGCCCGTGCCCCGTTCCCAGACGCGCATGCGCAGATGGTCGGGGGCGATCAGGCTCACGAACTGCACGTTGGTACGTTCGGGGAAGAGGGGATGCACCTCGATTTCCGCGCCGCGCGTCTCGAGGTCCACAGCCTCGGCATCCTCGACGAAGAAGGTGCAATGCGGGTTGCCCATGGAGGTCGCGACCGGATCGCCTGGAACGGGCAGGTGCAGCGTGTCGGCGGCCTCGGCCAGCGGGATATCGGCCCAGTCGGTCATCGGATGGCCCATGTTGACCGAGGTCAGGCCGCCGCCCGCGTCGCGCGCCTGCAGCATGCCGCGATCCGTCCGGATCGTCAGCTCGGAACACCGGCGCACCTGCATCTCGTGGCGCGCGATGCAGCGCGTGGCGTTGCCGCAGGCCGCCGAGAGCGACCCGTCGGCATTGTAGAAGGTCAGGCGCAGATCGGCCTCGGAATCCGGTTCGATCACCGCAAGCTGGTCGAAACCGACGCCCCGGTGCCGGTCCGCCATGGCACGCGCAAGGGCGGGCGTGACCGCGCGCGCGGAGACGCGCGCGTCGATCACGACGAAATCGTTGCCCAGCCCGTGCATCTTCATGAAGGGCAGGCCGGAATGGCGTGCGACGTCAGACATGGGCGCGCGTATACACGGGCCGCCCGCCCCTGCAAAGTGCGCCCGGTTTTTCCCTTGACGCACCTTGCCCGCCTGCGTAGGTAGCCCGCCTGAGCGGGCCCGTAGCTCAGTGGTAGAGCAGTTGACTTTTAATCAATTGGTCGAAGGTTCGAATCCTTCCGGGCTCACCACCTCTCCGCCCTCACGACAGCAAGCCATCGCCCACGAGCCGGCTGACGATTTCCGTCCGGCTGCGCAGCTGGTTCGGCTGCAGGTGGGCATAGCGCTGCGTCATCGCGGAGGAGGAGTGGCCGAGCAACTCCTGCACCTCGTAGAGGCTGACGCCATTGTTGATCAGCAGGCTCGCATAGGTGTGCCGCAGGTCGTGGATGCGCACATCCGGCAGACCCGCCGCGTCACGGGCCTTGAAATAGGCGATGTGGAAGCTGTTGTAGCAGGTGCCGGTGCGCGGGTTCGGGAATATGTAGTCGTCCGGGCCGACCCGTTGCGCCAGCTCCCGTGACCTCAGTTCGGTCCGGCGCAGCACATCGATCGCCGCTTCGCTCAGCATGATCCGGCGCGACCGGCCGTTCTTCGTCATCGGCACGCGCCAGAGCCCCGTCGCGAACTCCATGTCGCGCCACTTCGATGTCCGCGCCTCGCCCTTGCGCGCCCCCGTCAGCAGGAGGAAGCGGATGAAGAGCGACAGATAGGGATGGTCGATCCGGTCGCAAGCGGCGAGCAGGCGCCCGATCTCCTCCTGCGACAGGAACCTCTGGCGATAATCCCCGGTCGGCAGTTTGCGCATCATCGGCGGCGGACGCACGCCCTCGGGCAGCGCCCCCCAGTCGCGCACGGTGCGCAAGAGGCGGTTCACCAGGAAGATGTGCTTGTTGATCGTCGTGCTCTTGAGCTTCTGCGACACCTGCCGCCGGAGCCACGCGTTCAGCGACAGCGGCGTCATGTCTTCCCAACGCATCGGCCCGAGCGTGTCGCGCAGGTGCTTGTCATAGGTCAGAAGCGTGTGCCTGTGGCCGCGCGTCGTCGCCGAACAGTGCGGATAGTAGTGGTCGTCGAAGAACGCGTTGAGCTTTTCGGCTGGCTCGCAGAACGAGAATCCGCGCTCGACCGAAGTGACCCCCACTTCAATCTCGATCCTGGCGGAAGACATTTTTCACTCCTCCTCGTTTTGCCGTTTGTCCACAGCGGACCGGCCATCCGCCGCGGAGCGCGGTGAATGACAGATTCGCCGGATTGACCCATCACTGGGGTGGAACACGCGCTGGCGACGGAATTGGGCCAGCAACCTGTGGAAACACCGATTTCAAAAAGTCGATCCGCCTTTGAATGGGGGCGGACCAGAGGGTGCCAGTGTGGCTTGAGCCAGCTTAATTCGGCACCTGCTGATAAGTTTTGATATGTGTTCCGATAGCCTTTCACAACCGGAATTTGAATAGCAGTATCTTCGCTACGACTGCCCTTGTGGCAACTGCTGGCGTAGCATCGGCCGACATCGCGCTCAGCGGTTCGGCACAAATGGGTATCCAGGGCGGCAACGGCAACGGCCCCGGCGACGACACCACCCAGTTCGTCCAGGACATCAACGTTACCTTCACGATGTCCGGCACGTCCGACAACGGCCTGACCTTCGGCGCCGCGATCGACCTCTCCGAGGACGCAGGTGCCGTCGACACCGACGACGCTGGCGTCGCGATCTTCGTCTCGGGCGACTTCGGCACCCTGACGCTCGGCGACACTGACGGTGCGCTCGACTGGGCCCTGCAGGAAGTCGACTTCGGCGGCGCGGCGTCGATCAACGACGACCACACCGGCCATGCCGGCTTCAACGGCAATGGCGGTCTCGACGGCCACTATGACGGTCAGATCCTGCGTTACGACTACTCCTTCGGCGACTTCGCCGTGGCAGTGTCGGTCGAAGCCGACGACAACAACAACCCCAACGCTGTCGGCGTGTTCAACCTTCCGGCGACGACTCTCGCGACGTCTACGGCTGATCCGATCTGGGGCCTTGGTGGTAAGTACTCCGGCGCGTTCGCTGGCGGCA
Organism: Rhodobacteraceae bacterium HLUCCO18; assembly: GCA_001314805.1. Lineage (GTDB taxonomy): Bacteria > Pseudomonadota > Alphaproteobacteria > Rhodobacterales > Rhodobacteraceae > Roseibacterium. Next base: position 5,123 of record LJSY01000029.1, on the reverse strand, counting down.
CCTTCGGCGTCGGCATCGGTTACCAGTTCACCAACGACGGCATCGACGCAACCGCCGCTACCGAAGAGGTTTCCGTTCTCGGTCTCTCCGCGAATGTTGCTCTCGACTCCGGCTTCTCGGCAGCGATCAACTACTCGACGATCGAGATCGAAGGCGCCAACAACGACGGCACCCACTTCGGTATCGGCGCGAGCTACACGTTCGACGCGATCACCGTGCACGCCAACTACGGTGCGTACGACTGGGATGCGGGTGCTCTCTCCGAAGACGCAGAAGGCTTTGGCCTGTCGGCAGCCTACGACTTCGGCGGCGGTCTCTCCGCGCATATCGGCTACGGCTACGGCGACGTCACTGCTGTCAACGGTTCCGGCGCGGCACTCGGCGACAACTCGACCTGGTCGTTCGGCCTGAACATGTCCTTCTGATCCACCCGGATCGAACGGAACGGAAAGAGCGGGCCTTGCGCCCGCTCTTTTCAGTTTGGGAAACCGACGCTAAGCTCGGCCCATAAAAACACCAAACCAGAGGCAGGCAGTGCCAATGACATCGCTAACCCCCGTCCGGGCGTTCTTCGGAACGGCCCTCTTTTCCCTCGTATCGGCCCTCGCGCTCCCCGCCATGGCGCAGGAGCTCAGCTTCGGCATCACCACCGATCTGGAGCGTGGAGATTTCGGCGGCATGGTCGAATTCCACGGCCCGCCGGTCCTGGGCGATCCCGGCGGCCTTTCCGGGTCCTGGGGCGTCGCGGCCCGCGCCGACCTGCCGGGCAACGCCTGGGTCGGTGCCGGTTTCGTCCTCGACGCCGCCATCGGCGACAAGGGCTTCGTGGAGGCCAGCTTCATGCCCGGCTACTACTGGCCCGGCGACACGGATCTCGGCCATAACCTGCAGTTCCGGTCGCTGATCGGTTTCGGCTGGAACATCGCGCCGGGCAGTGCGGTGATCCTGAGTCTCGATCACATCTCGAACGCCGGGATCGATATCCGCAATCCGGGGGCGGAGACCGTTGCGCTCCGCTACCGGATGTCGTTCTGATCGGACGCGACACTCACCGTCAGGACGGACCCGAAGCATGCCGCTCCACGATATCAAGCAACGCGTCTCCGCCGCCCTGGCGGAGGCCGGTCGCGCGCCCGATGACGTGACACTGATCGCGGTGTCCAAGGTGCAGCCCGCCGACCGGGTGGAGGCTGTTCTTCGCGAAGGGCACCGCGTCTTCGGCGAGAATCGCGTGCAGGAGGCGCAGGGCCGCTGGCCCGCGTTCCAAGCGCGCTACGACGGGATCGAGCTGCACCTGATCGGCCCGCTTCAGACCAACAAGGCCCGCGCCGCGGTCGAGATGTTCGACGCCATCCACACGGTGGACCGCCCGAAGCTTGCCAGGACGCTCGCGCGGCTGGCGCAGGAACGCGGGCAAAGCCCCGAGGTCTTCCTGCAGGTCAACACCGGGGAGGAACCGCAAAAGGCCGGCTGCCTGCCCGCCGATGTGGACGCGTTCGTGGCCGAACTGCGCGCGCTCGACCTGCCACTCAGGGGTCTGATGTGCATCCCGCCCGTCGAGGAGGAGGCGAGCCTGCATTTCGCGCTTCTGGCCAAGATGGCGGAGCGGAACGGCCTTTCGGGCCTGTCGATGGGCATGAGCGCCGATTTCGAAAAGGCGATCTCCTTCGGTGCGACCCATGTGCGCGTCGGCTCCGCCATTTTCGGAGAACGGGTGCCGCAGGCTTAACGCCCGGCTGTTCCCGCCTGCCGCTCCGGCACGATCAGGCGGGCGCCGAAGCCGATCTGCCCCGTGATCCGGCGCAGATCCCCGGGCGCCAGCGCCACGCAGCCCTCCGTTGGCCGGCCCGGACCGCACCAGCGATGCAGGAAGATCGCCGATCCCCGCCCCCGTTCCGCGCGCGGCCAGTTCCAGTCCGTCAGCAGGATCAGGTCATAGAGCCGGTCGCCCCGCCACAGCCGCTCGGCCGAGGCCGGGTAGGGCGCGCGCACCATCAGGTTGTAATCCTCGTGCCGCGGATCGTCGGACCACAGGTCCCCCGGCCCGATCGGAACCGCCCAGTCGCAGGGCGGTGCCATCCGGTCCGGGCGGTAGAGGCAGCCGATGATTCGATACACGCCGGCCGGCGTCGCCCCATCGCCTTCGCGCTTGTCGGCAGTGACGCCGCTGCGCCCGATGGAACACGGGTAGAGACGTCCGCGAAACCTCAGGCCCTGCGGCGTCAGGACCATGTCCGTCGGTTTCACAGAAGATGCCCCGACTTGGATTTCTTGACGTCGAGATAATGGGCGTTGTGCCGATTCGTGCCAGTGATCAGGGGCACGCGTTCCGTCACGGCGATGCCCTCGTCCTCCATCATCTCGACCTTCCGGGGATTGTTCGTCATCAGCCGGACGGCGCCGAAGCCCATGCGGCGGAGGATGTCGGCGCCGATCCTGAAGTCGCGCTCGTCATCCTCGAAGCCCAGCCGGTGGTTGGCCTCGACCGTGTCGAAGCCCTGATCCTGCAGCGAGTAGGCGCGCATCTTGTTGGCGATGCCGATCCCCCGCCCCTCCTGGTTGAGGTAGAGCAGAACGCCAGCCCCCGCCTTGCCGATCTCGGCCAGCGCGGTGCGCAGCTGCGGGCCGCAATCGCATTTCAGACTGCCCAGAACGTCGCCCGTGAAACAGGCCGAATGGAGCCGCGCGAGCACCGGTTTCGCGCGGTCGGGGCGGCCGATCTCGATCGCGAAATGTTCGACGCCGCCATTGTCGGGGCGAAAGATGTGCAGCCGCCCCGCCTCGGAGGCTTCCATGGGCAGGCGCGCGGCGGCCACGGGCATCAGGTCGTGATGACGCGCCAGATCGTCGGCGGTGTCATCGGCGGCAAGGCAGGTCAGGCCGGCCGCGCGGGCCATGCCGCCGGGGTCATCCACCGGCACGGCCAGCACGCAGGGCAGAAGCTGCGCCGATTTCGCCAGCAGGACCGCGAGACGATGCAGCGTCGCGTCGCCCTCGCGCACGGTCTGCAGCGGCCCCTTCAGCGGCGCGATCAGGTCGCGCGCCGGATCGGCGATATCGGCCAGCCATGTGGCGTCGGCGTCCTCCGGCATCACGATCCGCGCCAGATCGCCGTCATAGGCCCGCGCCTTGAGCGTTCCCGCCCGCCACGACGTGATCGCTACCACCGGGCGCGCGCCGAGGCTGCGCAGGGCCGCGACGCGATCCGGGGCGGCGGTCTCGGCGGCAAGCACGAGGAGCCCTGCCCCGCCCGACGCGATGACGACCGGCACGCCCATGCGCATGTCCGCCCGCGCGCGCGCGACGCGTTCCGTGGGGCTGAGCAGGAGCTTCGGGTGGGGGTCGGGTGCCATGGCCGCAATCTCTAGCAGGCTGCCGAAGCGAATTGAAACATTCCCTCGCACCCTGACACGGCTGCGTGAGAAACTCTTTCAACGGCTTGTGGAAAAATGCGCATCGCCGCATGTCGGATGCAACAGTTCTCCGGGAGGACCCGATCCATGGCAAACCTGAAGAAGATCCTGCTTGTCGACGATGACGACGATCTGCGCGAGGCGCTGAGCGAACAACTCGTGATGTCCGAGGAATTCGACGTCTTCGAGGCCGGTACCGGCGCGCAGGCGATGGAACGCGCGAAGGAGAGCCTTTACGATCTCGTGATCCTCGACGTCGGTCTTCCCGATACCGACGGGCGGGAGCTCTGCCGGCTGATGCGCAAGCAGGGGGTCAAATGCCCGATCCTCATGCTGACGGGCCATGACAGCGACGCCGACACGATCCTCGGGCTGGATGCGGGCGCCAACGACTACGTGACCAAACCCTTCCGCTTCCCGGTTCTGCTGGCCCGCATTCGCGCGCAGCTGCGCCAGCACGAACAATCCGAGGATGCGGTGTTCCAGCTTGGTCCCTACACGTTCAAGCCCGCCATGAAACTTCTGGAGACGGAGGATCAGAAAAAGGTCCGCCTGACCGAGAAGGAAACAAATATCCTCAAGTTCCTCTACCGCGCGCAATCGGGCGTGGTGGCGCGCGACGTCCTTCTGCACGAGGTCTGGGGTTACAACGCGGGCGTGACGACTCACACGCTCGAAACCCACATCTATCGCCTGCGCCAGAAGATCGAGCCCGATCCGTCGAACGCACGGCTTCTTGTAACAGAATCCGGAGGCTATCGGCTGGTGGTCTGATCCGCCCGCGCGATATCTTCTAAGTGGTTGACCCAGATCAAAGTGCAACCTCAGGTTGCTGGATTAGAAATCTTTTATTACCTCCCTGTTGGACTTGGCCTGAACTTCGGTTCAGGCCTTCTTTTTTCTGGATCGCCGGCGCGCGCCTGCTAGCGTCGGACCATGATCCCGGCACATGATCCGCAGACCGTCCTCGATTTCTGGTTTCCCGATGACGGGCACTGGACCAGCATCGAAAGCCATGCCGCATTCTGGGAATACCGCATGCAGGGTGGCGTGGACGATGCCATCCTGCGCGACTTCGGCCCGATCACCGAGGCTGCCGCGCGCGGTGATCTGGATCACTGGGCCGAAACGTCGCGCGGACGGCTCGCGCTTCTGATCGCGCTGGACCAGTTCCCGCGCTCCTACTGGCGGGATACGCCGGCGGCCTATGCGCAGGACATCAAGGCGAACCTGCTGGTTTTGGAGGGGCTGCAGAACGGCCATTACGACGCGCTGAAAGAGGCGTGGGAACGACAATTCTACATCATCGCACTCGGCCATTGCGAGGGACCCGATCACCTGGCGCGGCTCGATCTGGCGCTGAAGCTCTCCGAGGCGCAGCGCGACGTCGTGCGGCCCGAGCTTCTGGCGATGGCCGAACGCCCCTTGCAGCAAGTGGCGCGCGTGCGCGGCGTGATCGAACGCTTCGGACGCCACCCCCATCGCAACGCGGTGTATGGCCGCCTGTCCTCGCCCGGGGAAGAGGCCTATATCGCCGCGGGCGATTTCCCGCACCATCGCAAGATCGATGTGCCGGGCCAGAACGCCGGTTGAGGCCCCGTCCCTGCGCGACTAGAGCGTGTCGCCCCTGATCGGATTCTGGATTCCCATAGCGGTCAACCTGTGCTTCCATATCTTGGAGGCAGATATGGGGGTGAGAGATGGGGAAAC
>LJSY01000045.1 GCA_001314805.1 Rhodobacteraceae bacterium HLUCCO18 | reverse complement strand
AGACCTATGCCGACCTGGCTGATCCGGCCTATGAGGGGATGGTCTGCATCCGGTCCTCGACCAACACCTACAACCAGACCCTGCTGGCCTCGATCATCGAGAACCAGGGCGAAGAGGCCGCCCGCGCCTGGGCCGAAGGCGTTGTCGCCAACATGGCCCGCGCGCCCCAGGGCGGCGATACCGACCAGATCCGGGGCGTGGTGTCGGGCGAATGCGCGATCGCGGTGTCGAACACCTATTACTTCGCCCGCGCCATCCGGACCGAGGTCGACGGCCTCAGCGCCGATATCGACCGGATCGGCTGGGTGTTTCCCGACCAGGGCGGCAATGGCGCCCATGTGAACATCTCGGGCGCCGGCATCGCCGCCAATGCGCCCAATGCCGAGAATGCCCGCCTGTTCCTCGAATACCTCGCCTCGGATCAGGCGCAGGCCTATTTCTCGGAAGGCAACGACGAATTCCCGGCGGTGGCCGGTGTGCCGCTGGCCGACAGCGTCGCCAGCCTGGGCGCGTTCAAGGCCGATGACGTCGACCTGACCGCCGTCGCCGCCCATCTGGGCGACGCCCAGGAGATCTTCAACGCGGTCGGCTGGGAATAGGCGCCAAGGAATTTTATATGAAATTCTTGCGCCCCCGGGGAAACCCGGGGGCGTTTTCCGTCGCGCTACCTTCGATACAGCCCGACCTGCCGGCAGATCAGCAGCACCGGCAACAGCCCGACCGCGACGATCACCAGGCTGGGCACCGCGGCCTCGGCCAGACGTTCGTCCGAGGCGAGCCTGTGGGCCTGCACCGCCAGCGTGTCGTAGTTGAACGGCCTCAGGATCAGCGTGGCGGGCAGTTCCTTCATCACGTCCACGAAGACGATCAGCAGGGCCGTCAGGATCGAGGGGCGCAGGATCGGCACGTGCACGCGGCGCAGCATCGGGACGGGCCCGTGACCCAGCGTCCGCGCCACCGCGTCGATATTGGTGTTCACCGTGGCCAGCCCCGCCTCGTAAGTGTTCAGCGCCACGGCCATGAAGCGCACCATGTAGGCCGCGATCATCAGCCAGATGGACCCGGTGATCAGAAGCCCGGTGTCGATGCCGAAACTGGCCTCCATGAAGGCATCGAGCGCATTGTCGAAGGCGGCGAAGGGAAACAGGATGCCGACCGCGATGACACCGCCCGGCACGGCATAGCCGATGCCCGCGATCCGCATCGCCGTCTGCGCCCCGCGCGAGGGCCTGAGACGGACGTTGAAGCCCAGCGCGATGGCCGCGCCCACGGTCAGCAACGCGGCGATGGTCGACAGTGTCAGCGAATGCTGCAGGAACCCGAGGTAACGCGGCGTGAACAGGATCTGCTCCGCCCCCCAGGCGAGGTTAAGCAGGATCGCACCGGGCAGGAGAAAGCCGAAGATCACCGGCAACACGCAGGCCGCAATCGCGCCTGCGGCGGCACGGCCGCGAAGCTGCACCGGCTCCATCCGCTCGAACCGGCGGCCGGCGTCATGATGGCGCTGAAACCGGCGCTGCCGCCGCTCCAGCGTCGCGAGGATCAGTGCCACGACCAGCAGGCAGAGCGCCAGCTGCGCCGCGGCGGGCCGGTCGAACAGCCCGAACCAGCTGACATAGATGCCGGTCGCGAAGGTCTGGACGCCGAAATAGGCGACTGTCCCGTAATCGGCGAGCGTCTCCATCAACGCCAGCAGCACGCCGCCCGCGATGGCCGGCCGCGCGACCGGGACGGACACCCGGAAGAACGCCCCCCACGGTCCCTGCCCGAGCGTGCGCGCCGCTATGTAGGCGGTCGCTGACTGCCGCAGGAACGCCGCCCGCGCAAGCAGATAGACGTACGGATAAAGCACGAAGGTCAGCATTGCCGCCGCCCCGCCCAGCGACCGGATCTCGGGGAACCAGTAGTCTCGCGGTCCCCAGCCCGTCAGGTCACGCAGCGTGGATTGCACCATGCCCGGATGATCGAGGAAGTCGGTGTAGGCATAGGCCAGCACATAGGCCGGAAAGGCCAGCGGCAGGGCCAGCGCCACCTCGAGGATGCGTTGGCCGGGAAACCGCGTGGCCGTCACCAGCCATGCGGTCGAGGTGCCGATGATCGCCGTTCCGATGCCCACGATCACCACGAGGATCGCCGTGGTGGCGGCGTATCGCGGCAGCACGGTCTCGGCGAGACGGCCGGTCACGTCCCAGCCGCCGGTCAGGGCGGCGAAGGCCACGGCGAACATCGGCAAGAGGCAGATGGCCGCAGCCGACCACGCCAGTACCGGGAGCAGGCCCGGCCATCGCCGGCGCGATCCGGGAGCGGGTTTGTCCTGTGGGTCAGATGCCATCCCAAGTGTTCTTGTCGGGTTTTTCCGGGATTGCAATGCGGCGATTAAGATTCCGGCCGTGGCGACAGGCAGGCCGCCGCGAAACCGGCGGGCAGATCGCCGGCCGGGACACCGACAAGCTGCATGACCTGCCCGAACCGGTCGGCCTCCGGCCCGGCGGAGGCGATCACATCCTGCAGGGCCTGCGCCATCGGGTCGCCCAGCGGCTCCCCCCGTCCGTCGCGGAGCGTCAGGACGCGCCACCAGTCGCCCAGGACGCGGGATGCAGCGGGCGCCTGAAACCGGTGGTGGCGCAGGATCGGCAGGATCCGCTGCTGCAGTTTCGCGCTGCCGTCCATTGCGATCTGGGACAGGCGGTGCTCCAGCGCGGACACCGAGAAACGCGACGTCAGCGCATCGGTATAGGCGGCGATGTCGTCTTGCCCGAATTCCGGCAGGAGCGGCGCGGCCTCTGCCCAGAGCGCGCGGATATGGGTCATGAGCCGGGCATCCGCCACCGCCTGATGCACGTAGTCATGGCCCCGCAGCAGCCCGCCATAGGCGAGCGCGCTATGCGCCCCGTTCAGCAGCAGGAGCTTGCGTCGCTCATAGGGGCCGACATCCGGAACGAAGGCGGCGCCGGCGCTTGTCCAGTCGGGCAGGGTGCCGCCGGTGTCCTCGATGATCCATTCGGTGAAATCCTCGGTCATCACCGGGGCCACCACGGCGCGACCGGCGGCAGCCTGCATCCGCGCCTTGATCGCGGGCGTGGTGGCGGGCGTGATGCGATCCACCATCGTATCGGGGAACCGGACATCGTTCAGCGCCCCGGCGGACTGGCCCGAGGCCGTGAGGAACTCCGTCACGGCGCGATGCAAGAGGCGACCATTGCCGCCGAGGTTGTCGCAGGACAGAACCGTGATCGCGCCGCCACCGCGCAAGGTCCGCCGCGTCAGGCCCCGGGCCAGCAGACCGATGACGGAGCGGGTCGTGCCCGTGTGGATGTCGGACGCGATACCCGGATCGTCCGTGTCGAGCGTCCCGTCCGCCGTCAGGCTGTAACCCTTTTCCGTGACCGTCAGCGTGACGGCTGCAACCTCCGGATCGGCGATCGCATCGACCACGAGGCCTGGGGTCTCGGCGGCCACCAGCACCCGGTCATGGACCGCGATGCGTTCCACTCGCAGACCCTCTGGCGACATGATCCCGAGGTCGTAGGCCCAGCCCTCGGCTTCCATCGCGTCGCGCAGCGCGGGGTTCCGCATCGCCACCCCGGTGATCCGCCATTCCTGCGCGGCACCGGTGTTGGCGGCATGGGTGTACCACGCCTGATGCGCGCGGTGGAAATTGCCCAGTCCCAAGTGAACAATCCTCGGCACGGTCAGCCCCCCTTCAGGCGATAGGCGTCCCGCGCCAGATCGACGGCGAGCGCGGGGGCCAGCCGTTCGGCCTCGGCCCGGCGCAGGACACCGCGCGCGACCTGATCGGCGAGGTGCAGCGCGACGCCGCGCCGCCAGAGGTCGTGGCGCGCCGGGATCGACAGGAAGGCGCGGGTATCGTCGTTGAAGCCCGCGAGGTTGCGGTAGCCGGCCGTCTCGACCACCGCGTCGAAATAGCGACGGATGCCGTTCAGGCTGTCGTGGAACCACCACGGCGGGCCCAGACGCAGCGCGGGCCAGTGGCCTGCCATCGGCGCAAGCTCCCGCGCGTAGGCGGCCTCGTCCAGCGTGAAGACGATGAGCCGGAAACGCGGGTCGTTGCCGACGCGGTTGAGCAGCGCGTCGAGACCGTCCACCCAGTTCATCGCGCGCGGAATGTCGGCGCCCATGTCGGGACCGAAGCGGTCCGCCAGCGCGCGATTGGTGGACCGGGTAGATCCGGCGTGGATCTGCATCACCATGCCGTCCTCTGCGGACATCTGCGCCATCTCGGTCAGCATGTGCCCGTGGTAGCGCGCGGCCTCGTCCGTAGTCAGGCCTGCGGTCAAGGCCTTGGAGTGCAGCCCCTCGATCTCGGCGGGAGGAAGCCATGCGGTCATCAGAAGGGGCACATCGTGATCGGTGGCCGTGGCGCCCCGTTCGCGAAACGCCGCGCGGCGCGCGCGGATGGCGTCGAGGAAGCCCCGGAACGTCGTGACATCCGTATCGGTCATCGCGGCCAGCGCCTGAATCGCCCCGGCCTGCCCGGGACGGCCCGGGTTGATCAGGTCGTCGGGGCGGAAGGTCGGAATGACCCGGCCGCTCCAGCCCGAGGCCGCGATCCGGTCATGATGGCTAAGATCCGAAAGCGCGGGATCGGTCGTGGCGAGTGTCTCGATCCCGAAGCTGTCGAACAGCGCCCGCGGCCGGTGCGCCGGGTCGGAAAGCCACTCCGCCACCTGATCATGTACAAGATCGGCGGTGTCGGGCGCGAGTGCCGTATCCACACCGATGACACCGTAAAGCGTGTGCTCCATCCACATCCGCGTGGGCGTGCCCAGAAACGCGTCCCAGTGCCGCGCGAAGACGCGGAAGATCGCGCGACTGTCGCGGTCCGCGACCGTTTTGCCGATGCCGAGCTGCTCCATCGGTACGCCCCGCGAATAGAGCATCCTGAGAAGGTAATGATCCGGCGTCACCAGCAGCGCCGCCGGGTCGGGGAAGGCCGCGTCGCTTGCCCACCATTCCGGGTCGCAATGGCCATGGGGCGAGACGATCGGCAACGCCTCGATCGCGGCATGAAGGTCGCCGGCAATGCCTGACAGCCTGGGCAGGCAGGGCGCGATCATTCGAAATACGCGCCGTGGGAGGCCTTGAGCTTTTCCATCGCGTCGAGCACGCGGGACAGGTGCCGCTGCATGACGCGCTGCGCGCGGTCCGCTCGCCCCTTGCGCAGGCAATTGAGGATGCGTTTGTGCTCGTCCTCCAACTCGCGCAGGTGGTCCATGTCGTTCATCCGCAGCGCCCTCAGCCGGTCGAGCGCCGTCTTTTCCCGAACCACCAATGTCCGGACCCGCGGCAGGCCCGTCGCCCCGGCAAGGGCTGCGTGAAACGCATCGTCGGCGGCATGGAAGGCGGCGGCGTCGTTGAAGGAGATCGCGTTGCGCTGGGCCGTGATCGCCACGCTGAGCCGTGCGTCATCCTCGGGCGACAGGCCCAGTTCGCAGATCCGGTTGACTGCGGCCAGTTCGAGCGCCTCACGGATGAAATGCGCGCTGCGGATGCCCTCTTCGGACAGCGCGGTGACGAAATTGCCCCGCGAGGCAAGCGTCACGATCAGGCCCTCGTCGCGCAGCCAGGTCATCGCCTCGCGCACGGGCGTGCGGCTGGCCCCGAAGCGCGCGCCGGTCTCGGCCTCCGAGACGCGCGTTCCGGGCGGCAGCGCCAGCGACAGAATGGCGGACTTCATCGCCGCGTGGATCTGCTGCGCCGTCGGCTGATCCTCGACCAGTGCGGGAAACGGCACATCCGGGAACGTCACGGGCGTCGATGAGATCTGCACGGTATTGCCTTTCTGCTCTGTTTGCTCCGCTATACCGGACAAGGGACGAGGCGACAATTCGCGGGCAATGTTGGGGCCAGCGAGAGGGAGAAATCACCGATGGCACCAGACGCCGGACCACTGGGCGTCGCGATGATCGGCACGGGCATGGTGGCGCGTACCCATCTCCTGGCGATCCGGGATGCGCGGGTTCCGTTGCGCCTGATCTCGGTCCTCTCGCGGAACCCCGGGCGCGCGCGCGGTTTTGCCGATGAGGCGGCGAAGGTTCTGGGCCACGAGGTCGGGGTCTCCGAGGATCTTCAGGAGATTGCCGGGCATCACCGGGTCGATATCGCGCTTGTCCTGACACCGCCCGACGCGCGCCGCGCGGTGATCGAACCGCTGGCGCGCGCGGGCAAGGCCATTCTCCTCGAAAAACCCGTGGGCCGCACGTTGGAGGAGGCGCAGGAGGTCGTTGCGCTCTGTGAAGCGGCGGAGGTGCCGCTTGGCGTCGTGTTCCAGCACCGGATGCGGGAGGCGTCCGTCGCCGCGAGGGACCTTGTCTCCGGCGGCGCGCTGGGCGCGCTCGGCCTGGCCGAGATCGCGGTGCCATGGTGGCGGGAACAGGCCTATTACGACGAGCCTGGGCGCGGCACCTACGCGCGCGATGGCGGCGGCGTCCTGATCTCGCAGGCGATCCACACCATCGACCTCGCGCTGAGCCTGACCGGCCCGGTCAGCGCCGTGACCGCCATGACCGGAACGACGCCGCTGCACCGGATGGAGGCCGAGGACATGGCGGTGGCCGGACTGCGTTTCGAAAGCGGCGCGCTGGGGTGGCTCACCGCCTCCACCGCCAGTTTCCCCGGCGCGGCGGAAAGCATCACGCTCCATTTCGAAAACGCCAGCCTGCGTCTTGCGGAGGGCGTGCTGCGCGTCGAATGGCACGATGGCCTGACCGAGACCCATGGCGCGACGGCCACGACCGGGGGCGGCGCCGACCCCATGGCCTTCACCCATGACTGGCACGCCTCGGTGCTGGAGGATTTCGCGACAGCAGTGATGGCGGGCCGGACACCGGCGATCACGGGGCGCGGCGCGCTGGCCGCGCATGAGCTGATCCATGCGATAAACGTGTCGGCGGAGACCGGGCAACAATTCTCATATAACAATTTGAGTGGATCATGAGCCTGAAATTCGCTGTTATCGGCATCGACCATCGGCACGCCTACGGGATGACGAAACACCTGATCGCGGCGGGCGCGGACTGCGTCGGCTGGTGGACGCAAGGCGCGCCCGAAACCGAGGCCGGTTTCGTCAAACGTTTTCCCGACCTTCCGAAGGTCGCGGACCGTCGCGCCCTGCTGGACCGTCCGGACGTTGCGCTTGTCGTCATCGCCGCGATCCCGAGGGACCGTGCGGACCTTGCCATCGAGGCGATGCGCGCGGGCAAGGACGTGATGGTCGACAAGCCCGGCTGCACCACGCCCGAGGACCTCGCGCGCATCCGCGCCGTTCAGGCCGAGACCGGGCGCATCTGGTCCATCGACTTTTCCGAGCGGTTCGAGGTGCCCTGCGTCACCATGGCCGAGGACCTCGTGCAGGGCGGGGCCATCGGCCGCGTCGTGCAGACGGTGGGCCTTGGGCCGCACCGGCTGAACCGCGCGACCCGTCCGGGCTGGTTCTTCGACCGCGACGCTTATGGCGGCGTTCTCACTGATATCGCAAGCCACCAGATTGACCAGTTCCTGCATTTCACCGGGTCGCAGGACGCCGAGATCACCCATGCGGCGGTCGAGAACTATGCCCATCCCGGCGATCCCGGGCTTCAGGATTTCGGCGAGATCGCGCTGCGGTCCGACAAGGGCCGGGGCTATATCCGCGTCGACTGGTTCACGCCGGACGCGCTGCCCAACTGGGGCGATGGGCGGCTGACGATCCTCGGGACCGAGGGATATATCGAGCTGCGCAAATACGTGGACGTGGCGGGACGGACCGGGACGGATACGCTGATCCTCGTGAATGGCGGGCGCTGCGAAGCCATCGACGCGCGGGACGCGGGTCTGCCCTATTTCGCGCGGATCATCGCGGATGTGCAGGACAGGACGGAGACGGCGATGACCCAGGCACATTGTTTCAAGGTCATGGAGCTGGCCTTGCAGGCACAGGCCATGGCGGAGGGCACGGCATGATTCGGGTCGCGATCCTCGGTGCCGGGATCGGGGCCGAGCATCTTGCCGGATACCGCGCATTGCCCGACCGCTTTCGGGTGGCGGCGTTCTGCGACCTCGACACCACGCGCGCCAGCGCGGTCGTCGGCAAGGACGACACGGTGCGCATCCTGTCCGACATGGCCGAAGTTCTTGCAGATAATCAAATCGACCTCGTGGATGTCTGCCTTCCCCCGCATCTCCACGCCCAGGTCGCGATCGCGGCCATGGACGCGGGCAAACACGTGATCTGCGAAAAGCCGCTGGCCCGCAGCCTTGGCGAAGCCTCTGCCATCGGCGACGCCGTGACCCGGTCGGGCCGCAGCCTGTTTCCGGTGTTCCAGTATCGCTATGGCCCCGCGCTCGCGGCGCTGGACGAGCTTGTGGGCTCGGGGCTTTGCGGTCCGCCGGTGATGGCCAGCCTCGAGACCCATTGGAACCGCGCCGCCGATTACTACGCCGTGCCGTGGCGCGGGACATGGGCGGGCGAGGCCGGCGGCGCGATCCTGGGGCATGCCATCCACGCGCATGATCTGCTGTGCCGCTACTTCGGACCGATCTCGAAGGTGCAGGCGCATCTCGCCACCCGCGTGAACCCGATCGAGACCGACGATTGCGCGGCGATCGCCCTGGCGTTCCGGAACGGGGCGCTGGCGACATCCTCTGTGACGCTTGGGGCCGCGCGGGACGAAACCCGGCTCAGGCTCGTGTTTCGCGATCTGACCGCCACGAGCGGGACGGAACCCTATTCCCCTGCCCGCGGCCCGTGGCGGTTCGAGGCGCGCGACCCCGCGATGCAGGACCGCATCGACGGGATCGTGGCGGCCCATGTCGCCGCGCCCACGGGCTTCGCGGGATACCTCGCCGCGATCGCGGACCATCTGGACGGGGAGGGTTCGAACGCGGTTCTCTTCGCCGACGGGCAGACATCGATCGAGCTGGTCACGGCGATCTATGCCGCCGCACGGTCGGGACAGGCGGTCACGCTGCCCTTGCCGGCGGATCATCCGATGTGGCGGGGCTGGCTGCCGGAGGGGGTGTCATGAGGGAAACCTGGCGCTGGTTCGGGCCGCCCGATCCGATCACGCTGGCCGAGGTGCGGCAGACCGGGGCCGCGGGCATCGTCAGCGCGCTGCACCATGTCCCGTCCGGCATGGCGTGGCGCACTGATGAGGTCGCCGCCCGCAAGGCCGAGATCGAGGCCGCCGGCCTGACATGGGATGTCATCGAAAGCATCCCGGTCTCCGAGCCGATCAAGACCCGCACCGGGCCATGGCGGGCGCATATCGACGCCTGGATCGCAAGCCTGCGTGCGGTGGCCGAGGCGGCTGGCCCGCGCGTGATCTGCTACAATTTCATGCCGGTGCTCGACTGGACGCGGACGGACCTGCGGTATCCCGTGGAAGGCGGCGGGACGGCGATGCGTTTCGACCTCGTCGATTTCGCCGCCTTCGATCTCTACCTGCTGCTGCGCGAGGGGGCCGAGGCGGATTATCCTCCCGCGCTGCGCGAAATGGCAGCGGACCGCGCCGCCGCGCTGGACACCGCCACGTCCGAGGCGCTGGCCGCCAACATCACCGCAGGCCTGCCGGGGTCCACGGAAAGCTGGACGCTGGACGATGTGCGCGCCTGCCTTGCCGCTTACGACGGCATGGGCCCGGAGGATCTTCGCGGCAACCTCATCGCCTTCCTGGGGGAGGTCGTGCCCATCGCGGAAGAGCTTGGCCTGCGCCTGTGCTGTCACCCCGACGACCCGCCCTTTCCGCTGCTGGGCCTGCCCCGGGTGATGTCGACGCTTGCCGATTACCAAAGCGTTCTGGATGCCGTGCCCAGCCATGCCAGTGGCGCGACGCTCTGCACAGGCTCGCTGGGCGTGCGCGCCGATTTCGACCCGGTGGCTTTCGTCGAAGCGCTGGGCGACCGCATCCATTTCGTGCATCTGCGCAACACGACACGGGACGCTTGGGCGCATGGGGACCGCGTCGGGTTCGAGGAAAGCGCGCATCTGGCGGGCGACACCGACATGGTCGCCACGATCCGCGCGCTTCTGGCCGAGGAGGCGCGCCGCCGGGACGCCGGACGCGCGGACGCGGAGATCCCGATGCGGCCGGATCACGGACATGATCTGCTGGATGACCTGAACCGGCAGGGCCAGCCGGGCTATCCCCTGATCGGGCGCATGCGCGGGCTGGCGGAACTGCGTGGCGTGATGGCGGCGCTGGCCTAGAGCATCCGGATCACGTCCTTGTCGATCGACAGGACGTAGCCGCGCCGCGCGATGTTCTTGATCAGAAGCTCGCTGACCAGCTGGTTGCCCAGCGTGTCCCTGAGCCGCTTGATCCGCGTGGCGCCGGCGGCCTCGTCGGCATCCGTCTCGGGCTTGCCGGACACCACCGCCTCGATCTGCGCGCCGGTCAGCACCTCGTCGTCAAGCCGTGCCTCGGCAAGAACCGAGAGCGTTTCCATCGCCGCCTCGGTCAGCTTGAACTCGAGGTTGTTGATGAGAACCACGCGCTCCTCCCGGCTGAGGATCATCGACGAGACCTGGATGCCGCGACGCTCGATCTCGCCGATGCGGCGGTTCAGCGTGACGATGGTGACAAGAAACACGAGGCACGCGATCAGCAGCGCCGCCGCGAACACCATGAGGACGAACATGACCGCACGATAGCTGGCGAGCACGCCGGAAAAGGTGGTGCCGGTTTCGGCGAGGATCTCGAGCATGCGCGTTGCGTCGGGGTTGCGGACGTCGGCGTTGACGAAGATCTCGCGGATCGCGCTGTTGAACGCGTCGCCATCGGGCAGGTTCACGAACAGAAGCACCGCCGAGATCGCGAGGATCGCGACGATGGCGGCAAGCCCGATCTGGATCACGCGCGCGGAGGCGAGGCGCGTTTCAGAAACGGAGGAAGTAGGCTCCGGCATCGGACCTCCTGGCATCCAGACCGCTCTCGTCGAAGACCGAGATCACCTCCAGCAGCTGCCAGCCGCCGGCGGCGATGCGCCGTGCGATCTCGGGACCGGCGGCTTCCATCGAACAGGCCGCGTCAGGAAGCTCGATCACGCCGTAATGCAGGCCCGAGCCGCCGGTTTCCCCGGCGCGGTAATCGGCGAAGCAGGCCGCCGCCGCGGGGCCCGCCAGAAGCGAGAGCATGGCGGCGAGCGCGATATGACGAATGCGTGTCTTCATGATCCTTGCCTCGTACTCCAAGCCGGGACTGGCGTCCACAAATCTGCAGATCCCTATCCCGCAACCGACCGCCGACAGGCAATGACAGAACGCCCCGGAGGCCGGGTTATCCGATAACGGCGAGCCGTTATTGCTTGGCTTTCCGGTGCGGTCGGATGCTGGGGGCATCTTCCGAGAGCGCGCCGAGAGGGCGCCCGTTCGGTCCCGGAAAACCCACGCTGAAGGAGACGACCATGACACGCATCACCCGCACCCTGACCGCCGCCGGACTGGCGCTGAGCCTCGCCATCGGTGCTGTCGGCGCCTCGGCCACCCCGGCCCGCGCCAACAATGACGAAGCCGTGGCGATCATCGGCGGCCTGATCGCGCTCTATGCCATCGGGCAGGCGATCCAGAACAACAACCGCAACACCACAGTGACCCGCAACCACGTGCATCGCCCGCCGCAGGCGCATGTTCCCCATCGCCCGCGACAGCTGGTGGCGCCGGCGCGGTGCTTCATCGAGGGGCGGGACCAGAACGGGTTCTATCGCGGCTATGTCCGCCGCTGCATGCAGAACAACGCGGCGCGTCCCGCCCTGCTTCCGCAGAACTGCCTGCGTCGCGTCGAAACCCAGCGCGGTCCCCGGTTGATCTACCGCGGCCGCTGCCTCGCGCAGAACGGCTGGGTCCGCGAGGCGGGCTTCCGGCCCTGAGGGGGCGCACCCCCAACCAAGCAAGACCCCCCATGGACCGGGAGGGCGGCGGTAACCCCTACCGCCGCCCTTTTCTTGTCTATCGGCTTCCCGCGTGGGATGAACTGTGCATGCCGATCCACCCCAAGCCCGCGCCGGATTTCCGTTTCGAGACCGACCTGATGGCGGCGGGCGCGCGCGTCGTCGCCGGCGTGGACGAGGTCGGGCGCGGGCCGCTGGCCGGTCCCGTCACCGCCGCCGCCGTCATCCTGCATCCGGACCGCATCCCCTCGGGCCTCAATGATTCGAAGATGCTCAGCGCGAAGCGGCGCGAGGCGCTTCTGGCGGAGCTTGAGGAGATCGCCGAGATCGGGCTGGGCTGGGCCAGCGTCGCCGAGATCGACGCGCTCAACATCCGCAACGCGGCCTTCCTCGCCATGCGCCGCGCGGTCGAGGCGCTGCCCTCGGCCCCGGATCATGCGCTGGTGGACGGCAACGCCTGCCCCCCGGACCTGCCCTGCGCGGCCTCGCCCTTGGTGAAGGGCGACGCGCTCTGCGTGTCGATCGCGGCGGCCTCCATCGTCGCCAAGGTCGCGCGCGACCGGATCATGGTGGAGCTCGACATCGCGCATCCGGGGTATGGCTGGGCCAGCAATGCGGGTTACCCCACGCAGGCCCATCGGGATGCGCTGCAACATCTGGGGGTGACACCGCACCATAGGCGATCCTTCGCGCCGGTCTACCAGATGTTGTGGAAGTGATCCCCACAACACACTGATTATCAGAAAGAAATTGACCGCGATTCGGGTCTCTGCGATTCTGTGGATAACAATTCGCGCCCAAAGAGGCGCATCATCAGAGGCAGTGATGACCCAAACCAAGACCAAACCGGCAGCGCGGCTGCCGTTGAACTCGATTCTGGACGGCGATTGCATCGAGGTGATGAACGGCCTGCCCGAGGCCTCCGTCGACCTGATCTTCGCCGATCCACCCTATAATCTTCAGCTCAAGGGCACGCTGCACCGTCCGAACAACACCGAGGTGGACGCGGTCGATGACGACTGGGACCAGTTCGACAGTTTCGCCACCTATGACACCTTCACGAAGGACTGGCTGGCGGCCGCGCGGCGCCTGCTGAAGCCCGACGGCGCGATCTGGGTCATCGGCAGCTATCACAACATCTTTCGCGTCGGCGCCGAGTTGCAGAACCAGGGCTACTGGATCCTCAATGACGTGGTCTGGCGCAAGTCGAACCCGATGCCGAATTTCCGCGGCAAGCGGCTGACCAATGCGCACGAGACGATGATCTGGGCGTCGAAATCGGAAGGCGCGAAATACACCTTCAACTACGAGGCGCTCAAGGCGCTGAACGAAGGCATACAGATGCGGTCGGACTGGGTCCTGCCGATCTGCAACGGGGCGGAGCGGCTGAAGGACGCCAAGGGCGGCAAGGCGCATCCGACACAGAAGCCCGAGGCGCTGCTCCATCGGGTCCTCGTCGCCGCGACCGATCCGGGCGACGTGGTGCTCGACCCGTTCTTCGGGACCGGCACCACGGGCGCCGTGGCGCGCATGCTCGGCCGCGATTTCATCGGCATCGAACGGGAGGCCGCCTATCGCGAGATCGCCGAGGAGCGTCTGTCCCGCGTGCGTCCCTACGACCGCTCCGCGCTGGAAGTGAGCCGGTCGAAACGCGCCGAGCCCCGCGTGCCCTTCGGGCAGCTGGTCGAACGCGGCATGCTGCGGCCCGGCGAGATGCTGGTGAATTCGCGTGGACAGCTGGCCAAGGTCCGCGCCGACGGCACGTTGATCGCCGACCAGGTGAAGGGGTCGATCCACAAGGTAGGCGCCGAGCTGGAAGGCGCTCCGTCCTGCAACGGCTGGACCTACTGGCACTTCCGCCGCGACGGCAAGACGGTGCCCATCGACGTGCTGCGCCAGCAGATCCGCGCCGAGATGGGCTGAGCCACCCCCAGCGGCCCACGCTTGCGATCCGTCGGCAAGCGTGGTTTTCGGGGTACCCGAGGCAAGCCGCAGGAAAGGACAGCGCATGCGACTGAACGCCGATTTCTCGCGCCGCGTCGTGATCCGTCCCGAGGACCGTGACTGGGTCGCGTCGCCCGCAGCAGGGGTCGAGCGCATGATGCTCGACCGCATCGGCGAGGAGGTGGCGCGCGCCACGAGCGTCGTGCGCTTCGCCCCGAACAGCGCCTTCGACGCGCATACCCATGGCGGCGGCGAGGAGTACCTCGTGCTGGAGGGCGTGTTTTCGGACGAGGCGGGCGATTATCCCGCCGGCACCTATGTGCGTAACCCCATTGGAACCGCGCACCGCCCGCATATCGGCCCCGAGGGTGCGACGATCCTGGTGAAACTGCACCAGTTCGCGGAAGGCGACACGGAGCAGAAGGTCGTGGACACGCGCGCCGCCGGTTTCGTGCCGGGCCCGCTTGCCGGGGTGGAGGTGCTGCCCCTCCACTCCGTGCCCTCCGAAGAGGTCACGCTGCAACGCTGGGCGCCGGGCAGCGTGGTTCCTTCGCATGCGCATCCCGGCGGGCAGGAGGTTTTCGTGCTCGAGGGCAGTTTCGCGGATGAGCACGGGCAGTATCCGGCCGGCACATGGATCAGGAACCCCGACGGGTTCGCCCATGAAGCGACCTCCGACGAGGGCTGCCTTCTTTACGTCAAGACGGGGCATCTGCCGCCCGCCTAGGGCGCAGTGGGTTAGACGACGGCGCGCCGAAGGCTAGATCATCCCGAAAGACCGGAGGTCAGCACATGAAACTCACCGTGATCGGCGCCAGCCGGGGGATCGGACGCAAGGTCGTGGACTACGCGCTGGAGCGAGGCCACGAGGTGCGCGCGGTGGCGCGCAGCGCCGACAAGATCGAGATCGACAGCGACGCGCTGCAGAAGATCGCGGGCGATGCGACCGACCCTCGGCTGCTGGCCCGCGCGGTGCCCGGGGCCGATGCGGTGATTCTGACGCTGGGCGTGCCGCGCGATCTGCGGGTGCTGCGGCCCACGACGCTGTTCTCCTCGACCGCGCAGGCGCTGATCCCCGAGATGCAGGGCGCCGGGGTCAAACGGCTTCTGGCGGTGACGGGTTTCGGGACGGGGGACAGCTATGGCAAGCTGTCGACGCCCGAAAAACTGACCTTCAAGCTGTTCCTCGGACGCGCCTATGCCGACAAGGCGCTGCAGGAAGACCTGATCCGCGGCTCCGGTCTCGACTGGACCATCGCGCGGCCCGGTATCCTGACCGACAATGCGATGACGGGGAAATACCAGGTGCTGGTCACGCCCGAGAGCTGGCGGCAGGGCGTGATTTCCCGCGCGGACGTGGCGCATTTCCTTGTCCATGCGGCGGAGGATGGCAGCCATATCCACCAGACGCCCGCGTTGCAAAGGTAAGGCAGGGCACGTCCAGCCCTACGCGCGTGGCAAGGGGTTCAGCGCCTTGTTGTAGGGATGCCAATCCGTGATCTCGGGGTAATGCGCCCTGCGCCAGCGTTTCACGCGGGGGTTCATGATGCGCTTCCACAGCGGCGGGATCATCGCGGCGATGGACATCAGCGGGTAGCCATGGGGCAGGCCGGGGGCGACCTCGTCGGCATAGGTCTGCAGGAGCGGATAGCGCCGGTCGGGCTTCACGTGATGGTCCGAATGACGCTGAAGGTTGATCAGGAGCCAGTTCGACACCCGGTGCGCGGCGTTCCACGAATGGTGCGGCTGCGCCCGTTCGTATCTCCCGTCGCCCAGATGTTTGCGGGTCAGCCCGTAATGTTCGATGTAGTTGATCAGCTCAAGTTGCCAGATGGCGACGAAGGCCTGCAGCATGAAAAGTCCCACGCCGCCCCAGCCGCCGAGCAGGAACGCGGCGCCGAGGCACAGGCCCTGCAACCCGGCGTAGCGCCAGAACGGGTTGCTCAGGTCCCACCACGGGCGATCCTTGCGCGCCAGCATCCGCGCCTCCGCCCGGACGGCCGAAACGGCGCTCTGGCGCAGGACGCGCGGGAAGAACCGGTGAAACCCCTCGTTGTAGCGGGCGGTGACCGCGTCGGCGGGCGTGCCCACATGGCGGTGATGGACCAGCAGATGCTCGGACCGGAAATGGGAATAGAGGACCGAGGCCAGCAGGATATCGGCCAACCACCGCTCCAGCCTGTTTCGCTGGTGCATCAGCTCATGGGCATAGGTGATCCCCACGGTCCCGCTCAGGACGCCGACCGCGAAGAAAAGCCCCGCCTTTTCCCATGTCTGGAGTAACGTGGCGTTCTGCACGAACCAGATCAGGCCGAAGATCATGGCGATCTGAACCGGGACCCAGATCATCGTCACCACCTGGTAGAGCCGCAGATCCCGCTCCGGCGTCAGCGGATCGGCATTCGCGGCATAGCTTCCGATGACCAGATCCAGCGCGCCCAGAAGCCACCAGGCCGCCAGCGGCACCAGCAGGAACCACCAGCCGCCCAGCACCGCCGCGATGAAGACCAGCGGCACGATCGCAAGCGACAGCCAGAAGGGCAGGGCATGGGCGGGGGATCTGAGGGCGGCGGCGGAGATCATGCGGGCGGGACCAATGTGAAACCTTTACGCGACATGGGTAGAGTCGTCCCGGCCCCGCCGCGCGTCAATACCGGCGCGCGCGTCCAGTCGCGTCATTCCCGGACCAGCAGTTCGGCCCACTGGTCGCGCGCGAGGTCGTGGGCCTTGCGCATGACCGTCGGCAGCGCGTTGGGCCTGAACGCGTGCTTGTCGATGAAGTCCCCCCGCGTGGGCGCAGCCTCGGGGTCGACCACCGCCAGCCGCAATGCGAGGCGCAGGTGGAAATGCGTGAAGGTGTGCCGCACCTCGAGGCCGGGATCGTGCCAATCGGCCGTGACGGGCGGCGCGGGCGTCGGATCGGCCTCGACCCAGTCGGTTCCCGGCCAGCCCAGCATGCCGCCCAGCAGGCCCGAAGGCGGCCGCGTCTCCAACAGGAACGCGCCGTCGCTGCGCCGCGCCAGATAGGCGATGCCATTGCGCACGGGCTTGGCCTTTTTCGGCGTCTTGGCGGGAAGGTCGCCCGCGATCCCCGCGCGCCGCGCCGCGCAGCCCTGCATCAGCGGGCAGATCCCGCAGGCGGGCGATTTCGGCGTGCAGATCGTCGCGCCAAGGTCCATCAAGGCCTGCGCATGGCAGCCGGGGCGACTGTCGGGCGTCAGCCGCGCGGCGAGCGCCTTCAGTCGCGGCTTGGAGGCCGGCAGCGGCTCGGTCACCGCGAAGAGGCGGGACATCACGCGTTCGATATTGCCGTCGAGAACGGTGGCCGGCCGGTCGAAGGCGATGGAGGCGATGGCGGCGGCGGTATAGGGCCCGATCCCGGGAAGCGCCTGCAAGCCCTCCTCGGTCTCGGGAAAACGGCCGCCCAGATCGAAGGCCACGACACGGGCGCATTTGAGCAGGTTGCGCGCCCGCGCGTAGTAACCCAGCCCCGCCCATTCTGCCATGACATCGGCATCCGGCGCCGCCGCCAGGTCGCCCACCCGGGGCCAGAGCGCCGTGAAGCGGTGGAAGTAGTCGCGAACGGCGGCGACGGTCGTCTGTTGCAGCATGACCTCGGACAGCCAAACGGCGTAAGGGTCGGGCCGAACGCCATGGACGAGTTCCCGCGGCCCCACCCGCCAGGGCAGATCCCTTGCGTGGCGGTCGTACCAGTCCATCAGGGCGGCTTTCATCTCGGCGTCACGCAAGCGTTATCGGCCTTCGGTCAGGGGGTTATTGGTTAACACTTCGTGACCGCATAGAGTGCGGCGAAAGCGGGCAAAGGCAAAGCCCGCGGATCGAACCGGAGACCACAGGCGATGGCCGCGTCGAGACAGGACAGCATGACCCCCGGGGCGCGTCGACGCCGCGGCTTCGAGCGCGCCTCGACGCTGGTCAGGGGGCAGATGAAGGCCCCGGCCGAAAAGCGCGGTTTCGCCGAGGCGCGTCTGCTGTCCCATTGGGGCGATGTGGTCGGCGCCGAGATCGCCTCGATCGCCGTTCCGATCAGGATCACCTATGGCAGGGGCTTCGGCGGCACGCTGGTGCTGCTGACGAACGGCGCCCATGCGCCGGTGCTGGAGATGCGCGGAACCGAGATCGTCGACCGCGTGAATGCCTGCTACGGCTACCGCGCCGTGTCGCGCGTTCAGGTCACGCAGACCGCGCCGACGGGCTTCTCCGAGGGGCAGGTCGCCTTCCGCCCCGCGCCCAAGGTACAAGAGGCCGAACCCGACCCCGAACGCCTGTCGCGCGTGACCGAAGGGTTGAGCAACATCGAGAACGACGACCTGCGTGCCGCGCTCGAGGCACTGGCGCGCAAGGTGGTCAGGGACTAGATGACCGGAAAAGGTCTGGAGGATGACAATGGATCGTAGAGCACTTCTTTTGGGAGCCGCGGGCGTCGGAGCGGCCGCACTGGGCGGCGCAGCCCTGTTGCGGCCGGCGCCGCAGTCGGGCCCGCTCCTGCCGTTCGGCGTGGCGAACGCGCAGACGTCCGACGAAGCGGAGACCGATTTCGAGGTCATGGAGATGGTCCTTGGCGATCCGGAGTCTCCCGTCGAACTGATCGAGTATTCCTCCTTCACCTGCCCGCATTGCCGCAACCTGCACGCCAACCTCCTGCCGCAGGTGATGGCGGACTACGTGGAGCCGGGTCGCATCCGCTATGTCTACCGCGAGGTCTATTTCGACCGGTTCGGCCTCTGGGCCGGGATGGTCGCGCGCTGCGGCGGGCCGGAGCGCTATTTCGGCATCGTCGACCTGATCTACCAACAGCAGCCGGAATGGACGCAAGGCTCGCCGGCCGATATCGCCGAGAGCCTGCGCCGCATCGGGCGCACTGCCGGCCTGACGAACGACGAACTGGACGCCTGCATGTCCAGCCAGCCGATGGCCGAGGCGCTGATCGCCGCCTACGAGGCGCATACCGAGGAGCACGACATCAGCGGCACGCCGACGCTGGTCATCAACGATGTGATGCATGGCAACATGAGCTATGAAGACCTCTCGGCCCTTCTGGACGAGGCGCTGGCAGAGGCGCAATGACGACACCGCTTGCGGGGGTCCGCGTTCTTGAGCTTGCGCGCATCCTGGCCGGTCCCTGGGCCGGCCAGACGCTTGCCGATCTGGGCGCCGAGGTCATCAAGGTCGAGGCCCCCGAAGGCGATGACACCCGCCGCTGGGGACCGCCCTTCGTCGAGCGTGGGGACGACAGGTCGGCCGCCTATTTCCACAGCTGCAATCGCGGCAAGAAATCCGTCGTCGCCGATTTCCGGACCGAGGCGGGGCGCGCCCGCGTGCTGGAACTGGCCAAGGGTGCCGATGTCCTGATCGAGAATTTCAAGCTCGGCGGCCTCGCGAAATACGGGCTCGATTACGACAGCCTCAGCGCCGTGAACCCCGAGCTGATCTACTGCTCGATCACCGGTTTCGGGCAGGACGGACCCTATGCCCATCGCGCCGGTTACGACTACATCATCCAGGGGATGAGCGGGATCATGTCGGTCACCGGCGACCCGGAGGGGCAACCGCAGAAGGTGGGCGTCGCCGTCACCGATATCCTGACGGGCCTCTATTCGGTGAACGCGATCCTCGCGGCACTCCATCTGCGGGACCGGACCGGACGCGGCCAGCATATCGACATGGGGCTGCTGGACGTGGCCACCGCCTTCATGGCGAACCAGGCCATGAATTACCTGACGACCGGTGTGGCGCCCGCGCGCATCGGCAACGCGCACCAGAACCTCACGCCCTACCAGGTGTTCGATTGCGCCGATGGCTGGATCATCATCGCGACCGGCAACGACGCGCAGTATCGGCGGCTCTGCGGGCTGCTGGGTCTCGATGACATGGCGACCGCGCCGGAGTTCCTGACCAATGCCGACCGGATCGCCAATCGCGACGAGATGACCCGGCGTCTGACCCAGGCCACGCTGACCCGCAGCAAGGCGGAGCTTCTGGCCGCCTGCGAGGCGCATGGCGTGCCGGCCGGGCCGATCAACGATCTGGCCGAGGTTTTCGCCGATCCGCAGGTCATCGCGCGCGGGCTGAGGCGCGAGGCCGACGGCGTTCCGGGCGTGCGCCCGCCGTTCCGGTTCTCCGAAGCGGAGGTCGCGCCGCATATTCCCGCCCCGAAACTGGGCGAAGACGACGACCTGCCCGGCTGGTCGACCGCGTAGGGCGGGACCTGTCCCGCCGCCGCCGTCATGGCCGGATACGCGCCGCCCTACAGAAGGCGATCAAGCAGGCTGTCCAGCGGCGTCCAATCCTCGATCTCGAGCCTTACGGGCACGGTCAGGACGCGCGACCGGAACTCCGGCGACAGGCGAACGGCGTCCTTTTCGGTCGTGACCACCTGCGCCCCGATCGCCGAGGCCTCGCGGAAGATGCGCGCCATGAGCGCATCCGACAGCGGCTGGTGATCGGACAGGGCATGCGCCGCCTTGATGTCGGCCCCCATCTCTCGCAGCGTGACGAAGAACTTCTCAGGGTGTCCGATCCCCGCGAAGGCGAGGACCGGCAGCCCCTCGAAGGGTAGCCCCGTCGGCAGCGGTGCGAGCCGGCCCCGCATCACGGGCACGGGAAGGCCGCGGCCTTCGTTCTCGGCAAATCGCGTCTGCGCCGGCTCGGGACCGATGGACAGGACAAGATCGGCCCGTGCCAGACCGCGCGCCACCGGCTCCCGCAAGGGCCCGGCCGGAAGGACGCGCCCGTTGCCGAAACCGCGATGTGCATCGACGACGACGATGGACAGGTCATGGGCGAGCGCGGGGTTCTGGAACCCGTCGTCGAGCAGGATGACATCCGCCCCCGCATCGACGGCGGCACGCGCGCCGGCGAGCCTGTCCCGAGCGACCCAGGTCTGCGCGAAGGCCGCAAGCAGCAGCGCCTCGTCCCCGGTCTCCGAGGCGCGGTGCTTGCGTTCTTCTACCAGAACCGGACCGTCGAGCGCCCCCCCATGTCCGCGCGTGACGATGTGAACCGCGCGGCCCCGGTCCCGCAGTCGCTGGGCCAGCGCGATCGCCGTCGGCGTCTTGCCGGTGCCGCCCACGTTGATGTTGCCCACGCAGATGACCGGCACGCCCACCCTTTCCCTCGGACCGTTCCGCAGGCGTCTCGCCGTGCCCGCGGCGTAGAGCGCGCCCAGCGGCGCCAGAACCGCGGAGGCCAGCCCCGGCGGGCGGTACCAGAAAACCGGTGCGCGCATCCTAGAGGCTTTTCTGCAGGGGCCCGGCGTCGAGCCTTTCGAAAATGGCGTCGAGCGCGCGGTCGGTCACCTCCGCGCCCTGCGAGACGACCTCCCACGCCGCATGGGCCATGGCCGCCGCCTTGTCGGGGTTCATCAGCTCGTGCACCGCCTCGGCCAGCGTGTCGGGCCCCGTCACGAGCCTCGTGGCGCCGCTCTCGGTCAGGCGCTGGTAGATATCGACGAAATTCGTGACGTATGGCCCATGCAGGATGGCGGAGCCGAGCGCGGCGGGCTCGAACGGGTTATGCCCGCCGATCGGCTGGAGTGACCCGCCGACGAGGCTGATGGGCGCGACGCGGTACCAAAGGCCGAGCTCGCCCATCGTGTCGGCCAGATAGACCTGCGCATCCGCGTCCGGCATCTCGCCGGCGGTTCGCCGGTTGAACCGCCAACGTTCGGTCTGGAGCATCTGCGCGATCTCGTCGCCGCGGTTGGGGTGGCGCGGCGCGAGGATCAGTAGAAGGCGCGGATTGACCCTGAGCGCGATCCTGTGCGCCTCGAGCACGATGTGTTCCTCGCCATCATGGGTCGAGGCCGCCAGCCAGACGGGGCGGCCGCCCAGATGCTCGGTCATCTCGCGGCGTTCCGCCTCGTCGCAGGGCAGGGCGGCGGCGCCTTCCTTGAGCGTTCCGGTGACATGCATCCGCTCGGCCGGCATGCCCAGCCGCCGCAGGTACATGGCCGTGATGTCGTCCTGCACCAGCGCCTCGTCGAAGCGGTTCAGAAGGCTCCGCGCCATGCCGCGCAGGAAGCGCCAGCGGTCGTGACTGGCCTTCGACATGCGCGCGTTGACGATCATCATCGGAACGCCCCGCCTGTGGGTTTCGCTGATCAGCGTGGGCCAAAGCTCGCTCTCGCTCCAGACGGCGAGGTCGGGGCGCCAGTGATCCAGAAACCGGGTCACGAACGCGCGCGCGTCGAGCGGGATATACTGGTGGATCGCACCCTCGGGAAGGCGTTCTGCCATCACGACCGCCGAGGTGACGGTGCCCGTGGTCATCAGAACGGACACGTCCTCGCGTTCCTCGACGATGCGGCGGATCAGTTCCAGCAGCGCGAGGCTTTCGCCGACGCTGGCGGCATGAAACCAGATCAGCTTGCCCTCCGGCCGGGGCTGGCTGGCCTCGCCGCGCCGTTCGGCGATGCGGTCGGGGTCTTCCTTGCCGTCCTTCAGCCGCTCGCGCAGCTTGCGGTTGGCATAGGACAGCGCGCCCCGCCCGGACCACGCGAGGTAAAGGCCAAGTGCCAGAGAGTTACCCATCGTCCAACATGCCCCGCGCCACCCTTTGGAGGGTCGTTTGCCCCATCGACCGCGCCGCGCAGCCTAAGGGACTGCCGCAGGCGGTCAAGCCGCCCCGGGCGCGTCGGGTAAGGGGTTCCGTACTCACTTCGTTAACGCAAGCTCGCTAGAACAAGGTCATGGAAACCGTGGCGCACTCCGCCGCCATGAAAGCTGATGAACGGCCGATGACCCTTCGCATAAGCCTGCTGACCCTTGGTGCCCTGCTGCTGGTCACGGCCATGGCCAGCCTGTCGGCGGGCGCGTCCGGCTCTGCCCCGGTTCCGGGCATGTCCGGTGACCTCTCCGGCCCCATGTCTCAACGCCCCAACCTGTAGTCCAACAGCGACGCGTGCAGTGCGTCCGGCGCGGCGATGATCCCGGCGGACGTCGGGCGTGCCGCATTGAACCAGACGGACCGGCCCTCGGCGTCGGTCACCGTGCCGCCGGCCTCCTGCACCAGGACGGCGCCCGCGGCGATGTCCCATTCCCACGTGTCGCGGAACGTGAACATCGCGTCGAAATGCCCCTCGGCCACAAGGGCCAGACGGTAGGCGATGGAGGGGCGATAGACGCGCTGGAACGGCGGCACACCGCCCTTCCAGTGCTTCGGCTGAACGTTCGGTTTCGTCGCGAGCGCCGTCGCGTCCGTGGCACTGGTTTTCGCGGAAACCGAGATTCCAACGCTGTTGAGCGTGGCGCCATGCCCCCGCGCGGCGGCGTAAAGCTTGTCCTTCATCGGCAGATAGACCACGCCCGCCGTCACCTCGCCCCCGTCGACCACGGCGAGCGAATGGGCAAAGCTCGTCTGGCCGTCGATGAAGGCGCGGGTGCCGTCGATGGGATCGACGATGAAACAGCGCTCGGCATCCAGCCGCGCGGGATCGTCCTCGGTCTCTTCCGACAGCCAGCCATAGTCGGGCCGCGCCGCCAGAAGGTCTGTGCGCAACACCCGATCGATGGCGATGTCGGCCTCGGTCACCGGGCTTTCGTCGGGTTTGGTCCAGATCTCGGGGTTCGACCGGAAATGGGCGCGCGCGATATCCCCCGCCGTGCGGGCCGCGTCGATCAGGAGGGCCAGATCGGCCTCAGGCCCCGGCAATCGTCAACCCTTCGACACGCAGCGAGGGCACGACGCGGCTCAGGTGGGTGCGCGCGTCGTTGGCGGGCGTGATCGTCGGAAGCATCTCGCGCAGGTTTCCCGCGACTGTGCATTCGTTCACCGGGTAGGAGATCGCGCCGTTCTCCACCCAGAAGCCGGACGCGCCGCGCGAATAATCCCCGGTCGTGGCGCTGATCGACGAGCCGATCATCGAGGTGATCAGCAGGCCGGTTCCCATTTCGGCCAACAACGCCTCCAGCGTCCGATCGCCCTGCGTAAGGGTAACGTTGCTGACCGAGGGCGATGGTGGCCCGCCGGTGCCGCGCGCGGCGCTGGCGGTCGAACTCAGGCCCAGTTTCCGCGCCGTGCCCAGATCGAGGGTCCAGCCCGTCAGCACGCCATCGGCCACGATGTCGCGACGGTAGGTCGCCAACCCCTCCGCATCGAACGGGCGGGAGCCGCCGACGCGGGGGCGCAGGGGGTCTTCGGTAAGGGTCAGGCCCTTGGGCAGAATGCCCGCGCCCAGCAGGTCGCGCGCCCAGGAGGCGCCGCGCGCGATGGCGCTGCCGTTGGTGGCGGACAGAAGGTGCCCGATCAGGCTGGCGGCAATGCGTTCGTGGTAAACGACCGGATAGGCGCCGGTCGGCGGTTTGCGCGCCCCGGCCCGTTCGACCGTGCGTTCGGCGGCGATGCGCCCGACCTCTTCGGCGTCGATCAGGTCGGCGGCATGGGTGCGGCTGTCCCCGAAATAATCCCGCTCCATCCCCAGCCCCTCGCCGGTGATGGCCACGCAGGACAGGCCATGGCTGCTGCGTTCGTAACCACCCGAAAACCCGTTGGTCGCGGCGAGGTGTATGCGCCGCCGCGAAAACCCGGCGCTGGCCGATTGCACCTGCGAGATGCCCTTGACGGCCAATGCGGCGGCTTCGGCACGGAGCGCGGACTCTTCCAGCGCCTGGGGCGCCGGATCGTCGGCCGGATCGCTGAGATCGAGGCCGCTTGCCTCGCGGACGGTCCCGAGCGCCTCGGGATCGGCAAGGCCCACGGTCGGGTCTTCGGGCGCGAGGCGCGCCATGCCGACGGCGCGTTCGGCCATCTCGCGCAGGGTCTCGGACCGGATGTCGGAGGCCGAGACGCAGGCCTGACGTTGACCCACCATGACCCTCAGCCCGATCTCGACGCCCTCGGCGCGCTCGGCCTGTTCCAGCCGTCCGTTCAGCACGTCCACCGACAGCGACGTTCCGTCCACGGCAAGCGCGTCCGCGGCATCCGCGCCGGCGGCCTTCGCGGCCTCCAGCATCGCTTCGGCAAGGGTGGCGAGGTCGGTCGATCCGTCTGACATGTCGGGCCCATTCGGCCGGGATGGCCGTGCTCAGGACCTAGGGCCAAGCCCGGTCCTGTGCAAGGCGGTGAACCGCAGGCCGCTACTGCAGCGGAACCCCGTTCGCCGTGATCGTCCCGTCCGGCCCGAACACGATGGTCGTCTCCAGTGTGTCGGGCATCGCGCCGGGCCGCGAGAACATGCCGGCGACGCCGCGCGCCATGCCGGCCTCTTCGGGGCCGATCACACCGGCACCCTGCAACTGGTCCAGTAGCGCATTGCCGCCCACCAGTGACAGATCGGCCTGACCCACCGGCTGCGGCACCACCTGCCCCGGCGCGAAGGTCATGTCGGACGACCCGGTCAGGGAGGTGTCGCCGAAGCTCAGCTCCAGCTCCGAAACCGTCAGCGCGCGCAACTCTCCGGGCGGGGTTTCCATTTCCATGGCATCAGCGCCCAGAAGATCGACCATGAGCTGGAGTTGCGCCGTCGCGTCGAGGATGACCGTAAGCGGATTGCGCGGCACGCTGCCGGACGGGTCCATCAGGGCCCAGACCTCCTCGCTGACGGCGAGGTTGCGGTATGACAGCCGGATCGCGGCGTCCGACGGCGTCGCGGATGCGGCCAGCGGCACGGTCAGCGACAGCTCGCTCGATGCGGCGGAGGCCTCCACCGGGACGGGAATCTCGCTTCCCGCGACGCGGGTCACGATGCCCTCGGCGGCGATGTCGTAGCGCAGTTCCGCATTCGACAGGGCGACCCCGAAATCGCCGCCTTCATTGGCGTAGAACAGGTTGAAGGCGTCGCTCGAATCCTCGAAGGAAAACTCGAAGCGGGACCAGTCGTAGCTGGTTGTTCCGGTGATCTCGAACCCCTCGGGCAGGCCGGTCGTCGACTGCTGCATGGTGGCCAGCGCCACGATCGAGCCCGACGCGTCCGAGGTCATCTCGCCCAGTGCGAAGCTGGCCTTCATGCGGCCGTCCTCGTCCGGCGGCGGTTGCACGTCGAAGCGTGCCGCCACGCTGCCGGTGGTGCCGGTGCTTTCGAAGCGCTGGTCCGAGACATCCGCGCCAGACACGAGATAGGTCGCCGCGAGGTCGCGCGCGACGATCTCCATGTCGATGGTGGGCGGCGGATCGCCTTGATCGTTGCTGATCGTGCCCTCGCTGATCGTGATGACGTCGGCGAGATAGGTATAGCTGCGTGCCTCTGGGGTGCCGGCCACCGAGATATCGAGGCCCTCGTGGCTCATCAGGATCTCGATCGTCATCATCGCGCCGCCCTCCTCCTCGGGGAAGGTGATCGACGTGACATAGGGATCGGAGATCTCGACCGAGACGGTGCCGTCGGCCAACTCGGTCATGGTCACACGCTCCAGCTGTCCGAGGGTCGTCGACCCTTCAACCTCGCTGCGCGTCGTGAAGTTCTCCAGGGTCAGGCCATCCGCCGTCTGCGTGACCTGCGCGGTCATCTCCTGGCCGATCGCGGCGGAGGTCGCCTGCCACTCCGCCCAGAGATCGACGGCGCTGACCTGCGCGAGGGCGGGGGACCACGCTAGGGCGGCAAGCGAGGACACGGCGGGCAGAAGACGGGACATGTGGATCACGGGCTCCGGGAACTGGGGTTGTCTCGGGCGCGATGTTCCGTCCGGGCACGCTATGAGGTCAAGGGAGGAAACCCGCAATTTGGCGGAAACCACGCGGGGCAGGGTGGCCCCCCGCGCCATGGCGCGCTAGCGTCCGTCGCGACCGACGACTTGCAACCGCAGAAAGGCAACCCTTGGGGAGGCACGCATGGCAGACCAACAGTTCCGGACTTTCGACCTGAGCGGAAAGACCGCCATGATCACCGGCGCGAGCCGCGGCATCGGCGCCGCGACCGCGCGCGCCTTTGCCGCGCAGGGCGCCAATGTCGTCCTCATGGCGCGCAGCCGCGAGGCCATCGCCGAGCTTGCCGGCGAGATCGGGGAACGGGCGCTTGCCGTTCCGGTCGACGTCGCCCGCTACTGGCAGATGGAGGCGGCGGTCACGGCGGCCGTCGACGCCTATGGATCGGTGGATATCCTGATCAACAACGCGGGCGTGATCGAACCCGTGGCCCGGATGGACGAGGTCGACCCCGACGCCTGGGGCCAGGTGATCGACGTCAACCTCAAGGGCGTGTTTCACGGGATGCACGCGGTCCTGCCAGCCATGAGCGCCAAGGGTGGCGGCAGCATCCTGACCATCAGTTCCGGCGCGTCGCACAACCCGCTGGAGGGGTGGAGCCATTACTGCGCCTCAAAGGCCGCCGTCGCGATGCTAACGCGCTGCCTGCATCTCGAACACGCGGGCGGGGGCATCCGCGCGATGGGCCTGTCGCCGGGAACCGTGGCCACGCAGATGCAGAAGGAAATCAAGGCCTCCGGCGTGAACCCGGTGAGCGCGCTCGACTGGTCCGACCACATCCCGGCCGAATGGCCCGCCGTCGCCCTGTCATGGATGTGCACGGAGGAGGCGGACGCGCATCTGGGCGAGGAAATATCGCTGAGGTCGCCGGAGATCCGGGCAACGCTCGGGCTTGCCGAATGATTCGGCTGGACCGGGAGGGGCCGCTCTGGACGGTCACGCTGGATCGTCCGGACAAGGCCAATTCGCTGACGGGCGACATGCTCCGGCGACTGGCCGATATCGCGGCAGAGGCAGCCGAGACGCCCGATCTGCGCGCGCTGATCCTGACAGGCTCAGGCGAAAAGGTGTTTTCCGCCGGCGCGGATCTGGAGGAGGCGCATGCGGGTCTCGCCACCGCGCCGGTGTGGGAGGAGGTGTCGGGCAATCTCGCGGCGCTGGAATGCCTGACCATCGCGGCATTGAATGGCACGCTGGCCGGCGGCGCCTTCGGGATGGCGCTGGCCAGCGACATCCGCATCGCGGTGCCCGACGCGCGGTTCTTCTACCCGGTGGCCAAGCTCGGTTTCCTGCCGCAGCCGTCGGACCCGGCGCGCCTGCGCGCGCTCATGGGACCGGCACGCACGAAACTCCTGCTGCTCGGCGGGCAGAAATTCACCGCAGACGAGGCCTACGGTTTCGGCCTGATCGACCGCATCGTCGCGCCGGAGCATCTGAAGGACGCCGCGCGCGACATCGCCGCCGACGCGCTGGCCGGAAAGCCCGAAATCCTGCGCGGGATCATGGCGATGAGCGTGGGGTAGTGGGACTAGCGCCGCTTCCAGCCGCGCCGCGCGCCCGGGGTTTTCGAATGGAAATCCGGCGGCCGTTTCGCGACCCACGCGATGAAGGCGGCCAGCCGGGGATGCGCGCGCAACGCCTTCACCGTGTTGCAGGTCCGCGCAAGCTCCGCCTCGGACATCGTGGCGTGAATCTCGTTGTGGCAGATCTGCGGCCTTAGGTAGCAAGCGCACCAAGAGTGCCTTGCCGCCTGCGGCCCGCAGGAGGTTGCAGTGATTTTCTCATTTTGGCTGATGATCTGGCTTCATGGTCACGATGTGGGAAGCGGTTATTCCAGCGTCCAACAAGCTGCCCTCGAGCTATGGTCGGAAGTTGGTGATGCCCTGAGGGGCGGCATATCATGGCGGTGTCGAGTCGCCGTCAATTCTCAGCCGAGAAAGGGATATGCCA
>LJSY01000043.1 GCA_001314805.1 Rhodobacteraceae bacterium HLUCCO18 | reverse complement strand
GTCGAAGGCCATATCGCCGTAGTCGAGGATCGCAAGCTCCTCCAGCGGCGAGAACCCGTCCCAGCCATAGGGCGGATCGAAGGGCTGCAGCGCCGAGGCCTCGCGGATCGCCCGGGGACCCAGCCGCGCGCCTGGCCGGTTCGTCACCGCCTGGTCGAAGGGGATGCCCGTGACCGCGATGTCGACCCCGGTCAGGTCCTTGCCATAGCGACGCCGCAGGAAACTGGGCGCGCCTGCAAAGGCGTTCTCGAAGCTCAGCCCCTTGAGGTCGGGGCGCGTGAAGGCGTGATCGATCTCGGTCTTGGCGTCTTCGAGGGCCATGGCGACATTCCTTCTGTCCTTTCCCCCGCCTGCCCCTAGTTCTCGCGAAACGCAAGACCGCGCCTGCACCGGCCTTGCCCCTCGTGGGCGCATCGGGCAGGAACGCGGTCATGATCAGGAGAGGCGCGATGCAGCATGACACGACCGGAGACCCCGACCTTCGCGAGGCGTTTCTCGAGGGGATGAGCCGGTCGGCCGCCTCCGTCTCGGTGGTCACCACCGACGGGCCGGCCGGGCGCGGCGGCGTCACCGTCTCGGCGATGACGTCGATCTCGGTCGAGGGGGCGCGGCCCACCATGCTGACCTGTCTCAACGCCTCCTCCTCGGCCTTGCCGCTGGTGCTGGAGAACAAGTGCTTCTGCATCAACGTCCTGCGCACCGGCCAGACCGAGATCGCGGACGTGTTTTCCTCGCGCCTTCCCGCGCCGGGCGGCGACAAGTTCAACGCGGTGAAGACGCAGACCATGGCCACGGGCGCGCCGCGCCTGACCGATGCGCTGGTCAGCTTCGACTGCCGCCTCATCTCGGCCGAGCGGATCGGCACCCATCACATCTGCATCGGGGAGGTGGCCGCCGTGATCACCGAGCACGAGGGCGCGCCGCTGCTTTACGGGCTGCGCAAGTACCTCCGTCCAGAGGCGCATTAGGCGGCGGGCTGCGCCGTCTCCACCAGCCGCGCGAAGAGGCTCGCGCCCAGGGGCGCGATCGCGTCGTTGAAGTCGTATTCCGGGTGATGCAGCCCTGCGCCCGGCCCCGCGCCGAGAAACAGGTAGGCGCCGGGGCGTTCGGCCAGCATGTAGGCGAAATCCTCCGCCCCCATCTCGCGGCCCGCTTGGGCATCGACCTTGTCCGCGCCCACCACCTCGGCGGCGACAGAGGCCGCGAAGCGCGTGGCATCGGGATCGTTGATCGTGGCCGGATAGCCGCGGATGTAGTCGAGCCGCGCGGTGACACCGAAGGCCGCGGCATGGCCCGCGACGATCTCGCCCATCCGCCGCTCGACCATGTCCTGCACCACTGGATCGAAGCTGCGCACCGTGCCGTTTATGAAGGCGGTCGAGGGGATCACGTTGTCGACCGTGCCCGCATGCATCTGCGTGACCGAGATCACCAGATCGTCCAGCGCGTAGTTGTTGCGCGACACGATGGTGGGCATGGCCTGCGCCATGGCGATGGCGGCGGGGATCGGGTCGGCCGTCTCGTGGGGCATGGCGCCGTGCCCGCCGACGCCTGTGATGTGGATCTCGAAGCTGTCGACCGCGGCCATGATCGGTCCGGGGGTGGTCAGGACCTGCCCCTCCGCCAGTCCGGGCACGTTGTGCAGCGCATAGACGCTGTCGATCCCGAACCGGTCCATGATGCCCTCGGCGCACATCACCCCCGCGCCGCCGCCGTTTTCCTCCGCCGGCTGGAAGATCAGCGCCACGCGACCCGAGAAGTTTCGCGTCTCGGCCAGGTATTTCGCGGCGCCCAACAGCATCGTGGTGTGCCCGTCATGGCCGCAGGCATGCATCTTGCCGGGGTTGGTCGAGGCATGGGCCGCCCCGGTCGCCTCGGCAATGGGCAGCGCGTCCATGTCGGCGCGCAGGCCGGTCACAGGGCCCGCGCCCCGCCCCTCGATGATGGCGACGATGCCCGTTTGCGCGATGCCTTCGTGGATCTCGTCCACACCGAACTCGCGCAGCCGTGCCGCGACGAACCCTGCGGTCTCGTGACAGTCGAAGCCGAGTTCCGGATGCGCGTGAAGGTGACGGCGCCAGCCCTGCATCTCGTCGGCATAGGCGGCAATTCGATTGACCACCGGCATCGGCTTTACTCCCGCCACTGGGTTGGCTCTAAGGAGGGCGACCCTGCATCAAACCCCGGCCGCCTGCAATGCACGAAGACACACCCCGTTCCGCGCCTTCGGCCGATCTGCCCCCCATGGAGCGGTTGCGCGCGATCATGGCGCGGCTGCGCGACCCCGAGACGGGCTGCCCCTGGGATATCGAGCAGGATTTCGCCTCCATCGCGCCCTACACGATCGAGGAGGCCTACGAAGTCGCCGACGCCATCGAGCGGCAGGACTGGGCCGAGCTGAAGGGAGAGCTGGGCGATCTGCTGCTGCAGTCGGTCTATCACACGCAGATGGCCGAGGAGGCGGGGCATTTCACCTTCGACGACGTGGCGAGCGCCATTGCCGAGAAGATGGTGGCCCGTCACCCCCATGTCTTCGGCTCCGAAAGCCGCGACAAGTCCGCCGAACAGCAGACCCGCGACTGGGAGGCGGTGAAGGCCGCCGAGCGCGCGCAGAAGGCGCGCGGCGGCACGCTCGACGACGTGGCGCTTGCGCTGCCCGCGCTGATGCGCGCCGAAAAGCTGCAGAAGCGCGCCGCGCGCGTGGGCTTCGACTGGCCCGAGATCGGACAGGTCGTGGACAAGATCGCGGAAGAAGCGCGCGAACTGGCCGAGGCGAAGGACACGGCCACACAGGACGAGATCGAGGAGGAGATGGGCGATCTCCTGTTCGTGATGGCCAACCTCGCCCGCCACCTCAAGGTCGACCCCGAGGTCGCGCTGCGCCGCGCCAACGCCAAGTTCACCCGGCGTTTCGCCTTCATCGAGGCGCGACTGGCCGAGCGCGGCAAGGGCCCGGGGGACAGTACGCTGGAAGAGATGGACGCGCTCTGGAACGACGCCAAGGCGGCGGAAAGATGACCGGATGGGCGCGAAATGCGGGTGACCCGACCCTTCGTGCCGGTGCCGCGACCTGCCTGCCCGGGGCGTTGCGCTTGATTTCCCCCCTGCAATCGGTGTCAGGCGTCCCGCGTCATGCGTCCGGCGTTCGACCTCTGCCGGGAGGCGCCGTGACGATCCGTGACTGACAAGACGATCATTGTTCCACCGGCCGGCCCGGCAGAGCCGCGCCCCGGTCTTGCCGCGCTGTGGATGATCGGGGCCATCCTGTCGTTTTCGTCGATGGCCATCGCGGGCCGCGCGGCGAGCCTCGAGCTCGACACGTTCGAGATGATGACGTGGCGGTCCGCAGTGGGTCTCGTCATCGTGCTGACGATCGGCGGGCTGGCCGGCACGCTCGGGCAGGTCACGCGGCGCAGCCTGCACCTCCACTTCGCCCGCAACCTCGCGCATTTCACCGGACAGAACCTGTGGTTCTTCGCCATCACCGTCAGCCCGCTGGCGCTGGTCTTCGCGCTGGAATTCACCTCGCCGCTCTGGACGATGGCGCTGGCCGCGATCTTCCTCGGCGAGCGGCTGACGCGCCTCAAGGTGCTTGCCGGCGCCCTCGGTTTCGCGGGCGTCCTGCTGGTGGTTCAGCCCGGGGCCGCGCCGCTTTCGCCCGGCATGGTGACGGCCGCCACGGCCGCCATCCTGTTCGCCACCACCGCGATCTTCACCAAGAAGCTGACCGAGACCGAAACGATCACCTGCATCCTCTTCCACCTGACCGCGATGCAGCTCCTGATGGGGCTGGCCGCGTCGCTTTACGACGGCGACATGACGCTGCCCAGCATGGCCACCCTGCCCTGGGTCGTGCTGATCGGCGTCGCGGGGCTGGCGGCGCATTTCTGCCTGACAACGGCGCTTTCCATCGCGCCGGCCTCCATCGTCATGCCGATGGATTTCGCGCGCCTGCCGGCCATCGCCGTGATCGGGATGCTGTTCTACGACGAGCCGC
This sequence comes from Rhodobacteraceae bacterium HLUCCO18, assembly GCA_001314805.1. Taxonomy (GTDB): domain Bacteria; phylum Pseudomonadota; class Alphaproteobacteria; order Rhodobacterales; family Rhodobacteraceae; genus Roseibacterium. Next base: position 25,759 of record LJSY01000043.1, on the reverse strand, counting down.
TGGCCTGGGGCGTGGCGCTGGGCGCGGTCCTGATCTTCGCGGGCAACTACATCAACATACTCGGCACCCGGCCGCCGCGGCGGCGGTCGCGTTGACGGCCGTCTCTGGCCGATCTTGTGCCGATTCGCCCATCTTGTAGCAAATCTGTCACAGATTCGGGTCCGATACGGCCTCTTGTGCCGCACTGACGCCGGGGAAGAATTGACCCGTGAGTCCGTTTGTCCGCATTTCTTCCACAAGTCGAGGTGGAGGATAACGAGATGACCCGTTTCGGGACCCAAGGCAATCTGGGCGCCGCGGCGCTGCTTCTGGCGAGCACCAGTCTGGCAAGCGCGGGGGGGGTGGAACGCAATCCCCAGACCACGGCCATGCTGTTCGAGGAAGGGACCTATGTCGAGCTGGGTTACAGCTTCGTGTCGCCCGATGTCTCGGGTGTGCAGATCATCGCCGCAGGGGGCGCCTCTCCCTTGGGTTCGGCAAGCGGCGACGTCGCCCCGTCCTATTCCTATTCCAGCCTCGCATTCCGCTCCGACATCACGGATGAACTGTCCTTCGCAGTGATCATCGACGAGCCGATCGGCGCGAGTGTCGATTACGCCGGATTGGGCCTCTCGCCGGGCTATCTCTATCGCCTCGGCACCGGAAGTACCGCGGAACTCAGCAGCAGCCAGCTGACGGTTGCAGCACGGTACGAAATGCCCACCGGCTTCTCGGTCTATGGCGGCCTGCGCGCCGTGACTTTCGAGGGTCAGGTCGGGCTTTTCACCGGTTCCGGCGGCGGCGGGGCCGGCAACTACACGCTGGATGCCGAAGCCTCGACCGAGATCGGCTACATGATCGGCGCCGCTTACGAGCGTCCGGACATCGCGTTGCGTGTGGCCCTGACCTATTTCAGCGAGACGTCGCATGACGTTACCGCCACGGAAGGCACAGACCCACTCGGCTTTCGGCAGACTTCGTTCGAGACCAGCATTCCACAACAAATCCTGTTGGAGGCACAAAGCGGTGTCGCCGAAGGGACGCTGGTCTTCGGTTCACTCCGCTGGACGGATTGGACCGCGTTCGAAATCGCGCCGCCGGACTATGTCGCCGAGGTCAGTGGTGATCGGGCGCTGGTGGATTACAGCAAGGATGTGTTGACGTGGACCATCGGTGGCGCACGCGTGCTCACCGATCAATGGACGGTCCTCGGTTCCCTGACCTACGAAGCGGAACAGGATGTCTTTTCCGGCAACCTGGGCCCCACCGACGGGCGCACATCCATCGGCATCGGCGCGCGGTTCACCGAAGGACCGTGGCGCATCACCGGCGGCATCAACTATTCGTGGATCGGAGATGCGGAGACGCAGGCGCCCAACCCGTTCCCGGCTGGCACCCAGTTCTCTGAATTCCGCGACAACACGGCCTTCGGTTTCGGTCTGCGGGTCGGCTACAGCTTCTGAACGACACCCTTTCCGGGTAATCCAGGGTCCCGTCCTTCGCGACGGGGCCTTTTCGTTTTGCACCGGATGGCCTAGCTGCCACCCTCGCCGAGCGCCCGGAACGCCTGCGCCTCCCGGTCCGTCCAGCGCACGGTGAGGCGCGTTGTCTCGCCTTCGCTGTCCTCCGCCTCGACGATGCCGCGCTCGAAAAGCCATGCCCGCCGCCGCCCGTCGGAATGGGGCAGCGTCAGCACCGTGCGGTGGCGGGGTTCCGAAACAAGCTCGGCCACGGCGCTCAGGAACGGATCGAGCCCCTCGCCCGTCAGCGCCGAGATCGCGAAGACCGAGTCGCGGCGCGCGGCCTCGGTCCGGCGCGTCTCGCGCTCGGCGGCGGGCAGCAGGTCGATCTTGTTCCAGACCTCCAGCTGCGGCGTCGTCTCGGCCACGCCCAGATCCTCGAGGATGCGCGCCACGTCCTCGGCCTGCTCGGTGGTCTGCGGATGCGCGATGTCGCGCACGTGAAGGATCAGGTCGGCGTCCAGAACCTCCTCGAGCGTGGCGCGGAAGGCGGCCACAAGCTGCGTCGGCAGGTCCGAGATGAAGCCCACCGTGTCCGACAGGATCACCTCGGTTCCGTCAGGCAGGCGCACGGCGCGCATGGTCGGGTCGAGCGTGGCGAAAAGCATGTCCTTGGCCAGCACCTCCGCGCCGGTCAGCCGGTTGAAAAGCGTGGACTTGCCCGCGTTGGTGTAGCCCACCAGCGCCACCACCGGAAAGGGCACCTTGGCGCGTGCGGCGCGATGAAGCCCACGGGTCTTGGCGACCTTGGCCAGCTGCCGGCGGAGCCGCGTGATCGCCTCGTCGATGGCGCGGCGGTCGGCCTCGATCTGCGTCTCGCCGGGTCCGCCGACGAAGCCGAGGCCACCCCTCTGCCGTTCGAGGTGGGTCCAGGCCCGCACCAGGCGCGTGCGCTGGTAGCTGAGCGCGGCCAGTTCCACCTGCAACACGCCCTCCCGCGTGCGGGCGCGATCGGCGAAGATCTCGAGGATCAGCCCGGTGCGGTCCAGAAGCTTGCAGCCCCAGGCCTTTTCGAGGTTGCGCTGCTGCACCGGCGTCACGACGCCGTCGATCAGCACGAGGCCCACATCCGCGTCCTCGATTCGCTGCTTCAGTTCCTCGATCTTGCCCGACCCGAACAGCATGCCCGCATGCGCCCGCGGCAGGCGCACCACATCGGCCCCCCTGATCTCCAGGTCCGGAAGAGCGGCGGCAAGCGCCACGGCCTCCTCCAGCGCGGCGCCGGGGTCCCGGCGGTCGCGGTCGGTCTGGATATCGGGATGCAGGACCATCGTGCGCATCGGCGCACGGTCGTCCGTCCTGTCGGTGGTGTGGCCCTCGTCGCCCGCCGTCACTCTTCGCCGTCGTAGAGATTGATCGGCTGCGCCGGCATGACCGTCGAGATCGCGTGCTTGTAGACAAGCTGGCTTTGCCCGTCGCGGCGCAGCAATACGCAGAAATTGTCGAACCAGGTGATCACGCCCTGAAGCTTCACGCCATTGATCAGGAAGATCGTCACCGGTACCTTGGTCTTTCGGACGTGATTGAGAAACGCGTCCTGCAGGTTCTGTTTGTTCTCGGCCATGTTCACATCGCGCCTTTTTATGCGTGGTCGCCACCGTTTCCCGGCGGACTGTCGGCGATTATACTATGGGGCGTGTTCAACGGGATTTCCACCCCGTATACGGGCACTTGGCGCGCATATGGCGTCAGGACCGCCAGAATGCCGGGTTTAGCAGCGCGATCAGCACAAGCGTTTCGATCCGTCCGACGATCATGGCCACGGCCAGGATCAGCTTCGCGGCATCGCTGAGCGTGATGTAGTCGATCGGCGCCTCCCCGGCCACGGCGGCCAATGGCCCGGTCGTGCTGAGCGCGGAGATCGACAGGATCAGCGCCTGCTCGAAGCCGAGCCCCGTCGCCGCCAGCGCAAGCATCACGGCCGCCAGCGACAGGATGAAGAGCATGAAGAAGATCCACGCGATATAGGCGCCCTCGCGCCGGATGCGGCGCCCCAGCCGCCCCGCCCCGCCGACGGAGTTGGGATGGATCAGCTTGCCCATCTCGCGCACCCCGTGCTTGTAAAGCGCGTAGACCCGCAACAGCTTCAGCCCGCCGGCCGTGGTGGCCACCCCTCCACCCATCAGCACGAGCCCCACCAGCAAAAGCCCCGGCGTCTCCAGCCCCGACCACGTACGCGCCGCGACCCAGCTGTCCGAGACGAAGCCGGTCGTGGTCAGGAAGGACAGGACCGTGAAGGCCCCGCCCCAGAGCGCCGCGAGCGCATCCTCGAAATTGGCCACCGTCGCGACCTCCAGCGCGCCCAGCCAGTGGCGCGTGAACAAAAGCGTCGGCAGCACGACCACGGCGAACGCGGCCAGCCGGACCTCCCGGTCCGCCGCGATACGGCCGGGCCAGTCGCGGTCGAAACGCCTGCTGAAGGTGCGCCGCGACAGCGCGAAGACGAAGAAGATCAGGATCATCGCCTCGCCCGCCACCCCCGCCGGGCGGCCGATCAGCCCATCGACCGGCGTGATGCCCGAGGTGGCCATGGTCGACATGGCATGGATCACCGCCACAAGCGGCGTCTCGCCCGCCATCAGCAACGCGAAGGCAAGCGCAACCGTCAGAACGCCGTAGACCGGCGTCAGCTGCGCGGCGCTCTTGCGCAACCGATCGGCCGCGCCCGATGCACCCGTCTGGGTCAGGCTGGTCTGGATCCGCCCCTCCTCGACGCGGGCCTCCGAAGTCACCTCGTAGCCGCCGAGGCTGAGCGGGGCGAGCACCGCCATGGCCGACACCCAGATCAGCAGACCTCCCAGCCAGCCCACCGTCCCGCGCCACAGATGCACCGCGTCCGGCAGGCGCCCGGGCTCGAAGACCACGGCACCCGTCGTCGTCAGCGCCGAGACCATGTCGAGATAGACATTGATGAACCGTGTGGCCGACACCGCCTGTTCCATCGGAATGGCGAGCACGACAGGCAGCACCAGGTAGGACGCGACAAGCGTGACCAACTGCCGTCTCTCGGTGGCCACGACGCGGCTTCCCTGCGTCGCGATCCCGATCAGCGTCGCTGCGATCATCGTCATCAGGCTGGCGTAGAAAAACCGCCGGCCCGTGGCGAAATCCTCCGTCAGGAAGGCCATCGCGGCGGGAAAGAGCATCGCGCCCGCCGAGATCCAGACCAAGACGACGAAAAGCGGGAGCGATCGGAACCAGACCAGCATCGCTCAGAAAAAGTCGATCGAGACCTGAAGGAGCGTCTCGATCGCCGGCACATCGGCCGATAGCGCGAAGATGACGATGGCATCGCCCTCCTCGATCCGCGTCGTGCCGCTGGGGCGGATGACCTTCCCCGATTTCTGCACGGCCGCCAGAAGCGCACCCTCGGGGAAATCGATGTCGCGGACCGCCTTGCCCGCCACCGAGGATGTGGACAGGACCTGCGCCTCGATCACCTCCGCCTCGCCGTCGCCGACGGAATAGACACCGCGCACACGGCCATGGCGGATGTGGCGCAGGATGGAACTGACCGTCGTGGCGCGCGGGTTGATATGGGCATCGATCGCCAGCGGCTTCATCAGCGGGATCAGCGTGGGGTCGTTGACCAGCGCGATGGCCATGTGGGCCCCGGCCGATTTCGCACGAACCGAGGCCAGCAGGTTCGTCTTGTCGTCATCGGTCACGCAGAGCACGGCATCGGTGCGCTCCACCCCGGCCTCGCGCAGAAGCTCCATGTCGAGCCCGTCGCCATGAAGCACGATCGTCCGCTCCAGCGCGTCCGCCGCCACCTCGGCACGGGAACGGTTTGCCTCGATCACGCGCGAGCGGATCCTGTGCTGTTGGCTTTCCAGCGCGCGCGCCACGGTCAGGCCAACATTTCCGCCACCGATGACAATGACACGCTCGGGCGCCTTGGCCGTCTTGCCGAAGATCTCCAGCGTGCGCTGCACATCCAGCGTGTGGGTAAACACGTAGATCTGGTCGTTCTCGAACAGCTGGTCGCCCGGTTCCGGCACAAACAGCGTGCCCTCGCGCCGCACGCCCACGACGATGGCGCGCAACGTCGAGAATAGCTCGGACAACTGCTTGAGCGGGGTGTTCAGCACCGGGCACTCGGCGGTGAGCGCGATGCCCAGCATCTGCGCATCTCCCGACAGGAAGCTCTCAGTGTCGAAGGTCGAGGGCGAGGAAATGCGCCTGAGCGCGGCCTCCGCCACCTCCTTTTCCGGCGAGATCACCACGTCGATGGGCAGGTGGTCGCGCCGGTAGAGGTCGGAGTAGATCGCGTCGAGATAGGACTGGCTGCGCAGGCGCGCGATCTTGCGCGGCACCGAGAAAACCGAATGCGCCACCTGGCAGGTGACCATGTTCACCTCGTCCGAGAAGGTCGCGGCGATGATCATGTCGGCATCCCCCGCGCCCGCCGTATCGAGCACGTAAGGATGGCTCGCGAAGCCCGTCAGCCCCTGCACGTCGAGTGTATCCGTCGCCCGGCGCACCAGCGCGGGGTTGTTGTCCACCACGGTGACGTCGTTGTTTTCCCGGGACAGATGGCGCGCGATCTGCCAACCGACCTGGCCCGCGCCGCAGATGATAACCTTCATGTGGCCTATGCCCGACAGGTGTCTCTGGGGTCAAACCCATGGCAGAGAGCGGCCCGGGCGTCAATCAAGGCGGGTATCGACGCCACCGTGCTCTTCCACTTGCGCCACGCGCGCGCCGGCCTTGCTGGAGGTCACCACCCCCAGCGACTTGAGCTTGCGGTGAAGCGCCGAGCGTTCCATGCCCACGAAACTCGCCGTGCGGCTTATGTTGCCGCCGAACCGGTTGATCTGCGCCATCAGGTAGTGCCGTTCGAAAAGCTCGCGCGCCTCGCGCAGCGGCAGCGTTGTCAGCGACGCGGACAGCGACATCTCCCCGTCCCCGCCCCCGCGGCTTTCGCCCGGCCCGGGCAGGTCGCCCGCCTCGATCCGACCCGTGCCCTCGCCAAGGATCAGGACACGCTCGATCACGTTCCTGAGCTGGCGCACGTTGCCGGGCCAGGACATCGTCTGCAGCATCGCGACCGCATCCTCGCCCAGTTCGCGCAACGCCAGCCCCTGCTCGGTGTTGAACAACTCGATGAAATGCCGCGCGAGTTCCGGGATGTCCTCGCGGCGGTCCTCCAGCGGCGGCACCTCGATCGGGACCACGTTGAGCCGGTGATAGAGTTCCTCGCGGAAGCGGCCGGCGGCGATCTCGCCGGAAAGATCGCGCGTGGTGGACGAGATGACGCGCAGATCGACGCGCACCTTCGCCGTGCCGCCCACGCGGGTAAAGGACTGGTCCACCAGCACGCGCAGGATCTTCGACTGCGTGCCCAGCGGCATGTCGGCCACCTCGTCGAAATAGATGATCCCGCCATGGGCCTGTTCCAGCAGCCCCTGTTCGACGCCGCGCTCTGGCGTTTCGCGGCCGAACAGCACTTCTTCCATGTGATCGGGCTGGATGGCCGCCGAGGAAACCGTGACGAACGGCCCGTTGGCACGGTTCGAATTGGCGTGGATCCAGCGCGCGGCCACCTCCTTGCCCGACCCCGGCCCGCCCGTCAGCATCACGCGTCCATTGGATTTCGTGACTTTCTCCAGCTGGGATTTCAGCAGTTTCATCCCCGCCGAGTTGCCGATCATGTCGGTGCCGCGCACCTCCTGCCGGCGCAGCTGCGCGTTCTCCCGACGCAGGCGCGAGGTTTCCATGGCGCGCCGGATCACCACCAGCAGCTGGTCGATGTTGAAGGGCTTTTCGATGAAGTCGTAGGCGCCCTGCCGGATCGCCGCGACCGCGATCTCGATATTGCCGTGGCCCGAGATGATCACCACCGGCACGTCCGGATTGTCGAGCTTCACCTGCTTGAGGATGTCGATCCCGTCCATGTTGCTGTCCTTGAGCCAGATGTCGAGGATCATCAGCCCCGGCGCGGCCTTGTTCAATTCGGCCATGCATTCGTCGGACGTACCTGCACGTCGCGTCGCAAACCCCTCATCTTCAAGGATATCGCAGATAAGCTCGCGGATATCCCGCTCGTCGTCCACAACCAGAATATCGCTCATGATCGAACCTCCGGGTTTTCCGCCCTAAGCCGCGGCAGGGTGATGCGCGCCATCGCCCCGTGATGCGCGCCTTCCGTGAATTCCTCGGCATCCACCAGTTCCAGGGTTCCGCCGTGTTCCTCGATGATCTTCTTGACGATGGGCAGGCCGAGGCCGGTGCCCTTCTCGCGTGTCGTGACATAGGGTTCGAACAGCTTCGCCCGGTCGGGCGGCAGGCCGATGCCGTTGTCGGCGATCTCGATCACCAGCGCCTCAGGCAGGGTCAGCATCCGGACCCGCAGCTCCGGAACGAAACCATCCGGAGCGCCTTTTTCCTGCAAGGTTTCAATGGCTTCCCCACCGTTCTTCATGAGGTTTGTCAACGCCTGCCCGATCATCGTCGCATCGAGCTCCGCCATCACCGGCGCCTCGGGAAGTGACACGGTGAACTCGGTGTCGGGCTGGCCGGCCTGCTGCAGCGTCACCGCCTCGCGGAGCAGTTGCACCGCGTCCTCCTCCCGCGTCTCGGGCTCGGGCATCCGGGCGAATTTCGAGAACTCGTCGACGATCCGGCGCAGGTCGTTGGTCTGGCGCACAACCACCTCGGTCATCTGCGCCAGCGACGCCGCGTCCTCCTCCGACAGGTGGCGGCTGAACTTGCGGTTGATGCGCTCGGCCGAAAGCTGGATGGGCGTGAGCGGGTTCTTGATCTCGTGCGCGATCCGTCGCGCCACGTCGCCCCATGCGGCCATGCGCTGCGCCGAGACGAGGTCGGTCACATCGTCGAAGGCCACCACGTAGCCCTCGAGCTCGCCATCGGTGTTGCGGCGCGTGGCCATGCGCACCAGCAGGCTTTCCTGCTTGCCCTTGCGGGTCAGCTTGATTTCCTCCTGCACGCTTTCACTGAAGCTGCCGGTGAGCCTCTCGAAGAGCGCCCCGAATTCCGGCACCGCGGCCTGCAGCGACAGACCGCTGTCGCGCTGGTCGATCAGTCCCAGCAGCCGGATCGCCGAGCGGTTCATGAAATCGATCCGACCCTCGGCGTTGAGCCCGATCACGCCGGCCGTCACCGAGGTCAGCACCGAATCGAACAGACGCCGCCGCGCCTCGGTCGCCGCGTTCTGTTCCACCAGCGTGTCGCGCTGCCCCTTAAGCTGGCGCGTCATCTGGTTGAAGAGCTGCCCCAGCATCGCGATCTCGTCATCGCTCTGTTCCTCGGCCACGCGTACCTCGAGGTCGCCCTGCCCGACCCGCTGCGCCGCGCTGGCAAGCCGCCCGACCGGGCGCGAGAGTCGTTCGGCGAACCACAGGCCCAGCCAGATCGACGCGAGGATCATGATCAGCGCGAAACCGAGGTAAAGCAGGGCGAATTCGAACAGCACGCGCCCCCGGTCCAGTTCGAGCTGGCGATACAGCTGCACCGTCTGCTGGGTCTCGTCGAGAAGCGAGATGATCTCGCCATCGACCTCGCGGCTGACATAGAGGTAACGGTCGGGAAAGGCATCGAGCCGCAGAAGCGCGCGAAATTCGTTCTGCCGACGGTCCTCGATCAGCACGAGTTCCCCGGCCTCGGCCTGCGCCAGCGCCGCGTCATCGGGGCGCTCGAAATCGAACAGGTAGCTGCGTTCGCCGCGCGCCCGGATCTCGCCGCCGCCGTCGATCACGAAGGCCTCGCGCAGGCCCCGCTGGATGCGTGCCTGCCCCTGGCTCAGAAGCTGGCGCAACTCGCCATCGTTCAGGAAAGGCGCGGCGCGACGGTTGATGTCGATAAAGGTCGCCAGCGCGCGTGCGTCCTCCGACAGGTCGTCGCGATGCTCCTGCTGATAGGCCACGGCCGCGTCCACCGAGTTGCCCAGCGCGGTCGACACCCGGTCCGAGAACCAGCCCTCGAGCCCCATGTTGACGGTGATCGTGGCAAAGACCGCAACAAGGATCGTGGGCACCAGTGCGACGATCGTGAAGACGCCCGTGAGCCGCAGGTGCAGCCGCGACCCCGCCGAGCGCGCCCGGCGGGAGGCGATCACGCGCGCGACCTCCCGCAGCACCAGCGCGGCCACGACGAGGATGTAGACGAGGTCCGCCAGCAGAACGAGACGCAGCGAGGGCGTGACGACGGATTCGGCAAGCGGCCCGAGCACGAGGAAGGTGGCCAGCGCCAGAACCGGCCCGAGGGTCACCAGCCCGAACGTGCCGATGGACCGCCAGCGCCGCGTCCTGCGCATGCGCGCGACCCGTTCCAGCAGCGTCGGGCCGGACAGGCCACGCCCATGCCGCGAAGCGCCGCCTCCGGACCCGCCGGACGGTGTGTCGGCCGGCTGTTCAACCACTTACGATCACTGCTCCCACGAGAATGACGGATTCGCCGCCCGCGCCGCTTTCAGGCCGTGCCTATTCTGCCACGCGCCTGTTGCTCTTTTACATCAACTTGCGGCGCCGTGTCACGCGAATATCCAGATCGGTGATCTTTTTTCTCAAGGTATTGCGGTTGATGCCCAGCAATTCAGCACATTTAGCTTGATTGCCGCCGGTCGCTTCAAGCGCGATTTCGATCAGCGGCATTTCCACTTCCTTCAGGATGCGGGTGTAGAGCCCGGGGGGCGGCAACACGCCGCCATGAAGGTCGAAATACCGCCGCAGGTGCTTGGCGACCGAGGACGACAGCTTGTCACCCGATCCTCCGCCCATGAGCGGCTCGATCGCCGGTTGGGAGCCAAGGACCATCTCGATCTCGGGGCGGGTGATCTCCTCCGACGGGCTGGTGACGGTCAGCCTTCGGATCGTGTTTTCCAGCTGGCGCACGTTGCCCGGCCAGGAATAGGCCCGAATCAGCTCCATGGCGTCCTCGGCGAAGCGGCGGGCGTTTGTCCCGTCGCGCTCGGCCCGCGCGAGGAAATGTTTGGCCAGAAGCGGGATGTCGTCGACCCGTTCGCGCAAGGATGGCACGGCGATGCTCACGCCGCCGAGGCGATAGAACAGGTCCTGCCGGAAGGCGCCGGCCTCCATCCGCTCCATCAGGTCCTTCTGGGAGGTCGCCATCACGCGCGGCGCGCTGTCGCCCATGGCGTCGAGCATGCGCACGATCTTGCCCTGCGCGGCCTCTCCCAGATCGCCCACCTCGTCGAAAAGGATCGAGCCGCCCTTGGCCCGCGCGATCACCGCCGAGGGGCCGTCCATGCCCTCGAGGTCACTGGGGGCCGCGACGACGAAGGGGAGCGTGCGGCGATCGGAGAAATCGTGGATCGCCCGCGCGATCAGGCTTTTCCCCGTGCCGCTTTCGCCGGTGATCAGGACCGGAAGCTCGGTATTCATCACACGGGCGACCAGCCGGTAGAGCGCCTGCATCGACGGCGTGCGGCCCACCAGCGGCAGGTCCTCCTGCTGCCCGCTGGCGGGCTCGACGACGGGTCTTACGGCCGGTGTGGCTCGGCGTTTCTGGTCGAGCGCGCGGGCCGCCCGCTTCATCAGGTCGGGCAGGTCGAAGGGCTTGGGAAGGTAGTCGTAGGCGTCCGCCTCGGTCGCCTGGATCGCCGTCATGATCGTGTTCTGGGCCGAGATCACGATCACCGGCAGGCCGGGCCGTTTCTCGTTGATCCGGGGCAGTGTCTCGAGCCCGTTTCCGTCGGGCATGATCACGTCCGAGATCACCAGATCGCCCTTTCCCTCCTCGACCCAGCGCATCAGCGTCATCAGGCTGGAGGTGGCATGCACCTTGCAGCCCGCGCGCGTCAGCGCCTGCGTCAGAACCGTGCGGATCGTGCGGTCGTCGTCGGCCACGAGAACGGTACCGTCCATGTCAGAATGCTCCGGTCGTCTGGTCGGGCCTTTGCGGGGTCATGCGGTGACCTCGCGCGGCGCGACGGGAAGGGAAATGCGAAACACGGTGCGGCCGGGCACGGAATCCACCGCCACCCAGCCATCGTGATCGGAGATGATCTTGGAGATCAGCGCGAGGCCCAGACCCGTGCCGTTTTCACGACCCGACACGAAGGGCTCGAAGATGTCGCCCGCGATATCGGGCGGGATGCCGGGGCCGTCATCGGCGATCTCCACCTGCAGCGGCACCGCGCCGCCGGTTCCGTCCCTGCGACGCACTTTCAGGGACAACTCGAAAAACGTTCGGATGCGGATCGTACCGCCCTCACGTCCAGCCTCGGCGGCGTTTTTCAAGAGATTCAGGAACACCTGCTGAAGCTGGTCGGGATCGCCCCATGTGGGCGGCAGCGAAGGGTCGTAATCGTCCTCGACCCGCATATGCGCGGCGAAACCGATGGCCGCCGACTTGCGCGCGCGGTCGAGCACGTCATGGATGTTCACCGCGCGACGCTCGGGTGGGCGGACGTTGCCGAATTCCTCGACCTGTTCCAGCAACTTCAGGATGCGGCGTGTTTCCTCGACGATCAGGTCGGTCAGCTCGCGCTCCTCGCCATTGGCGTTCATCGAGATGAGCTGCGCCGCCCCAGTGATGCCCGCGAGCGGGTTCTTGATCTCGTGGGCCAGCATCTCGGCCATGCCGATAGCAGATTTCGCGGCCGATTTCGAATGCATCGCGCGGTCGAGCCGGCCGGCGAGCTCGCGATTCTCCAGAAGCACGAGCACATGGTCGGGCTTGTCCGACAGGGGGGCGATCTGGACGTCGCAGGACACCGGCTTGCGGCTTCCGGTGCCGACGTCCACGGCGTTCACGAAAAGCGCGGAGTGGCCGGTGCGGATGCGCGAGAACGCCTCTTCCAGCGGCGCATCGACAAAGATCTTGTCCCAGACGGGATGCCCGTCGAGCGACTTTTTCGACGCGTTCAGAAAGGTTTCTGCGGCGGGGTTCACGTCGAGGATGCGATCCTCGGCATCGACGATCAGCGCCGGGACAGGCAGCGACGCCCAGAGCGATTGGGTGAACTCGGTCATGCGGCCACCGCCGTCGCGCCGGCGCAGATCGCGTCGGGCAGAAGCCGCAGAACGGCGCGCGGCTCGGCCTCCGTCAGGATGGCCTTGCGCAGGGGGCCGGGCGTTCCGACCTCGTCCATGTACCAGCCCAGATGCTTGCGCGCCACGCGGGGGCCAAGGACGCGGCCGTAGAAGGACAGCATGTCCTCGTAATGGTCCGCCACCATGTCCGCGCGGTCCGTCCCCTCGGGGATCGCCGGGGCGGGCGCGCCGAACAGCGCCGCCGCGATCCCGGCCAGCGCCCAGGGGCGCCCCTGCGCGCCGCGCCCGACCATGACGCCATCCGCGCCCGAGGCCGCCAGCGCGGCGCTTGCATCCTCGCCCGTGCGAATGTCGCCGTTCGCAATCACGGGGATCGCCACGGCCTCTTTGACTGCGCGGATCGCGGCCCAGTCGGCGTGGCCCTTGTAGAACTGGCAACGCGTGCGGCCATGGATGGTGATCATCGCCACGCCCGCCGCCTCCGCGCGGCGCGCGAGATCGGCGGCATTGTGGCTGTTATCGTCCCAACCCAGCCGCGTCTTGAGCGTCACAGGCACGTCGACCGCGCCCACCACGGCCTCGATCAGCCTGAGCGCGTGATCGAGATCGCGCATCAGCGCCGACCCCGAGAACCCGCCCACGACCTTCTTGGCCGGGCAGCCCATGTTGATGTCGATGATCCGTGCCCCCTGCCCCTCGACGATGCGCGCGGCCTCGGCCATCCAGTGCGCCTCGCGCCCGGCCAGCTGGACCGCCGTCGCCGCCTCGCCGAGGCCCAGTTCGGCGCGCGCGCGGACCGAGGGCTTGGCGTTCACCATGTCCTCGCTCGCCACCATCTCGGAGACGACGAGCCCCGCGCCGAAGGACGCCACCAGCCGACGAAACGGCAGATCGGTGATCCCCGCCATCGGGGCGAGGATCACGGGCGGCGTCAGCCTTGTATCTGCCAGCGAAACGGACAAATGCTTATTCCTTGTGCACGTCGTATTTGTCGATAGTGCGCCCCCTCGGGGAGTTCAAAGAAAAGCCCGGCGTTTCAAGACGCGACTCATGGGCGAGATCAGCTTTTGACCTTTATGCACAAATTTTAGGCAATTGCAGCGCCGCATTGTGCCATCCGCCGCCAGCACATAAACCTGCCCTCATGTCCACGCCCATGACCGAGCCCGACCCGACCCCCGGAGACGCCGACGCCACGGCCCAGGCCGCCGTGGTGCTCGTCGCGGCCGGACGCGGGCTGCGCGCGGGCGGCGGACTGCCCAAGCAATACAGGACGTTGCGCGGCAAACCGGTGCTCGCCCACACGGTCGCGGCCTTCGACCGGCACCCGGGCGTGGGTGAAATCGTGATCGTGCGCGGTGCCGAGGACGGCGATCTCTACAGCGCCTGCGGGATCGTGGCGCGCTGCCCCCTGCGCGACGTGACCGGCGGGGCGGAACGGCACGCCTCGGTGCGCGCGGGGCTCGCGGCGGTGTCGGACGACTTTCCCTATGTGCTGATCCACGACGCCGCGCGCCCGCTGGTTTCGGCCGAGGTGATCGACGGCGTGCTGGACGCGCTGCGGACCCATCCCGGCGCGGCCCCCGCACTGGCCGTCACCGACGCGCTCTGGCGCGGCGAGGGCACCGTCACGGGCACCGAGAACCGTGAAGGGCTCTGGCGGGCGCAGACGCCACAGGGGTTTCACCTCGACGCCATCCGCGCGGCCCATGCCGCGCATGAGGGGCCCGCCGCCGATGATGTGGAGGTTGCGCGCAAGGCCGGACTATCGGTCGCGATCACGCCGGGCGACGATGCGAATATCAAGATCACCACGGGCAGCGATTTCGCGCGCGCCGAACGGCTGATGGAGACTGGCATGGATATCCGCACCGGCAATGGCTACGACGTGCACCGCTTCGGGCCTGGGGATCACGTGATGCTCTGCGGCGTGGCCTTGCCCCATGAGCGGGGCCTGCAGGGCCATTCCGATGCCGATGTGGGGCTCCATACCGTCACCGATGCCATCTACGGCGCGCTGGCCGAGGGCGATATCGGCACGCATTTCCCGCCCTCCGATCCGCAATGGAAAGGCGCGGAAAGCCACATCTTCCTGACCCATGCCGTCGACCTGGCGGCTCAGAAGGGTTTTCGCATCACCCATGCCGACCTGACGCTGGTCTGCGAGCGGCCCAAGATCGGCCCGCACGCTGCGGCCATGCGCGAGAGTCTTGCGGGACTTCTGCGCATCGGGATGGACCGGGTCTCGGTCAAGGCCACCACGTCGGAGCGGCTGGGCTTCACCGGGCGTGAGGAAGGGATCGCGGCGCTGGCCACCGTGACGCTGGTGCGCCCATGACCCGTCTGATCGCCACCTTCGGCGGCGTGGGCGACCTGCGCCCGGCCCCCGGCACATGGGGCAGCGCGGCGGCGCTTCCACTGGCTTGGGCGGTGCACGCGCTGGGGGGCTTCTGGCTCTTTGCCATCGCCACCTTCGCCATCGCTGCCATCGGCTGGTGGGCGGTCACGCGCGAGATCGAGGGCAGCGCTGACAAGGATCCCTCCGAGATCGTCATCGACGAGGTCGCGGGCATGTTCGTCGCGCTCTGGCCCGTATCCTACGGCGCGGTTTTCGCGGGCGTGGGGTTCCTCGACCTCTGGCCCGGGATCGTCACGGCCTTCCTCGCCTTCCGGCTCTTCGATATCTGGAAACCCGGCCCCGTCGGCTGGGCCGACCGGCAGGAGGGCGCAATGGGCGTAATGGCCGATGACCTGATCGCGGGATGGCTCGCCGCACTCGTGGTCGCAGTCTTCGCGGTCGTGGCCCATCTCGTGCTGATCCCGGCATGAGTGCGCGCGAGGTCATAGACGCGCTGCGCGCGCGGGGATGGATGCTGGCTACCGCCGAAAGCTGCACGGGCGGCATGATCGCGGCCGCCATCACCGACGAACCGGGCGCGTCCTCGGCGCTCGACCGGGGTTTCGTGACCTATTCCAACGCCGCCAAGATCGAGATGCTCGGCGTCTCGCAGGCCACGCTCGACGAGCATGGCGCGGTCTCCGAACCGGTCGCCGCCGAAATGGCGAGCGGCGCGCTGCGGCTTTCGGCAGCGCAGATCGCGATCTCGGTGACGGGGATCGCAGGCCCGGGCGGATCGGAGACCAAGCCCGAGGGGCGCGTCTGCTTCGGTGTGGCCACGCCCGACCTGATTTATACCGAAACCGTGGAGTTCGGCGCGCGCGGGCGGGCCGCCGTGCGCAAGGCCAGCGTCGATCACGCGCTGGAGCTTCTGCTCGACACGCTGTTCTGACGGAGTCTCAGGCGGTCGTCGCCGCGTCCTGGCCGTAAAGCGCCTGCGCGCGGGTCTCGAAGGCGCGGACGATCCGCTGCATCGCCTCATGGAAGAACAGCCCCGCCGCGCCCTGCAACAGCTTGTTGCGGAACTCGAAATCCACGTCGAACGCCACCTCGCAGCCGCCATCCTCCAGGTCGCGGAAAACCCAGGTGGAATGCATGTGCTTGAACGGCCCCTCGATATACTCGGTGTCGATCCGGCGCGTGCCCTGCCACAAGGTCACCCTAGACAAGAAGCGTTCGCGGAACATCTTGAAGCCCACCACGAGGTCGGCGAGCATCACCGCGCGCTCACCCTCGGGGGTCACCGAGCGCACGCGCGAGGCGGCGATCCACGGGATGAATTTCGGGTACTGCGCCACGTCTGCCACGAGGTCGTACATCTGCTCTGCCGTGTAGGGCAGGTGTTTGATCTCCGAATGGACGGGCATCGCGGGTCTTTCGTCTTCCTTCCGTAAACGGCATGTCATAAAACACGGTCGGAAAATCAAGGTTCCGGGCGTGGTCCGGCAGGGGGACATGATGGCGCAGCCCGCCCGCACGACGCAAGACAGTCCGGATTACGAGGTCTTGCAGATGATCTCGGCCAAGTCGATCGCCGCCCGCATCGAGGAGCTTGCGCGCGAGATCGAAGCGTCCTTCGCAGGCACCGAGAAACTGGTGCTCGTGGGCCTGTTGCGCGGCAGTTTCGTCTTTATCGCCGATCTTGTACGAGAACTTGACCTGCCGTTGGAGGTCGATTTCCTCGAGGCGTCCTCCTACGGCGACGCGATGCAATCCTCCCGCGAGGTGCGCATCCTCAAGGACCTGCGCGGCGAGATCGCGGGGCGCGACGTGCTGGTGGTGGAGGATATCGTCGATACCGGCCACACGCTGATGCATGTCTCGAACCTTCTGCGGTCGCGGGAACCGGCACGGCTGAGGACCATCGCGTTGCTCGACAAGCCCACGCGGCGCGAGGTCGACGTGCGCGCCGACTGGGTGGGCTTCGAGATACCGGACGAGTTCGTGGTGGGCTACGGCATCGACTTCGCGCAGCGCAACCGCAACCTGCCCTATATCGGCAAGGTGCGGATGAAGAACGCGGGCTGACGGGCCGCTTCCATCTGACATCCAAGTGAAACTTCTGCGCTCTGGCGCAGGGTCGGCGCGCGGCGGATGCGGGCGGCCCGGATTGACAGAGTGTCGCAGGGATCTACCCTAATGTCAGCGACCGAGTTTCACCGTCCAGGGAGCAAGCAATGAAATTCCGTTCCATCCTCGCCGCCAGTGCCGTGATCGTGGCCACCGGTTTCGGCACCGCCACCATCGCGCAGGACCTGCCCATGCCCGTGCAGGCGCGGCAGGGTCAGTTCAAGATGATGGGTCTCAACATCGGCGTTCTCGTCGCCATGGCCCGGGGCGAGGCAGACTACGACGCTGACCGCGCCCAGGCGGCAGCGGACAATCTCGTGACGCTGTCTTCGATCGACCAGAGCTTTCACTGGCCCGAGGGCTCCGACAACATGACCCTCGTGGGCACGCGCGCCCTGCCCGAGATCTGGGACAACCTGCCCGACGTGCTGGACAAATGGGGCGCGTTCGGCGCGGCGGCCGATGGCCTTGCCGCCACAGCTGGCGAAGGTCTCGACCCGATGCGCGCAGCACTCGGGCCTGTCGGCAACTCCTGCAGCGCCTGCCACGACGACTACCGCGCATCCGATTGACCTGATCGGGGCCGGTCGCTTGGCCGTCCGGCCCAACATCTCCCATGCGCCGATTACTCCTGATCCTCGTCATCCTCGCGCTCGTCTCGGCGGGTGCCTTCTTTGCGCTGACCATGCCCGATCGCGTGGCCCCTGAAGAGCTTGCGGACCTCATCGGGGACGCGGACGCGGGCGGGGCCGTGTTCTGGGCCGGCGGCTGCGCCTCCTGTCACGCGGGCGAGGACGCGGAGGGGGAGGATCGGCTGATCTTGTCGGGCGGGCAGCAGCTGGCCAGCGAATTCGGCACCTTCGTCGCGCCCAACATTTCCCCCGACCCGGAGCATGGCATCGGCGACTGGACGCTGGCCGAGTTCGTGACCGCCATGCAGAACGGCATCTCGCCCGAGGGACGGCATTACTACCCCGCTTTCCCCTATACCGCCTACCGCATGGCCACCCGGCAGGACATGGCCGACCTTTTCGCCTTCCTCAGCACCCTGCCCGCCTCCGTCACCCCGTCCGAGCCGCATCAGGTGAGCTTCCCCGTGACGATCACGCGCGGGATCGGGCTTTGGAACCTCCTGCATCTCCGTGACGATTACGTGGTCGACGGCGACCTCACCGAGCATGAGGCGCGCGGCCGCTACCTCTCGGAGGCGCTGGCCCATTGCGCCGAGTGTCACACGCCGCGCGACGCCACCGGCGGTCTCGACCGGACGCGCTGGATGGCGGGTGCGCCGAACCCGACGGGGCGCGGCACGATCCCGGCCCTGACCCCCGATGAGCTGACATGGTCCGTCGAGGAGATCGCCGCCTATCTCAATGACGGCTTCGCCCCGGATTTCGACACGGCGGGCGGGCAGATGGCCGAGGTGGTGGAGAACCTGTCGAACCTCACCTCTGAGGACCGGCTGGCGATCGCCGCCTATCTCAAGGCGCTGCCGCCGGTCGGGGAGTGAGGCGCGGAAGCTCCGCGAAGCGCGCCGCCCCGCGCGCGCGGTCATCGGCCGAAAGCCGCGCCGCCGCCCTGGCGCATCCCTCCCGGTAGGTTTCGCGCGTGGGCGCATCCGGGGCATTGTCCTCGGCCCAGAGGCACCAGGCGTAGCCTTCCGCCGTGTCGGTGGGATCAAGCGTGGGGTTCAGCAGCAGATCGGCGAGGTTCCACGCCCCCAGCGTGTCGCCCGCCCGCGCCGCGGCCTCGTAAAGTTCCGCCGCGCGGGCCGGGTCGGGATCGCCGCCGACGCCGGTCTCCATCATCACGCCCAGATCGTTGATCGCGCGGGGAAACCCGGCTGCGGCGGCGCGCGTCATCACGGCACGCGCGGTCATGCGGTCGCGCTCCGTGCCCAGCCCGTCCCAATGGGCGATGGCAAGCCCGTGGGTCGCGGCCGGGATGCCGCGCGCGTCTCCGGCGCGGTAGAGGTCGAAGGCGCGCGCAGGTGCATCGGGCACGGCCGGGTCACCGTCACTCAGGAGCCGCGCGAGATGTGTGGCGCCCCAGCCGTCTCCGGCCGTCGCGGCGCGTTCGAACCAGTCGCGTGCGGCGAGGATGTCAGGCGACAGCCCCGCGCCGCCATCGCGGTGCAATAGCCCCAGATCGGTCGCCGCCGCCCCCTCGCCCGCCCGCGCGGCACGGTCCAGCATCGCGCGCCCTGCCGCCGCATCCGCCGCGCCGCCCACGCCCTGGATGAGCAACCAGCCCAGAAGGCGCATGGCCCGGGGGTCGCCCGCCTCTGCTGCGAACTCGGCGAGGTCGCGGGCGCGGACAGGGTCCGCCGCGCCGCCGCGCCCGGTCGCCAGAATCTCGGCCAGCATCGACGCCGCGCCGCGCGTGCCGGCCCCGGCCAGTTCCTCGAGCCGTGCGCGGAGGGCCGGCCCGTCGGGCGCGCCGAGGGCACCGCTGGCCACGAGGCCGATCAGGTTGACCTCCGCCACTTCGCTGCCCGCCGCGACGGCGCGTTCGTAGTGATCGAGAGCGCGCGCCGGGTCCGCGCGCAACCCGATCTCCCCGCGCTGATAGGCGCGCCCCAGCGCCACCAGCGCCGTGGGCGCCCCGCTCGCGGCGGCGGTTTCCAGAAGCGCCCGGGCGGTGTCGGTGTCGGGAGGGATCGCATCGCGTGCGATCAGGCCCAGGAGCGCCAGCGCCTCGGCGTGACCGGCAGCCGCCAGGGGCTCGGCGAGACGCGCGGCCTCATCGATCCGCCCGGAGGCGAGCGCGTCCCTCGCGGCGTCCAGCGATTGCGCCGCACCCGGCCCACCCAGTGCGCCAAGGACAGCGAGCGCCGTGAGGCAGAGCGATCGCCGCATCACCGGGCTCAGGCGCGGCCCAGTTTCTCCATCCGTGCGGAACGGAGACGGTCGAAATCATCGCCCGCGTGGTAGCTCGACCGCGTCAGCGGCGTGGCCGAGACCATCAGGAACCCCTTGCCATAGGCGGCTTTCTCGTAGGCCGCGAACTCGTCGGGATGCACGAAACGGTCAACCGCGTGATGCTTGGGCGTGGGTTGCAGGTACTGGCCGATGGTCAGGAAATCGATATCGGCCGCGCGCATGTCGTCCATCACCTGCAGGACCGATTGCCGGTCCTCGCCCAGGCCCACCATGATGCCAGACTTGGTGAACATGGAGGGGTCGATCTCCTTCACCCGCTGCAGAAGCCTGAGCGAATGGAAATACCGCGCGCCGGGACGAACCTCGGGATAGAGGCCGGGCACGGTTTCGAGGTTGTGGTTGAACACGTCCGGTTTCGCCGCGACCACGGTCTCGAGGACCGAGGGGGCGCATTTCAGGAAATCGGGCGTCAGGATCTCGATCGTCGT
The DNA here is from genome assembly GCA_001314805.1 of Rhodobacteraceae bacterium HLUCCO18. Taxonomy (GTDB): domain Bacteria; phylum Pseudomonadota; class Alphaproteobacteria; order Rhodobacterales; family Rhodobacteraceae; genus Roseibacterium. Next base: position 5,446 of record LJSY01000043.1, on the reverse strand, counting down.
GCCGGGGGAGCGTTTGCGGATCGCGCGGATCGTCATGGCGAAATGCTCCGCCCCGCCATCCTCGAGATCATCGCGGTCGACCGAGGTGATGACCACGTGGTTCAGGCCGAGCTTGTGGACCGCGTCGGCCACGCGCCCCGGTTCGAACAAGTCGAGGTCCTGCGGCCGCCCCGTGGCCACGTTGCAGAAGGTGCAGCCGCGGGTGCAGATCTCGCCCATGATCATCATGGTGGCGTGGCCCTGGGACCAGCATTCGCCGGCATTGGGGCAGCCCGCTTCCTCGCAGACCGTCACCAGCTTGTGCTCGCGCATGATCTGGTGGGTCTTGCGATACCCCTCGCCCACCGGCGCCTTCACCCTGATCCAGCTGGGCTTTTTCGGCTGGGCATTGTCGGCGCGATGCGCCTTTTCGGGGTGGCGTTCCTCGGGCAGTTTCAGATCGCGCATGGCCGTGAGCTTCCGCTGGGTCTGGACAGTGGTTCACCCTTAAATAATCCAGACACCCCGGAATGTAACCGCGCAACTTGCGCACAGGCGGATTGCGCGGTCCGCATGGCCGGGATGGGCTCAGGTCCTGAGCGCGGGCACGAAGCCGTGCGTCTTCTTGTAGTGCCTGAGCAGGCGCTGAAGCCCGATCTTGAGCACCACCTTGCCCGACCGCGCCGACCAGCCGAGGCGGCGCTCGGTCGTCTCGAGACCTTCGAGAAAGCAGCAGACCCTGAGCACCACATCCGACAGGCCCGGCCCAAGCGCCTCCATCGCTTCCGTGACACGCGCGCGGGCCGCACTCGGCCCCTCGGCCATGCCCGCATCGCCCGAGAACAGGCCCCGGTCGGTCCCTGCGGTCAGGAAACGGTCCCAGTTCTGCCCCAGCCGCGGGCCCATCTGCGCGCGCTCGAAATCCTCGCGCAGACGTTCGCCGGCCTGCACCAGATCGGGGGTGAGGAACGGCTTGCCGTCCGGCCCCTTGCGCCGCGCCAGCGTGGCCAGAGGCGATTCCGCGAGGTTCACCCGCAGGGAGGTCCGCCGTCCATCGTCATCGGTGACGCGCGCCTCGCCAAAATCCGCATGCTGGGCCTGAAAGCCCGAGGCGGCTTCCGCGAACCCATCCGCCCGCCGCCGGCGCCGGTCCTCGTCCAGAAGCCGCTTGAGCGCGGCCTTTCCCGCATGCGTGATCGCATAACGCGCCACGCGGCCCTGCTTTGTGCACGAAATCCAGTCCTTCACCGCAAAGGCCTGCGCCACCTGCCGGTCGACCACGGCCGTGCGCGTCTGTTCGCCATCCGGTCCGGGCCGAAGAACAACGGCCTTTTCCATGTCTCCGGCCACGGCCAGCACGGCATCGGTTTCGCACAAGCGGCGGAGGATGCGGCGGGCCTCACGGGAAACTGTCGACTCGTCTGAAACAATCGGGGATCGGAATGGCGCGGTCATGTCTCTGGTCTCCTGTTGGTCGTTCGGGGTGTCGTCCGGATCGCGCGCGGCGCGGGCGGCATGAGCCGCAAGCGCATCGAGCGCCTCGTCGACGAGCGGGTCGTCGCGCCGCGCCTCCATCCGCCGCACGCGGCGGCACACGGTGGAGGGCGCGGCCCCGTCCCGCAGGGCGATCCGGCGCAGCGATTGGCCATTCTCGGTATGTGCCAGGTACTGCGACGCCTCGGCCGGAACCCAGGTCGGCAGTGATGTGGCAGAGCGCACGAAGCGCCCTGGCGGGGTCACGCTCATGACCCGTCCCCCCTCGTGCAGCATGGACAACAAAGGGGAGAATTTTATCGGATTGATTACGGAAACGTTAAAATTCGTTTCATTTGGTTAAATTGTTTCTAAAACGTAAACAATGGCGCTGGCAGCGACCGCAGCATGGGGCCCGCGCGCAACGGCACGAAAACCCGCCGCAGGGTTGGGGCCCCATGACATGTTCGGAGGCCTCCAGATGACAGATCATGAAATGCAGCTTGCGCGCCTCAGCCGTCCGGGCCTGCTGGTGCGGACGGCGCAGATGGCTGCTTGCGCGCCGTGCGCCGCGCGTCGGGCCGGGCGCCGGCCCTTCGCGAAACTGCTGGCGGAGGAGGCGATGCTGAATGCCGCACGGCTTGGCGGCGGGCTCGGCTATTCGCCGCGCCGCCACGTTCAGGTGATGAGCGCGCTGATGTCTGCGGCCCGGTCGGGCGACGCCTGAGCCTCAGATGAACGCGTCGGGCATCTCGGCCTTGCGGCGCGCGATATAGTCGCGAAGCGCCTCGTCGGTTCCGGGGTCGAGCATGGGCGCCTGGTAGTCGCCCAGAAGCTTGCGCACCCGGTCGGCGGCCAGTTCGAAGCTGCTTTTGCCGCCCTCCTCGGCCCAGGTTTCGAAGGGTCGATAGTCGAGCACACGACTGCGCCAGAACGCCTGCTGGTAATTGGCCTGGGTGTGGGCGCAGCCGAGGAAATGCCCGCCCGGGCCCACCTCGCGCAAGGCGTCCATGGCTTGGCCGTTCTCGTCGGTCTGAACACCTTGGGCGAACTTGTGCAGAACGCCAAGCTGGTCGGCATCGAGCACGAATTTCTCGGGGCTCGCAACCAGCCCGCCTTCCAGCCAGCCGCAGGCGTGGAGCATGAAGTTCACGCCCGACAGAAGCGCGTTCTGCAGGGAGTTCGCGCTTTCATAAGCCGCCTGCGCATCGGGCAGCTTGGAGCCGTTGAAGGCCCCGCCGGAGCGATAGGGCAGGCCCAAACGCCGCGCGAGCTGGCCCGCGCCATTGGTGATCAGCTGCGCCTCGGGCGTGCCGAAGGTGGGCGCGCCCGAATTCATGTCGATGGATGTCACGAAGGCCCCGAAGATCACCGGCGCGCCGGGGCGGACCAGCTGGGAATAGGCAACGCCCGCCAGAACCTCGGCCAGAACCTGCGTGAGCGTGCCCATGACCGTGACCGGCGCCATCGCGCCGCCGACGATGAAGGGCGAGATGATGCACGCCTGTCCGGCGGCGGCGTAATGCTCCAGCGCGCCCATCATCACGCCGTCGAAGGTGAGCGGCGAGTTGATGTTGATCAGCGAGGTCATCACGCAATTCTGGTCGACAACGTCCTCGCCGAAGAGGATCTTGGCCATCTCGATGGAATCGACGGCGCGGGAGGGTTCGGTAACCGAACCCATGAAGGGTTTGTCCGAAAGCCGCATATGGGCGTAGAGCATGTCGAAATGGCGCTTGTTGACCGGCACGTCCGTCGGTTCGCAGACAGTGCCGCCCGAATGGTGCAGCCATTCGGACATGTAGCCCAGCTTCACCAGCGTCTCGAAATCGGCCATCGTGGCATAGCGCCGCCCGCCCTCGAGGTCCCGCCAGAAGGGTGGCCCGTAGACCGGGGCGAGGACGAGGGAGTTGCCCCCGATCTCCACGTTGCGCGCGGGGTTGCGCGCGATCTGGGTGAAGCGGCCCGGCGCCGTCTCGCAGAGCTTGCGGGCAAGGCCGCGGGGGATGCGCACACGCTCGCCCGAGACATCCGCGCCCGCGTCGCGCCAGCGCTGCAGGGCGGCCGGGTTCTCGACGAAGGCTGCGCCGATCTCCTCCAGCACGGTCTCGGCATTGTGCTCGATGATCTGAAGCGCTTCCTCGTTCAGGACCTCGAGGTTCGGCACGTTCCGCTCGATGAAGCGCGCGGTGTCGAAACGCACCGCAGACCGCTCCGCTCGCCGGGCCGCACCGCCACCGCCGCGTCCGCGCCGTCCCACACGTTCCGCTTCGGCCATGGTTCTTCCTTTCGCGTCTGCGCCAGACTCTGCCCGTGCGGAATACCGCGCGCCCGCCGGCCGACCCGGCCGGATTGCGGCAGTTTGCAGGGAAAAGCGACATGCGCGCGGCGACCGGCGCGGCGGATCAGGAGGACCCTTGCGCGAGAAAGGCGTCGGTCGCCTGCATCAGCCGCGCCCAGGCCGCTGTCCCGGGCAGCGCGATGTGGTTGCGGCTGTCGAGCGAGACGAGCGACGCCTGCGGCAGGCCGGCGGCGAGGCACTGCGCCTGCGCGAAGGGCTGGATCACGTCGCCCCGCGCGTGCAGAACGAGGCAGGGCGCGGCGACTTCGGAAATCAGCTCCGACACGTCGAAACGGTCGATCGCGCGGCGCAGCCGCATGACGGTGTCGGCATCCGCCGTCACCCGCTGCATCCGGGCGAGGTCGGCCACCATCTCGGGGTCGGCGTCCGGCGCGAAAATCCGCGTGAAGGTCTCGAGAAAGACGCTGCCTTCGCGCCCCCAGCCCGCGCGGATCAGCTCCAGCGCCATCTCCGCGCCAAGGTCGCCTTCCGCGGCCGGACGCAGCGCCCGTCCTGTCACGAAGCCGCCATAGGCCACGAGGCGTCGCACCCGCTCGGGCCGCCGCACGGCATAGGCGATGGCGACAGGCACCGCCTGCGACACGGCGAAAACGTCTGCTGCACCTTCGCAGGCGGCCTCCATCACCGCCTCTAGGTCGTCCACGAAGCGGTCGATCCCGCCGAAGTCCGCCCCCCGCTGCGACAGGCCGGTGGCGCGCACGTCGTAGCGGATCAGCCGGTGGTGGGCAGCAAGCCGCGCAATGGTCGGGCCGAAGACCGGGCTTTCGTGGTCGAGCTCCAGATGCGTGAGCCAATGGCCGATCCGCACGAGGTCCGGCCCCTCGCCCTCCGCCGTCCACGCGATCGCGGTGCCGTCTGCCGAGCGCGCAAAGCGCGTCTCCGGCACGGCGGAGCGTTGGGGCGGCGCGGTCCCCATCCCCGCCACCTCGGCCACACGCGACGAAACCTCCGCGGCCATGGCGAAGCCGCGCCGGTGCACGGTGCGGATCACCGCTTGCCGCGTGCCGTCGTCGCCCACGGCCTTCCGCGCCGCCGAGACGCGGGCGTTGATCGTCGCGTCCGACACGGCGAGGCCGCGCCAGACCAGGGCCACCAGCGCATCCTTCTCCACCACCTCGCCCGCCCGCTCAGCCAGCGCGGCGAGCAGCTCGAACACCTGCGGCTCGACATGCACGGGGCTGCCGGCCCGGCGCAATTCGAAGCGCGCGGTGTCCAGTTCGCAATCGGCGAAGGCGTAGATCATGGGGACAGCCTGTCCTCCGGGCGCCGGCATCACAAGGCGTCGCGCACATCAGGCGCGAATGACAAGCAAACCGCAAGGCCTTCGCAAGGCTTCCTTCAAGTGTCCTGCGGCGTGGCGGGGCATCCTCTCCTTGCCAACGCATGCAAGGAAGACCGACATGACCAGCACCGACAAACCCCGCCGCCGCCCCGATGGCAGCATCGACACCGCCCATTACATGGCCCTCGGGCGTCGCCACCGTGCGGAAATGGCGCGCGGGCTGCTCGGCGCGCTGCACCCCGGTCGGCGGCACTAGGTCACGCACTCATAAATGACTAGCGTCGTTTTGGCTTTGCTGATTCACTCTTTGGAAAGAGGAGAGCAGCATGTCCCAACGTCGCTACGAGTTG
>LJSY01000036.1 GCA_001314805.1 Rhodobacteraceae bacterium HLUCCO18 | reverse complement strand
GGCGACGTCCTCGGTGGCGAGTGCAAGGGCGCGCCGCGCCTCCGCCAGTTCGTTCTCGGCGTCGCGCAGGTCGGTGCGGGCGGTGGCCAGCCGCGCCTCGGCATCCGCCGGGTCGATCCGAAGCAGCACATCGCCCGCCGACACCGCGCCGCCATCCTCGAAGCCGGGCGCAAGCTCGACGACCTGACCCTCGGCCGGCGCGCGCAACTCAAGCGTGCGGCGCGACCTTATCTCGCCGAAGGCGGTCAGCACGGGCGTCTCGACCCCGGGCGTCAGCGCCACCACCTCGGCGCTGAACACCCGTTCCCGCGCCGGCGGCCCTCCGCCGCCATCGGCCATCCGTGTCTGCATCGCCGACCAGATCGTGCCGCCCGCGAGGGTCAACAGGCCGACGGTCAGCGCCATCAGGAACAGCCCGACAAGGGCGCGGCGGAAAAATCGCATGGCTAACTGTGCTTTCGCTTTGCGGAACCACGGCTAAGGTAGGCCTGCCTTGGCCGACGTCCAAGTGACATCGTCACATAGGGTCACGCAAAGGACGATTATTTCCGTCGAAGATGCTCGTCGAGCCGCGGCAGGATCTCGACGAAGTTGCACGGACGGTGGCGGTAATCGAGCTGCCATTTCAGGATTTCGTCCCAGGCATCCCTGCACGCGCCCGAGGACCCGGGCAGAGCGAAAAGGTAGGTGCCGCCGGCCACGCCGCCGGTGGCCCGCGACTGCACGGCGGAGGTGCCGATCTTCTTCATTGAGACCATGGTGAAGACGGTCGCGAAGGCCTCGATCTCCTTCTCGTAGACGTCCCGATGGGCCTCCACCGTCACATCGCGCCCGGTCAGGCCGGTACCGCCGGTGGTCAGGATCACGTCGATGGCGGGGTCCGCGACCCATGTGCGCAGCTGCGCGGCGATCTGGTCGCGCTCATCGGGCAGGATGTGACGCGCTGCGAGCGTGTGCCCCGCCTCGGTCAGGCGCTCGACCAGCACCGCGCCCGACATGTCCTCGGACAGAGACCGCGTGTCGGATACGGCCAGCACGGCGATGCGCACGGGATGGAAGGGGCGGGTTTCGTCGATACGGCTCATGTCTCGCCTCGCAGCTTTGCCTTCAACGAAAGCAAATCCGCCCAAGCCTTCGCCTTTTCCGACGGTTGCCTCAGCAGGAAGGCGGGGTGGAACATCGGCAGCGCCGGACGGCCCAGCACCTCGTCCCATGATCCGCGCAATCGCGTGATGCCGCGCTTGCCCAGAAGGCCGAAACACGCCCAGTTCCCCATGAGAACCAGCACCTCGGGGTCGGCCAGTTCCACATGCCGGCGCACGAAGGGTTGCAGCATCGCGATCTCCTCGGGCGTCGGATCGCGGTTCTGCGGCGGGCGCCAGGGCAGCATGTTGGTGATGTAGACCGACGTTTCCGCATCCTCAGAGGTCCGCGACAGGCCGATGGCACCCAGCATCGCGTCCAGAAGCTGTCCGGCGCGGCCGACGAAGGGCTTGCCCTGGATATCCTCGTCGCGGCCCGGGGCCTCTCCCACGATCATCACCCGGGCCGCCGGATTGCCGTCGGAAAAGACGAGGTTGCGCGCGCCATGGCGCAGGTCGCAGGCCTCGAACCCCGCGAGCGCGTCGCGGAGTTTCTGCAAGGACCCCGCCGATGCGGCAAGCGCTTGCGCATGACTGACCGCGGCGGCGGCGGTGGCGGCCTTGTCCGGCGTTCTGGCCACTGGCGGAGCGCTTTGCGGTGCCTCGACCGCCTTGGCGAAAGCCGACGGCGCCCGACTGGCCGTCTCGACCGCCTCGAAGCGGTTCACCGGCGCGTCGAGGATGGCCTCGTCCGCACCCAGTTCCACCTGCCAGGCGAGATGCGCCAGCGCGTCCTGCGACTCTGTCATCGTCATGGTCCAAGGCTAGGGCCTGGGCGGGGCGAGGAAAAGGAAAAGCGTCGCGGCTCAGGCGGCTTGCTGCGGGCGCGGCCCCTTGCCTATAAGCAGGCGAGGGGGAACGAGACGACGCCATGAGCTTCCGGCAGCCGCATCTACTGGGGATCGAGCCCCTGCATCCCGAGGACATCCGGGCCATCCTCGATCTGGCCGATCGCTACGCCGATGCCGAGCGTGGTCAGGGAGTGCGCGGCCGTCCGCTCGAGGGTCTCACCCAGATCAACATGTTCTTCGAGGCCTCGACCCGGACACAGGCGAGTTTCGAGATCGCGGGCATGCGGCTGGGTGCGGACGTGATGAACATGTCGATGCAGGCGAGTTCCCTCAAGAAGGGCGAGACGCTGATCGACACGGCGATGACGCTCAACGCGATGCATCCCGATCTGCTGGTGGTGCGCCATCCCCATTCCGGTGCGGTGGACCTGCTGGCGCAGAAGGTGAACTGCGCCGTGCTGAACGCGGGCGATGGGCGGCACGAGCACCCCACGCAGGCGCTGCTCGACGCGCTGACCATCCGGCGGGAAAAGGGGCGGCTGCATCGCCTGACCATCGCGATCTGCGGCGACATCGCCCATTCGCGCGTGGCGCGCTCGAACATCCAGCTGCTGGGCAAGATGGAAAACCGGCTGCGCCTGATCGGGCCGCCCACCCTGATGCCCTCGGCCGCCGCCGACTGGGGGGTGGAGGTCTATGACGACATGGCAAAGGGGCTGGACGGCGCCGACGTGGTCATGATGCTGCGGCTTCAGAGAGAGCGCATGGACGGCGCATTCATCCCGTCGGAGCGCGAATATTACCACCGCTTCGGGCTCGACGCGGAAAAGCTCAAGGCCGCGAAACCCGACGCGATCGTGATGCATCCGGGGCCGATGAACCGCGGCGTGGAGATCGACGGCACGCTGGCCGACGACATCAACCGCTCGGTGATCCAGGAACAGGTCGAGATGGGCGTGGCCGTGCGCATGGCGGCGATGGACCTTCTTGCGCAGAACCTGCGGGCCGCGCGAGCGGCAGATGCGGACGCGAAAGGAGTGATGGCATGACACCGACGACGCTTCACATCTTCGCCGTGAATGGCGAGAGCGAATTGCGCCACACCAACCTGACGCGCGCACAGGGGCTGGCGCCGGACTTGCCACCGCTGGCGGAATGGCTGGGGCTCGACGCGCTCCGGACGGACCAGATCGAGATCTTCCCGGTGGAGGATCTGGGCGACATGTCGCTGTCCGATTACGTCGTGATGGCCTTCGACCCGGCGGCGCCGCCCGATCCCGAGACACGGGCGCAGCTGGACGCGCTCGAGGGCTCGGTGCTGCTCATCCCCGACACGGCGATGCCGGCAGAGCCGAAACCCGGCCCCGGGCTCACGCCCGTCGCGGTGCTGGCGCTGGCGCGGGCCGATCATGTCGCCGACCTGCCCAAGGCGGATCTTCAGCCGGCCGCCGCGCCCGACGGGGAGGCACCGCCGGAGGAGCCGCCGAAGAAGAAGAGGAAAGGCCTGTCCCAAGGCATCAAGGTTGTCATCTTCATCGTGATCTTCCTTGCGCTTTATATCCTTCTGGACGGCGGGTGATGGACGCCACCTCGACCAAGACCCATTTCACGCCCACCTCCGAGCTGGAGCAGGAAGAGCGCGTTCTGAAACGTTTCCGGGGCGACCGGGACACCTATTGGCGTGAACATGCGTGGCTTGCCGCGATCGCCATGGCCGCCGGAATGGCGATCCTCTGGGCGATGGGGAACCCGCATGTCTGGACCGGGGCCATCGGCGGGCTTCTGGCGATCGCGGTGCGCGCCTTCTACCTCGCCTCGGACGAGACCAAGATGGAATGGCACCTCACGAACCGGCGTCTCCTCGGCCCCGGCCCACGCGCCATCGCGCTGGAGAACATCGCGACGGCGCGCGCCCTGTTCTCCGCCGTTCAGGTCGTCACGGTGACGGGGGACAAGCACCTGCTCAAGTACCAGGCCAACGCGGCCGAGGTCATCTCGGCCATCGACGCGGCGCGGGGCGCGAGGCCCGCATGACCAACGCACGTCTGCACAACGCGCGGCTGATCGACCCGGAGACCGGGACCGAAACGCTCGGCTGGCTTCGGATCGAGGGCGGGCTGATCGCGGAAACCGGCGAGGGGCCGCGACAGGGCGGGCTCGACTGCGGCGGGCTCTGCCTTGCGCCGGGGCTGGTGGATGTGGGCGTGAAGGTCGGCGAACCCGGCGAGCGCCACAAGGAAAGCCTGCGCACCGCCGGTCGCGCGGCGGCGGCCGGCGGCGTGACCTCGATGGTGACGCGGCCCGACACGCTGACGCCGATCGACACGCCCGAGGTTCTGGATTTCGTGCGCCGCCGAGCGCGGGATGACGCCATCGTGCGGGTGCACCCGCTGGCGGCGCTGACCAAGGGCCGGGAAGGCCGCGAGATGACGGAGATCGGGTTTCTCCTCGACGCGGGCGCGGTGGCCTTCACCGATGGCGACGCGGTGACGACCGACACCCGCGTTCTGTCGCGCTGCATGATCTACGCAAAAGGGCTTGGCGCGCTGATCCTCGGCCACCCGCAGGACCCCGGCCTCAGCCGTGGCGCGGCGGTGACATCGGGCAAGTTCGCGGCGCTCAAGGGTCTGCCCGCCGCCCCGCCCATGGCCGAGCGCATGGGACTGGAGCGTGACCTCGCGCTGGTCGAGATGACGGGCGTGCGCTACCACGCCGACCAGTTGTCCACCGCCGCCGCGCTGCCGGCGCTGCGTCGCGCGAAGGCGGCGGGACTCGATGTCACGGCGGGCGTGTCGATCCATCACCTGACGCTCAACGAGTTCGACGTCGGCGATTTCCGCACCTTCTTCAAGCTCAAGCCGCCACTGCGGTCCGAGGACGACCGGCTGGCCATGGTCGAGGCCGTGGCGGATGGCACCATCGACATCATCTGTTCGATGCACACGCCGCAGGACGAGGAATCCAAGCGCCTGCCCTTCGAGGCCGCCGCCAGCGGTGCAGTGGGTCTGGAAACGCTGCTGCCCGCCGCGCTGCGGCTCTACCATTCCGGGCAGCTGACGCTGACGGAGCTGTTGCGGGCCATGTCGCTGAACCCCGCGCGCCGCTTCGGCCTGCCGGGGGGGCGGCTGTCGGTCGGGGCGCCCGCCGATCTGGTGCTCTTCGATCCGGACGCGCCGTTTCGGCTGGATCGCTTCACGCTGCGCTCGAAATCGAAGAACACACCCTTCGACGGGGCGCTCCTGCAGGGCCGCGTGGCCGGGACATGGGTCGGCGGGGAGCGGGTCTTCGACGCGGCGCGGGACGGGGCGGTCGCATGATCCCGGCGCTCGAAACCTCGCCGGGCGCGCTGGCGCTGGTGGCGGTGGCCGCCTACCTGCTGGGGTCCGTCCCCTTCGGCCTCGTCATGGCGCGGCTTTTCGGGCTGGGCGATCTGCGCAAGATCGGCTCGGGCAATATCGGTGCGACCAACGTGCTGCGCACCGGCAACAGGCCCGCCGCGGCGCTGACGCTGATCCTCGACGCGGGCAAGGGCGGCATCGCGGTCCTGATCGCGCGCGCGCTTTTCGCCGAGGATGCGGCACAGGTTGCGGGCTTCGCGGCGTTTTTCGGCCATTGCTTCCCGGTCTTCCTTGGCTTCAGGGGCGGCAAGGGTGTCGCGACCTTCCTCGGCACGCTTCTGGCGCTGTTCTGGCCCGCCGGGCTGGCCGCGTGCCTCACATGGCTCGTGGTGGCCGGGGTCAGCCGCTATTCCTCGCTCTCGGCGCTGGTGGCGGCGGTGCTGTCGCCGCTCTGGGCGTATATGCTCGGCCGGCCCGAGGCGGTCGTTCTTTGCATCCTGCTCGCCGCGCTGATCGTCCTGCGCCACCGCGACAACATCCGCCGCCTGCGGGACGGCACCGAAAGCCGGATCGGCCAGAAAACCTGAGCGCCTCGGAGACCCGGATCCGGCTTTGCGCCCGATCCCGTCGCAGAGTTGCCATTCTATCGACTTTTTTCGCCGGCAGCGTCCCATCCGCAACGGTGACAGCAGTCAGGGGCAGTAACGATGGGTATGTTCGCGGCCGTCAGCTCGGTTTACGTCAACATGTTCAACTTTTCCGGGCGCGCGCGGCGGGCGGAATACTGGTGGTATTTCCTGTTCGTCATCATCATGAGCGTCATTCTGCAGGGTGCGCTGATCTACTGGCTGATGACGCACCCGCAGTATTCGGTCGCCTTCCGGAGCGAGGCGGCGATGCAGACCGTCCTCAAGCAGTACCAGAGCGACATGGTGCGCTGGAGCGGTTACTACTTCGCCGGCACGCTGTTTCTCTACTGGCTGCCCCAGCTGGCCGTGACCGTGCGCAGGCTGCATGACACCGGGCGAGTGGCTGGTGGATGTTCAAGCCGATCCTCATCGGCATCGCGGCGGTGGTCGGACTGGGCTTCGTATCGATCTTTCTGGGTGGCGGCACGCCGTCTCCGGCGCTGGCACTGATGGCTGCGACGGCCCCGCTGGCCTGCTCCATCTGGTATATCGTCGTGCTATGCCTTCCCGGCACCCATGGCACGAACCGCTTCGGCCCGGATCCCATCCCCGACCGCCCCAGCCGTGACCCCGAAGGCCACCCGGCGCTGATGAAGGAGATGGACGAGGAGCTTGGCCGCATGGTCGCCGACCGGCGCAAGGAGGAGTTCCAGGACTACTACCGCGCCCGTGTCCTTCCCGCGATCGAACGCACCAAGTCCGCCCGTCGGGTCTGAGCGCCGCGCCTCAGTAGCTGTATTCCGCGTAGATCCGGGTCAGATCGCCCGCCCAGTCCGTGTTGTAATGTTCCAGCAGCTCATCCGCCGGCACCGTGCCCGTCTCGACGCTGTCTTTCAGCGCGGACAGGAAATGCGCTTCGTCCGGGATCAGACCGTCGGCGCCCTGACGCCCGCGTGTCCGTAGGCCCGCCTCCGCCAATTCGAGGACATCGCGGGCGAGACCGTGCATGTGAATGCCGCCGACCCGGGCATCGAGCGCATGGACCGAGGCCTCGACGCGCAGGGCTTCGCGGGTTTCGGCATCCCAGTCCTTCACCAGATCCCACGCGGCATCGAGCGCGCCCTGATCGTACATCAGCCCCACCCAGAAAGCCGGGAGCGCGCAAAGCCTGCGCCACGGGCCACCATCGGCGCCGCGCATCTCGATGTATTTCTTGATCCGCGCCTCGGGGAACAGCGTCGTGAGGTGATCGGCCCAGTCCGACAACGTCGGCACCTCGCCGGGCAGCGCCGGAAGCTTCCCCTTCATGAAATCACGGAAGGACTGGCCCAGCGCGTCGATATACCGGCCGTCGCGGTAGACGAAATACATCGGCACATCGAGGGCGTAGTCCACCCAGCCCTCGAAGCCGAAACCGTCCTCGAACACGAATGGCAGCATGCCCGTCCGGTCGGGGTCGAGATCGCGCCAGACCCGGCTGCGCCACGACTTGTGCCCGTTGGGCGCGCCGTCGATGAAGGGTGAGTTGGCGAAAAGCGCGGTCGCCACGGGCTGAAGCGCCAGCGCCACGCGCAGCTTTTTCACCATGTCCGCCTCGGACGCGAAGTCGAGGTTCACCTGCACCGTGCAGGTCCGGTACATCATGGTTTTGCCGAGCGTGCCGACCCGGTCCATGTAGTCGGTCATCAGCCGGTAGCGCCCCTTGGGCATCATCGGCATCTCTTCGTGCTTCCAGATCGGGGCGGCCCCCAGACCGATGAAGTCCACGCCGATCCGGTCGGCCACCTCGCGCACCTGGCGCAGATGTTCGTTCACCTCGTCGCAGGTCTGGTGGATCGTCTCCAGCGGCGCGCCCGACAGCTCCAGCTGTCCGCCGGGCTCGAGGCTGACATTGGCGCCGTCCTTCTCCAGCCCGATGATGTTGTCGCCCTCGAAGACGGGCGACCAGCCGAACCGCTGCTGCAGCCCTTCCAGCACGGCGCGCACGGACCGTTCGCCCTCGTAGGGCAGCGGCTTCAGCGTATCGCGACAATAGCCGAATTTCTCGTGCTCGGTCCCGATGCGCCAGTCTTCGGGTGTCTTGCACCCGGCTTCGAGATATTCGGCCAGTTGTTCGGGCCGCTCGATGGGGCCGCCGCCGGATTGTGGAATGGACATCGGGCGCTCCGGCCTTGCTCACGGGTTCGGAAGGCAGACCTGACGCGGGGGGGCTATGGTGTCAAGGCCCGGTGCTCGTGCCGCGTCCAAAGGCGTGTCGTGCCGGACTGCGGCATGTCGCGGGCGGCGAGGATGGCCTGCGCCGAAAGGCCGGGCAAAGCGGTGAACGCGTCGAAAAGCGCCTCGGCCCCGCGTGCCTCCGTCGGGATGACCAGAAGTGTCGTACCCTCCACGAGGACCCAGGCCGCGCGGCCGTCCTCGAGCCGTCGCAGGGACAGCTGCGACAACTCGTCGAGCGCGACCGCGCCGCCATGGGTCGGCCCCATGTAGAGGATGCGCCGTTCATCCACCTGCACGATGCCCGGCGCCTCGCCCGAGGCCTGGAACCGCGCGCGCCGGATGGCGGGGATCAAGGCCACGGCCCCCACGGCGGCCAGCACCCATCCGAAGCCCTGCACGATGGGCCCGGGCCGCGCCGCGATCCATATGCCCAGCGCGATCATGGCCAGCGCGATCAACGGTTCGCGCCAGCGTCGCAACGTTGCGGCGGCCTCCGGTCGCAGGAAACCGCCGCTCATCGCCAATCCCCGCGCTCCGACTGCCAGAGCGTCAGGGCCGCGACGGCCGCCGTGTCGGCGCGCAGCACCCTCGGCCCAAGAGAGACCGGCGTCACGAAGGGCAGCGCGCGCAGCCGCGCGCGCTCGGCCTCGGAAAAACCGCCCTCGGGACCGACCAGGATCGCCCATTTGGTCACGTCGGGGGCGGCATCCGAAAGCGCCCGTTTCGCGCCCACCAGCGCCTCGTCGGCAAAGACGAGCTGCCGGTCCGCAGGCCAGTCCGCCAGCACATCCGACAGGCGCGCGAGGTCATCGACCGGCGGCACATAGGTTCCGCCGCATTGCTCGGCGGCCTCGACGGCATGGGCCTGCAATCGATCACGCCGGATGCGTTCGGCATTGGTGAACTCGGTCTGGACCGGCATGATACGCGCGGCCCCAAGCTCGGTCGCCTTTTCGACGATGAAATCCGTGCGCGCCTTCTTGATCGGTGCAAAAAGCAGCCACAGGTCCGGCGGGTCCTGCTGCGGCGCGGTCTGCGTCTCCACGCTCAGCACACCGGCGCGCTTGCCGGCCTGCGCCACGCTGGCGCGCCATTCGCCGTCGCGACCGTTGAAGAGCGCCACGCCGTCGCCGGGTCCGAGGCGCATCACGGCGAAGAGATAATTCGCCTGGTCCCGCGACAGGTCGACGGTTTGCCCTGCGCTCAGGGGATGCTCTACATGGAGCCGTATCTTGGGACGCGACATGAGGCGGAAACTATGGGCGACGCGAACGGAACGCCAGAGGGTCAGGTCGCCGATGCCGTGCGCGGCAACTGGGTGGATACGCGCGCACCGGCCGCGTTGCGCCCCTATCTGCGACTCAGCCGGGCGGACAGGCCCATCGGAACATGGCTTCTGCTCCTGCCCTGCTGGTGGGGCGTCATGCTGGCCGCCGCCGCCGATCCCGGGGGCCTGAGGCTGTTCGACCTGTGGATCGTGGTGGGCTGCGCGATCGGCGCGTTTTTGATGCGCGGCGCCGGATGCACCTGGAACGACATCACCGACAAGGATTTCGACGCGGCCGTGGCGCGCACGAAGTCGCGGCCCATCCCGTCGGGACAGGTCACGCCGCGACAGGCCTTTTCCTGGCTGGTGATCCAGTCGCTCGTGGCCTTCGGCATCCTGCTGACCTTCAACTGGGCCGCCATCGGCCTCGGCATCCTCTCTCTCCTGCCCGTCGCAATCTACCCTTTCGCCAAGCGGTTCACATGGTGGCCGCAGGTGTTTCTCGGGATCGCCTTCAACTGGGGCGCCTTGCTGGCGTGGACGGCGCATACGGGCTCCCTCGCGTGGCCGGCGGTGTTCCTCTATCTCGGCGGCATCGCCTGGACGCTGTTCTACGACACGATCTACGCCCATCAGGACACCGAGGACGACGCGCTGATCGGCATCAAGTCCACCGCGCGGCTGTTCGGGGAGAATACCGGTCCTTGGCTGCGCCGTTTCCTCGTGGCAGCGATCACGCTGATCGGGCTTGCGGTGATCATGGCGCTGCTGCCGGGCGGGAATATCCTCACCCTCGTCATCGCGCTTGCGGGCGTTTGGGCGATGGGCTGGCACATGGCGTGGCAACTGGGCAGGCTCGACATCGAAAACACCGAGCTCTGCATGACGCTCTTCCGCTCGAACCGGGACGCGGGGTTGCTGCCTGCGCTGTTTTTCGCCGTCGCGGCCGTCATCTGAGGGGCTGCACGATTGAACACGGGCGCGCAACAGGATAACCCCGCGCCGTCCCCTACCGGGCCCGGACCCTCATCATCCCCATGCTCCGCACTCCGTTCTTCTTCACCGTTCTCGCCTTCGTGACCGCCTGCGCCTTGGCCATCGGCGTCGCCATCGTGACGGCGATCTCGATCGAACGGCGCTCGATCGAGGCGGTGAGCGCGCTGCTCGAGACCGAGGGTTTCAGCTGGGCAGAGGTGGACGCCGACGGTCTGCAGGTCATTCTGCAGGGCATAGCCCCGGACGAGGCGAGCCGGTTCATGGCCGAATCCCGCGCCGGGTCGCTGGTGGACGCGGGCCGTGTGGTCAACCAGGTCGATATCCGGGTGACCGATGTCGCGCCGGTGCCGCGCTTCTCGCTCGACATGCTGCGCAACGGGGACGGGATTCAGATCATCGGTCTGGTCCCCGGCGAGAACGGCGGCGAGGAAGTGGCCGAAGCCATCGAGGCCATCGCCGACGGCGCCGAGGTGACCGACATGGTGGAAACCGCGGATTTCCCGCCGCCGGACACATGGATTTCGGCGCTGGGCTACGGTCTGCGGGCGCTGCGCGAACTGCCGAGGTCCAAGGTGACGGTCTTTGCCGACCGCGTGGAGGTCGAGGCGATCAGCGACAGCGTGGAACAGCAGGCCGAACTCCTGGAGGACTTGCAGCGGGGCCAACCGGCCGGCGTGGAGGTCGTTCTCGATATCTCGGCGCCGCGCCCGGTCTTTTCGCCCTTCCAGCTCCGGGCCGTTCTCGATGCGCAGGGGTTGCGCTTCGACAGTTGCGCCGCCGACACGGCGCGCGCGCAGGAGCGCATCCTCGCCGCCGCACGCCGGGGCGGCGCCGAGGGCGAGATCGACTGTCCCATCGGTCTCGGCGTGCCGAGCCCCAGCTGGGCGGGCGCGGTGGAAACGGCGCTCGCCGCACTGGTGGAGATGGGCGGCGGGACCTTGTCCTTCAGCGACGCGACCGTCACCCTGATCGCCGCGCCGGACACCGAACAGGATGAATTCGATCGCGTGATCGGGGAACTCGACGCCGATCTGCCGGAGGTCTTCACGCTCGACGGTGTGCTGCCCGAGGCGAATGACGCCCGCACGGGGCCGGCCCGATTCTTCGCGACGCTCGACCCAGAAACCGGCGTGCGGCTGCGCGGCCGTCTGCCTGAGGACGCGGTCGGTGACTCGGTCGCGGCCTTCGCGGTGTCGCTCTTCGGACGCGAACGCACGGACCTTGCCACCCGGTCCGTTCCCGACCTGCCGCAGGGCTGGTCGGTGCGCGCCATGGCAGGGTTGCGCGCGCTATCGGCCCTTCATGACGGGCAGTTGACGCTCGAGCCCGACGCATTGCGCATCCGGGGTCGCACGGGGGACCAGTCGCTTCGCGCGTCCCTTGCGCGGCAACTCGGCGAGGCGCTGGGGACGGGCGCGGATTTTCAGCTCGACATCGTCTATGACGAGGCGCTTGATCCCATTGCATCGCTGCCGACACCCGAGGAATGCGTCGCTCGGATCGTCGCGGTGCAGGAGGACGACAAGATCGTTTTCGAGCCGGGCTCGATCGAGATAACCGATGAGGCGGGAGAGATCCTCGACCGGATCGCCGAGATCCTGCCCGACTGCATGCACGTGCCGATGGAGATCGGCGGCCACACCGACAGCCAGGGGCGCGAAGAGATGAACCTCGGGTTGAGCCAGTCGCGCGCGGATGCGGTGCTCAACGGCCTTCTGGCGCGGGGCGTTCTGGTCACCAACCTGACCGCGCGGGGCTATGGCGAAAACCGCCCCATCGCCGACAACGACAGCGAGGACGGCCGCGAACTGAACCGGCGGATCGAGTTCCGCCTGCAAGCCGAAGTCGATGCCCGCGACACGGCAGAGGCACAGGCCGAAGCCCTGGCCGCGCGCGCCGAGGCGTTCGGGCTGCGCCCAGTTCCACGACCCGACGATTTAGGCCCGCCTGCGGACACCGCGGACGACCAAGACGAGGAGTAACCGGCGCATGGATCGCCTGCAGTTCATCATCGCCATCGCCGTCATCCTGTTCGTGGCCTTCGGTCTCGGCTGGCTCGCCCACTGGCTCGTGGCGCGCTTCAGCCGCGTCTCCAGCGCCGATCTGGGAGAGATGGAGGCGCTCGCCCGCGCCCTCCACGACGCCGAGGAAACCCGCGACCAGGCCATCGCCTACCTGCAGAGCCGGGAGACCGAGTTGACCGGACAGCTGAGCCAGACAGAGGCGGAACTGCGCGCGGCGATGGACGGCCTGCGCGAGGCGCGCGCCGAAAACGAGGAGTTGCGCAGTTATATCGAGCAGATCGACAGGCCGCAGCCCTGAGGGCCGGACGCCCTACCAGCGCGTCAGCGCCTCCTCGTCCTCCGCCCGTGCGGCGACCCATCGGGCCCCCTCGGGCGTGACCTCTTTCTTCCAGAACGGCGCACGCGACTTGAGATAGTCCATCAGGAACTCGGCCGCGGCGAAGGCGGCGGCGCGGTGGCGGGCCGCCGTGGCCACCATCATGATCGGATCGCCCGCCGCAAGGCGCCCGTAGCGGTGCAGGATCATCGCCCCCGTGAGCGAAAACCGCGTCATCGCTTCGTCGTGAATGGCGGACAGCGCCTTTTCGGTCATGCCGGGATAGTGCTCGATCTCCATCACGTCGAGCGCGCCCTCGGCCAGATCGCGGGTGATGCCCGAAAAGCTCACGACGGCGCCCGCGCCCGGCACGGTCGCGCTGAAGGCGTTGAGCTCCTGTCCCGGGTCGAAGGCCGCCTTCTGCACGCGGACGGGCTCCATGCCGCCTAGCCCCCGGTCATCGGCGGGAAGAAGGCGACCTCGCGCGCGCCGTCGAGACTGGCGTCGAACTCCACCAGATCCTGGTCCACGGCCGCCCGCAATGCGCCCGTGTCGGAAAACGCATGGGCGTACCCCTCGTCGCGGGCGCGCAGCTCGTCGATCAGTTCGGCGACGGTTCCCGCCTCCGTCTCGACGGTTTCCCGCCCGGTGCCCAGCCTTTCGCGCAGCCAGGCGAAGTAGTGCACATCGATCTTCATGGCATTTCCCTGAGATACGGCATTGCCTTGCGAAAATAATCCCATCCGGTGACCAGAGTCAGCCCCGCGGCGATCCACAGCAGGGCAAGGCCGCCGTAGGACACCCCGATCAGACCCTGGTATTTCCACCAAAGCCCGACACTGTCGCGCATCTCGCCCGACAGGATGCCGGCCACGATGTCGGGCGACATGCCCAGCGTCTGCATCATGAAATAGTGGTCGAAGAGGCCCCATGCAAACAGCATGGCGATGGCGACCATCTGCACCGCCGTCTTCCACTTGGCCAGCGGCGTGACCTTGAGCAGTCCCGCCGTCTCGCCCAGGAATTCCCGCAGCCCGGACACGAAGACCTCGCGGAACAGGATCGCGGCCACGGGGATCAGCGTCCAGTCCGAGATCCCGTGCAGGCCCAGCAGGACCGCAAGCGCGATCACCACCATCGCCTTGTCCGCGATCGGATCGAGCATGGCGCCGAAGCGGCTGATCTGCCCCCATTTGCGCGCCAGCCAGCCGTCGATGTAGTCGGTGAGCGAGGCGAAGATGAAGAGGAACATCGCGACCCAGTCCGCGGCCGGCCGAGGAAGGATCAGGAAAACGACCCCCAGCATGGGCGCCGCCAGAAGGCGAAGGACGGTCAGCGTGTTGGGCACGTTCCACTGCATAGGGCCGGTGTATCCCGCGGGGCCGGTCGTGAAAATCCCCGACTTTCTATTCCGCCCCGATCAGCCGCGCGCTACCCGCGTTCGTGAAAATAGTCGTAGATCTTCTGCGCCAGCCCCTCGCTTACGCCGTCCACCGCCTTGAGATCGGCGAGGTTGGCGCGGCTCACGGCCTTGGCGCTGCCGAAATGGGTCAGGAGCGCGCGCTTGCGGGTGGCACCCACGCCGGGGATATCGTCGAGCGGGGTGGCCGAGACGGCCTTGGCGCGCTTCTGGCGGTGTGCGCCGATGGCGAAGCGATGCGCCTCGTCGCGCAGGCGCTGGATGAAGTAGAGCACGGGATCGTTGCGGTTCAGCGCAAAGGCGGTGCGACCGGGGCGATGGAATTCCTCCTTGCCCTGATCGCGGTCGATGCCCTTGGCCACGCCGATGAACGGCACGTCCTCTATGCCCAGATCGTCCATGATCTCCCTGACCGCGCTGACCTGTCCCGCGCCGCCGTCGATCAGCAGAAGGTCGGGCCATGCCTCCGATTCGCGGTCGGGGTCTTCCTTCAGGAGCCGCTGGAACCGGCGCGTCAGCACCTCCTTCATCATGCCGAAATCGTCGCCCGGGGTCAGGTCCTCACCGCGGATGTTGAACTTGCGGTACTGGGATTTCATGAACCCGTCCGGCCCGGACACGATCATCGCGCCCACCGCGTTGGTGCCCTGGATGTGGGAGTTGTCGTAGACCTCGATCCGGCGGGGCGGCGCGTCGAGGTCGAAGGCCTCGGCCAACCCGCGCAGAAGCTTGGCCTGCGCCTGCCCCTCGGCCATCTGGCGACCGAGGCTTTCGCGGGCATTCCGGAGCGCGCCTTCCACGAGTTCGGCCTTTTCGCCCCGCTGCGGCACGAGGATCTCCACCTTGCGCCCCAGCTTCTGCGACAGCGCGTCGGCCACCAGATCGGGATTTTCGACCGGGTGCGACAGGATCAGCTGCCGGGGCGGGTCCTTCTGGTCGTAGAACTGGCCGATGAAGGCCTCCAGCACCTCGGGCGCCTCGATATCGGGACCGACGCGGGGGTAGTAATCCTTGTTGCCCCAGTTCTGGTTGGCACGGATGAAGAAGACCTGCACGCAGGCCTGCCCGCCCTCCAGACGGAGCGCGATGACATCGGCCTCGCGCACGCCACGCGGGTTGATGCCCTGCGCCGACTGGACGTTGGTCAGCGCGCGGATGCGGTCGCGGAGCGCCGCGGCGCGCTCGAACTCCATTGCCTCGGCCGCTTCGGCCATCTGCGCGGCCAGCTGCGCCTGCAGATCGGTCGTGTCGCCCTTCAGGAACCGCACCGCGTCAGCGACGGAGGCCGCATAGTCCGCCTCGCTGATATGGCCGACGCAAGGCGCGCTGCACCGCTTGATCTGGTAGAGCAGGCAGGGCCGCGTGCGGCTGTCGAAGGTGGCGTCCGAGCAGTTGCGCAGCAGGAACACCTTCTGCAGCTGGTTGAGCGTCCGGTTCACGGCGCCAGCGCTGGCGAAGGGGCCGAAATACTCGCCCTTCTCCGTCTTCGCGCCCCGGTGCTTCTTGATCTGCGGAAAGCGATGCGCGCGGCTGACGAGGATGTTGGGAAAACTTTTGTCGTCGCGCAGCAGCACGTTGTACTTGGGCTTGAGCTGCTTGATGAGGTTCTGTTCGAGCAGCAGCGCCTCGGTCTCGGTCCGCGTCGTCAGGAACATCATCGACGCGGTTTCGCGGATCATCCGCGCGATGCGCGGGCTGTGGCCCGTGGGCTTGGCGTAGGACGAAACGCGCTTTTTCAGCGCCCGCGCCTTGCCGACGTAAAGCACCCGGCTCTGCGCATCGAGCATGCGGTAGACGCCCGGCGCGTTGTCGAGTTGTCGGAGGTGGTTTCGGATCACCTCGTGGCCGGTCTGGGCCGTATTTTCGGTGCTGTCGGGCATGTTCGGTCGTTGAAATCGATTCTCGTGGCGGCTGCAATGGAACTGGGGCGGAATCAAGGCAGGAGAAATCCCCCGTTCATGTGGATAACCTTGCGGAGAAATCTTGGGCTGCCGGAATTTTCCCTTGTTTTTGGCTCGCTTCTGCGGATTGCCCGATTTTTAGGCAAGTTATCAAGATACTGTTTTTATTGAGTTTTTTATTCACGCGTTTATACTTTTCACCGGAGTGCAACCACTCTTTAACACTTCTGTTACCTTGGGTCCCGCAGTGGAGAAGTGAAGGCCGCGTTTCCGCTTGGCCTATTCGACGCCGAGGACGTCCGGCGTCTGCCAGGCGAGGTGCTGGCCCCCGTCCACGCAGATCAACTGGCCCGTAACCGCCCGCGCCTGCAGCAGATAGTCGAGCGCCGCACAGATGCCCTCGGGATCGGCGCCGCGACCCAGCACGGTGGCCGCACGCTGCCGCGCGAAATGCTCCGCCGACTGCCGCGCGCCCTGCATGGTGGGCCCCGGCCCGATGGCGTTGACCCGGACATGCGGGGCAAGTGCCTGCGCCGATGTGCGGGTCAGCGCCCAGAGCCCCATCTTGGCGATCGTGTAGCTCATGAATTCCGGCGTCAGCTTGCGCACGCGCTGGTCGATCATGTTCACGATCAGGCCTTGCGCCTGCGGCTCACCGTTTTCGTCGGTCTCGGCGCGCGGCACCTGCGCCGCCATGGCCTGGCTCAGGACGAAGGGCGCGCGCAGGTTCGATTCCATGTGCCGGTCCCAGCTTTCTCGGGTCGCGGTCCGGAGGTTGTCGTATTCGAAGATCGAGGCGTTGTTGACCAGAACCGTGATCGGCTGGCCCAGCGCCTCGGCGGCGGCGGGCAGCAGGCCCTGCATCTCGGCCTCGACGGTCAGGTCGGCGCGCAGGGCGTGCGCCTGCCGGCCCATCGCCCTGATCTCGGCCACCGTCGCCTCGGCCTCATCGGCGCTGCCCGCGTAATGCACCGCGACGTCATGGCCGCGTTCCGCAAGGCGCAGCGCCATCGCCCGGCCCAGCCGTTTCGCCGCGCCCGTCACCAATGCGGTCATGTCCCGTCCCCCTATGCCAGCAGCACCGCGATATAACCGAGGTAGAGCGCGAGGAACACGACGCCAACGCCACGGCCCAGCGACCACCGCAGAAAGACGAACGGGGCCAGCACGAGCGATGCGGCCAGCATGACCCAGATGTCGAAGCTCAGGATTGTCGCGTCCACCGGGATCGGTCCGATCAGCGACGAGATCCCGATGATGGCCAGCAGGTTGAACATGTTCGACCCGATCACGTTGCCCATCGCCACATCGGCGTGGTTGCGGATCGCGGCCATGACCGTGGTGGCCAGCTCCGGCAGGGAGGTTCCGATGGCGACGAGCGTCAGACCGATCACCGTCTCGCTGACGCCGTATTCGGTCGCGATGGCCACGGAACTGTCCACCAGAAGGTCCGCGCCCAGTGGCAGCCCGATGAGTCCCAGCCCGAGATAAAGCGCGATGCGCCACCACGGCATGTCCGGGTCGGCCTCTTCGAGGGCGTCCTCGTCGATGGGGAGTGCCGCCGCGCCATTGGCCGCCGCGCGGTGCGCCTGCGCGGCGCGTGCGGCGTCGATGAGGACATACCCCAGCAGCGACAGCAGGATAAGCCCGTGCCACCACGTGAACGGCCCGACGAAGGCCAACGCGATGAACAGCAGCGTGCCGATGATCATGACGACGTAGGTCTGGCGCGTGTCACTGCCGGCGTGCAGGCCCGACAACACCGCCGGAATGCCAAGAACGAGCAGCACGTTGGCGGTGTTCGAACCCACGACATTGCCCAGCGCCAGCCCGGGAACCCCGTCGAGGATCGCCTTGACAGAGATCAGAAGCTCCGGCGCGGAGGTGCCAAAGGCCACGATCGTCAGCGACACGATGAGCGCGGGAATGCCCAGACGCAGGCTCAGGTTCACCGCCCCCTTCACCAGCACGTCGCCCGCGAGAAGCAGGATGACGAGGCCGAGCCCCGCCAGAGCGAACGCTGCCGCCACGCGTCAGCCCTGCCCGTCGGAACAATGCGGGCAGGGGCCGCCGCGAAGGTTGTAGCGCCGGCAGGTCTTGCACAGTCGCGGCTTGGGCAGCCCATGGCGCCGGGTGATCTTGGGCAGGCGCAGGCGCCCGAACATGGCGAGCACGGCCATGAAGATCAGGAACAGGGTGACGATCTTGAGCATCACGACAGGCCGAACCTCGCGTAGGCCGCGCGTTCCTCGAACCCGGTGGCAAGCTCGGACGCAAGCGATATGCCGAACCGCCCCAGCAGGCTGCGGCGCGGGCCGTACACGGCGAAACGGGTCTTGTCGCCGTAAAGCTCCTTCATCTTGGGCACGAGATGGCCGATCCCGTCGGCAAGGCCCAGTTCGACGGATTTCGATCCCGTCCAGAAGGCGCCGGTGAAAAGCTCGGGGTGATCGGCAAGCCGTTCGCCGCGGCTTGTCTTCACGTGCTCGATGAAGGTTTCGTGCAACTCGCCCTGAAGCGCCTTGAGCCTCTCCACGTCCTCGGCCTTTTCCGGGCGGAACGGGTCGAGGATCGATTTCGACTCGCCGGCCGTGTAGACACGCCGCTCCACGCCGATCCGCGAGATCGCTTCATGAAAGCCGAAGCCAGCCGAGATCACGCCGATGGAGCCGAGGATCGAGGTCCGGTCGGCCCAGATCTTGTCGGCCGCGCAAGCGAGCCAATAGCCGCCCGATGCCGCGACATCCTCGACGAAGGCATGCACCGGAACGCCCTTTTCCTCGGCGAGGCGGCGGATGCGCGCGGCGATCAACGAGGATTGCGCGGGGCTGCCACCCGGCGAGTTGATGGCGAGCGCCACGGCGGCGGGCTTGCCCTTGCGGAAGGCGCGTTCGACGGCGGACGCGACGGCCTGATCGCTCAGCCCCGCACCGCGCGGATTGGCCATGATGACGCCTTGCAGGCGGACGACGGCAACCAGCGGGTCCGCCTTGAGGAACGGGATGAAGCGCTTCATGCCACGCGATGTAGAGTTGCCGCAGCATTGCAACAAGGCGCGGGACGTCGAATTGCCGAAAACTGTGGCTGCCGCCCTACTGCGCCCTTCTACTGGGCCGTCCAGCCTCCGTCGATGGGGATCGCGGTTCCGGTGACGTTGTGCGCGATGGGCGCGCAGAGCCAGAGCGCGAGCGCCCCGATTTCCTCCGGGTCGGATGTCCGCAGGCTGGGCTGCTTTTCGGCCAGAAGCTCGGCGATGCCGAGATCGCGATCGCCGCCATGGGCCGCCGCGCGCGCCTCGATCTGGGGCTCGATGATCGCCGTTTCGGTCCAGCCCGGGCAGATGCAGTTCACCGTGACGCCGCCCTTCGCCTTGTCGCCCGAGGCCGCGTATTCCAGCGCGGCGACCCGGCTGAGGCCCACCAGCCCGAACTTCGCCGCCACGTAGGGCGCCTTGTCGCGCGACGCCACGAGGCCGTGAACACTGGCGATGTTGATCACACGGCCATAGCCGCGCCTGGCCATGCCGGGAAGGGCGGCCTGCATGGTCTGGAACGCCGCCGACAGGTTGACGGCGAGGATCGTGTCCCATGTCTCGCGCGGCATCTCCGCGAGAGGCGCGGTCTTCTGGATACCGGCGTTGTTGACGAGGATGTCGGCACCGCCCCATGCCGCGACGGCCTGCGTCAGCTCGTCGATCCTGTCCGGATCGCGCAGGTCGCCGTGGAAGAACTCCGCCTGGGGCGCGCCCTTGTCGCGCAGGTGGTGACAGACCTCCTCGATCTGCGCATCGCCGGCGAGGCCATGCACCGCGATCCGCGCGCCGGCGCCCGCAAGCGCCTCGGCGATGGCCAGCCCGATCCCCTGAACCGAGCCGGTGACCAGCGCCGTCTTTCCCGTCAAATCCGTCATGACCCTTCCTCCCTCAGCCGTTCGCGAAGCTCCGTCTTCAACACCTTGCCGTAGTTGTTCTTCGGCAGGTCCGGCACGGCGATGTAAGCCTTGGGCCGCTTGAACCGCGCCATCCGATCGAGACAATGGGCGTCGAGCGCAGCCGCATCCACCGTCCGCCCGACCGCCGCCACGACGAAAGCCACGACATCCTCGCCCCATTCCGGCGAGGGACGGCCGACGACGGACACTTCGTGCACGTCCGGATGGGTCAGCAACACCTCTTCGACCTCGCGGGGGTAGATGTTGGTGCCGCCCGAGATGATCACGTCCCTGGAGCGGTCCGCCAGCGTCAGGTAGCCGTCCGCGTCCAGCCGCCCGACATCACCCGTCATCAGCCAGCCGTCGACGACGGTGCTTGCCGTCGCCTCCTCGTTCCTCCAGTAGCCCGGCATCACCGGCGCGCCGCGCACCATGATCTCTCCGGTCTCGCCGGGGGGCAGATGGCCGCCCCGCCCGTCCGAGATTGCCACCTCAACCAGCGATTGCGCGCGCCCGACGGAGGCCAGCCGCTCGGCCCAGCGCGGGTGCGTGCGGTCGGCGACCTCCTCCCGGCTGAGCGCGGAGATGGCCATGGGGCATTCGCCCTGCCCGTAGATCTGCACGAAGCGCGGGCCGAACCAGTCCACCGCCTCCTCGATATCGGCGCGGTACATCGGCCCGCCGCCATAGACGATGGTCTTGATGCCCGTCCCCCTGCGGTCCGTGGCCTTGGCCGCGTCGGTCAGGCGGCGGACCATGGTGGGCGCGAGAAACATCGACGTCGCGCCATGGGAGTCGGAGAGGTCCAGGATCTCGCTCGCGTCGAACCCGCCCGAGGGCGGCACGATATGAGCCGCGCCCATGCGCACGTGGATCGCGGCATAGAGGCCCGCGCCATGGCTCATCGGCGCGGCATAGAGCGCGGCGTCTTCGGGGCGCACGGGGTCCACGTCGAGTGGATAGCAGAGCGAGGTCGCGGCCATCATGCCATGGGTGATGCGCACGCCCTTGGGCTTGCCAGTGGTTCCGGAAGTGTAGAAAAGCCATGCCAGATCACCTGCGCCGCGGGGGACGAGGTCGAGGGGCTGCGCCGCGCAGGCTGTCTCGAACGGATCATCGCCAATGCGCGTGAGCGGCAGGTCGGTGACCTCGGCCAGATCGTCGCCCAAGCTGTCGGTCACGAAGCACGATGTCGCCTCGGCGTTGGAGAGGATCCAGGCCGCCTCCTTCGGGTGCAGCTTGGCATTCACCGGAACGGCCACCGCGCCCGCACGCCAGATCGCGTAGAGACAGATCAGGTAGTCGGGAACGTTCTTCGCGAAGATGCCGACACGATCCCCCGGCGCGATCCCGTCGCGGGCGAGGGTGGCGGCCAGCCCCGCGGCCCGACGCGCGAAGCTCTCGTAATCCGCGACCTGCCTGCGCCCGAGCAGCAGCGCGGGCCTGTCCCCCATGATGCGCGCCGTGCGGTCCAGCCAAAGCGCCATGTTCATCGCGCGTGCCTCCTCCATCCCCGGCGAAAAGATCACCACGGGGGACGCGCGCAGGCAAGTCCGGCGGATGCGGTGTGGTCAGACCTCGAGGTCCGAGACGAAGATGCCGTCATGCCCGCCACGGCTGTTTTCCACCATGATGCCGCCGGCGCGGACATGGTCGGGATGGCCCTCGTAGGCGAGGTGAACGTCACGGTTCTCGAACAGCACCATGAACCCGTAGGTGTAGCGGGCCGATTTGCCCTCGAAGTCGCGGTTTGGGCCATGGCGGAAGCCGGACATGCCCGGAAGGCTGAGCCCCGCGAGGATCTCGCAGGCCTCTCGGATGCGCGCCTCCGCTTCGGGCGAGGCGGGATCGAAGAGGACGGTATGAACAAGCATGGGCAGACCTTTCAGGTGGGGCGCGCGATCAGGATCGCGCGGAAATCGTTGACGTTGGTGAGCGTGGGCCCGGTGACGACCTGCCCGCCGATCGCGGCGAAGAAGGAATGGGCGTCGTTGCGGGCGAGCGCATCCTCCGGTTCGATGCCGACAGCGCGGGCGCGGGCGAGCGTCTCCGGCCCGATGAGCGCGCCCGCGACCTCCGCCGCGCCGTCGACGCCATCCGTGTCGCAGGCGATGCCGTGGATGTCCGCCGCGCCGTCCAGCGCAAGCGCCAGCGCCAGCGCGTATTCCGCGTTCGGGCCACCGACACCGTCGCCGCGCCGCGTGACCGTCAACTCGCCGCCCGACAAGAACACAAGCGGACCCTTTGCGGCCAGCGCCCGCGCGGCGTGGTCGCGGGCGACCTCCCGCGCCTCGCCCTCGATCGCGTCGCCGAGAATCTCGACGGAACAGCCCTGCGCCTGCGCCATGGTCGCGGCGGCCTCCAGCGATTGCGCCGGGGCCGCGACGATGACGTTCTCGACCCGCGCGAGCCGGGGATCGTCCGGGCGTATCGGATCGCCGCCGGCCTCGAGGAAGGATCGGATCGACGCGGGCGGCGTCACGCCCCAATGGTCCAGCGCGGCGAGCGCGCGTGCCGCGTCGCCCGTATGGCCCACGGTCGGACCGCTTGCGATATCGCCCGGATCGTCGCCCGGCACGTCGGAGATCAGAAGCGCGAGCATCCGGGCCGGATGGGCGACGACGGCCAGCCGTCCGCCCTTGACCGCCGAGATTTCCTTGCGGATGCCGTTGATCTCTCCGATGGGCGCGCCCGAGGCCAGAAGCGCCTGCGTCAGCGCCTGTTTCTCGGACAGGGCGATCCCGTCCGCAGGCTGGATCAGCAGCGCCGAGCCCCCGCCCGAGATCAGCGCGAGGACGAAATCGTCAGGCCCGCAGGTGGCAAGCAGATCGAGCATGCGCGCCGTGGCCGCGACGCCCGCCTCGTCCGGAACGGGATGCGCCGCCTCGACGATCTCGATCCCCTTGCAGGGACGCGCATAGCCGTAGCGCGTGATCACCAGTCCCTCGCAGGGGCCCCATTCGGCCTCCACCGCCTCGGCCATGCGGGCGCTGGCCTTGCCCGCGCCGATCACGACGACACGGCCCTCGGGCTTCTGCGGCAGATGGGCGGCGAGGCTGCGCATCGGGTCTGCCACTGCCACGGCGGTATCGAACATGGAACGAAGAAGCGCCTCGGGCGTCATTGGCCAAGCCCTCCGCTGGAGGCCCGCACGACCAGCCCGACCGGCGCGCGCCGCTCCGCCGGGGGGCGGGTGCCGGTGTCGAGCCAGTCGCGCAAGGCGCCGGCCGTGTCCCGGGCGAACCCCGCGATGTCGCAGGCGACCGAGGACAGGTCAGGCCACGCGAGCGCCGCCTCCTCGATATCGTCGAAGCCCACGACGCGGATATCGCGACCGACGGCGACACCGTCCCTCTGCAGGCCAGCGATCAGCCCCAGCGCCACCAGATCATTGAAACAGAACACGGCATCGCACTCCGGATGGTCGTCCTTCAATCGGGCGACGGCGCTTCGGCCGAAGGCGCGCGAGGTCGGACCCTCGACCCGGAGCGGCGACAGGCCCGCCTCCTCCAGCGCGGCGAGGTAGCCCTCCATCCGCTCCCGCGTGATCGAGCGTTCGTCGAGCCCGCCCACGAACGCGATGCGCCGCGCGCCGCTGGCGATCAGGTGCCGCGTGGCCTCTGCGCTGCCGGCGGCGTAGTCGAAGCTCGCGAAGGGAAACAGCTCCGTGCGCGGGTCCATCCGGCGCAGCACCTGCAGGGTCGGAATGCCGGCCCGCGCCAGCGGGTCGAACACCGAGGAAGGATCGCCATAGGCCGGGCTGATCACCACGGCGTCGACACCGTGCTCGATCATCGAAGCGACCAGTTTCTCCTGAAGCTCCGCGTCCTCGTCGGCGTTGGAAATGACCGTCGCGTATCCGGCGGCCGCCATCGCCATCTGGAACGACACCGCGAACTCCGTGAAGAACGGGTTGCGCAGGTCGTTGATGACCAGTCCCACGAGGCCCACCGAACTGCCGCGCAGCGTCGCGGCGGCCCGGTTGTAGACATAGCCCATCTCGCGCATGGCCGCGCGCACCGTCTTGGCGGTCTCGGAACGGACAAGCGGACTGCCCTGCAGCACCAGCGACACGGTCGATTTCGACACGCCGGCGCGGGCGGCCACATCGGTGATCGTGGGGCGGCGTTTCATCCTGCCTTGCTACCCGTCGATCCCGTGCAAGGCCAGAAGCGTCCGCATGCGCGCCTCGGCCAGATCGGGCCGAACAAGCAGGTGGGCGGCATCGGCGAGGCGGAAGACCTCGGCGTAATGGGTGATCTCGCGCGAGGACTGGAACCCGGCAGGCATGACGAAATGATCCTGCGTGCCATTGAGCCATGACAGGAACGCGATGCCCGCCTTGTAGAACCGCGTGGGCGCCTTGAAGATCTCGCGGCTGAGAGGGACCGTAGGCGCTAGCAGAGCGTGATAGGTCGTGCTGTCGCCTCTCGCCAGCGCCTCGAGCGCCTGCGACGCCGCCGGGGCTATGGCCGCGAAGATGCCCAGAAGCGCGTGCGAATGATGCGTGCCGTCGCCCTCGATCAGGGGCGCGTAGTTGAAATCGTCGCCCGTGTAGAGCCGCACGCCCTCGGGCAGTCGGGCGCGAAACGCTTCCTCATGCGCCTGGTCGAGAAGGGATATCTTGATCCCGTCGACCTTGGCCGCGTTGCGTTCGATCAGGTCCAGCACGATCCCGGTCGCCGCGCCGATATCGGCCGTCCCCCAGTACCCGGACAGGCCGGGGTCGAACATCTCGCCCAGCCAGTGCAGGATGACCGGCTCCGCCGCCTGCGAGATGAGGGTGTCATAGACCCGGCCATAGGTCTCGGCATTCGCGCCGATGGCAGGCAGAGCGCGCGTCGCCATCACGATGATCTGACCGCCCGCGGCCTCGATCGCCTCCATCTGGTCGGAATAGGCGGCGATGATCGCGCCCGCGTCGGACAGCTCCGCCGCCGTCTTGTGATCGGTCCCCGCGCCACAGGCGACGCGCGGCTTCAGCGGATGCGCGCGCGCGGCCTGCATGGTCCGCCGGATCAGCTCCAGCGCCGTGGCCCAGTCCACGCCCATGCCGCGCTGCGCCGTGTCCATCGCCTCGGCCAGCCCCAGCCCCTGGTCCCAAAGGCCCTGCCGGAAAGCCAGCGTAGCGTCCCAGTCGACGGCCGGGCGGCTGTCCCACGGGGCCCGTTCGGCCAGCGGGTCCGAGATGACATGCGCGGCGGCAAAGGCCGTGCGTGTCAGCGGCACCCCGGGCGCGCGCGGGATCAGCGGCTCCCCCGTCAGGCGAATGGTTTCGAGGGTTCCCGAATAGGTCGGCAGACGCATCTCAGCCTCCATGGTCCTGCTTGATCATGTCGGCGGCTTTCTCACCGATCATGATCGCGGCGGCGTTGGTGTTGGACGAGATCACCCTCGGCATGATCGCGTTGTCCACGACGCGCAGCCCCTCGATCCCGTTGAAGCGCAGGCGCGGGTCGACCACCGCGCCCGCATCGACGCCCATCCGGCAGGTCCCGGCGCAATGGTGCGATGTCTTGGAATGCTCGTAGATGAAGGCGAAGTAGTCGTCGTCCGTCCTGACGTCAGGGCCAGGAAGGCGTTCGGCGTTGATGAAGGGCCTGAGCGGTTCTTGTGCAAGAATTTCCTGGGTCAGCTTGAGGCCTCGGATCGACATCTCCCGGTCGCGCGGATCGGCGCAGTAATTCGGGTCGATCAGCGGGGCCGCAGCTGGATCGGCGCTGGCGAGCCGCACGGTCCCGCGCGAGCGTGGCCGCAGGTAGCAGGAATTCAGCGTCACGCCGCCATCCGGCATCGCTGCAACGCCCGCCTCGATCCCCGTCCCGAGGCCGAGATGGAACTGCAGGTCAGGCGACCGCGCGTCGGGGTCGGCATACCAGAAGCCGCCGGTCTCGAAGAGGCTGGAGGCCACCGGACCCGACCGCGTGAACAGATATTGCAGCCCGGCCAGAACCGAAAGGTGAGGCTTCGCGTAACGGTCGTAGGTATGCGGGCCGGAGACCTCGCAGATGCAGTAGAGGTCGAGATGGTCCTGAAGGTTCTCGCCCACGTTGGGTTGGTCGAGCACCACGTCGATCCCGAGATCCCGCAGGTGGTCCGCCGGCCCGATGCCCGACAGCTGCAACAGCCGCGGAGACCCGATAGCGCCGGAGCACAGGAGCACCTCCGCCTCCGCCCGCAGGTGCGTGCCATCGGTGAGTGTCACGCCCGTCGCCCGACCCTTGTCCACGTCGATCCGGCGCACCTGCGCGCCATATCGGATCGTGAGGTTCGCCCGCCCCCGGTTCGGCGCGAGATAGGCCATCGCCGCCGACGACCGCCGCGCGCTCTTCTGCGTCAGTTGGTAGTAGGCGACACCGTCCTGCGCTTCACCGTTGACGTCCATGTTGCGCGGGATGCCCAGCGCCGCCGCGGCCTCGAAATAGGCCTCGCAGATCGGCAGGGGGGCGGCGGGTTGCGACACGCCCAACGGGCCACCCTTGCCGTGAAATGCATTGTCCCACGTGTCATTGTCCTCGGCCTTGCGGAAATAGGGCAGGACGTCGTCATAGGCCCAGCCCTCGCAGCCCATCTGCCGCCATTCGTCGTAGTCGAGCGCATTGCCGCGCGTGTAGATCTGCGCGTTGATCGCCGATCCGCCGCCGATCACCTTGGCCTGCGTGTAGGTGAAGACCTTGCCGCCCATGTGCCGCTGCGGCACCGTGCTCCAGCCCCAGGACGCGACACCCTTGGTCATCTTGGCGAAGCCCGCAGGCAGGTGAAACAGCGGGTTCCAGTCGCGCCCGCCGGCCTCCAGCAGGCAGACGCGGACGGCCGGATCCTCGGTCAGCCGTGCGGCCAGAACGCTGCCCGCGCTGCCGCCGCCGATGATGATGAAGTCGTAGCCCTCTGCCATGGATGCCCCTCAGAGACGGTGGATCGACAGGCCGCCATCCACGGGGATGACGGCACCGGTCGCGAAATCGAAATCGCCGCGCGCAAGGGGCACGATCACCTTGCCGATATCCGCGGGCTCGCCCCATCGGGCGGAGGGAACGAGACCGGCGGCGATGCGGGCGTCGTAGCGGTCCGCGACCGGATCGGTCATGGGCGTGCGGATGATGCCGGGCCTGAGCTCGAACACGCCGATGCCTTCGGGCGCAAGCCGCGCGGCCAGCGCCTGCGTCATCATCGAGGCACCCGCCTTGGAGATGCAGTATTCCGCCCGGTCCGGCGATACCATTTCGGCGCTGACCGAGGTGACGACGTGGATCGACCGGTAAGGCCCGGTTGGGCCTGCGAGCATCCGGCGCGCGCATTCCTGTACAAGAAAGAAAGCCCCGCGCAGATTGACCGCCATGCAGCGGTCGAAGCTCTCGGTCGTCATTTCGAGGAGGTCGCCGCGTACCATGGCCGGAACGCCGGCATTGGAGACAAGCGTGGTGATCGGGCCGATGGCGGCCTTGGCGGCATCGAGCGCGGCGGGCACACCATCGGTCTCCGCGATATCATGGGTGACATGGACCGCGCCGGGCAACAGGGACAGCGCCTTGTCAACCGCCGGATCGTCCTCGTCCCGCTCAGACATCAGCGCGATACGCCAGCCCGCCCCGCGGAGCGCCCGCGCGATCCCGAGGCCAATGCCCTGCTGCCCCCCGGTGATAAGCGCGTTCCCGGTCATGCCGCGACCACTCCGCTTGCGCTTGCGCGTGCCATGGCGTCGGCCACCCGCAGCGCATGGGCCGCGATGGTCAGGGACGGGTTCACCGCCGCCGATGTCGGGAGCACACTCGCATCCGCGATCCAGAGGTTCCCGTGGTCATGCGACCGCCCCCACG
Source organism: Rhodobacteraceae bacterium HLUCCO18 (assembly GCA_001314805.1). GTDB lineage: Bacteria > Pseudomonadota > Alphaproteobacteria > Rhodobacterales > Rhodobacteraceae > Roseibacterium. The sequence continues at coordinate 9,005 of LJSY01000036.1, read as the reverse complement.
GGGACACCACGCTGGTGTCTGGATCTGAGCCCATGCGGGCTGTGCCACACTGGTGCGACGGCGTGCGGCGGTCGAAGGGCTTGGAAAGCGTCATCGGAAAACCGGCGCGCTTCAGGGCCGCCTTCAGGCGCGCGACCAGGGTTTCATGCGCATTCCAGTTCGAGCGCGTCCAGTTCAACACGATCTCGCCGCCGCTCAGGGTGACGCGGCTTTCCGGATCGGGCAGGTCCTCGGACATGACGTAGAAATCAATCGCATGGGCCGAGAGGAAACGCGCCACGGCCAGCGGCAGCCCCGTCTGCGCCGCGAGGATCGGGCCCGACACGCGCCCCAGAAGCTGCACGTTGCCCAGCGGCTCGCCGTTCGGGCCGCCTGACGAATACCAGTCGTTGAGGTAGAGCGTCTTCTGGTACACCGTCCGGTTGCGCCGCGCCGACAACGCCAGGAGCGCCGAGCAATTGTGGTTCATGAAATTGCGCCCCACCTGGTCCGAGCGGTTCGCCAGCCCGGCGGGAAAGCGCTCCGTCGCCGAGCGCAGGAGCAGTACCGGCGTGTGGACGGCGCCCGCGGCGAGCACGACCTGATCGGACGTGATGCGGCCCGCCGAGGTGAGGAGCGCGGTGATGCGGCCGCTTTCATCCGCCTCCAGCCGCTCGACCGTCACGCCGGTGCGCAATGCCACGTTCGGGTGCCTCAGCGCCTCGGCAAGCCCGACGCTCTCGGCGTCCAGCTTGCCGCCAGTCGTGTCGGGAAACGCGTCCCAAGGCGTCGCCGCGCGGGCGAGCCACTTGTCGAGATCGACGCCAAGCGGAAGGTGTGCAGGATGCAGCCCGGCGGCCGCGAGCCGCTTGCGCAGGTCCGCGATCTCGGGCTCATCGGGAACGGGCGGGAAGGGATAGGGGCCGGAATGCTCGGGCTCCGTCGGGTCATGGCCCAGCGCGCCACGTACCCGGTAGAGCGCCTCGGCCTTCTGGTACCACGGCTCGATCTCCGCGTAGCTCAAGGGCCAGCCGGGGCTGTCGCCGCCCATGTGACGTCGGGGTGCGAAATCCTCGGCGCGGTAGCGCATCAGCACGGCGCCGTAGAACTTCGTGTTCCCGCCGACGCAGGAATAGTTGCCGGGGTTGAAGCGCTCGCCTTCCGGCGTGAGCCATGTTTCCTCGGGACGGTAATGGCCGCGCGCGAAGATCGCCTCCGCGTCGCGCGCCTCGGGCGAGTCGTTCAGGCGTTCGCCCCTCTCGAGGATCAGGATGCGCCGGCCGCCGGGCGCAAGCGCGGCCGCAAGCGTCGCGCCGCCCATGCCCGACCCCACGATGACCACATCCGCATCCGTCACGTCTGTCCCTTCCCCCGGATCGCGCGCACACCTACCGTACGCAGGTTATTGGATCGTTCCAATAACAAAACAAACGCGCCCCGCCAAGGCCTTCTCGGCGCCGCCTCAGATGATGCGCTCTTCCGTTTCGGGGTCGAACAGAACGGCCTTGTCCATGTTCACGGCGAAATCGAAGCTCTGGCCCGGATGCACATCCGCATCCGCCCGCATGCGCGCGATGCAGTCCTTTCCGGACAGTGTCATGGTCACGAACGTGTCGGAGCCCGCGGGCTCCGTCACGCCGACGACATTCGCAAGCGGCTGGATGTTCCTGGCGTTCCGGTCCGCGCCCTCCGGGTCGGTGATCGCCTCGGGCCGGATGCCGAGGGTCACGGGCCTGTCGCGATAAGCCGCGTAAGCGGCGGGCGCATTCTCGATCCTGAGAGCGCGCTCGGAGCCATCGGAACCGGTCAGGATCGCATGAAGCGCGCCGTTCCGCTCGACCAGCCGCGTGGGAAGCACGTTCATCGCGGGCGACCCCATGAAGGTCGCCACGAAGAGGTTGGCGGGCGAATCGTAGATTTCCTTGGGCGTGCCGAGCTGCTGGACGTTGCCGTCATACATCACCGCGATCCGGGTCGAAAGCGTCATGGCCTCGATCTGGTCGTGCGTCACGTAGACGATGGTCGTGCCGAGCTTCTGGTGAAGTTTCTTGATCTCGGTCCGCATGTCGACACGCAGTTTCGCGTCGAGGTTCGACAAGGGCTCGTCGAAGAGGAACACATCGGGGTTGCGCACCAGCGCGCGGCCCATGGCGACGCGCTGCCGCTGACCGCCCGAAAGCTGCCCGGGCTTGCGGTCGAGCAGGTTCTCGATCTGAAGGAGCGCCGCGACCTCCTTCATCGCCTTGTCACGCTCAGGCTTGGGCACGCCGTGCATCTCGAGGCCGAAGGTGATGTTCTGCCCCACCGTCATGTTGGGATAGAGCGCGTAGGACTGGAACACCATGGCGATGTTTCGCTTGGACGGATGCACGCCGTTGACCACGCGATCCTTGATCTTGATCTCGCCGCTGGTGATCCCCTCCAGCCCCGCGATCATGTTCAGAAGCGTGGACTTGCCGCAGCCCGAGGGGCCCACGAGGACGAGGAATTCGCCCTCCTCCACCGAGATATCGACCCGGTGCAGCACTTCGACGGCGCCGTAGGACTTGGTGACGTTGTCGATGTCGAGGAAACCCATGGTTTCAATCCTCCGGATTGCCCGGCGCGGTGCAGTTGCCCCGCGCGTTCGGGATTTGAAACGCGCCGCTGGCGCCATTCATCTTGTTGCACGAACCCATTCCTCACCCTTTCACGGAGCCAGCCATCAGGCCGCGGACGAAGTACCGTCCGGCAACGATGTAGACGAGGAGCGTGGGCGCCGCCGCCATGATGGCCCCGGCGAAATGCACGTTGTATTCGCGCACGCCCGTGGACGAGTTGACGAGGTTGTTCAGCGCCACGGTCATCGGAGCGGACCCCCCGGAGGCGAAGCTCGCGCCGAAGAGGAAGTCGTTCCAGATATTGGTGAACTGCCAGATGAAGCTGACGGCGATGATCGGCCCGGAGGATGGCAGCATGATCCGCCAGAAGATCTGGAAGAACCCGGCGCCGTCGATCTGCGCGGCGCGCACCAGCTCGGTCGGGAAGGCGGCGTAGTAATTGCGGAAATAGAGCGTCGTGAACCCGATCCCGTAGACGAAATGCACCAGGATCAGACCAGGTGTGGTCCCCGCGATCTGCAGGATGCCGAGGACGCGCGCCATCGGGATCAGCACGATCTGGAACGGGATGAAGCACGAAAACAGCAACAGCCCGAAGATCAGCGTATCGCCCCGGAAGCGCCACTTGGTCAGGACGTAGCCGTTCAGCGCGCCCACGACGGTGGACAGGATCACCGCCGGCACCGCCATCATGATCGAGTTGATGAAATAGGGACGCAGGCCCGTGGGCTGCACCCCGATCTGCGCCGTCGACCAGGCGCTCAGCCAGGGCTCGATCGTCCAGTTCTGCGGCAGGGCGACCATGCCGCCTCCGGTGATCTCCTCCAGCGGCTTGAGCGAGTTGATCAGCATGATGCCGAAGGGCAGCAGGTAGAACAGCGCGAAAAGCAGGAGGAACAGGTAGACGAAGGCGCGCGCGACGCTGGAGGAACGGACGGCGTTTTCGGTGGATGCGACGGCCATCACTTCTTCTCCCGCAGTTCGGCGTAGAGATAGGGGACCATGATCGCAGCGATGGTCATCAGCATGATCACCGCCGAGGACGCGCCGATGCCCATCTGGTTCCGCGTGAAGGTGTATTCGTACATGAAGACGGCCGGCATCCATGTGGACGTCCCCGGCCCCCCATCGGTCATCGCGACCACGAGGTCATAGGACTTGATCGCAAGGTGGCTGAGAATGACGAAGGCCGACAGGAACGCGGGCCTCAGCTGTGGCAGGATGATGCGCCTGTAGAGGTTCCAGTTCGACGCGCCGTCCATCTGGGCGGCCTTCAGGATCTCGTTGTCGATGCCGCGAAGGCCCGCGAGGAACATCGCCATCACGAAGCCGGAGCTTTGCCAGACGGCCGCGATGACAATCGTGTAGATCGCCATGTCGCCATCCTTGATCCAGCCGAAACTGAAGCTTTCCCATCCCCAGAGACGCATCGTGGCCTCCAGCCCGATGGCCGGGTCCAGCATCCATTTCCATGCCGTACCCGTCACGATGAAGCTCAGCGCCATGGGATAGAGGAAAATCGGCCTCAGGACGCCCTCGCCGCGGATCTTCTGGTCGAGGAAGATGGCCAGCATGAGCCCGATGATCGTGCTGATGACGATATAGAGCGAGGCGAAGATCGCGAGGTTGACGACCGAGGTGTCCCACTGGCGGATGCGGAAAAGCCGGTCATAGTTCTGCCAGCCGACCCATTCGTAGGAGGGCAGCATCCGGCTGTCGGTGAAGCTGAGGTAGATGGTGAAGGCGATGAAGCCGTAGACGAAGATCACCATGATCGCGAAGGACGGCGCCAGAACGATCTTCGGCAGCCAGTTCTGCAGTCGCGTCCGGAAATCCGAGCCAGACGCTGAGAACCCGTCGGTCGCGGCCATGGCATCCTCCCCTCGTTCGGTCGTTGTCCGGGTCCCCACCCGAATGGATGGACCGGCCCCTGTCCGGGGCCGGCCCGAACCGCCCGTTACTGGGCGATCTCGACGGCGGTGACGAGTTCCGCGGCTGCGGTCTCGGCATCGTACTCGCCGTTGAAGTGCGCGGTGATCACGTCATACATGGCGTTCTGCACCGACGGCGTGTTGGCGTGACCATGGGCCATGGAGCCAAAGAGCGTGCCACCGGCAGCGGCCTCGGCCAGCTGTTCCATGCCCATCTGTCCACACATGTCGAACTGATCGGCGGAAACATCCGTCCGCGCCGGAACCGACCCCTTCACGAGGTTGAAGGTAATCTGGAACTCCGGGCTCATGACGGCGGACGCCATGGCGGTCTGCGCCTCCTGGGCGGCCGGATCGCTGACATTGAACATCGCGAACTGGTCGGAGTTGAACGTAACCGTGTCCTGCGTGCCGGGCACGCGGAAGCAGGTGAATTCCTCGCCGGCCGTAAGACCCGCGTTCACGAACTCGCCCTTGGCCCAGTCGCCCATGATCTGGAACAGCGCATCGCCATTGATGACCATGGCCGAGGCAAGGTTCCAGTCACGGCCCGAGAAGTTGTCGTCCACGAAGCCGCGGAGCGTTTCCATGCGCTGGAACGCCTCGACCATCATGTCGGAGCCGAGAGCCTCGGGGTCGAGATCGACCATCGATGCCTGGTAGAACTCGGGTCCGCCGACGCCCATCACCATCGACTCGAAGACGGTCGCGTCCTGCCAGGCCTGGCCGCCATGGGCGAGTGCCGTGTAGCCCGCATCCTGAGCGGCCTGCATCGCGGAAACGAATTCGTCCCAGCTGCCCGGCTGTTCGACACCGAGTTCTTCCATCAGCGCGGTATTCGCCCACACCCAGTTGGTGGAGTGCACGTTCACCGGCGCCGCAACCCAGTTGCCCTCGTAGGTCGAGAACCGCTGCAGCGCTTCGGGCACCACGTCGGCCCAGCCCTGCTCGGCCGCGAGATCGTTGAGGTTGGCCAGCGCGCCCTCAGCCGCCCAGTCCTGGATCGAAAAACCCAGCATCTGGACCGCGGTCGGCGGATCGCCCGCCGTCACGCGCGCACGCAGGACGGTCATGGCGTCGGAGCCGCCGCCACCGGCGACCGGCATGTCGACCCAGCCGACGCCACCATCGGACAGCGCGTCACGCAGCGTGCCGACCGCGGCCGCCTCGCCACCCGATGTCCACCAATGGAGCACCTCGACCTCCTGCGCCGCCACCGTCGTGGTGGACAGTGCAAGCACGGCCGCCGTCATGTGTAGCTTCTTTAACATGGTCATCTTGTTCCTCCCTGTTGACCAAGGTCCATGTCGGACTGATGAATTGAAACGTTATAATTCGGGGCGAAGTCAAGCTCGAATCGCGCGCCATCCGATTCGAGATTTTCCCCCATAGCTATGTTTTTCAAACAGTATTCTGCGATGCAGCAATGCAGGCGCGGCGTGGCACGGGGATTGAAACGTTTGCAAAACGCTGCAAGATGACCCCCGACGCAATCCAGGGGCGAACGTCGCGAATGACGCGTGACATCGGAACCGACCACACGCATGGCGGGGCAGAAAAACCGACGCTGCGCACTGTCGCGCAGGCCACGGGCTTTTCCGTCGCGACGGTGTCGCGCGCGCTGGCCGATGACCCGCGAATCGCCGCGCGCACCCGCGCGATCGTGGCAGAGGCGGCCAAACGCCTTGGCTACATCCCCGATCGCGCCGCACGCCGCCTGCGCACGGGGCGCACACAGGTCATCACGCTTCTTCTGAATACCGAGCACGAGTTTCTCGGCTTCACGCACGAGTTTCTCTCGGGCATCACCGAGCGCCTGCGGGGAACCGGGTACTCCGTCACGGTCGTTCCCGATGATCCGGGCGAGGACCGGCTGACTCCGGTGCGCACGATCCTGCGCAACAACCTCGCCGACGGTCTTCTGTTCACCCGCACCGAGTGTTTCGACCCGCGCGTGCGGATGCTGATGGAGGCCGGCCTGCCCTTCGTCAGCCATGGACGAACCGAGTTCACGATGCCCCACCCCTATGTCGATTTCGACAATGAGGCCTTTGCGCGGCAGGCCGTGGCGCGGCTGGTCGAACAGGGGCGCGACCGGCTCAGCATGATCCTGCCGGACGACAAGTTCACCTTCTGCCAGCACCTGCGCTACGGCTTCGTCTCCGCCGCGCGGGAGGCGGGCGTGGCCCATGAGGTTCTCGAGGGCGTCACGCTCGACTCCGACCGGGAAGAAATCTCGTGCGCGCTCAATGCCTGCCTGCGCCGCCCGGAGCGGCCGAACGGTTTCGTCTGCGTGGGCGAGGTCACGGCGCTCATGACGATGGCGGCAATGACCGACGCGGGGCTTACCCCCGGGATCGAGGCCGATATCGTCGCCAAGCGCGCCTCGCCGATCTTCGACAATATCCGGCCGCGCATCGAAACGGTCTACGAGGACCTGCGCGCCACGGGCCGCGCCATGGCCGAGATGCTTCTGCGCCGGATCGACGGCGAGCCAGCCGAGGGCCTGCACGTCCTGTTCGAACCGGGGCGCTGCGGCTAGGCTCACGCCGCGACCCAAGCCGTCCGCGTGTCGCCGATGCGCATCTGCACGGTCTTGGCCTCGAGAAATTCCTCCAGACCGTAGCGCCCCAGTTCCCGCCCCTGCCCGGATTGCTTCATGCCGCCGAAGGGCAGTTCCGCGAACCCGTCCATCCACGTGTTGGTCCAGACGGTGCCCGCGCGCACCCGCCGCGCGAAGTCGAGACAGGTGGATCCGTCGCGGCTCCAGACCCCGGCGGACAACCCGTAGGAGGCGGAATTGGCCAGCGCGATGGCCTCGTCCGCGTCGCGGAACGTCAGGACGGACAGGACCGGGCCAAACACCTCTTCAGTCGCGATCGCCATCTCGGGGCTCACGCCCGTCACGACCGTAGGCCCGTAGAATTGCCCGGACAGCCCCTCGACCGAGATCGCGGCACCGCCCAGCGCGACGCCTGCACCGGCCTCGGCGGCGGCTTTCACGTAGCCGTCGATCTTGCGCATATGCTCGGGCGAGATGATCGCCCCCACCTGCGTGCGCGGGTCCAGCGGATCGCCGAACGGCACCTTGCGCGACAGGGCCACGACCTTTTCGACCAGCGCGCCTGCCACGTCCTCGTGCACGATGATCCGGCTGCCGGAATTGCAGCATTCGCCGGCGTTGAAATAGACGCCGAAGGTGATCGCGTCCGCCGCCTGATCGAGATCGGCATCGGGAAAGATCACCTGCGGGTTCTTGCCGCCCAGCTCGAGGCTGACCTTCTTCAGTGTCCCGCTGGCTGCCGCGACGATGCGCTTGCCGACGGCGGTGGAACCGGTGAAGGACACCATGTCGACCGAAGGATGCGTGGACAGCATGGCGCCCACCGGGTCGCCATAGCCCAGAACGATGTTCAGAACGCCGTTCGGCAGTCCGGCTTCCTGTAGAAGTTCCCCGAGCATCACCGCGCTCGACGGCGTCAGCTCCGACGGCTTCACCACCGCCGTGCAACCGGCCGCCAGCGCGAAGGGCAGTTTCTGGCTGACGATCAGGAAAGGGAAGTTCCACGGGCAGATGATGCCCGCCACGCCGATGGGTTCCTTCAGGACGAGGCCCAGCATGTCGGGCCCCAGCGAATTGTGGCTCTCGCCATGCATGGTCCGCGCCAGCGCTGCGGCATAGCGCCAGAGGTCTGCCGCGCCGGAAATCTCCGCATGCGCCTGCGTGATCGGCTTGCCCGATTCCAGCGTTTCGATCAGCGCGATGCGTTCGATGTCGCGCTCGATCAGGTCGGCGGTCTTCAGCAGGATCGCGGATCTTTCCTTGCCCGACGCGCGGGGCCAGTCGCCCGCGTCGAACACCCGGCGCGCCGCCGCGATGGCGGCCACCGTCTCCGCCGCACCGCCCTTCGCCGCGACGCTGACAAGCGCGCCATGGGCGGGGGAATGCCGCTCGGACACCGCGCCGTCGGCGCTGTCGGTCCATGCGCCGTCGATCAGGTGACGTGCCCGGAACGGCTCCGCCGGAAGGGCTGTGCCGCTCGATGGGATGATGGTCAGTTCGGTCATTTCCTTACCGTCCCTTGAAATCGGGTTTGCGTTTTTCCGAGAAGGCCGCGACGCCTTCGGCCTTGTCCTTGGTCGCCGCGATCATGCCGCCGCCCAGCGCTTCGATCATCGCGGCGCGGTCTTCGCCAACGGCGGCGTGGATCTGGTACTTGGCGACCTCATGCGCACGCGGCGCGGCATTCAGCAGGCCGCGCGCGATCTCCAGAGCCGCCGTCTGCGGATCGTCCGCGACCTCCGCGACATAGCCCAGCGCGTGCGCCCGCTCCGCCGAAAGCCTGCGGCCGAACAGCGTCATTTCCTTCAGCACCGGCTCGGGCAACAGGCGCGCAAGCCGCTGCGTTCCCGACCAACCGGGGACGATGCCAACCTGCGCCTCCGGCAGTCCCAGCGTCGCCTTCGGCGCCATCACCCGGATATCGCAGGCCGT